>CAJUFO010000046.1 GCA_910585615.1 uncultured Acetatifactor sp.
GCTACTGGTACGTGGAGGAATACGGGGACATCGCCAGGCGCTACGGCATGAAGCTCAACACGGTGAAGACCTCCCTGTTCCGCACCAGGGCCAAGCTGCGGGCATATCTGGAAAAGGAGGGCGTGGTGATATGAGGGGATATGGCGATTCCGAAGGAAAGCATGCTTTCGAGGGCAAGCTGCGGCGGGAGGAGCCGGAACGGGCCATGCGGCTGATGGAGGCGCTGTCCGATGTAGACCAGGCCCTGCTGGAGCGCTGTGCGGGAAACGGGAGGGTGACGGTCTGCCGCAGGCCCCTGTGGCGAAGCGCCAGAGCTGCCGCGGCAGTGCTGTGCCTGGCAGTGGCGGGGGCGGCAAGCTGGGGAGGATATCAGCTGTCCCAGATGAAGATGGGCAGCGCGGATTCCTCCGGGGGCAATGCCGCGCCGTACATGGAGGAGATCCGGGAAGACATAGAAGAGGACATGCCCCAGGATGCGGTGACAGGGGAGGCCGCGCCGGAGGCAGCGGGAGCTGAGGATGCCGCGGAGGCAGGACAGGGCGGGGAGCAGGCCTGTCAGACGGAAGACGGCAAGCGGATGGAAGGGCAGGAAGCGGACAGGGGCCAGATGCTGCCGGAGCAGGAAGCGGTCACGGATAAGAACGGGAATCAGGACAGCGCAGGGGCCGAGGGAGGCGCCGTGGAAGAGGAGGGAAGCCCTGAAACGGATGTTGACGGCTGTCCATTGCCGCCGCAGTCCCAGAAGCTTATGCTGGCCCAGGCCAGGGAGGACACCGTGCTGGGCGCCTATGTCCCCACGGCTCTTCCGACAGGATATGCCTTCGAGGAGGGACACCGTGTGACGGAAAGCCAGGAGCCGAATCTGACCCTGTGCTGGACCAGGGGAATGGACTCCATCACGCTGCATCTGGAGAGGACAGCGAATCCGCCTGCCACAGTGGATGTGGAGGAGACGGAGAGCTATGACCAGCGGCTGTATGAGGTGCCCTATGGGGAGACCGTACCGGAAGAATATCGGCAGACCTTCGACAATCCGGTGTTCGCCGTGGAGGATTTTAACCTGGAGATTGTAAAGAGCCGGATGAAGTCCTATGACGACCAGGGGGACACGGATACCCCCAGAGGGAACTTCAGCGTGCTGTACGAGGGCGGCGTGTTGATCCGTTTCAGCGGACGGGGCACGGCGGAGGAAATCTGGGAGATGTTCTGTTCCATGGGAGGACAAGAATAGAGCCGGCTGCAGCCGGCTCTACCCATTTTCATTTTCCCGAATGCGATAGCCCACGCCCACCTCGGTGAAGACATATTGAGGCTGGGCGGGATTCTTCTCGATCTTCCGGCGGATGTTCGCCATATTCACCCGCAGAATCTGATTGTTCTCCTCGGCATACGGCCCCCAGATGTGCCGCAGGATAGCATTGTAGGTCAGCACGCGCCCGGCATTTTCAGCCAACAGCGTAAGCAGCTGGTATTCAATCTGGGTCAGATGAATCTGGACACCATTCAGATGAATCGATCTTCTGTCAAAATTGATTTCCAGATTGAGGGCCCGGTAGATTTGGCTGGGCGCACCGCTGCGGCTGTGGCGCAGGGCAGTACGGATGCGGGCCGTCAGTTCATTTGGATAGAAGGGCTTGGTGACATAATCGTCAGCTCCCGAATCCAATGCCTTCACCTTTTCCTGCTCCTCATTGCAGGCAGAGACGATGATGATGGGAACATGGCTCCAGCCGCGCAACTGTTCCAGCACCTGGAATCCGTCCATGTCCGGCAGCCCTAAATCCAGCAGAACCAAATTGGGGCAGCGGGAGGCGGCAAGGCTTAAGCCCTCCTTGCCAGTCGTGGCAGAGGTGATTTGGTAGCCATCCCTGGCTAAGAGGGTGGCGATATAAGCGCAGGAGCTCTTTTCGTCTTCGATTAGCAGGATATGGACTTTGGCACTCATTATAGGTTAACAGCTCCTTTTTGGAAGAGTAAAGACAAACTCCGCGCCATGACTGTGGTTCCTGCCCATAAAGCTGCCGTGGTGGGCCGAGACGATGGCTTTGCAGATGGCCAGCCCGATGCAGGTCTTTTGATGGGAATCAGGGGCAGCTGCCATTGTGGGGGCAGCATCGGACAGACAGTCCAGGATCTCCTTGGGGATGCCCTGTCCGTAATCTCTGATGGTAAAGGTCACAAGGCCCTTCCCGTCCTCGACGATGACATCTACGGGTTCCCTGCTGTCCGAATGGAGCAACGCGTTCTCCAGCAGATTGATGATGACCTGTTCTATCAGCAGGGCATCCATGGGAAGCATGATGATTTCGTCCGGGATGGACGCGCGGATTTCAAAGCCGGGATGACGCAGCTCCATTTTATGGAGGGTCTCTCCCAGCACCTCCTCGACAATCTCTTCCCTGGTGCCCAGGGTGCCGTCTATATCTCTGATACGTGTCACAGCCAGAAGATTTTCTACGATATTGATCAGCCAGCCGGAATCTTCATGGATATTGCCTACGAGATTCAGCTTTTCCTCCTCACTCAACGAGTCATGGTTCTCCAGATAGAGGAGGCTGTTGCCCATGATGCCGGAGAGGGGCGTGCGCAGATCGTGGGAAATGGCGCGCAGAAGATTGGCATCGACTTTTTCAGGTTTTTGTTCCTGCGAAGCTTTTTTTGCGCAGGGGCATGCGGCCTTGCGGCTGAGGATCCGGGAGGCCAGGAAGCCCGTGGAGGCAGCGGCAGCCGCCATGCAAGCTGCCGTGAGGAGGCCTTTGCCGGTTTTGCTGAAATCTTTTCTCTGCTGTGATAGATTCAATTGTCTCTTGTGCATGTTATGTCCTTTCTGTGTATGAAATGATGTTTGTCTTATAAGGCGTTTTGATATTGGAACCCTCCTTTGGATTCTATTATATATTTTTTGATTGCCGGAATCAAGAAAACGGGCATAAAGAAATTGTTAAGAAGTTGTAGTCGTTTCGCGCAGGGCTGCCGATTGAGGGATTTGGGGCTTGCGCATATCTGCCTGTCTGGGGTACAATAAGACAAAGGCAGAAGAGGAGAAAGGCAGCAGCAAGGAGACGGATGAAAGAAAGGGAAGCATTTCTGGATAGATTAAGGGTGCTGGCTACCTGTGCGGTGGTATTGCTCCACACGGTGACAGGAGTCATGGACAATACGGACATGGGGCTGTATCCGGCGGAAAAGAAGGTTTTTCTGGTGGTGATGGATTTGGTGTGCTGGTGCGTCCCGATATTTCTGGTGATATCGGGCTACCTGTTCCTGAACCCTGAGCGGAAGCTGAGCATGGGGAAGATGATTGTGAAATACTGCAGGCGCATCGTCCTGGCGCTGTTCCTGTTCGGGGTGCCCTACGGATGCATGGAGCTGGTGGCCATGGAGGGAGGCTTTCGCCCCGGGATGCCGGGGGAGGCTATTCTGATGGTGCTCCGGGGAGAGAGCTGGTCCCATATGTGGTATCTCTACCTGATACTGTTCCTGTATGCCATTACACCGTTCCTGAAATGGGTGCTCGAGGCCATTCCACGGTGGGCGGTGTACCTAGTCCTCCTGGCGCTGTTCCTGGGATGCTCCGTGCTGCCTTATGTCAATGAGCTGTTCGGATGGGAAGAGGGCTTTGCGCTGCCGGGTGACGGTATCTATTTTTTCTATTATATATGCGGATATATGTATGCCACGGCAGGGAAGGACAGACATAGGAGGGCGGTTCGGAGCGGAATCCTGCCAGGAGCGGCGCTCCTGCTGGCAGCAGGCATGGCAATCAGCCGCCTGTCGGGGAGGTATGTCCTCCAGATGGCCTACAACTATCCCTTTACCGTTCTGCTCACGCTGATGCTGTTTTCCTGGGGAAACGGCACAGAGCATTTGGAGGGGGCTTTTTGGGAACAGGCCGCAGCGCTTAGCTTCGCCATATACCTAATCCATCCGGTATTTTTGAACTTCGCCTATAAATTCCTCCATGTGACCCCCCTGGCCTTTGGGCTGGGGCTTTCCCTGCCGCTATTTTTCACGGGCACGGTGCTCCTCTCGGCAATCTGCGCATGGATGCTCTGTCGGATAACGCTTCTTCGAAAATATGTTCTGTAAGATATCCTATACAATGCGCTGCCAGCGCCCCGCCGCCCCGCAGGGCAGGGCTAGGCCGCTTGCGGATACGGGCAGGCCGACTTCCTGTGCCTCCACCTGGCCGCCCCGGCCTTTTGCCACCGCTTCACTGAGCATATACGACAGCACGGCGGGCTGCAGACCCGTGGTGTAGGAATTGAGCAGGAAGAACAGGGCGTCCTGGGAAAGGAGCTGCGCCGTCAGGGTGAGGAAAGGCCAGATGTTCACCTCCAGCTTCCAAATCTCCCCCTTGGGGCCTCTGCCGTAGGAGGGAGGATCCATGATGATTCCGTCGTAGCGGCTGCCCCGGCGAATCTCCCGCTCCACGAATTTCACGCAGTCGTCCACCAGCCAACGGATGGGGGCGCCTCCCAGCCCGGAGGCGGCAGCGTTCTCTTTCGCCCAGCTTACCATGCCCTTGGAGGCGTCCACATGGGTCACATGGGCGCCCGCCGCGGCCGCGGCCAGGGTGGCGCCTCCGGTGTAGGCGAAGAGGTTCAGCACCTTCAGGGGCCTGTCCGGATTCTGCGGCGCTCCGCGCAGGATATGGGAGAACCATTCCCAGTTCACCGCCTGTTCCGGGAACAGGCCGGTATGCTTGAAGCTGAAGGGCTTCAGGCGAAAGGCCAGGGGCTTGGGAGCCGCCTCCCCGCCGCGCTCCCGGAACCGGTAGGAGATGCCCCACTCGTCCGGCAGCCGGAAGAACTCCCATTCCCCGCCGCCCCTGTCGCTCCTGTGGTAATGTCCGTTGGGGCTGCTCCATGCCCTGTGGCCCCGGGGCGTGCTCCAGATGACCTGTGGATCCGGACGGATCAGGATATAATCCCCCCACCGCTCCAGCTTCTCGCCTCCGCTGGCGTCCAGCACCTCATAATCCTTCCAGTTATCGGCAATCCACATATCTGCCTCCTTGCTTTGATCATCTTCTGATTCCGACTAATTGCGTTTTAACCATTCTTTATTAAAGCATATTTATAGAAAAAAGTCATTTGTTTTCCACAGGACGGATTGTACTAAAAAAAATACAATTTTTTTCTAAAACGCAGGAAAAAGTTCTTGCAAAGTAAAGTTTTGCCATGTATACTAAGAATTGCTGTGACATGATAGCTGTGAAGCGCGAGGTTGCTGGTCATCAGCAATGGCGATCAGGTTTTCCGTGGAGCGAATGTCAAGTTAGAAACTGACGACAAGTCACTGTACCGATTGAAATTCTGCAGACATGCAGTCCTGCATGTGGAGTCCGGAAGTCGAGATAGTTGCGTGAGAGTTTAGGACACACACGGGAGAGTGTACAGTCACCGCTTGTCGTACTAAAGTGAAAAAAATTTTCACTATCAAAAAGTGCGAAAAGGAGGCGACTTTTTTTATGGCAAGTCAGGTAATGAGAATCACATTGAAGGCATATGAGCATCAGCTGGTGGATGCGTCCGCGAAGAAGATTATCGAGACTGTGAAGAAGACAGGATCCGAGGTGAGCGGCCCCGTGCCCCTTCCCACCAAGAAGGAAGTGGTGACGATCCTCAGGGCAGTACACAAATACAAGGATTCCAGAGAGCAGTTCGAGCAGAGGACCCACAAGAGGCTGATCGACATCATCGCGCCCACTCAGAAGACGGTGGATGCCCTGCAGAGGCTGGAGATGCCCGCAGGCGTGTACATCGACATCAAGATGAGGACAAAGTAATAAGGAAGGAAACCCTCTACTTAGACGTATGAACACAGGCGGCGGGGAACCGTCGGCGGCCATGGCGCAACGATGGCTGTGTGGTCCGCTATGTAGATGAAGCCCCCAGGGCAGAAAGAGAGGAAACATGAAGAAAGCAATTTTGGCGACAAAGGTCGGAATGACCCAGATCTTCTCCGAAGACGGCACGCTGATTCCCGTGACCGTCCTTCAGGCAGGCCCCTGCGTGGTGACGCAGGTCAAGACAGTGGAGAACGATGGCTACAAGGCAGTGCAGGTAGGCTTCGTGGACAAGAAAGCCAGGATCATCAACAAGGATGCCGGCGGCAAGCGCGAAGTCATCCACAGGCACGGCGCTACCAAGCCGGAGCAGGGCCATTTCAAAAAGGCCGGTGTCAGCCCCAAGAGATATGTGAGGGAGTTCAAGTTCGAGAACGCCGAGGAGTATTCGCTGGGCGCGGAGATTAAGGCGGACATCTTCGAACAGGGCGACAAGATAGACGCGTCCGCAATCTCCAAAGGTAAGGGATTCCAGGGTGCAATCAAGAGACACGGACAGCACAGAGGACCCATGAAGCACGGCTCCAAGTTCCATCGCCACCAGGGCTCCAACGGCGCATGCTCGTCCCCCAGCCGCGTGTTCAAGGGCAAGGGGATGCCCGGACACATGGGATGCGTGAAGGTCACCGTCCAGAACCTGGAAGTGGTGAGGGTGGACGCGGAGAAGAACCTACTGCTGATCAAGGGCTCAGTGCCCGGTCCCAAGAAGGGATTAGTCACCATCAAAGAGACCGTAAAGGTAGAATGCTAGTTTAATGCGAAAGGAGGGCCAATCATATGGCAAGCGTATCTGTTTATAATATGGAAGGCAAGGAAGTCGGTACAATCGAATTAAACGATGCGGTATTTGGTGTGAAGGTAAATGAGCATCTGGTACACATGGCAGTTGTACAGCAGCTTGCAAATAAACGTCAGGGAACCCAGAAGGCAAAGACCCGCGGCGAGGTGTCCGGAGGCGGACGCAAGCCCTGGAGGCAGAAGGGCACAGGCCACGCGAGACAGGGATCGACCAGGTCTCCCCAGTGGAAAGGCGGCGGCGTAGTGTTCGCTCCCGTTCCCAGAGATTATTCCTTCAAGATGAATAAGAAGGAGAAGAGGGCGGCGCTGAAGTCCGCATTGACCTGCAAAGTACAGGACAACAAGTTGATCGTGCTGGATGAGCTGAAGTTTGACGAGATCAAGACCAAGAAATTCGTGGCAGTGATGAACAACCTGAAGGTGGAAAAGGGCCTGGTGGTCATCGCGGAGAACGATGCCAACGTAGTGATGTCCGCGAGGAACCTGGCAGACATCGATACGGCGCTGGCGAACATGATCAATACCTATGATATCATGAAGGCAAAGACGCTGGTCCTGACCAAGGATGCCGTAGCGAAGATAGAGGAGGTGTTTGCATAATGGCAAGTCTCAAATATTATGACGTGATCCTCAAACCGGTAATCACCGAGAAGAGCATGAAAGGGATGGAGAGAAAGGAATACACATTCCTGGTTCATCCGGAAGCAAATAAAACTCAGATCAAAGAGGCTGTGGAGAAGATGTTCGAGGGCACCAAGGTGCAGCGCGTGAACACTATGAACCTCCCTGGCAAGCAGAAGAGGCGCGGCACTTCCGTGGGAATGACGGCCAAGAGAAAGAAGGCCATCGTCAAGCTGACGGAGGCCAGCAAGGATATCGAGATTTACGCAGGCTTGTAAAGGGTGGAAATGTATGCGGATTTCACCCGGGACAGAAAGAATCGTAAGGCGTCAAAGGACGCGGTTTAAGAGCATCTGAATTCTGTCCGGAGAGATTTAGGTATGTGGCTGCTTGGGTGGCAGCCGCGCAAAGAATCACGAAAAAAGGAGAATAGAAAAATGGGAATCAAGACATATCGTCCCTATACACCTTCCAGAAGGCATATGACGGGCTCTGATTTCTCTGAAATCACCAAGAAGACACCGGAGAAGAGCCTTTGCGTTTCTTTAAAGAAGCATTCCGGTCGCAACAATCAGGGCAAGATTACCGTAAGGCACAGAGGCGGCGGCAACAAGAGAAAATACAGACTGATTGATTTCAAGAGGAACAAGGACGGCATTCCGGCGACGGTGGTGGGCATCGAGTACGATCCCAACAGGTCAGCTAATATCGCGTTGATCTGCTATGAGGACGGCCAGAAGTCCTATATCCTCGCTCCCCAGGGCCTGACCGATGGAATGAAGGTCATGAACGGGCCCGAAGCCGAAGTGAGAGTGGGCAACTGTCTGCCGCTTTCCGAGATCCCGGTAGGTACCATGGTGCATAATGTGGAGCTGTATCCCGGCAGAGGCGGCCAGATGGCCCGTTCCGCAGGAAACAGCGCGCAGCTGATGGCGAAAGAGGGCAAATATGCAACGTTGCGTCTTCCTTCTGGCGAGATGAGGATGGTTCCTCTCACATGCCGCGCCACAATTGGCATCGTGGGCAATGCGGATCACAATCTGATCAATATCGGTAAGGCCGGCCGCAAGCGCCACATGGGCATCCGTCCTACAGTCCGCGGTTCCGTCATGAACCCCAACGACCATCCTCACGGCGGCGGCGAAGGCAAGACTGGTATCGGACGTCCCGGGCCCAGCACTCCTTGGGGCAAGCCTGCACTGGGCTATAAGACGCGCAAGTCCAAGAAGCCTTCAGACAGGCTGATTGTGAGAAGACGTGACGGTAGAGCGATCAAGTAAGATTGAGGAGGAAAGACAATGGCTAGATCACTGAAAAAAGGGCCTTTCGCGGATGAAAGCCTGTTAAAGAAAATAGATGCTTTGAACGCTTCCGGACAGAAGCAGGTCATCAAGACATGGTCCCGTCGTTCTACGATTTTCCCTTCCTTTGTAGGACACACCATTGCGGTCCATGATGGCAGAAAGCATGTACCTGTATATGTTACCGAGGACATGGTTGGCCATAAGCTTGGCGAGTTCGTAGCCACCAGAACCTACCGTGGCCACGGTAAGGACGAGAAGAAATCGAAAGTTAGATAACCGTGGCAGCGGACTTCTTCCGTGGCTACACATGCCAGGGACGGGAAGGAGTCCAGCTTAGGTAAGGAGAAGGAGGGTTTATATCAATGGCTAAGGGACATAGAAGTCAGATTAAGAGAGAGAGAAACGCCCAGAAGGACACAAGGCCTTCGGCAAAATTGTCTTATGCAAGGGTTTCCGTACAGAAGGCATGTTTCGTGCTGGATGCAGTCAGGGGCAAGGACGTGCATACCGCACTTGCTATTTTGGAATATAATCCCAGATATGCTTCCGGCCTTGTCAAGAAGCTGATCGAGTCGGCGATGGCCAATGCCGAGAACAACCTGGGGCTGAACAGGGACAATCTTTATATCGCGGAGTGCTATGCCAACAAGGGCCCTACCATGAAGCGCATCAAACCCAGGGCACAGGGCCGGGCTTATAGGATCGAGAAGAGAACGAGCCATATCACTGTTGTGCTGGATGAGAGGAAGTAGGGAAAGGAGCGGACGAATAAATGGGACAGAAAGTTAATCCTCATGGCTTAAGAGTCGGAGTAATCAAAGAGTGGGATTCCAGATGGTACGCTGAATCCGATTTCGCGGATTACCTTGTGGAAGATTACAATATCAGAAAGTACCTGAAGAAGAAGCTGTACAGCGCGGGTGTCTCCAAGATTGAGATTGAGAGGGCATCCGACCGGATCAGAGTCATCATCCACACGGCAAAGCCCGGTGTCATCATCGGCAAGGGCGGCGCTGAGATTGAAATCACAAAGACAGAGCTTTCCAAGATGACGGACAAGAAGGTCCTGATCGACATCAAGGAGATCAAGAGGCCGGACAAGGACGCCCAGCTGGTAGCCGAGAACATCGCCCAGCAGCTGGAGAACCGCATATCCTTCAGGCGCGCCATGAAGTCCTGCATGGGCAGGACCATGAAGTCCGGCGCTCTGGGAATCAAGGCAGCCTGCGCAGGACGCCTGGGCGGCGCGGACATCGCCCGCACCGAGTTCTACAGCGAGGGCACCATTCCCCTTCAGACGCTGAGGGCCGACATCGACTATGGTTTTGCAGAGGCTGACACCACCTACGGAAAGGTAGGCGTCAAGGTTTGGATCTATAAAGGCGAGGTACTTCCCACAAAAGGAAATCAGACGGAAGGGAGTGATAAATAATGTTAATGCCCAAGAGAGTAAAGCATCGTAAACAGTTCCGTGGCAGCCTGGCAGGTAAGGCGACAAGGGGCAACACCATCACTCACGGAGAGTACGGCCTGGTGGCTACGGAAGCCTGCTGGGTCAAGTCCAATCAGATTGAGGCCGCCCGTATCGCGCTGACACGTTACACAAAGCGTACCGGACAGGTGTGGATTAAGATTTTCCCCGATAAGCCTGTCACCACGAAGCCTGCCGAGACACGTATGGGTTCCGGTAAGGGTTCCGTGGAGTTTTGGGTGGCAGTGGTCAAACCCGGCCGTGTGATGTTCGAGATTGCCGGTGTTCCCGAGGATCAGGCAAAGGAAGCATTGCGTCTGGCAATGCATAAGCTTCCCTGCAAGTGTAAAATCGTTGCAAAGGCAGACTTGGAAGGCGGTGTAGAATAATGAAATCTAGTAAGTTTGTAGAAGAATTAAAGGGCAAGTCCGTGGAAGAGTTAGGAAAGGACCTTGTTGCCGCGAAGAAAGAGCTTTTCAATTTGAGATTCCAGAACGCAACCAACCAGCTGGACAATACTGCAAGGATCAAGGAAGTCAGGAAGAACATTGCACGTATTAACACAGTCATCACCGAGAAGTCAAGAGCGTAATTGTCTCAGGGCAATGAAAGGAGATCAATCGTGGAAAGAAATTTGAGAAAAGTGCGTACTGGCAAGGTCACCAGTAATAAGATGGATAAGACAGTAGTCGTGGCGATCGAAGAGCATGTAAAGCATCCCCGTTACAAGAAGATCGTAAAGAGGACATACAAGCTGAAGGCCCACGATGAGAAGAACGAGTGCAATATCGGAGATACCGTCAAGGTCATGGAGACAAGGCCCCTGTCCAAGGACAAGAGATGGAGACTTGTCGAGATCATAGAGAGAGCCAAATAAGCTTGGCCGGTTCGTGTGAAATTTGGCCGTAGAAGCGGCGGAGGAGGAAAAACATGATTCAGCAGGAGACAAGACTGAAAGTCGCTGATAACACCGGTGCAAAGGAACTTCTGTGCATCCGTGTCATGGGCGGTTCTACGAGAAGATATGCGCATGTGGGCGATATCATAGTTGCGTCCGTTAAAGACGCAACACCAGGCGGCGTTGTGAAGAAGGGCGATGTGGTCAAGGCAGTGGTAGTCCGTACCGTCAAGGAGGTGCGCCGCAAGGACGGTTCCTACATCAGGTTCGACGAGAATGCAGCGGTCATCATCAAGGATGACAAGACACCCAGAGGAACCCGTATTTTTGGGCCGGTAGCGAGAGAGCTTCGTGACAAGCAGTTCATGAGAATCGTCTCTCTGGCTCCCGAAGTATTATAAGGAGGTGCCCATTATGGCTATGTTAAAGATCAAGAAGGGCGACACCGTAAAGGTAATCGCCGGCAAAGACTGTAATGCAGAGGGTAAAGTGGTTTCCATCGACAGGAAGAAGCACAGAGTCGTGGTGGAAGGCGTGAACATGATCACAAAGCATGCGAAGCCCTCGGCCGCGAACCCCAACGGCGGCATCGTCCACATGGAAGCTCCTATTGATATCTCCAATGTAATGCTTGTCTACAAGGGACAGCCTACCAGGGTCGGCTTCAGGATGGAAGGCGACAAGAAGGTTCGTTTCGCGAAGAAGACAGGCGAAGTGATTGACTGATCAAACTGTGAAATTCACGGTTTAGGAAGGAGAAACGGAAAGTGGCAAGATTAAAGGAAGCGTACTACGAGACGATGGTAGACGCAATGACGAAGAAATTTGGATATAAGAACGTGATGGAAGTTCCCAAGCTGGAGAAGATCGTCATCAACATGGGCATCGGTGAGGCGAAGGAGAACCCCAAGGTGCTTGAGAACGCCGTGTCCGACATGGAGATTATCACCGGCCAGAAGGCAGTCCTCACCAAGGCGAAGAAGTCCGTGGCGAACTTCAAGATTCGTGAGGGGATGAACATCGGCTGCAAGACCACTCTGCGTGGCGAGAAGATGTATGAGTTCCTGGATCGCCTGGTGAACCTGGCGCTGCCCCGCGTGCGCGACTTCAGAGGCGTCAACCCCAATGCCTTCGACGGCAGAGGGAACTATGCCCTGGGTATCAAGGAGCAGTTCATCTTCCCGGAAATCGAGTACGACAAAATCGACAAGACCAGAGGCATGGATGTCATCATCGTGACCACTGCGAAGACCGATGAGGAAGCGCGCGAGCTGTTGACACTGTTCAATATGCCCTTCGCAAAACAATAAGGAGGTAGATTTCACATGGCTAAGACATCGTTGAAGATTAAACAGCAGCGTAAACCGAAGTTCTCCACACAGGCTTACACACGTTGCAGGATTTGCGGCCGTCCCCATGCTTACTTGAGAAAGTACGGCATCTGCAGGGTCTGCTTCCGCGAACTGGCATATAAGGGGCAGATACCCGGCGTCAAGAAGGCGAGCTGGTAAGAGCAGGGTAAGAAGGAGGAAAATACAATGACATTGAGCGATCCTATTGCAGATATGCTTACAAGAATCCGTAACGCAAATGCTGCCAAGCATGATACAGTAGATATCCCTGCTTCCAAGATGAAGCTGGCGATTGCCCAGATTCTGTTCGATGAGGGATATATCACGAAATATGATGTTATCGATGACGGCAACTTCAAGGCCATCCACATCACCCTGAAGTACGGCGCCAACAAGAACGAGAAGATCATCTCCGGCATCAAGAGGATCTCCAAGCCGGGCCTGCGCGTGTACGCGGGCAAGGACGAACTGCCCAGGGTGCTGGGAGGCTTAGGGATAGCCATCATCTCCACCAACCAGGGCGTCATCACCGACAAAAAGGCCAGAGAGCTGAACGTAGGCGGTGAGGTACTGGCTTTTGTCTGGTAACAAATTCCCATTTATGGGAATTGACGAAAAGAAATTGTAAGGCATCAAAGGATGCTGCCTAAGAATTTCTAAGTTTCGTCTGAAAGAATCTGCAGAGCAGATTCTTTCGGGTAGTTTCGAGCAGTGTTCGATAGTAGCGATATAAAATATAGGAGGTACGGGCATGTCACGTATAGGTAGAATGCCAATCGCGGTTCCCGCAGGCGTAACTGTGGAAATTGCAGAAAATAACAAGGTGACCGTAAAGGGGCCAAAGGGCACTCTGGAGAGAGTTCTGCCCTCTGAAATGGAAATCAAGATGGAGGGCACGGTGATTCATGTAAGCAGGCCCAACGACCTGAAGAAGATGAAATCCCTTCACGGCCTGACCAGGACCCTCATCAACAATATGGTGGTAGGCGTTACCCAGGGGTATGAGAAGAAACTGGAGGTCAACGGCGTGGGCTACAGGGCCGCCAAGGCCGGCAAGAAGCTGACCCTGAACCTTGGATACTCCCACCCTGTGGAGATGGAAGACCCCGAGGGCATCGAGTCCGTGGTAGAGGGGACCAACGTCATCATCGTCAAGGGTATCGATAAAGAGAAGGTCGGCCAGTTTGCTGCTGAGATCAGGGACAAGAGGAGGCCTGAGCCTTACAAGGGCAAGGGCATCAAGTATGCCGATGAGGTCATCAGGCGCAAGGTTGGCAAGACCGGTAAGAAATAACAGATAAGGAGAGTATGAAGATGGTTAACAAGAAATCAAGAAAAGAAGTACGTGTGAAAAAACACATGAGAATTCGTAACCGCTTCAGTGGCACTGCCGAAAGGCCCCGCCTGGCAGTCTTCAGAAGCAATAATCATATGTATGCTCAAATTATCGATGATACTGTTGGGAATACATTAGTATCCGCTTCCACCCTTGAGAAAGACATCAAGGCAGAGCTTACGAAGACCAATAACGTTGATGCGGCGGCATACCTGGGGACTGTCATCGGCAAGAGGGCAGTCGAAAAAGGAATCAGTAAGGTTGTCTTTGACAGAGGCGGCTATATATATCACGGTAAAGTTGCAGCATTAGCTGACGCAGCCAGAGAAGCTGGCCTGGAATTCTAGGAAAGGAAGAGGAATACACCATGAAACAGACAATCATAGATGCAAGCCAGTTCGAGCTGAACGACAAGGTCGTAGCCATCAAGCGTGTCGCCAAGACTGTCAAGGGCGGACGCAACATGCGCTTCACCGCTCTGGTGGTGGTGGGCGACGGCAACGGCCATGTGGGCGCAGGGCTCGGCAAGGCTGTAGAGATTCCGGAAGCTATCCGCAAGGGGAAGGAAGACGCCATGAAGCATCTGGTGCAGGTCGCGCTGGACGAGAACAGCTCCATCACCCATGACTTTGTGGGTAAGTACGGTTCCGCCAACGTGCTGCTCAAGAGGGCTCCCGAAGGTACCGGCATCATCGCAGGCGGTCCCGCACGTGTGGTGTGCGAACTTGCGGGCATCAAGAACATCCGTACCAAGTCCCTTGGCTCCAACAACAAGCAGAACGTGGTCCTTGCGACAATCACTGGCTTAAGCCAGCTGAAATCCCCTGAGGAAGTGGCAAGGAGCCGTGGCAAATCCGTTGAAGAGGTATTGGCATAAGCAGCCTTTATGCTGATGCGGTAGAAAGGAGAGCAACAATGGCAGACACAGATAAGAAATTGAAGATTACTTTGGTAAGGTCCACCATCGGCGCTGTTGCGAAGAACAAGGCAATCGTTGAATCTATGGGACTCCGCAAAATCGGCAGGTCTATCATCCTTCCTGACAACGCCGCTACGAGAGGACAGATTCGCCGGGTAGCCCATTTGCTGAAAGTGGAAGAAGTATAGTCGAAAAGGAGGTGTACGAGATGGATTTATCCAATTTAAGACCCGCAGAAGGTTCCAAGCATCATGAGTTCAGGAGAGGTCGCGGACATGGTTCGGGAAACGGCAAGACCGCCGGTAAGGGGCACAAGGGCCAGAAGGCACGTTCCGGAGCTCCCAGGATCGGGTTCGAGGGCGGCCAGATGCCTTTGTACAGACGTATCCCCAAGAGAGGATTCACCAATATCAATTCCAAGGAAATCATTGCCATTAATTTGAGCGATTTAGAGCGTTTTGAAGACGGCTCTACCGTGGACGTGAACACGCTGCTGGAGACCGGCATCATCAAGAAGCGCGGGGATGGCGTAAAGGTCCTCGGGGACGGAAAATTTACCAAAAAGCTCAATGTCAAGGTAGACGCGTACAGTGCATCCGCAAAAGAAAAGATTGAGGCGCTTGGTGGAACAGCAGAGGTGATGTAATGCTTACGACGCTGAAGAACGCATTCAAAATTAAAGAGCTTAGAGACAAGATTCTCTTTACCTTCGCCATGCTGGTTGTGATCCGAATCGGATCACAGCTGCCTGTGCCGGGGGTGAACGGGGAATACTTCAGAAACTGGTTCGCGGCTCAGTCCGACGGGACTTTCAGCTTCTTTGATGCGGTTACGGGCGGCTCGTTCATCAACATGTCCATTTTGGCCCTGAACATCACGCCGTACATCACATCCTCCATCATCATGCAACTGCTCACCATTGCAATCCCCAAGCTGGAGGAGATGCAGCGGGACGGCGAGGATGGAAGAAAGAAGATTGCCGCCATCACCAGATATGTGACGGTAGGCTTGGCGCTGATTCAGTCCACGGCCATGGCCATCGGCTTCGGCAGACAGGGATATCTGATTCAGTACAATGCTCTGAACGTGATTTGCGCCATCGCCACTCTTACCGCGGGCAGTGCGTTCCTGATGTGGGTAGGCGAACGAATTACCGAGAACGGTATCGGAAACGGCATATCCATCGTCCTGGTGATTAATATCATCTCCAGGCTGCCCGAGGATTTGGGCAATCTGTTCCAGCAGTTCGTTTTCGGCAAGGCTCCGGCCACGGCAGTGCTTGCGGTGGTGATCATATTCGCGGTCATCATCGCCATGGTGGTGATGGTCATCATCCTGAATGACGGCGTCCGCCGGATTCCCGTGCAGTACGCCAGCAAGATGCAGGGCAGGAAGATGATGGGAGGCCAGAACTCCAACATCCCGCTGAAGGTGAACACCGCGGGCGTCATCCCGGTGATTTTCGCGCAGTCGCTGCTGTCCCTTCCCGGATATATTTCCTCCTTTGCGGGATATAACGGTACGGGCGTCTGGAGCGAGATATTGAGATACCTGAACGCGGGCAACTGGTGCAATCCCAGCCAGATAAAGTATTCCGTGGGACTGTTGTTTTATATCGCAATGATCATATTCTTTGCGTACTTTTATACTTCCATCACCTTCAATCCCCTGATGATTGCCGACAACATGAAGAAGCAGAGCGGCTTCATTCCCGGCATCAGGCCCGGAAAGCCTACCAGCGACTATCTGAACAAGGTATTGAACTACATCGTGTTCATCGGTGCCATAGGCCTGACGATCATCGCGGTGCTGCCGTATATCTTCAGCGGCGTGTTCAAGGCCACGGTGTCCTTTGGCGGCACCAGCCTTATCATCATCGTCAGCGTCATCCTGGAGACTATGAAGCAGGTAGAGTCACAGATGCTGGTTCGCAATTACAAGGGCTTCCTGGAGAAATAAGAGGCCGGCCAGAGGGAAGGCTGGAGCATGGAGCTTACAGAAGGGGCTTTCCCAAAGTCGGGGAGAGCTCCTTTTTATAAAATGTTTTATCAAAATAATGTTATCGGTTTTACGATATTGCATATGGAGGCAGATAATGAAGATCATCATGTTGGGAGCGCCGGGTGCCGGAAAGGGAACCCAGGCGAAAATGATAGCGGAAAAATACGGGATTCCCCATGTATCCACAGGGGACATCTTCCGGGCGAACATCAAGAACGGCACGGAGCTGGGCAAAGAGGCGAAGCAGTACATGGATCAGGGCCTCCTGGTTCCGGATGAGCTGACAGTGAAGATCCTGCTGGATCGGGTGGCCCAGGAGGACTGCAAAAACGGCTATGTGCTGGACGGCTTCCCCAGGACCATTCCCCAGGCCGAAGTGCTGGACGAGGCGCTCGGGAAGCTGGGAGAGGAGATCGACTACGCGGTGGACGTGGACGTACCGGACGAGAATATCGTAAAGAGGATGTCCGGCAGGCGGGCATGCCTGAAGTGCGGGGCCACCTACCATGTAGAGCATATCCCGCCCAAGAAAGAGGGCGTCTGCGACAGCTGCGGCTCCGAGCTGGTGCTGCGGGACGACGACAGGCCGGAGACGGTGCAGAACCGCCTGAAGGTGTACCATGACCAGACCCAGCCCCTGATCGAATATTATACCGGGAAGGGCGTGCTGCGGACCGTGGACGGGACCATGGATATGCAGGATGTGTTCCGGAGCATCATAGAGATATTAGGATAGGAAGTGCCTTGTCATGGCGATTATAATCAAGACAGAAGAACAGATCGGGCTGATCCGGGAATCCTGCAGGCGGCTGGCCATGGTGCACAAGGAGCTGGAGGAGATGATACGCCCCGGCATCTCCACAAGGGAGATCGACATCAAGGGGGACAGCCTGATCAGGAAAATGGGGGGGATTCCGAACTTCCTCCATTACAACGGATTTCCCGCCAGCATCTGCGTGTCCGTGAACGATGAGGTGGTGCATGGCATTCCCAGCAGGCACCGCATCCTGCAGGAGGGCGATATC
Organism: uncultured Acetatifactor sp.; assembly: GCA_910585615.1. Taxonomy (GTDB): domain Bacteria; phylum Bacillota; class Clostridia; order Lachnospirales; family Lachnospiraceae; genus Acetatifactor. Next base: position 17,577 of record CAJUFO010000046.1, read on the forward strand.
GTCAGCCTGGACGCGGGGATGATTTATAAGGGGTATCATTCCGACGAGGCCAGGACTCACGGCGTGGGCCAGATCAGCCCCGAAGCCCGCAGGCTCATCGATGCCACCAGGGAGAGCTTCTTCGAGGGCATAAAGAAGGCAAAGGCCGGGAACAGGCTCTTTGAGATATCCAATGCCATCGCGGCGTATATAAAGCCCTATGGCTACGGCATCGTGCGCGACCTGGTGGGCCACGGCGTGGGGACGAAGCTTCACGAGGATCCCCAGATTCCCAACTTCGCCCAGATAAAGCGCGGGCCCAAGCTCCGCCCGGGAATGACGCTGGCCGTGGAGCCTATGATCAATATGGGAAGGGCGGACGTGGAATGGCTGGACGACGACTGGACGGTAGTCACGGAGGACGGATCCCTCTCAGCCCATTATGAGAACACCATCCTGATAACGGATGGAGAGCCCGAAATCCTGACGAGATGCTAGCGCGTCCTGCAGGCGGCGGAAAGGGATGGGTATTCGTATGATAGGACAGTTTGCGACCTCGAAGGCCGGACATGATAAGGGACGCTTATATGTAGTCGTGGCCCAGGAGGATGATTTCGTATATCTCAGCGACGGAAGGCTGAAAGGCCCCGACCAGCCGAAAAAGAAGCGCAGGAAGCACATACAGCCGATTAATGCGCGGGTGGAGGAGTGCCTGCTGGAGAGGCTGCGGGCCGGGGAAAAGGTATACCCGGAAGAAATCAAGTATGCGCTGAAGCAATATTATAGGAAGCAAGTACAGCTTCCTATAATCGAATGCGGCGCAAAGGATGCGCCTTTTATCAGAAGCGAAAGACATGCTTCTGATAAAGCTATATTGTCATGAATATATGAGCAATCAATAAAATTTGGAGGAGACATATGTCTAAAAGTGATGTAATCGAAATCGAGGGTACTGTGGTAGAGAAGCTTCCGAATACCATGTTCCAGGTGGAGCTGGAGAACGGGCACAGGGTGCTTGCGCATATCAGCGGCAAGCTGCGCCAGAACTTCATCCGTATCCTTCCCGGGGACAGGGTGACATTGGAGCTGTCGCCCTACGATCTGACCAAGGGACGCATCATCTGGAGAGATAAATAAGTGGGAAATTTGCCTGAAAGAATCACAAAAAGTGGTTGCAAACCGGCTTTTCCCATGTTATAATACAAAATGGTCTTTTTTGAAAGGAGGGTTTGAGATGAAGGTTAGATCATCAGTAAAACCAATGTGCGAAAAGTGCAAGATCATCAAGAGAAAAGGACGCATCAGAGTAATCTGCGAGAATCCGAAACACAAGCAGAGACAGGGATAATCACCGCATGAGCGCGGCTCCCGGAACGGAGCATGCGCCGTGTCAAGTGGGTTCCCGTCCTGTTTTTATGCGCGGCTGAACCAATGGCGGGCAGCTTTGGCCTGTGCATTGATTACCATAAAACTGGGATAGGGCTTACAGGAGATTACTTCTTGATACCAGAGCGAAAAGATTTTCTAAGGCGTCAAAGCAGCGCCGCAAGCTGAGCGTTGCTCAGCTAAGAAAATCTATGTTTCGCTCGCAAGAAATGCACAAGTGCAGTGCATTTCTTGCAGGTTGAAGCAGGTTGTTCTGGAAAGATCGGATGGATCAGATGTAGAATGAGTGTCCGGTTGGGTGGAAGCCCCAATCAATTAGTAACAGAAAATGGAGGAAATTTAAATGGCTCGTATCGCAGGTGTTGACTTACCCAGAGAGAAACGTATCGAAATCGGACTGACCTATGTCTATGGGATTGGCAGGACCACCTCTAACAAGATCCTGAAGGAGGCGGGCGTGAATCCCGATACCAGAGTCAGGAACGTCACCGACGATGAGGTGAAGAGGATTTCCGAGGCTATCGAGAAGCTCGGCGTGACGGTGGAGGGCGACCTGAGACGTGAAATCGCGCTGAACATCAAGCGTCTGCAGGAGATTGGCTGCTATCGCGGCATCCGTCATCGTAAGGGCCTGCCTGTTCGCGGTCAGAACACCAAGAACAACGCCAGGACCCGCAAGGGACCCAAGAGGACCGTTGCGAACAAAAAGAAATAAAAAAACGTAACTGTAGAATGATGAGAAAGTAGGTTAGTTTAAAATGGCGAAACAAGTTGCAAAAAAAGTGACAAAAAAGCGCGTAAAGAAAAACGTTGAACGCGGACAGGCACATATCCAGTCTTCTTTTAACAATACCATTGTTACATTGACGGATACCCAGGGGAACGCCTTGAGCTGGGCAAGTGCCGGTGGTCTGGGATTTAGAGGTTCAAGGAAATCTACTCCGTATGCGGCTCAGATGGCCGCAGAGACAGCTACGAAAGCGGCTCTGGTGCATGGGCTGAAGTCAGTCGATGTATTCGTGAAGGGCCCCGGTTCAGGCCGTGAGGCTGCCATCAGGGCGCTCTCCGCATGTGGCCTGGAGGTAGTGAGCATCCGTGACGTGACCCCTGTGCCCCACAATGGATGCAGGCCTCCCAAGCGCCGTCGTGTTTAGTTGACGAAATATCGTTGGAAGAAGGTGCCCTGAGGCACTGTAAACAAACAGGAAAGAAGAGGAAAATAGAACATGGCAGTAAATCGCGTACCCGTATTGAAGAGATGCAGAGCCTTGGGCCTGGAGCCTTCCTACCTGGGCTATGACAAGAAGTCCAAGAGGCAGAATCTGAGGGCTGGCAAGAAAGTAAGCGAGTATGGCTTACAGCTTCGCGAGAAGCAGAAGGCTAAATTCATCTACGGCGTTCTGGAGAAGCCTTTCCGGAACTACTACAAGAAAGCCGACAGGATGAAGGGCATGACCGGTGAGAACCTGATGGTCATGCTGGAGAGGAGACTGGACAACGTGGTGTTCCGGATGGGATTCGCCAGGACCAGGAGAGAGGCGAGACAGGTAGTGGGCCATAAGCACATCCTTGTGAACGGCAAGAAGGTGAACATCCCCTCCTATCTAATCAAAGCCGGCGATGTGATTGAGCTCACCGAAAAGGCCAAATCCATGAACCGGTATAAAGAGATTGTAGAGGTGACCGGCGGCAGGCTGGTGCCCGAATGGATGGAATCGGATATGGAAAATCTGAAAGGAACAATCAGGAACCTTCCTACCAGAGAGATGATTGATGTCCCTGTGAACGAAATGCTTATTGTCGAGTTGTACTCCAAGTAAGCCCTGCTGGCCTCTGAGGCCATATCCCCACCGCAAAAGGGAGGGATATGGCTTTAGAGCGCTTGTGTATTATAAAACAAAAAAAGGAGGGTATTCGAGTGTTTGAGTTTGAGAGACCCAATATTGAGGTTGCTGAGATTTCAGAAGACAAGAAGTATGGCAGATTCACAGTAGAGCCCCTGGAAAGAGGCTACGGTATCACCCTTGGTAATTCTTTGCGCAGAATCATGCTTTCCTCTCTGCCCGGCGCCGCGGTGAGCCAGATCAAGATTGAAGGCGTGCTGCACGAGTTCAGCGGTGTGCCCGGCGTCAAGGAAGATGTGACGGAGATTATCATGAACATCAAGAGCCTCGCCATCAAGAACAGCAGCGAGACCAATGAAGCCAAGACTGCATACATTGAATACGAAGGCGAAGGAATCGTACATGCTTCTGACATTCAGGCAGACCAGGATATCGAGATTCTGAACCCGGATTTGGTAATTGCCACACTCAGCGGCAAGGATGCCAAGCTCTACATCGAGCTGACCATCACCAAGGGCCGTGGCTATGTAAGCGCCGATAAGAACAAACACGAGGATTTACCGATTGGTGTAATTGCAATCGATTCTATATACACGCCTGCTGAGAGAGTAAATGTTTCGGTAGAGAATACCCGCGTGGGGCAGATTACCGATTATGATAAGCTGACACTGGATGTATTTACCAACGGGACGCTGGGGCCCGACGAGGCCGTGAGCCTTGCGGCAAAGGTGCTCAGCGAGCATCTGAGCCTGTTCATCGATTTGTCCGAGAACGCCAAGACCGCCGAGGTTATGGTGGAGAAGGAGGACGATGAGAGGGAGAAGGTGCTGGAGATGAGCATCGATGAGCTGGAGCTCTCCGTCCGTTCCTACAACTGCCTGAAGAGGGCAGGCATCAACACAGTGGAGGAGCTGTGCAACAAGACATCGGAGGACATGATGAAGGTCCGCAACCTGGGACGGAAGTCCCTGGAAGAGGTGCTGGCGAAGCTGAAAGAGCTGGGCCTGCAGCTTAACCCAAGTGAAGAGTAAATCAGAGACTGTGTAAGAAAGATAATCTGCGGGCGGTAAATCCAAAGGGTGCGCCTGCGGTTCATCTCTAAATGGAAATCAAAGTGCCGCAAGAGCGGATGCGCTTGGCCAGTAAGACCAAAAGGCATGGCCGGGTGTACCATGAAAGGAGAAAGGAAACAATTATGGCAAAGTACAGGAAATTAGGCAGGACATCACCCCAGAGGAAGGCGCTTTTGAGAAATCAGGTGACCGCTCTTCTGTATCACGGGAAAATCGTCACCACTGAGGCGAGGGCCAAGGAAGTCAGGAAGATCGCGGAGCATCTGATTACCCTGGCCATCAAGGAGAGGGACAACTACGAGACGGTCACCGTTACCGCCAAGGTTCCGGTGAAGGACAAGGACGGCAAGCGCGTCAAGGAAGTGATCGACGGCAAGCGTGTCACCAAATTCGAGAATGTGGAGAAGGAAATCAGGAAGGATCTCCCCTCCAGGCTGCACGCGAGGCGTCAGATTCTGAGAGTGCTGTATCCTGTGGTATACGTTCCCACAGAGGCAGCGGGCCGCAAGAGGAACACCAAAGAGGTGGATTTGGTGGCGAAAATGTTCGATGAGTATGGCCCTAAGTACGCAAACCGCAACGGCGGCTATACCAGGATCATCAAGAAGGGCCTCCGCAAGGGCGATGCCGCCATGGAAGTCATTCTGGAGCTTGTTTAATAGCAGTATTTGATATATAGAAAAAGGGGGAGCCAATGGGAGATCATTGGTTCCCTTTTTACACAGGGAGCGATCATGAAACTCTTTCAGTATAACAAGGATGACGTAAAGAAGACTCTGGACATGGCATGGCCTGCGATACTGGAGTCGTTTTTCGCCGCGTTCGCGGGCCTGGTGGACTCCCTGATGGTGAGCTCCATGGGCGCCTATGCGGTGGCGGCGGTGGGGCTGACCACACAGCCCAAGTTCGTGGGGCTGTCCCTGTTCATTGCCGCCAATGTGTCCATATCGGCTCTGGTGGCCAGGCGGAAGGGCCAGGGCAAGCGGGAGGAGGCGAACCAGATCTTCTCCACCTTCCTGGTGTTCATTGTGGTGATGGCCATTGCGGTCAGCGTCCTGATGGTGGCGCTGGCCGACCCTATCATCCGCCTCTGCGGCTCCGAGGAGCTCACCCATGACAGCGCGGTGCTGTATTTCAGGATCATCATGGGCGGCATGATCTTCAACTGCGTCCAGATGGGCATCAACTCCGCGCAGCGGGGCGCAGGCAACACCCGCATCACCATGCGCACCAATCTGGTGTCCAATACGGTGAATATCCTGTTCAACTACCTGCTGATCGGCGGGCATCTGGGCTTTCCGGCCCTGGGAATCAGGGGAGCGGCCCTGGCCACCGTGCTGGGGACTGTGGTGTCCAGCGTCATGAGCGTGATGTCCGTATGGAAGGACGACAATTTCGTAAGCATTCCCTACATAATAAAGAAGCGGATCAGGCCTGCCATGGAGGCCCTGAAGAACATCATCAAGGTGGGCTACAGCGTCTTCGCGGAGCAGATCCTCATGCGCATCGGCTTCATGCTGACCGCCATCATGGCGGCAAACCAGGGGACTGCGGCCATGGCGGCCCATCAGGTGGGGATGAACATCATGGGGCTGTCCTTCTCCTTCGGGGACGGTCTGCAGGCCACGGCGGTAGCCCTGATCGGGTTCAGCCTGGGGGCAAAGGAGCCGGAGCGGGCCAGGCAGTACGGCAAGACCTGCCGGATGATAGGCACCGTGATTTCGGTGGCTCTGGCCGTCATCTATTTCTTTGGGGCGCGGGCCCTCATGGAGCTTTTCTTTGCGGAAGAAGAAATCGTGGAGATTGGCATAGACATTATGCATATCATCATCTTCGTGGTCATCCTGCAGATTGCCCAGGTGATCTATATGGGATGCCTGCGGGGGGCGGGGGATACGCTGTACACGGCGATCGCCTCCACCATCAGCGTCACTTTGGTGAGGACATTGGGCTCCTATTTCTTCGGCTATGTGCTGAACCTGGGGATAGCGGGCATCTGGGTGGGGGTGATTGCGGACCAACTGTCCCGGTTCCTCTTCGCCAGCATCCGGTTCCGCCGGGGGAAGTGGACGGAGATCAGGATCTAGGGAGCGGCGGGCTCCAGGGTTTTCTGGAAGTGCTGGTAATCCTTCACGCCGTTCCAGTCGCCGCCCCAGGTAAAGCCATGCCGTGTGAAGAGCTCATAGCATAAATCATCCTCGTCGATCTTGTGGGGGAAGCTCAGGTCCCTCCGGGCGTAGGGGAGGGCGGAGGCGGGGGAGACCTGCTCGGCGCCCTCCTCCGTATAGGTGACATAGGGATTGTACAGGGGGTTGATGTCGATGGCCAGGCCGTAGGCATGCTTCGACAGGCGGTCCGTATCGTCCACCGTGCGGTAGTTGAAACAGGAGGTATTGTTGTCCTCCATGGAGGCGGTGTCGTCTCCGTCGTATTCATCGATCAGGAGCACCTTTTCCAGCCTGTATTCATTGCGGTAGAGCTCCCGGAAGATTTCCGTCAGGTCGGCGGCTATGGCGGCATTGCAGACCAGCTCCCCCTCAGTGGGATTTCCGTCGTAGTCTATGTGCAGGATGTGGACATAGCGGAGTTCATCGAAGGTGATTTCCGGCGGCTCCGGGCTCTCTGCCCCCGCATCCTCCGCCGGATAGGAAACGCCCGTCATGTACCGGCGCAGGTTGTCGGAGACAGGCTCGTAATAGAAGCCCTCCTCCAGTGTGAAGCGCTGGTCCGCCTGGCTGGCGCCGTTCAGGACGGCCCCGGTCAGGGAGGAGACAGGAATGTCTTCCTCTTCGTCGGCGTCTCCCTCCGGGTCAGGGATGTTTTCAGGCTCCGGGGAGGGGCTGGGAGAGCTGTCCGGCGGCTCCGGGGTGGGCGTGGACACTGCGTCGGCGTCCTCTGGCGGCGCTGTGGGCTCCTGGGTGGGGCTGCCGCCATTGATATGGGCGTATTCGCTGAGGCTCATGGAATTGCTGCTGAACAGCCTGCTCAGGCTGCCTGCGATGACGACGATGGCAGCCAATACCACTACCATCTTCACGATTTTCTCTCTATCCATAAAAGATTCCTTTCTGTGGGTTCTGTGGGCTTTTCCCGTATCATTAGAATAGCACAGGAACGCGATTTTGTAAATCTGCGGAGAAGACAGGGAGGCTGCGCACAGGATGGGATATTACTGTTCACGGATAGTTCCGCGAAGTGTTTTCGTGCGCATTTTGCACGAAAATCACGATGGGATTTTGTCTTGTAATCCCCGGCGGAATCTAATATAATGTCAGAGTGTGGAAAGATTTTACGAAAGGGACAGGGAAGGCCATGGGAATCATTCGGACAAAGGACCTGGTATACGAATATGTCAGGCGGGACGAGGAGGGCAATGTGGAGGGCTTCACCACGGCTGTGGACAAGGTGGACCTGGACGTGCAGCCCGGGGAGTTCATCGCCATCCTGGGGCATAACGGCTCCGGAAAATCCACCCTTGCCAAGCATATCAATGCCATCCTGAACCCCACGGAGGGCAGCGTCTGGGTGGACGGGATGGATACCTCGGAGGAGGGGCATATCTGGGACATCCGCCAGCGGGCGGGCATGGTGTTCCAGAACCCGGATAACCAGATCATCGGCCAGGTGGTGGAGGAGGACGTGGGCTTCGGGCCGGAGAACATGGGCGTCCCCACGAAAGAAATCTGGGAGCGGGTGGAGGAGAGCCTGAAGGCCGTGGGCATGTACGAATACCGCAGGCATTCCCCCAACAAGCTTTCCGGCGGCCAGAAGCAGCGGGTCTCCATCGCAGGGGTCCTGGCCATGCACCCCAAATGCATCGTGCTGGACGAGCCCACCGCCATGCTGGATCCCAAGGGCCGCAGGGAAGTCATCCGCGCGGTGCGGGCCCTGAATGAGGTGGAGGGCATCACGGTGGTGCTGATCACCCACTATATGGAGGAGACCATCCACGCGGACAGGGTATTCGTCATGGACAGCGGGAAAATCGCCATGGAGGGCACGCCCCGGCAGATTTTCTCCCAGGTGGAGCGGCTGCAGGAGCTGCGGCTGGACGTGCCCCAGGTGACCTTGCTGGCCCATGAGCTGCGGAAAAAAGGAATCGGGCTGCCGGAGGGCATCCTGACCGTGGAGGAGTTGGCGGACGCCCTGGCGGGGAGCAGGTGACCGGGAAAGCCCCTGCCGGAAGCAGAGGGACGGAATCTGCAAAAATGGACGAGAGGTATCGATATGTCGATTATTCTGGATCATGTGAGTTATATATACGGAGAGGACGGCCCCCTGGCCGTGAAGGCCCTGGACGACGTAAGCCTCCAGATTCCGGACGGGCAGTTCGTGGGCATCATCGGCCATACGGGATCGGGGAAATCCACTCTGGTACAGCATATGAACGGCCTGCTGAAAGCCACCGGCGGCCATATCTATTTCAACGGGGAGGACATCTATGACAGGGACTTTCCCATGAAGAAGCTGCGCAGCAGGGTAGGGCTGGTCTTCCAGTATCCGGAGCACCAGCTCTTTGAGATAGATGTGTTCAGCGATGTGTGCTTCGGGCCGAAGAACCTGGGGATGGACAAGAAGGAGGCGGAATTGAAGGCCTTTGACGCCCTGCGCAAGGTAGGGATGCCCATGGAGCTGTACTACCAGTCCCCCTTCGAGCTCTCCGGCGGCCAGAAGCGCCGGGCGGCCATCGCGGGGGTGCTGGCCATGGCGCCGCAGGTATTGATCTTGGACGAACCCACCGCGGGCCTGGATCCAAAAGGCAGGGAGGAGATATTGCGGCAGATCAAGGAGCTGCAGGCCCAGACAGGCATGACCATCCTATTGGTGAGCCACAGCATGGAGGACGTGGCGGAGTATGTAGACAGGATTGTAGTCATGAATAAGGGGAAGGTCATGTATGACGGCGCGCCCAAGGAGGTATTCGCCCACTATAAGGAGCTGGAGGAGGTGGGGCTGGCAGCGCCCCAGGTCACCTATATCCTCCACACGCTGAAGGACAGGGGATTTGACGTGGACGTGAACGCCACCACCACCGGCGAGGCGGTGGACACCGTGCTGCACGCACTGGGCCGGGCCCCGGAAGCCTTTCGCCCGTGAGCCGGGCCACAGTGAAGAGCAGGTTTTAGCGACTGTCAGTATAAATTTGGATACAGGCGAGGAGAGATATGCTGAGGGATATTACATTAGGACAATATTATCAGACGGAATCCGTGATCCACAGGCTGGATCCCCGGGTGAAGCTGGGGGGGACTTTAGGTTACATCATTTCCTTATTCTTCTTCCGGAACTTCCTGGGATATGGGGTGGCGGCCGTCTTTCTGGCCACGGTCATCGGCCTTTCCCATGTGCCGTTCCGGTTCATCGTAAAGGGGATGAAAGCGATCGTCTTTCTGCTTCTGATCACGGTGACCTTCAACCTGTTCCTGACACCGGGCAGGGAGCTGGTCTCCGTCTGGAAACTGACCATCACGGTGGAGGGCCTGCGGACGGCCGTCACCATGGCAATCCGCCTGACCATGCTCATCATCGGCTCCTCCCTGATGACCCTGACCACCACCCCCAACAACCTGACGGACGGCATGGAGAGCATGATGAAGCCCCTGAAGGCTTTCCGGGTGCCGGTGCACGAGGTGGCCATGATCATGTCCATCGCCCTTCGCTTCATCCCGATTCTGCTGGAGGAGACGGACAAGATCATGAAGGCCCAGATCGCCAGAGGGGCGGATTTCGAGACGGGGAACATCGTGAGGAGGGCCAAGGCGCTGGTGCCGCTGTTGGTGCCCCTGTTCATCTCCGCCTTCCGCAGGGCGAACGACCTGGCCATGGCCATGGAGGCCAGGTGCTACCGGGGCGGGGAGGGCAGGACGAAGATGAAGCCCCTTATCTATCAGAGGCGGGACAGGCTGGGGCAGATATGCATTTTGGCCTATCTGGCGATCAGCATAACGGCGGGCAGGCTGCGGTTCTGAAAGATTACGCGCATATCTTCCGTCCGGGGAGGCGGACAAAGACCTGGCGGACAGATACAGCGGCAGGACGCATCAGACAGATACATCCGCCGGAAAGCCGCAGGCTGCCTGGCGGGAGAGAAAGGACAGGAGATGGAGAAGAAGCGCATCCGCATGACAGTGGCCTATGACGGCACCAATTATCACGGCTGGCAGGTCCAGGACAATGGAATCACCATCGAATCGGAGCTGAACAGATGCCTGACGGAGCTCCTGAAGGAGCCCATACAGGTCATCGGCGCCAGCCGCACGGACTCCGGGGTGCACGCCCTGGGGAACGTGGCGGTGTTCGACACGCTGTCCCGGATGCCCGCGGGGAAGATTGCCTATGCGCTGAACCAGCGGCTTCCGGAGGACATCCGGATCCAGAAGTCCGAGGAAGTCCCGGGGGACTGGCATCCCAGGTACTGCGAGAGCCGCAAGACCTATGAGTACCGGATCTACCGGGGGGAGTTCCCCCAGCCCGTGAAGCGGCTGTATTCCTATTTCACCTACCATCCCCTGGATGTGGGGCGCATGCGGGAGGCGGCGGCTTACCTGGAGGGGGAGCATGATTTCCGCAGCTTCTGCCAGACCGGGGCACAGGTGCGCAGCACCGTCAGGACGCTGTACGCGCTGTGGGTGGAGGAGCAGGGCCAGGATCTGGTCATCCGTGTGTGCGGCAACGGCTTCCTCTACAATATGGTGCGGATCATAGCGGGGACCCTGATGGAGGTAGGGCAGGGCAAGCGGGAGCCGGAGTCCATGCGGGATATCCTGGAGGCCGCGGATCGTGCCGCCGCAGGGCCTACCGCCCCGGCCCACGGGCTGACGCTGGTGCGCTACGAGTTTTTATGATTTCCACGTAATTTTTCCGCATATTTTGGAAAATAATGATTGACAGAAGATACCGGTTATAGTAAAATAACCAAGTGTGACAACGATTCCGAATGCCGAGCCAAAGCCCCGGCGAAGCATTTGAAAATAGAAAAACCGTCCCGGCGAAACGTGGAATGCAGCCCGGACATCTGCAGGATGCGGCGGACACGGGATACAGACTCAAGGAGAACGCAATACGGAGGGAAAGTAATGAAAACTTTTATGGCTAGTGAAGCTACAATCGATAGAAAATGGTATGTAGTAGACGCTGCGGGCATGACCCTGGGCCGCCTGGCCTCAGAGGTCGCCAAGGTTCTGAGAGGAAAGAACAAGCCGATCTTCACTCCCCACATGGATACAGGCGATTATGTGATTATCGTCAACGCCGAGAAGATTCAGGTCACCGGCAAGAAGCTGGATCAGAAGATTTATTATCACCATTCCGACTATGTAGGCGGCATGAAGCAGACCACCCTGAAGGAAAAGCTGGCCAAGAAGCCCGAGCAGGTAATCGAGCTGGCGGTCAAGGGCATGCTTCCCAAGGGGCCTTTAGGAAGGCAGATGTACAGGAAGCTTTACGTATACGCCGGGCCTGAGCACAAGCATGCGGCTCAGAAGCCTGAGGTACTGACATTCTAAAGGATAGGAGGAGAAAATAAATCATGGCTAAGGCAGAAAGATTCTACGGCACAGGCAGAAGAAAGAAATCCATCGCAAGAGTGTATCTGACACCCGGCAAGGGCGATGTTGTCATCAATAAGAGGAACATGGACGACTATTTCGGAATGGAGACCCTGAAGGTCATCGTCCGCCAGCCTTTTGCGGCTACTGGCACCAATGAGAAATTCGACGTGCTGGTGAATGTACGCGGCGGCGGCTACACCGGACAGGCAGGCGCCATCAGGCACGGCATCGCAAGAGCCCTGCTCCAGGTGGATGCGGACTACAGACCTATTCTGAAGAAGGAAGGCTTCCTGACCAGAGACCCTCGTATGAAGGAGAGGAAGAAGTACGGCCTCAAAGCGGCCCGTCGCGCTCCGCAGTTCAGCAAGCGTTAAGCAGAAAAATTATACAAATGCAAGAATATGGACTCCGCAGGTTTTTCTGCGGAGTTTTTTCTTAACTTTTCAGGAGGTAACTGACCAACGCAATCTGACACGAACGGCTCGGAATAATCCGAGCCGTTTTATATATCCGGCACATATCGACAAGTGCCTGCAATATGTTACAAACTCCTTGAAAATAAAAGTTTGTAACATTAATTCTATAAACTTGATTTTCTGAGAGGTTTGTGATATGATTTTAAGCGAAAGGGGGTGCTTTCTTTATGCAAAAAAATCTGCGAAAACGTGACCTCTATCTGAACCGGATTATCGCATTTCAAGATACCGAAATGGTTAAGGTCATGACTGGTATCCGACGCTGTGGGAAATCCAGCTTGATGAAGCTGATGGCTGAGCATTTGCGGGATACTGGTGTGACAGACGAACAAATTATCGAAATGAACTTTGAGTCTATGAGTATCCCGGATATGGACGCAAGAGGGTTTTATGAATATGTCAAAGCGCGCATTTGCCCTGGTAAACGGACATACCTCTTTTTTGACGAGGTGCAGAAGGTGCATGGTTGGGAAAATGCCGTCAACTCTTTTCGGGTAGACTTTGACTGTGATATCTATATCACCGGTTCCAATGCCTATCTGCTTTCTTCAGAGCTTTCCACTTACCTGTCCGGACGATATGTGGAGATCAAGGTGCTGCCGCTGTCCTTTCAGGAATTTCTGGAGTTTCACGGCTATACCCTGACAGAGCGGAAGTCACCCGCCGGTGGTATCAGAAAGAAAATTACCGATGCTGAGGGCGAAACCTATGATGTAAGCGAACTCTTTGATACTTATGCCAGATTTGGCGGTATGCCTATGCTGGCAGACATCGGTTTGGAAATCGACCGGGTGACAGCCGCTTTGGACGGGGTGTATTCTGCAGCCGTTATCAATGACATTCTGGAACGGGAAAAGAGAAAAGGGCAGAGGAATATCACAGACCCGGTTCTGCTGAGAAAAATCATCTTGTTTTTGGCAGACAATATTGGTAATAACACTTCTGCTACCTCCATTGGAAATACCTTGGTCAACGAGGGGCTTTTGGAGAATGGAACCCGAAAGACAAAGCCTGCCGTACAGACCATTCAGGCTTATATCGAAGCGCTAGTAGAAGCCTATATCTTCTATGAAATCAAGCGTTTTGACGTGAAAGGCAAGGAGTATCTGCGCACGCTGGGCAAATATTATATTGTGGACATTGGTCTGCGGAATTATTTGCTGGGTTATCGCGACGGTGACAGCGGCCACATTCTGGAGAACATCATTTACTTTGAGCTGCTGCGTCGTGGATATGATGTGGCGATTGGTAAAATCGACAATCAGGAAGTTGACTTCATTGCCACCAGGGCAGAGGAGAAAAAGTATATCCAGGTTACAGAATCTATGAACGCCCCTGAAACGAGAGAGCGAGAACTTGCGCCTCTGCGAAAAATCCGGGATAGTTACGAAAAAATCGTCATTGCCCTAGAGTGTGATTTTACCCAGACACAGGACGGAATTAAAATGATCAGAGCACTGGATTTCCTTCTGGGGTGACAGACTGTTTGGGCACGTCAACTGTTGAAAGCTCCGGATACGGGAACCGATGTCCGGTGCTGTGAGAGGACGGCGGTCAGTCGCCGCCTCCTACTGGATTTTGTACATAGTGATGAGGCAGGAGTGCAGGGAGACCCTGTTAGAAGGTGATAATCAATGAGGATTTTAGTCATAGAAGACGATCTGGCCTTAAGCGCCGGACTGTGTTTTGGACTGGACAGCAACGGCTATCTGACGGTGGCGGCCTATAACTGCCGGAAAGCCAGACAGCTTTTGCAGGAGGATCCATTTGACCTTGCGATCATGGACGTGAATCTGCCGGATGGCAATGGCTTTGACCTCTGCCGGGAACTGAAAGCGATCAAACCGGAACTGCCCGTGATTTTTCTGACAGCAAAGGATTTAGAGCAGGATGTGCTGAACGGATTCGATTTGGGCGCAGAGGATTATATTACAAAGCCCTTCAACATGCAGATTTTTTTGCGGCGGGTAGAGGTGGCCATCCGGAGAGGGAGTAAAACTGCTGCGGCTCATGGGGATCGCTGGACGGACGGGTTTCTTCTGCTTGATTTTGGCGCGCTGACGGCCCTGCGGGGCGGCGAAAAGCTGTCGATTACGCCAAACGAATACAAGCTGCTGAAAGCGCTGACAGAGAATGCCGGCAACATCATTACCAGACAGATTCTGCTGGAACGGCTGTGGGATTGTGCCGGGAATTTCATTGACGACCACACGCTTACCGTGACCATGAACCGGCTTCGGGCGAAGATTGAGGATGAGGATCATACCTATATCAAGACCATCCGGGGGATGGGGTATATCTGGACAGGAGGCAGACAATGAAGAAGCCCGGGAAAACTTTGAAAATTCTGATGATTTTGGCGGCAGGGGCGCTTTTTTCCCTGCTGTGCCGGCTGTTGTGGGCATATGTACCCCGTTCCGGTGTCCGTTACAGCCTGTTGGCCGTGACAGGGGGCATTTTTGCATTGGCCGGGCTGTGGATATGGGTTTGGCAGAGACAGATTTTCCATTTTGCAGACGAAATATGCGATACGCTGGACGCCCTGATCTCCGGGAGGCAGCCGGAGGTGGAGCGGCCTTATGAGGACAGCGTGACAGCCAGGGTACAGGGAAAGCTCCTGCAATACTATGACATCATGAACGAGGGCAAGGTGCAGAGCCAGCGGGATAAGCAGACCATCCAGGAGCTGGTCAGCGACATTTCCCATCAGGTGAAGACCCCCATTGCCAATATCCAGATGTTTACCGACATCCTTCGGCAGCATCGGCTCACAGAGGAAAAGCGGGCGGAGTTTCTGGAGACCATGGCCTCGCAGATCAATAAACTGGAATTTCTGATGCAGTCTCTGATTAAAATGTCCCGGCTGGAGACGGGGACATTTGTCCTGCACATGGAAGAAGCGCCCCTTGAGAAGACCATCGCCCAGGCGATCAGTACCGTATGGGCGAAAGCGGACAGAAAAAATATCCAGTTGTCCGCGGACTGCGCGCCGTCGATTACGGTGCAGCATGACCCTAAGTGGACGGCGGAGGCTCTGGGCAATATCCTGGACAACGGGGTAAAATACACCCCGGAAGGCGGCAGCATTTCTGTGTCTGTCCGCCCGTGGCAATTCTATACGCGGATTGACATCTCCGATACCGGTATCGGCATCCGGGAAGAGCATTATCACGATATTTTTCAGCGTTTTTATCGGGCGCAGGAAACGGCTGCCGAAGAAGGCGTGGGGCTGGGGCTGTATCTTGCCAACGGGATCATTACGCGGCAGAAAGGCTATATCAGCGTAAAATCAAATGTTGGAGAAGGCACCACCTTCTCTGTGTATTTGCTGAGCTGATTGAACGCAACAGTCCAGACAGGACACCGGACTGTTGCGTAGAGGCACACAAAGCCCGAAGGATACGCCTTTTGGCTTTGCGGGAGGGGCGGCCTGAACTGTTATGGGCAAACAGCGTATAGGAAAAAGGAAAAAGGGACAGAGGGAGCGCGAAGCTATGGAAATCGTAACGGTACATCGTTTAAAAAAATACTTTGGAAAGGGAGAGGCACAGGTCAAAGCCCTGGACGGTATCGACCTTTCCATTGAGAAAGGCAGGTTTACCGCCATCATCGGTGCATCCGGCTCCGGCAAGACCACTCTGCTGAACATGATCGGCGGGCTGGATACCCCTGATGAGGGGGAAGTGATCGTAGATGGCGTAAATCTGTCCGGTTTGAAGGAAAGAGAGCTGGCAGTATTCCGCCGCGGCAAAGTAGGCTTTGTGTATCAGAATTTTAATCTGGTTCCCACGCTGACCGTAAAGGAAAACATTCTGTTCCCCCTCAGCCTGGCTGGCAGTACGCCGGATCGGCGTTTCTTTGGGGAGGTGGTGGGGCAGCTTTTCCTGGAGGATCGGCTGAATGCCTATCCCCACCAGCTTTCCGGCGGCGGGCAGCAGCGGGTGGCGATTGCCAGGGCGCTGCTTGGGAAGCCGGCCATTCTTCTGGCCGACGAACCTACGGGAAACCTGGATGTAAAAAGCGGACAAAATGTGTTGGGGCTTTTGAAAATGTCTGTGGAGACCTATCGCCAGACCCTCATTATGATCACCCACAACCTTGAGATCGCACAGATGGCCGACCGTGTGCTCCGTATGGAAGACGGCCGTCTGAAGGCGTAAGGAGGGTGCCATGCTTGCAAATAACAACCTGAAAATATGTCACACGCTTGCGCGGCGGGATTTCAAATTTCACAAAACGAAAAATTTACTGCTGGCTTTTGCCGTGGTTTTGATTACGGGATTGTATTCCTTCACGTTTTTCCTGGGCAGCTCCGTAGAAAATGCGTATCTGCTCAATTATGAGTACCGATACGGCTCCACCAGCCACATCCTCTACCAGGGGTTGACTCCCCATCAGGCAGAGAAATTAGCCCAGCATCCCAATGTAAAAAGCATAGTCCGGATCAGCGCTTTGGGGCAGCTCTCCGATGAGATGATGGGGGTTCGCAGCGTTAAGCTGGCGGTAACCGACCGGGACTATGCCCGGAGCGTCCTCTCTGTTCCTACAACGGGGCGTTTGCCGGAGAAAGCGGGGGAAATCGCTCTGGATGAATTTACCATGGACTCTCTGGGGGTTCTGCATGAGCTGGGCGCTCCGGTGTCCCTTCAGTGGACGGACAGCAGGGGAGGAGGGCACAGCACGGATTTTACCCTCTGCGGATGGTGGGCAAGCCCCACGAACTTCACAGAAGCCTGTGCCTGGGTGACAGCGGAGTGCGCTGCCGGACTTCTGCCCGGATACCCGGATACGGCGTCCGTCACCATGGGGGTGGATCTCTGGCAGCCAAAGGAGCTGGAGCGGCAGGCGCAGCAGATCATGGCGGATCAGGGGGTCAGTCAGGTGGCTTACACCACCAATCTGGCCTATAACGAAGCCAGAATGGAAATGGCGGGCAAGCAGGCCACGCCTTTCTACATTCCTGCATTGGTGGTGCTTCTGTGCGGTTTTTTGATGATTTACAGTATCATCCATGTGGCCATGGATCAGGATACCCGCTTTTTTGCCGGGCTGAAGACTTTGGGCATGACACCCCGGCAGATCCGGTGGTTTCTGTTGGAGAAGGCTGGGCTGCTCTCCCTTTTCGGCCTGCTCCCCGGCTGGCTGATGGGGTTTGGCATCCACTATCTGGTGACGCCGCGGATCGTGACTGGCATGGAGCAGAATCCGGCCATCTACTTCCTGTCCTGGGAGACCTTCGCCCTGGCAGCGCTCAGTGCCTTCGGAACCGTTGTATTGGCGTACTTTCTGCCTGCTGTCCGGACAGGCGGAAGGATGCCCACACAGATGCTGCGGAATTTGGAGGAGCGGGTGCCGAAAGGGCGGGGGCACAGCAGTACAGGGAAAGTCGGCATTCTTCGTCTGGCTCTCCGCTCCCTGTGGAGAAATAAAGGGCGTACCATTCTTTCCCTGCTGTCCTTGCTGCTCTCCCTGTTATTGCTCTGCTCCACCTGGATTCGCTACACCAGCTACGATGAGGATTTGTACTTAAACGGGATGTCCCCCTGGGACTACACCATCGAGGACGGCTCTGCGGCTTCCACCGTACAGCGGTATAACCCCAATAACCGGGCTATCACGGAACAGATCGTCGGCGATTTGCGCGGACGCAGTGAGGTTCTGGAGGTAAGCGTCCTGAAATCCAAGGAAGTGGAGCTGAGGGCTTCTGACGGGCTGCGCCAGCGGATCGTGGACTTTTACAATGAACCTTATGATGAGACCATGACCCGCAGAGAAAGTCAGGCTGCCTACCCCGATTGGTGTGCCGGTCTGGACTGCCTGGAACAGACAGGCAGCTATTACGGCATCGTGATTGCGCTGGAGGACGCCTACCTGCGGTATGTCCTGGATAACTGTCCCATTACCAGCGGTGGTTTTGACGCAGAACAGTTTGCTGACGGACGGTATGTCGTGGCCGCAGGGGCTTATGTGGAGGGCGTGTCCTCGCCTGCCGCCGGGGAGACGGTGGAGCTGGGGGGAGAGCGGCTTTCCGTGCTGGCTTCCGTTATGGGGGATACCTCCTTTTTAAGCGGAAGCAACAGCTTGGAGTCCAGCTTTCATCTGACTTATTTTGTGCCGTTGTCCTTATTTGACAGGCTGTTCCCGGATGAGGGTATCCGCCAGCTGGCCGTCAACATTGACCATGACGGGCAGGAGGAATTTGAGCACTATCTCAGCTCATATAAACAGAGCCTGAACCGGGGGATCAGTGTCCGGATGCGCAGCGATTATCAGGAAGTTTTCCAAAACGCCAGGTTGAATGAATGCCTGCCGAAGCTGATCGTGGGGATCGTGCTGATGGCCATTGGCCTGCTGAACTTTGCCAATATGTTGGTCACAAAGACCATGGTGCGGAGAAAAGAATTTGCGGTCTATCAGAGCCTTGGCATGACAAGCGGACAGCTGCGGTGGCTTTTGCTCACAGAGGGCCTGCTCCATGGGGTTCTTTTGACCGTGATCCTGCTGCCGGTGACCTTCTCTGTGACCTGGTTTGGGATGCCGATGGTTTTTTCACGGCTTAACACTTGGTGCATGACCTATCATTATACGCTGGCTCCCCTGTGGGCAGCCCTGCCCTTCATGCTGTTCCTGGCAGCGGCAGTACCCCTGATGTGCTGCCGGTTTATTGAGAAAGGGAGCATTACGGAGCGTTTGCGGATTGTAGCGTGAAATTGATATTTCCCGATTCCGATTGTGATTTGATGATTTTAAGGGAAATTTTATCGCAGGTGAGCTTTCCCTTAAAGTTTCCCTTGTGTCATATCTTCTCGCAGGGCATTACGATTACGAATCCTGATTGAATATGCAAGATTGTATCTTGAAGGAAATATGCAGATGTGGGTGGAAGCGGAAGACAGTCTTGAGCTGTGGTAATTTTAATTCCCCCGAATTCGGGGGAATTAAATCACTTCAAAATCTTTGTAGTCTGTTCTTCCAA
>CAJUFO010000047.1 GCA_910585615.1 uncultured Acetatifactor sp.
GCCCTAACGGCCATACCGGATTTGAAATAATGCTTTGTACAAAGTCTAGCATATTTAGGAGGGAAAGGCAACTAAAAAATGAGAACAATGAGAACGGATGATAGAAAAATTCAGACTTGTTGCGGATAAGCTGTTATGATACAATAGGCTTATGTGGACAGGGAAAGGCAAAGAATCCGTCTGTCCCAAGGCCCCGCATCCTGCACGGAAAGGAATGGGCAGGGCGATAAGATTGACAGAAAGGTTGGTGCAGTACGATGGGAAAAGCTAAGGTCTATTTTACCAAAGAAATCACTCCCCAGGCCATGGTACGCATGTATGAGGCCATGGGCGTGGAGCTGCCGGGAAAAGTGGCGGTGAAGCTCCACTCCGGCGAGGTGGGGAACCAGAACTTCCTGCGGCCGGATTTCATGAAGCCCGCGGTGGACCGGGTGAAAGGCACTATCGTGGAGTGCAACACGGCCTATGAGGGCGCACGCAACACTACTGAGGCGCATAAGAACACCATGAAGCTCCACGGCTGGACGGACATCGCGGCCGTGGACATCCTGGATGAGGAGGGGGAGATGGAGCTGGCCATACCGGAGGGCCTGAAGATTAAGAAGAACTTCGTGGGGGATCACATGAAGAACTATGACTCCATGCTGGTGCTGTCCCATTTCAAGGGACATCCCATGGGCGGCTTTGGCGGGGCGCTGAAGAATATCTCCATCGGCCTGGCCTCTTCCCACGGCAAGGCTTATATCCATGGAGTGGGGGATGTGGAGAACTTCTGGAATTCCGACCACGACTCTTTCCTGGAGTCCATGGCGGATGCCAGCAAGTCCATCGTGGACTATTTCGGAGACAAAATCGTCTTTATCAATGTGATGAAGAACATGTCCGTGGACTGCGATTGCTGCGCCGTGGCGGAAGACCCTGCCATGGGGGATATCGGCATATTGGCCTGTACGGATCCGGTGGCACTGGACCAGGCCTGCCTTGACCTGGTGTACGCCTCCGACGACCCGGGCAGGGATCATCTGCTGGAGCGCATCGAATCCAGGAACGGCGTCCACACCGTAGAAGCCGCGGAGAAGCTTGGCATCGGCAGCAGGGAGTATGAGCTGGTGGAGATGTGAGACATGACACGGCACTGTGGTGCTGCGATGCGCCCTTGAGGTGACGCGACTGTCAGGATTTTCCAGGCCGCCCGGAGGAGGGGGAGATTCCCGCCTCCGTGGCGGCTTTCGTCATGCCCCGCAGACATGCCCCATTATAGCTTCAACAGAAATACCGAGAGAGCCGTTTTCAGCTTTGCGCGCAAGTCTGTTCCGCCAGCTTTCTCCACCATCAGGGACAGGTAGCGGAACAGGGACTCGGCGGCAAAGGCGAACACCACCAACAGCAGGATACAGATCCGCGACATGGCGCTCATGGCGAACAATCCGTTCAGGAAGAAGCCGGAAAAGACCAGGCAGAACATATTCAGCAAAAGGATTCCCCATTTCATGCGGTTAAAGGGGTAGCTGATTTTGCCCAGAATCATGAAGCCCACCACGGCCAGCAGCAAGGTGGAGGCGGTGGCGATATCCTCCTTCGGCAGGGAGAAGGCCTGGCCGCAGATTACCAGGGCGCCCACCGCCACCACGTCCGTCAGACCGGCTGGCAGGGCCTTGAGCAGCACGTTTCGGATGAAGTGCCCCTGGATTCGCTCCCGGTTGGGCTCCAGGGCCAACAGGAACCCGGGGAGCCCGATGGTGAACATGCCGATCAACGATACCTGGGAGGGCTCTAAGGGGTAGGTGATGGCCAGCACGGCGGAGAACAGGGCCAGCAGCAGGGAGAAGATGTTCTTCACCAGAAACAGGCTGGCGGAGCGCTGGATATTGTTCACCACCCGCCGTCCCTCCCACACCACGTTCGGCATGCGGGCGAAGTCGGAATCCAGCAATACCACCTGCGCCGCCTGGGTGGCCGCTTCGCTGCCGGAAGCCATGGCCACGCTGCAGTCCGCGTCTTTCATGGCCAGGATGTCGTTGACGCCGTCCCCGGTCATGGCCACGGTGTGGCCGGACTTCTGCAGGGCTTGGACCAGGAGCTGCTTCTGCTTCGGTGTCACCCGGCCAAAGACAGTGTACTGACTGGCCGCTGCGCTTAAGCTCTCCTCCGACTCCAGGGTTCCCGCATCGACGAACCTTTCCGCGTTTTCTATGCCGACGCGCCTTGCCACCTCAGAGACGGTCTCGGGGTTGTCTCCGGAGATGACCTTTACGTCCACGCCCTGTTCCTTAAAGTAGGCGAAGGTCTCCACGGCATTTTCCCGGATGGGGTTGGAGAGGATGACATAGCCTAAGGGGTGCACTCCTGATTCCAGGTCTGGAGGTACCTGCGCCATTCCGCCAACTTCTGCATCCATGCCGGACACGGCCTCTATACATTTCCCGATGACCAGAACCCGATAGCCTTTTTTCAGATACGGTGCAATTTCACCGGATATGGATTCATAATCCTCCCGCATCACGAATTCCGGCGCGCCCAGCACATATTCCCCGTCCGAAAACCGCACGGCGCCGTACTTTCTGGAGGAGGAAAAGGGGAGGGTGGATAGGGGAGAGCGCATCGGTGCGCGGAGCTTTCCATTCTCTTCGCTGCTTATTTCTTTCCCGGAAAGTTCTTTCCCGGAAAACGCCGATGTATATGCCCTGATAGCCTCCATAGTGGCATTGTTGTCCTCTATGGCCGCGGCGTAATCCGCAATCAGCCTGTCCAAATCCTGTTCCGTGCCCCGGGGCAGGACTTCCACCACCTCCATGCCGGGCTGGGTGATGGTGCCGGTCTTGTCCACGCACAGCACATCCACCCTGGCCAAGGCTTCGATGCTCTTCATGTCGTGGAGCAGGACTTTCCGACCGGCCAGGCGGACGGTGCTCAGGGCCAGGGCCGCCGTGGTCAGCAGATACAGGCCCTCGGGAATCATGCCGATGATGGCCGCTATCATGGACACGATGCTGGTGCGGATGGTCTCCCCGTTCATGAAATAGGCCTGGGAGAACAGGATGGCGCCCACCGGGATGATCAGGATTCCAACCCACTTCACTAGTTGGTTGATGGAACGGACCATCTCGGACTGCTCGCCGCTGCCCATGGCCTTGGCCTGGGCGGTGAGCTTGGAGATATAGGAGTCCTCCCCCACGCGCTCCAGCCTGGCCAGGCACCGCCCCGACACCACGAAGCTGCCCGAAAGGAGAGCGCTGCCTGGGTCTTTCCGGATTTCGTCCGCCTCCCCTGTGAGGAGGGATTCGTTTACGGAGATGCTTCCCTCCAGGACTTTCGCGTCGGCGCAGATTTGGTTCCCGGCGCAGAGCACTACCACATCGTCACGAACCAGCTCCTCCGAGGGAAGCCTGGTCTGTACGCCGTCCCGCACCGCCACCGCGTGAGGGGCGCTTAACATGTTCATCCTGTCCAGGACCCGTTTTGCCCGCAGCTCCTGCAGGATGCCGATGACCGTATTCCCGATGACCACCGGCAGGAAGGTCAGGTTCCGGTAGGAGCCCACCAGGCACAGCAGCACCGCCAGAATCAGGAAGATTAGGTTGAAATAGGTAAAAAGGTTGGATTTTATGATTTGGGCAGTCGTCTTGTCCGTGGTGATGTCCGCCCGGTTCACAAGCCCCTGGGCGATGCGCTCCTCCACCTCTTTCGCGGTCAGCCCGTCAGTCCCCCTGTCCGCGATAGGGAAGCTGTTGCCGCTGTAGATGTCTTTGGTATCTGTGTGGTTCATGATGTCAGTCCCTCTTTTTCCAATGATTGTCTTTTTCCATTATACGACAGCGTACCAGTTTTTTCTAAAAAAATTGCTTGGATTCGCCTTAAGTTTTCATAAAGATTTGGAGGATGAGATTTCGTAAGCCGCACAGATGCAGGGCAAGGCACCACAAATGCATGTGGGCATGAAATAAGGTGGTAAAAGACAAGAAAGGTCATTGCAAAACGCCGTAGATTTGGTTATGATAAAAGGAACAGAAGGACACGCAAGGAGGTATTTTTCATGGCAAGATTTTCTGCATCAAGGAGCTCCGATATCAGCGCCCGGGAGACCAGGAACATGGAGCGTTCCAGGAAGATAGCTTCCCAGGGCATGGTGCTTTTGAAGAACAACGGCGCTCTTCCCATCGTAGAGACAGGGAAGCGGATAGCCTTGTACGGCAACGGGGCCAGGCGCACGGTGAAGGGCGGGACCGGCTCCGGGGACGTGAACAGTCGCTCGGTGACAAGCGTGGAGCAGGGGCTGGAGGCCGCCGGCTTTACCGTAGTCACCAAGGACTGGCTGGACCGGTACGATGAGGCTGTGGAGTCGGCCAGGAAAGCTTATTTTGCGGACTTCGCCGTCACTGTCCAGAAGGAGGGACAGAAGGCTTTCATGCAGCTGTTCACCAATCCGTTCATGGAGCCCGCTATCATTCCCGTCACAGAGGAGGATGCCGGAGCGGAAACGGACACCGCAATCTATGTAATCGCCCGCAATTCCGGCGAGGGTAAGGACAGGAGGCCTGTGGAGGGCGAGTACGACCTCTTCCAGGTGGAGAAGGACGCGATTCATCTGCTGGGGGAGAAATATGAGAAGCTTATCGTGGTCTTAAATGTGGGCAGCGTCATTGACACCAAATTCCTCCGGGGGGAAGAGGGAATCGATGCCATCCTGCTCATGAGCCAGGCGGGCAATATCGGCGGCTATGCCCTGGCGGACGTGGTGACGGGCAAGGTGTCGCCCAGCGGCAAGCTCACCACCACATGGGCGGAGAATTATCTGGATTATCCCGGCGCCGAGAAGTTCAGCCATATGAACGGCGACATCGATGATGAATACTATACCGAGGGAATCTATGTGGGATACCGTTATTTTGATACCTTTGACGTGGCCCCGGCGTATCCCTTTGGCTACGGCGGCTCCTACACGAATTTCACCGTGGAGACAAAGAATGTGGAAGCGGACGGGAATGCTGTCACCGTGAAGGTGAAGGTGACCAACAGCGGGAGTACATACGCGGGCAAGGAAGTGGTGCAGGTGTACTATTCCGCCCCGGCAGGGAAGCTGGCGAAGCCTTACCAGGAGCTGGCTGCCTATAAGAAGACGAAAGAACTGGCCCCGGGAGAGTCCCAGGAGCTTGTCGTTTCCTATCCCGTGAAGGCCATGGCCTCCTATGATGAGGAGAGGGCGGTCTGGGTTCTGGAGGCCGGGACATACTATGTGCGCGTAGGCACAAGCTCCAGGGATACCGCTGTAGCGGCGGCGCTGGCGCTGGACGGGGAGGCCGTCACGGAGAAGCTTTCCAACCGTCTGCCGCTGGACTGCGAGATGCAGGAGCTTTCCGCGGAGGGCGTGGCCTGCTACAGCTATGAGGGAGAGGCGGCGCAAAAAGAGAGCGCTCCGGTGATTTCCATCTGCGCGGCGGACATTCCCTGCGTGACCGCTGTCTACCGGAAAGTCGAGGAAACCGCTCCGGAGAAGAAGACGGAGCAGAAGATTACCATGGACGACGTAAAGGCCGGCAGATATACGCTGGACGAGCTGGCAGGGCAGCTGACTGTTCGGGAGATGGCAGAGCTGTGCGTGGGTACAGCCAGAGGAGGCTTCGGCTCGGATTCCGTCATCGGCGCGGCTTCCGCGGCCTGTCCGGGAGCGGCGGGAGATACCACCTCCCTGATGCTGGAGGATAGGAATGTCCGCAACATGATTTTGGCGGACGGCCCTGCCGGGCTGCGCCTTTCCACCCACTTCGTGGCGGATGGGGACGGCAACCTGATTCCGGGTGCCGGGGCCGCGCCGATGCCGGGCATGGATTTGCTCATGGGCAATATGCCGAAGCCGGAGATTCCTGCCGACGCGGTTCACTATTATCAGTACTGCACCGCCATCCCCATCGCCACCCTTTTGGCCCAGACCTGGGATGTGGAGGCCATTGAGGAGGCCGGGGATATCGTGGGTGAGGAGATGGAGGAGCTGGGCGTGACTCTGTGGCTGGCCCCGGGCATGAACATCCACAGGAATCCTCTCTGCGGGCGGAACTTCGAGTATTATTCCGAGGATCCCCTGGTGGCGGGGATGTGCGCCGCCGCAGACACCCTGGGCGTGCAGAGGCATTCCGGCGTGGGCACCACTATCAAGCATTTTGCGTTCAACAATCAGGAGGACAACCGGATGCATGTAAACTCCCATGTGGGGGAGAGGGCCATCCGCGAGATTTATCTGAAGGGCTTTGAGATAGCGGTTAGGGCTTCCCAGCCCATGTCCATCATGACCTCCTACAACCTGATCAACGGCACCCACACGGCCAACAGTTATGACCTGTTGACGGCCATCGCCAGGGATGAATGGGGATTTGCCGGAATCGTCATGACCGACTGGGGCACCACGGGCGGCATGGAGATGAATCCCGGCGAGACGTTCAAGTACGGCACGTCCAATGCCGCAGGCTGCGTCAAGGCTGGCAACGACCTGATCATGCCGGGCAGCCAGAGGGACGTGGACGAGATCGTGAAGTCCGTGGGCGCGGCGGAGGGTGATGTGGATTGTCCGATTACCCTGGGCGAGCTCCGGGCCTGCGCGAAGAGGATGCTGGACATCATTATGCAGAGTTCCGTGTATGAGGGTTCCGTGCCCTATGCGGCATCCGCGGGCAAGGAGCTGTAAGGCTTTGCGGGAAGAGCATTATGGATGAAAAAGCGGGAGAGCGATTGCATCGTTCTCCCGTTTTCCGCATTTTCCAGATGGAATTTATCTGATTTATGTCCACTTGGCCGAGGACATGTATTTCTCCTCGCAGTACTTGCAGCGGTACACCTCGTTCTTGGCGTCCGCCAGGCAGAAGATATGGGGCAGCTCCTGCTCGATGGAGGTGATGCACCTGGGATTGTGGCATTTGATGACGTTCCTGATCTGCCTGGGCAGCGTCAGCTCCTTTTTCTCCACAATCTCCCCGTTCTTGATCACATTGACGGTGATGTTGTGGTCGATGAAGGCCAGCACGTCCAAATCCAGCATGTCGATGTCACATTCCACTTTCAGGATGTCTTTCTTGTCCATCTTATTGCTCCTGGCGTTCTTGATGATGGCTACGGTGCAGTCCAGCTTGTCCAGCTGCAGATGCTCATAGATTTCCAGGCTCTTCCCGGCTTTGATATGGTCCAGCACGAAGCCCTCTTCGATTTTTCCTACATTCAGCATATGTCGATCCTTTCCGAAACTTTTTGTGAATTCATACTTGCCGTTGCGAACATTTGCCACGAATTACCCCTCACACCTGAATCTCCAGCAATGTCAGTATCAGGGCCATCCTCACATAGACCCCGTACCTGGCCTGTCTGAAATAGGCTGCCCTGGGGTCGTTGTCCACCTCTACGGAGATCTCGTTGACCCTGGGCAGGGGGTGGAGCACCAGCATATCCTTTTTGGCCAGGGCCATCTTATCGACATTCAGGATATAGAAATCCTTCAGCCTGACATAATCCTCTTCGTTGAAGAAACGCTCCTTCTGGACTCTGGTCATGTACAGGAGATCCAGCTGGGGCATCACATTCTCCAGCCGGATGACTTCCTCATAGGGGATGCCTTTTGCTTTCAGCATCTCCGTGATATAGTCCGGCACCCGCAGCTCCTCGGGGGAGATGAAGACGAAGCGGATATCGCTGTAGCGCACCAGGGCGTTTATCAGGGAGTGAACCGTGCGGCCGAATTTCAGGTCTCCGCACAATCCGATGGTGAAGCCGCCCAAAGCCCCTTTCAGGCTGCGGATGGTCAAAAGGTCCGTCAGGGTCTGGGTGGGATGCTGATGCCCGCCGTCCCCGGCGTTGATGACGGGAATGCCGGATTTCTCCGCGGCCACCATGGGGGCCCCCTCTTTGGGATGGCGCATGGCACAGATGTCCGCATAGCAGGAGATGATGCGGATGGTGTCGGACACGCTCTCGCCCTTGGAGGCGGAGGAGGAGGCCGCATCGGAGAAGCCGATGACGCGCCCGCCCAGCCTGGTCATGGCGGACTCAAAACTTAAGCGCGTGCGGGTGCTGGGCTCGTAGAAGCATGTGGCCAGGATCCTGCCGTCGCAGGCATGGGCATATTTGGCGGGAATGCGCTCAATATCATTCGCCAGGTCGAATAGCTTGTCCAGCTCTTCCGTAGTGAAGTCCAGGGGACTCATCAGATGTCTCATAGTTCCTTTTACCTCGTTTCTTATTTATTCAGGATGCCCGAAAAAGGAGTCGAAGAGTTTTGCCTCTTCGACTCCTGCTCATGACTGATAGGATAATAAATCTTCCACCGCCTTGCGTCTGGGTGCAGCGGGGGATTCCGCGGGATATCCAATGGGAATGAGAGCCACCAGCTCTCTGTCCTCGGGGAGCTCAAGCAGCTTGGTCGCTTCCTCTTCGTCGAACAATCCCATGATGACGGTGCCAAGGCCCTGTTCGCAGGCGGCCAGGCAGAACGCCTCTCCGGCCACGCCCGCGTCATACATCTGCCATCTGTCGCCCTTGGGGGTGGAGAAGGAGCCGTCCCTCTCATAACCGCTGCGCCCCTTGATGATGGTGACGGCGATGACCATGGGCGCATTCTCCATGATTTTCCCGTTGCCGGGGAAAACGGCGGTACACTTTGCCAAAGCGGCCTTTTTCTCGCCCTCTACCGCGATATAGCGGACAATCTGGGTATGCTTCCAGCTGGGGGCGTAGGACGCTGTCTCCACTATCTGCGCCAGCAGCTCATGGGATACGGGCTGGTCGGTGAACTTGCGGATGCTTCTGCGGCCTCTGATACATTCGTTTGCAGTCATGCGTGAACCTCCTTCTTAAAATCGCTGCGCGAGCGGCATATACTGCAGACAGCCAGGATTTACGGTGATGCCTCAGGAAAAGTACGTGGCTGGCAGTCTGCAGTCGGGTTAAACTGTAAATTTAACCGGTGTGCAATAGGAATTGCCGTAAACGGCAATTGGGTAAAGTCTGTAATGATTTTCTTTCATGATACCATGTCCTGGGACGAGTTTCAAGTTTTAACAGTTGTATTTTGCAAAAAAATAATCTATACTAGGGTGAGAGGAAACGCCAGGCGGTCTGCCTGGAATTTTGTATACAGGAAAGGACGGTACGTGGGATGGAATACACGGAGAGAAAAAGATGGACGTTTTTGGGGCTTCCCTTTACCTTTACGAAATATATGGTCAAGGAGGACATGATCACGGTGGCAGAGGGGTTCTTTAAGACAGTGGAGAACGACTGCTACATGTACAAGGTGCAGGATGTGACCCACAGCGCCAGCCTGGGGGAGAAGCTGTTCGGGCTGGGGACTGTAATCTGCTATACCGGTGATACAACCCATCCCCAGTTGATCTTACAGCACATCAAGCACTCCAGGGAAATCAAGGACTTCATCCTAAGGGAATCCGAGGAGGCCAGGCTGAAGAGGCGCACGGTGAACATGCTGGATATCGGGTCGGACGATATGGAGGATATGGATGACTGAGCATAGTGCGGAACCCTGCATTTGGGGGAAGGGCCAGAAATATCATGCGTCCGTCTTCTTCGGGCCTGGGGTGAGCAGCTGCTCATAGAGGAGCCCCACGAAGAACCAGTAGGGGGCGAAGTCCAGGCGGATGACGCGCCCTATGTTCCAGCGGCTGCGCCTGTAGTCCCAGGGGCAGGATTTCTTCCGGGAGAGGAACCTGCCTGTGAGGTATTCGATGGAAAAAATCAGGCTCATGTAGGTGAGGCCTCTGGTCAGGGCGGATTTTCCCCTGAGCAGGCGGCTTATGGGGGACAGGATGGCGGCGCTGCCGTAAATGGGGAACATCCAGAGGGAGGTGTGCCCCTTTAAAGTCATGTCCCGGCGGCGCAGGGCATCCATGGAAGTGAAGAGGATTTCCAGGCACCAGCCGGTAAGGCCGCATTTGAGGAAGTTTTTCGTGAAATTCGTCAGGCATTGTTTCATGAGGGACGCTCCTTTTCGGTCTGTTATGCAAGGCTTCTAGTGTCCGGGCAAACGGAAATGTCGGTATCAGTATGGCTCGGAACAGCGGAAAATATGCGGGAAAATCCCGGGGATGCCTCCTTTTGGGGGAAGAGGGAGCCTGGGGAGAAGGATTTGCCTTGAGGTCGGATAAATTGAGGGAGCAGGTGGGCAGATGAACTATAAGGAAGCGCTTGGCTATATGGAACAGATAGGGAAATATGGCGTCTCACCAGGTCTGGACAGCATCCGGCGGCT
This sequence comes from uncultured Acetatifactor sp., assembly GCA_910585615.1. Lineage (GTDB taxonomy): Bacteria > Bacillota > Clostridia > Lachnospirales > Lachnospiraceae > Acetatifactor. The sequence continues at coordinate 10,244 of CAJUFO010000047.1, forward strand.
TGTGGGGCGGCTGGGCGATCCTCAGAAGGAACTGCGGTTCGTCCATGTGGCGGGCACCAACGGCAAGGGTTCTGTATGCGCCTATTTGTCCTCAGTGCTGCAATGCGGCGGATACCGGGTGGGGAAGTACACCTCGCCTGCCGTGACGGACTATCGGGAGGAGATTCAGGTAAACGGAAGGCTCATCCCGAAAGCGGCGGTGGGGCGGTATGTGGAGCAGCTTAAGGCTGTCTGTGACAGGATGGCTGCGGAGGGGCTGCCCCATCCCACGCCCTTTGAGGTAAAGACCGCCATGGCCTTTTTGTATTTTCGGGAGAAAAAGTGCGATATCGTCATACTGGAGACAGGAATGGGCGGATTGTTAGATGCGACTAACATAGTGGAGAATACCTGTGTGGCCATATTGACGCCTGTCAGCGCAGACCACATGGGCTTCCTGGGGAAGACCCTGGGGGAAATCGCCTCCCAGAAAGCGGGAATCATCAAGAAGGGCTGTCATGTGGTGACTGCGGAGCAGCTGCCGGAAGTGATGGAGGCGATCGCAGGCCAGGCGGCCAGCCTGGGCTGTCCTCTGACTGTGGCAGCTGCCGAAGCGGCAGAGCATGTGCATTATGGCCTGGAAAAGCAGCGTTTCGACTATGGCGGTTTGAAAAAGCTGGAAATCACATTGGCGGGGCAGTATCAGATTGAAAATGCGGTGACGGCGCTGGAGGGGCTGAGGGCGCTGGGAATCAGCGCTTTGAAAACCAGGGAGCCGGAGGGAGGCGCCGATCAGAGCCGGGAGCAGAGCGCCGGGCTTTCGGAGAACAGGAATCGAAGGAGGGCTTTGGGGGAGGAGAAGCTCCGGCAGGGCCTGGCGCAGGCTCACTGGCCCGGGCGCTTTACGGTGGTTGGCCGAAAGCCATATTTCATTCTGGACGGAGCCCACAATGAGGACGCGGCCAGAAGGCTTGCACAGTCTGTGGAATGCTATTTTCCGGGCCGGAGGATTCTTTATATCATGGGAATGCTGCGGGACAAGGAATATGACAAAGTGATTGGGCTGACCCATGGGCTGGCTGACCAAATCATCACGGTGACGCCGCCGGAGAATCCAAGGGCCCTGTCGGCTTATGATCTGGCTGCGGCGGTGGCGCGGGTGCACGAGAAGGTGACTGCGGCGGACAGCCTGGAGGAGGCGGTGGAGATGGCCCGCCTTCTTGCGGATAAGGAGGATGTCATCATTGCTTTCGGTTCCCTGTCCTATCTGGGGAGGATGATGGAAATTATCGGGAAAGCGGAGGGAAAGGGAGCGTAATCAAAATGGTAGATCAGGATAAAATCAAAGAGGCGGTGCGGCTGCTCCTGGAGGGAATCGGGGAGGATCCCGACAGGGAGGGCCTGGCCGAGACGCCGGACAGAGTGGCCAGGATGTATGGGGAGCTGTTCTCCGGCATGGACGCGGATGTGGCCCAGCCCCTGTCCAGAGTGTTTTCTATGGAAAACGGAGGGAAGGGGACTCCGGAGGGCGACATTCTTGCCGGGGATATGATTCTGGAGAAGGACATCGTCTTTCACTCTATGTGCGAGCACCATATGCTGCCCTTTTACGGCAGGGCCCATATCGCTTATATCCCGGACGGCAGGGTGCTGGGCCTGAGTAAGCTGGCCAGGACGGTGGAGATCTATGCCAGGAGGCTCCAGATTCAGGAGCAGATGACGGGGCAGATTGCGGACGCGATTATGGCATATCTGGCGCCCCGGGGCGTGATGGTGGTGCTGGAGGCGGAGCATATGTGCATGACCATGCGAGGGGTGAAGAAGCCGGGCAGCAAGACCGTGACTGTGGCGGCCAGAGGGATATTCCAGGAGGACGCGCTACAGGAGCGGTTCTTCCGGATGCTGGGGAAGTGTGAAGGAAATCACTAAACTCGAAAGTACCTCGCTAAGTGATTTCAAGCTTCACAACGGATTGTTTGTGCCGCAGGCAGCATGATGGGAAGTGTGACAGGACTTCTAAAGTATACTGCATAACGCTGAATGCTGCCTAATGTAATCATGCGAATGAACCAGTCAGCGTTATGCAGTCTGGTTTCACGGCAAGTGAAATCGTTAAGCAGTATAAGTAGAGACGGATGAGGAAAGGCGGACAAAAGCTTGAAAATAGGAAACAGGGAATTTCAGACCAAAGGACATACATATGTGATGGGCATCCTGAACGTGACCCCGGATTCGTTTTCCGATGGGGGAAAGTGGAACCAAAGGGACAAGGCCCTGCGCCATGTGGAGGAGATGCTGGAGGAGGGGGCGGACATCATTGATATCGGAGGGGAGTCCACCCGTCCCGGCCACACGTTCGTGCCGGAGGAAGAGGAGATTGCCAGGGTGGTTCCCGTAATCGAGGCGGTGAAGGCCGCTTTCGACGTGCCGGTGTCTCTGGACACTTACAAGTCCCGGGTGGCGGCTGCAGGCATCGCGGCGGGAGCGGATCTGATCAACGATGTCTGGGGGCTGAAATATGACGGGGGCATGGCAAAGACCATAGCCGCCAGCGGCCTGCCCTGTTGCCTGATGCACAATAGAAAAGATACAGATTACCGTGATTTCGTCAGAGATGTAGTAAGTGATTTGGAGGAGACGCTGGCGCTGGCGGCCCGGGCCGGCATTCCCGGAGAGAAAATCATCCTGGATCCCGGGGTGGGCTTCGCCAAAAGCTATGAGCAGAACCTGGAGATCATCCGCCGCATGGATGTGCTGGGAGCTTTGGGCTGCCCGCTGCTTTTGGGCTGCAGCCGGAAATCCGTCATAGGCCTGACCTTAGACCTGCCCGCGGATCAGAGGCTGGAGGGGACATTGGTGACCACCGTGGCCGCAGTCTGTCAGGGGGCCATGTTCGTCAGGGTGCATGACGTGAAGGAGAACGTAAGGGCGGTGCGGATGGCGGAGGCTGTCTGGCCCCGGGCGCAGGGCTGACTGGATTCGCAGGGAAGGCAGGAGAGGACATGTATTCAGAACAGGCAAAGGACGAGATAAGAATAGAAGGGCTGGAGGTCTACGCCCGCCACGGAGTATATCCGGAGGAGACGAAGAACGGCCAGTATTTTTATGTTAATGCTATATTGTATATAAATATGCGCCGGGCCGGAAGAGAGGACAATCTGGAGCGCACCATAAACTACGGGACCGTATGCCGCTTCATCACGGACTGGATGCAGGAGAATACCTGCCTGTTGTTGGAGGCGGTGGCGGAGAGGCTGTCCCAGGCGCTGCTTTTGGAATACGATGCCCTGGCTGACCTGGAGCTGGAGATTCAGAAGCCCCACGCGCCCATCCGCCTGCCATTTGGCAATGTGTCCGTGAAGGTGCGGAGAGGCTGGCACAGGGCATACATCGCCGTAGGCTCCAACCTGGGGAACAGGAAGACCCATATCCTGAGCGGCATACAGGCGCTGAAGGTGCACCCGCTGATAAAGCTGAAGAAGGTGTCCAAAATGATCGTCACCGAACCCTATGGCGGGGTGGAGCAGGAGGATTTCCTCAACGGCGCGCTGGAGATCGAGACGCTTCTGGAGCCGGAGGAGCTGCTGGAGGTGCTCCATCAGGTGGAAGACGCAGAGGGCCGCAAGCGGACGTTGCGCTGGGGCCCCCGGACGCTGGATTTGGATATCCTCTTTTACGACAGGATTTGCTATGAGAGCGAAAACCTGGTGATTCCCCATGTAGACCTGGAGAACAGGGTGTTCGTCCTGAAGCCCATGTCGGAGATAGCACCGTATTTCCGCCATCCCATAAACCATAAAACGATGATGGGGCTTTTAAAGGAACTGGAACAGAAGAACGAAGAGGACGGTGACAGGCCGTCGTCTGTGGAAATAAGCCTGGAAAGTTGATTCGACGAAGATTCCGGCTGGCATCTGTAGGAACGGGAGGTGAATGCTGCTCATGAAATATATCCGAGATAACCACTCAGTACAGTTGATTTGAGCTGTTGGCAGATTGTGCTGAGGAGAAAGAAACTTGCTGACAGCCGCAACTGTGCTGTTTCTATGGAAAATGCAAAATAACGCACTGGCAAAAGCCATGAGAAGAGGAGTACAGTTATGCGCTATATGAAAGAAATCTTAAAAAAGAATAGAAATTGGGTGATCGTATACCTGTCCATAGGACTGTTCAATGCCTTTATGGCAAACTACAAGGCCAACTGCTTTCAGAGAATCGTGGACGGACTGTCGGACAGGACGATATCAATTTTTGGCATTCTGTTCTACGGTGTGGTCCTTTGCGTGACCTATGGGATGAACTATGTGGACGTGTATCCCACGGTAAAGCTGGAAAATGAAATCTATCTGGACTTCAAGCTGCTGGCCTTAGAGAAGATTGGCAGGATGGATTATGCCGAATACCAGAAGCTGGGAACGGGGAAGCTGATACAGCAGATTGAAAACGGCGCCAACGCAGGAAAGGGAGTCCTCTATAACTTCTGGTTCGAGGTGGTGAGGAACCTGGTGCCCACAATCCTGTTCAGCCTGTTCTTTATATGGAGGATAGACCCCAAGATAACCTATTTCCTGCTGTCGGGGTACGTGGTGGTCTTCTTTGTCACCAACCTGCTGCTCAAGGGACTGTACCAGATAAAGGAAAAGATACTGACCAACGAGGAGGAGCTGAACCACTTCCTTGTGCGAGGGTTCATGGAAATGCCTATTTTCCGGATGAAGCGCCAATTTCCCGGCGAGGTGAGGAAGGCTTTGGGGGCCAAGCGAATCATCGTAGCGGCAAAGGTAAAGATGACCATGATCCATGAGGCCTTTTTCACCATATTTGCCCTGCTGGTGGCCTGCCTGGACGTCGGAATCCTGATCTACGCCTGGCAGAACGGCCATCTCACCGTGGGAGCCGTGGTGGCCTTGATTACGCTGATTGACAACGCCTATGTCCCCATCGCCATCTTCAACGTCATTTATGTCCAGTACAAGCTGAACCAGACGGCATGGCAGCGGTTCGCGGGGGTGTTGGATTTGAAGGAGGACGGGCAGCTTGCGGAGGGCGCTGTGTTCCCGGCGCTTTGCAGGGAGATTCGGGTGGAGGATCTGTCCTATTCCTACCAGGCGTCTCCCGGCGAGGAGAAAAAGGTGCTGGGTGCCGTGAGCCTTACCATCAAAAAGGGAGAGAAGGCGGCATTTGTGGGGGAATCGGGCTCCGGGAAATCCACGCTGGCCAAGGTTCTTGTGGGGCTGTTGAAGTATGAGGAGGGGGACATTCTTTTTGACCAGGAGTCATTAAAGAACCTTTCGCTGGAATCCCTGTATGAAAAGGTATCCTATCTCTCACAGGATACGCCGGTATTTGACGGCACCATCCGGGAGAACCTGGTGTTTGACAGGGAGGTTCCGGATACTGACATAAACGCGGTGATGGAGCGGGTACAGCTCCTGCCCCTGCTGGCCTCTCTGGAAAAGGGGCTGGACACCAGAATCGGCGAGAAGGGGACATGCCTGTCAGGCGGCGAGAAGCAGCGCCTGGCACTGGCCAGACTGTTGCTGGACCGCTCGGAGATCATCGTCCTGGACGAGGCCACCTCGGCCCTGGACAATGTGACGGAAAGCATGGTCATGAAAAATGTCCTGGAGCAGATGGGGGATGCCACGGTAATCTCCATCGCCCACCGTCTGTCCTCTATCAGGGAGTTCGACAGAATCTTTGTATTCAGGGAGGGGCGAATCGTGGGCAGCGGAACCTTTGAGGAGCTGCTGGCGGACAATGCCTATTTTGCGGAGCTGTATGAGAAAGAAAAGGAGAAGGGCGATGTGCCTGCAGCGGAGAGGGGCTGAGTGAAATCGCAGAGCTTTATCACATAGCCACCGAAGAAAATGGCTAATGGAAGGCGTGGAGAAGCGGAGCCTGCATCAGGGAATATCCGATAGGAAAGGCGCAAGAGGCTTCTCCGCGAATCCCGCGCAAAGCCCTGTAAAAAGCCCGGTCAGTATCCCGCTGAGGATCAGGAAGGGCAGATATGCCAGCACGCCGCCGGTACGGGTAATCGCCAGGGCCATGGCCAGCTGGCCCAGATTGTGGGTCAGCCCGCCCATGGCCCCGGTGAGGAAAAGAGCCTTTTTCCGCAGAACCCGCATCACCACCGCCATGACGCACAGGCTGAGCAGCCCCCCGGCCAGGCTGTAGAGCAGGGACAGGGCCTGTCCGAACAGGAAAGCGGACAACAGTATCCTGGAAATCAGCACAAAAAAAGCGTCCCTGGCGCGGAAATGCCGCAGCAGGATCAATGTGACCACATTGGCCAGACCCAGCTTGATGCCCGGAATGGGCACCAAAGGCGGGATGGCGCTCTCAACGGCGAAGATGGCCAGGGACAGGGTGGTGAAGAGGGCTAAAAAAGCGGTTTTTCGGACGGACATATGGTTTTCCTTTCTGATGCACTGAACCGATGGATAAATGGTAGCTGTGGCCGCGTGCTTTTTCGCAGGATCAGGGAAAGGCCTTCCGGAGCTCAATACGTGACCGCATCCAGCGCACCTATGGATTCCATGGAATCGGACGCCGCGGAATCGGATACAGGCCGCAGCCGGATGACCAGCCGATTGGGCAGGCAGGTAATGGGCAGCCGGGAGTCGCTGATGAAGCCCTGATGGACGCAGAGCTTGTCGGGGCAGTCCGCGGAGATGATGGCGATGCAGCCGGGACGGACTTCAACCTCATTGACGCAGCCGCTCTCTCCCTCTATGATAAAGGTGCCCGTCTCAGATAAATCGTTCAAATATACGCTTTTAATCAAAATACCGTCTTGAAAAATATCCGCGACATAGTCAGTCCCACTTTTGCCAATCAGCAGATAGAGAAGGCTTGCAATGGACAGAAGCAGAAGGAATGCCGTAATTATGGCCGCCGGCTTTCGCCAGGATAGATTCTCTTTCACGCGGGATGGCCTTTCTGTCAATGAAATGTAGAGATGCGGGACGCAACCATCGCATCGCATCCGGTACTGATGAATGTCCTTGCATCTTAAAATAGTATAGCAAAAAGGAATCAGAAAATGAAGCTTTTTTTGAAAACAGTGAAAACAGCAGTATCCTGCGCCATAGCGACCGCCCTGCTCTGCTGCGGCTGCGGGGCTGCGGGAGCATGGAGGGGCGCTGAAGAAAATCCCGGAACCGCGCAAAGGGATGGCGGGCATGCGGACAGTGCCGGACACACCGTCGGGGAGCCATGGCAGTATGCGGACACTGCCATGGGAACTGTGGTGCAGCAGACCATTTACACAAAGGATGAGGAAAAGGCGGAGGACTTTGCCGAACAGGCCATGGAAGTCCTGAGGCGGCTGGAGCGGGAGCAGATATCCTGGAGGCTGGACACTTCCGAAGTATACCGGGCCAATACTTACGCCGGTAGCGAGGATGGCTTCCTGCTGTCGGAGGAGCTATCGGTGCTTCTGGAGAGCTGCCAGCTTCTGTGGGAGCGCTCCGACGGGGCATTCGATGTGACGCTGGGAGCGGCAATCCGGCTGTGGAACATCGACAAATGGGCCGCAGGGGAGGCAGTGGAGGATTTCCTGCCGCCCTCGGAGGAGGAGCTGGCCCGGGCGCTGGCCACATGCGGAAGTCAAAGGATGCGGCTTGTGCGGGAGGCATCTGCAGGCCCCCTGCGCCTGTTCCTGCCCAAGGGCACCCAGCTCGACTTGGGAGCCGTAGGCAAGGGCCTCGCCATGGAAAACCTGAATCGCCTGCTGATACAACACCCTGATGTGACAGCAGCCGTGATATCCCTGGGCGGCAGCATCCTCACCTACGGCAGCAAACCCGACGACAGCCCCTGGCGGGTAGGCATCGTCAACCCCTTTGACACATCGGACAGCATCGGCATACTGACCCTGGAGGGTCAGTGGTGCATATCCACTTCCGGGGACTACGAGCGGTACGTAGACTTAGACGGCGTGCGATACCACCACATCCTGGATCCAAAGACCGGAGCCCCTGCCGTCAGCGAAGTGCGAGGCGTCACCATCCTCATGAAGGATGGCCTGCTGGACGACGGCCTCTCCACCGCCTGCTTCATCTTAGGCCCCGAGAAGGGAATGGCCCTGACCGAACAGTACGGCGCGGAGGCGCTGTTCGTCATGGCAGACGGACGGCTGGAGCTCTCGGAGGGCATGAAGCAATATTTTACGGAAAACCAAAACAGAAAATAATTTATACTTATAATAACTATAATATTTATTGATTTTACTTATGATATGATATATAGTATAATAATTTCGCAACTGCTCCCTGAGCGGAAGCATATAAAGTATAGAATGAAGTGAACAAGGATGACATCCTGCCGCCGAAAGGCAGGGAATGGAGGAAAATTATGGTCAAGGCAATCGTAGGGGCCAACTGGGGCGATGAGGGAAAAGGCAAGATTACGGACATGATGGCGCAGGAGGCGGATATCGTCATCCGGTTCCAGGGCGGTGCCAACGCAGGGCACACCATCGTGAACGACTACGGAAAATTCGCGCTGCACACGCTTCCGTCCGGCGTGTTCTACAGCCATATCACGAATATCATCGGCAACGGGGTGGCGCTGAACATCCCTCTGCTGTTCGGGGAAGTGAAGTCCCTTGTGGAGCGGGGCGTCCCGTCCCCTAAGCTGTTGGTGTCCGACCGGGCCCAGATAGTCATGCCCTACCACATCCTGCTGGATCAGTACGAGGAGGAGAGGCTGGGCGGGAAGTCCTTTGGCTCCACCAAATCCGGCATAGCCCCTTTCTATTCCGACAAATACGCGAAAATAGGCTTCCAGGTCAGCGAGCTTTTTGACGAGGAGCTTTTGAAAGAAAAGATTCAGCGTGTCTGCGAGCTGAAGAATGCCCTGTTGGAGCATCTGTACCACAAGCCTGTAATCGGGCAGCGGGAGCTTCTGGAGACCCTGCATTCCTACAGGGACATGGTAGCGCCCTACGTCTGTGACGTATCCGCATTCCTGGACAAAGCCCTGAAAGAGGGCAGGACCATCCTGCTGGAGGGACAGCTGGGCACCCTGAAAGATCCGGACCACGGCATCTATCCCATGGTGACATCTTCTTCCACCCTGGCAGCCTTTGGCGCCATCGGGGCAGGCCTGCCGCCCTATGAAATCAAACAGATAGTGACGGTCTGCAAGGCATATTCCTCCGCGGTAGGCGCGGGAGCCTTTGTATCCGAGCTGTTCGGGGACCAGGCGGAGGAGCTGCGCCGCCGGGGCGGAGACGGCGGCGAGTACGGCGCCACCACCGGACGGCCCAGGAGAGTGGGATGGTTCGACTGCGTGGCATCCAAATACGGCTGCCGCCTGCAGGGAACCACGGACGTGGCCTTTACCGTGCTGGACGTGCTGGGCTATCTGGACCAGATTCCCGTGTGCGTGGGCTATGAGATCGACGGAGAGGTCACCACGGACTTCCCGGTGACCAGCAGGCTGTCAAAGGCAAAGCCTGTGCTGGAGACCATGCCTGGCTGGAAATGTGAGATCCGGGGCATCCGGAAATATGAGGATCTGCCGGAGAACTGCCGGAACTATATCGAGTTTATCGAAGGACAGATCGGATATCCCATCACCATGGTCAGCAACGGCCCGGGCAGGGACGACATCATCTACAGGGAGTCTCCGCTGGCGCGGTAAGGGGAGATTCTCCGCGGGGGATGCGTGTACGCGACAGGAGAGGAGGTACATGGAAAGCCATGGTGGGGAACCTGGAATATTTCAAGGTATTTTACTATACCGCGAAGCTGGGGAGCGTTACCGGGGCTGCCAATGAACTCTCCATTTCCCAGCCTGCCGTAAGCCAGTCCCTGAAAGCGCTGGAGCGGAGCCTTGGCGTGCCCCTGTTCCAGCGTGCCTCCAAGGGCGTGCGGCTTACCAAGGAAGGGCAGCTTCTCTATGCCCATGTAGAGAAGGGCTACGGGGAGATAGAGCGGGGCGTGGAAAAGGTGAGGCAGATGCTGAACCTGGAGCTGGGGGAGGTGCACATCGGCGCCAGCGACATGACCCTGCGCTTCTATCTGCTGCCCTTTCTGGAAGAATTCCATGAGCGGTATCCGGACATCAAGGTCAGCGTGGCCAACGCTCCCACCCCGGAGACCCTGAAGCTCCTGCGGGCGGGTGCGATCGACTTCGGCGTGGTGAGCACTCCTTTCTCGGAGGAAGGGGACATCGGCGCGGAATCGGTCAGGGAGATAGAGGACGTGTTCGTAGCCGGACGCAGGTTCATCTCCTACAAAAACAAGATGCTGGATCTCCAGGAGCTGGAGAAGCTGCCCCTGATCTGCCTGGAGGAAAGCACCAGCACCAGGGCCTACATGGATGCCTATCTGGCCGAGAACGGCGTGTCGGCGCAGCCCGAGTTCGAACTGTCTACCAGCGACATGATCGTCCAGTTCGCGCTGCGCAATCTGGGGATAGGCTGCGTGGTCAGGGACTTTGCCACGGAGGCCCTGGACAGCGGGCTGCTGTTCGAGCTCAGATTCAATAAAATGATACCCAAAAGGCAGTTCTGCGTGGTCACCAGCCGGAGGGGCCCCCTTGGGGCGGCGGCCGGGAAGCTGCTGGAGATCATGCGCGGGGCGTAAGGAATTGCTGCGGTTCCTGATGAGGGGACGGCAAAGGAGAATGTATGATTCGGAATATTATATTTGATATCGGTAATGTATTGACGGATTTTCGATGGAAGGGATTCCTGCAGGATAAAGGCTTCGATGAGGCAATGGTGGAGCGGATCGCGAAGGCCTCAGTGCAGACGCCCCTCTGGAACGAGATCGACCGGGGCGTATGGTCTCTGGAGGAGCTGATGCAGGCGTTCATTGCCAAAGACCCGGAAATCGAGGAGGAGCTGCGCCGGGCCTACGGCAACGTGACGGGCATGGTGACAAAGCGGGATTACGCCATTCCCTGGATGAAAGAGCTGAAGGAGAAGGGCTACCGCGTATACTATCTGTCCAATTTCTCCGAAAAGGCCTATGAGGACTGCGCGGATGCCCTGGACTTTCTGCCCTATATGGACGGCGGCATCCTGTCCTACCGGGAGAAGGTGGTGAAGCCGGATCCGGAAATCTACAGGCGCCTGCTTTCCAGGTATTCCCTGGAGGCCGGGGAGAGCGTGTTCCTGGACGATACCGCCGCCAACGTAGAGGCGGCTCGTGCTCTGAATCTTTACGGAATCTGCTTCCAGACAAAGGAGCAGGCGGAGGAAGAACTGCGGGGGCTGGGAGTTCGCTGACAATGTCTGTCAGCGCCATGCCCGGTTCTGTCCTTACTTGACAGGCTTTTCCCCGACTTTCTCAGAGACATCTTCCGTGGACGGCGGGCTCTGGGGATCGCCGATGGCGGATTTCCCTGTGAGCCTGCCGTGCATCCAGGAATAGATCCAGATGACCAGGGGCAGGGCAAAGGTGGCGAACAGACAGATTCGGAACCATGTGGAGGACTGGGAGCTGTCTGCAATGGCAGCGATAAGGGTGACGACATACAGGAGGACCAGCAGCACGACACCGGCCATGGCCACAACCTGCCTGGAGTTCCATGAACTCCTTTTGTTTTTTCCATTCTGCTTTTTTGTCTCTTTCATAAGTTTCCTCGTTTCTGCTGATAGTCTGACTTCCACAGCATCCCTGTCTTGGCATGCCGCTTCCGTGATTGTAGCATGTTTTGCCCCGATTGGCAACAGATGGGCTGAAAAGCGATGTTGTGGCTCCTGCCGTTGACATTTCCTTCAAAATACGCTACCTTAAATATATGAACGTAGTAAAGCCTTTCCTGAGGACGTGTTTCCGGAAAGGAGCCTACTAGGTAAGTGGGGGGATTTCTATGAAAAGAGCCATAAAAAATACCATATGCACGCTGCTATTCCTGATTTTATGTTCTTTCACAGCGCTTTTTGCCTATCTGTATTTCTTCCAGCCAGGGGAGAGGAATCTGTCCGGGGAGTGGACTGCCGAGCTGGACATGAGCGGCCGGGCCGCTGTCACGGCCCTTGACTGGCTGCAGGACATAGAGGGCGTCTCCATCTCCCTGGAGGAGATGGAATCCTACATGCCGGATCTGACCGTCCAGGTCAATCTGGGCTTTCAAGAGACTGCCCGCTCGGAGGGAACCTTCCATTCCGGCATCCTGCCGGAAAGCTACGAGGCCTGCAGCCAGGCGGCCTATGAGGCGTTTGCCCTGGCATTCCGGTCCCTTGTGGCCGAGAGGCTGCGCATGGCCGGCTACACGGGCGGCATGGACGGGGAAAGCATCGAAGCCCTGGTGGACGAGACATTCGGCATGTCCACCGTGGCCTATCTGACGACCTGCTGCCCGGCCCTGCTGCCCTCCCTGGAAGAGCTGCAGGCGCAGTATGACGGCAGCGGCACCTATACAGCCCTGGAGGGCGTCCTGACCAGGCAGTTCGAGGCAGGCGGGCCCGGGGCTGTCCGGGCAGAGCGCTATATCCGGAAAGGGCCGAACCTGATTCTGTCCGGGGAGGCGGAGGATGCTTCGGGCACCGTCTCCCTGGACTCCGCTGAGACGCATTATCCCGTGATATATACCTTGAGCCAGGCCGAAAACAGGTAACAGGCAACCGATTTCAGCGCCATGCCCGGTTTCAGGCGGTGGCGGCTGCCGGGGCATGGCCTCCGGGAAGAGAAAGGAGTCTAGATGAAAACGATCCTGCAGAAAATAAGCGCCCTATTGCTGTGCGCGATTCTGATATGTTCCGTCCTGCCGTCCAGGGCAGTGGCAGGCTACCAGATTCCCGGAGCCTGCCAGGTGCAGACGGAATCCGGCGCCGCTGCGGTAAAGACCCTGGACTGCGACTACGACAACAATACCTACCTGTCCCTGCGGGACACGGCCATGGTGCTGAACGGCACGGAAAAATCCTTCTCTTTGGATGTGGCGTCAAATGCCGTCTCCCTGAACCTGGGAGAGGCCTACGCGCCTTTGGGAGGGGAGAACGCCCCCTGGGGAGAGGAGGAGCTCCCGGATGCCTCCCTGCGGAGGAATGAATTTACGCTAAACGGGGAGAAAGTGTTCTACTATACCATAATCATGATGCTGCCCTCGGGCTACTATGACTGTTTCATGATGGCCGCGGATCTGGCCATGATTCTGGATGCGGACGTCACTGCCCCCGGAGCGGGAATCCTGCAGATCAATACCCGGGAGCCCTTCCGGGTATCGCCCGAGGCTTTGGAACAGGCCGGTTATTTCTACGGGGTCAACAGCGTGCTGGCGGGAGACGCCACCACCGGGGAAATCTATTACCAGTATCAGGCCGATGCCCCGTACCCAATCGCCAGCACCTCCAAGCTGATGACATGCCTGATGGCCATGGAGGCCATCTCGGCGGGACAGCTTGCACCGGAGCAGTCCGTCACCATCTCCCAGGCCGCCCAGATGCTGGCGGAATCCTCGGACGGTGTGATCCCGCTGAAGGCAGGGGAGCAGATTACCGTGCAGGAGCTGCTGACAGGCGCCCTGCTGCCCTCCAGCAATGAGTGCGCCCTGTGCCTGGCGGAGGCCATCGCGGGCTCGGAGGAGAACTTCGTGGGGATGATGAACCAGAGGGCGCTGGAACTGGGGCTTGTCCAGGCGATGTTCTACAACAGCCACGGCCTGCCCGCCTACACGGAGGATCCGGTTCCCGCAAAGCGTCAGAACCGCATGAGCGCCCAGGACATGTTCCGGCTGGTGTCGTATATGCTGAAGGTCTATCCCCAGATTACGGATATCACGTCCCAGCATACAGCCGTGCTGGAATCTCTGGGCCTGGAGGTGCGCAACAGCAATCCGCTCCTGCGCAACATCCCCCAGGTCACCGGCCTGAAGACCGGTACCACCAACAAGGCCGGAGCCTGCCTGGTGACGTCCCTGGTCGCGGATGACGGGGCCGTGGAACATGACCTTGTAGTCGTCGTCCTGGGGGCGGAGGATTCCATCGAGAGAGGCCGGGTTTCCGGTCTGCTGGCCAGATACGCCCTGCAGGCTTTCCACGCAGGGGCGGAAGGGCAGGAGGACGCGCCCGGGGTCACGCCCGGAAGCCTGCCCGTGCATGCGGAGGCGGCAGTGGACCGAATCCTCAGGACTGCGGGGAAGCGGTGACAAAAACAGGATTCTTTCCTGGTTCAGGGTAAAATATGCCATGGAAAGCGTTCCGTAGGTCAGGGAATTCAGAAGCCGGATTCTTCAGGCGGCTGATAATAGATAAATGATGACACAAGGAGGCAGAAAATGAAGGAACTGTTAACTATGGTAAAGGAGCTGAGCTTCGTCCGGATAGGCGGAAGCGAGGAGGAGAAGCGGGCCGGGGAGCTGATTATGGAAGAAGTAGGCCGGGCCGCCCAGGAGGCAGGCCGGGAGGACATCCGGGGAGAATACATGCCTTTCCGGATACCTGACGCGAAGGTGGCGAAATGCGCCGTCCAGGCGGCGGGCCGGGAGATTCCCTGCGTGCCCTTCCTGCGCTCCGGCAACATCGACAGGGAGTGCGAGCTGGTATATCTGGACAGCGCTTCCGAAATCGACTTCGCCGGGATCGGAAGCCTGGAGGGCAAGGCGGTGCTGCTGAACGGTCTGGGGGACGAGGAGGTCTACAAGAGGCTGGTGGAGCACAAGGCATCGGCGTTCCTGACGCTCCAGGGGAAATATTACCTTACGGGAGAGGCGGTTTCCCTGTATCCCAGGCGGCTGCGGGAGCATTTCACCAGGAACGGGGCCATCCCCGGCTTCGCCATCCCCTCGGCGGAGGCACTGCGGCTGATCCAGGAGGAGGTAAAGAAGGTGCACCTGACCCTGGAGCAGGAGGACACGGAACCGGAGAGCAGGAACATTACGGCCGTCATCCCGGGGACAGACCTGAAGGAGGAGAGCATCGTTCTCACCGCCCACTACGATTCCGTCCCGGTGGGAACCGGCGCATGGGACAATGCCACCGGCACTGTGGCCCTTCTGGCGATTTTCCGGCATTTCGCGGCACACCCTGCCCGGAGGACATTGCGGTTCGTCTGGTGCGGCAGCGAGGAGCTGGGGCTTTTGGGCTCCAAGGCCTATGTGGAGCAGCATGAGGATCTGCTGGAGAAGATTGGCTTCTGCTTCAATTTCGACATGTGCGGCACCGCCCTGGGGGCCAACAAAATCTGCGTCACGGGAGAGAAGGAGCTGACCACGTTCGTGGAGCAGTACTGCAAGCTGGCAGGGTATTCCGCGGTAATCGGCACGGGAGTCCACTCCAGCGACTCCGCCCCCTTCTGCGACAAGGATATCCCGGCCCTGGGGCTGAGCCGGGAGAGCTCCACGGCGGAGATACATACCATCCACGACCTGCTGCCCACCCTCAGCGAGAAGGCCATGGAGAAGAACGTGGCCTTCGCAATCCGGATCATCGGGGACGTAGGCAACGCGGCGGTGCTTCCCGTGAAGAAGGGGATGTCGGAGGACACCAGGAAAGAGCTGGACAAGTACTTCCACCGGGAGGAAAAGAAAGCCGATAAAAAGGACGATAAAAAGGAATCATGACCACAAAAGAAACGAGGTGGGGACGGCTGACGAGGCTGCCCCCACCTCAAAACATCTAGGGCGGAAGCGGAAAAGCTTCCATGCGGCATCCTACAGCATCCAAAAAACATTTTACGGCAGATGCATTGTCTTGCCGCCCTGGACAGGCTATAATGAAATATCTGCCTGAAAACGGCAGCCGGGAGGTGGCGCATTGATTCGTATCGCAATCTGTGACGATGAAAAATACATGTCCGACCAGATACAGGAGCTGGCCTGCGCATTTTTTGGCAGGAGAAACAGGGAGACTGCCATCCGGCGGTTTTCCTGCGGCCGGGAGCTGCTGGAATACGACGGGCAGATAGACATCCTGTTTTTGGATATCCAGATGAAGGGCATGGACGGCATGGAGACGGCGAAGAGGCTCCGGGCGGGGAAGTTCCGGGGCTTCCTGATCTTCATCACGGTGCTGCAGGAGATGGTGTTCCAGTCCTTCGAGGTGCAGGCCTACGACTACCTGGTCAAGCCCATTGAGGAAGCCAGGTTCGAGAAGACCATGGAGCGCCTGCTTGCGTCCATGTGCAGCGCCGGCGGGTCCAGCCTGCTGGTGCAGAAGGGATATGAGAGCCGCATCATCCAAAAGGAGGACATCGTCTTCTGTGAAATCATAGACCGGAAGATTTACCTGAACCTGGCCTCCGGCGAGGTGGTGGACTATTATGAGCGGATCGAGAACCTGGAGACGAAGCTGGACAGCCGTTTTTTCCGGTGCCACAGAAGCTTCCTGATCAATCTGGGGCATTTAAGGGGCTATAAGAACGGGACGGCGTATATGGACAACGGCAGGGGAATCCCTGTATCACGGCTGCGTGGAAAAGAATTCTCCAGCGTGATTCTGGAGTATATGAAGGATATGTGAGAACCTGCCGGGGGGAGGGAAATGGCCGAATATCTGGATTTTTTCAATGTATATGTCGTGGAAAGCGTGGAGCTGCTTTTCCAGTTCTGCTTTCTTGCAAGGATTCTGAAAAGGAAGGTAAGGCTTCCTTTTCTTTTCCTGTTCGCGGTGTGCGGGGCCTTCGTCACCCAGATTGCCTCATATGCCATAATCCTGGGATTCGTGATGCTTGTGCTCCTGCTCATGGCAGGCGGGATGCTGCTCTGCCACGCGGATTTCAAGTCCTCCCTTTTGTATGCGGCGCTGGTGACCGAAATCATGCTGCTCTGCTATGGAATCATGAAGCATCTGTCCAGCATTTTGCTCCCTTTGATGCCTGTGGGGTTCCAGGGTGAGACGGGCATTGTATATATGCTGGCCACGGAGATTCTGTCGCTGCTATTGACCGGAATCTGCTATTCCCTTGTCTGCCGGTACTTTTCCGGGGAGGCCCTTTGCACCGCGGAGCAGATGCAGTATATGTACCTTGTCTTTATCCCGATCCTGATGATATTCGTCATGAGCGAGTATATCAATGCCCTTGAATTTGACATCATAATGATGGAGGGCGCTCCCTCGGAATATCTGTTCAGCCACGGGCAGCTTCTCGTCATACATCTCCTGGGGCTGGCCAGCCTGTTCTGTATCCTGTTCACCTATAAGAAGCTGCAGCAGAGCTTCCGGCTCAGCACGGAAATCTCCCTGCTGGAGCAGGAGGAGCACTCCCTGAACCAGTATGTGGAGGAGGCGAAGGCCCATTATGAAAGGACAAAGTCCTTTCGCCATGACATCAGGAACCACATCGCTGTGATAAAAAGGCTGCTGCAGAGCGGGAACCTGGAACAGGCGGTGAACTATATGGAGGACATGGACGACATGGCGGAGAAGATGTCCTTCCCCTGCAGCACCAATAACCCGGTGGCGGACATCCTGGTGGGGAGCAAGCTGGGCCTGGCGGGGAGCATGGGGATCCGTGTGGGCTGTTCCCTGCTCCTGCCCTATCCCTGCGGCCTGCGGGACATCGATATCTGCATCATCCTGTCCAATGCCCTGGACAACGCAATCCATGCGTGCAAAAGCCTGGCCGCCGACGCGGAGCGGTATATCCACGTGTCAGGGCGCATCCAGGGGGATTTCCTGATGATGGAGGTCGAGAACAGCTTCCACGGGAAGGGCATGGTGAAGCCGGGGACAGGGCTGTCGAACGTGAAAGCGGTAGCGGAGAAATACGGCGGGGCCATGAGCGTGGAGACCCGGGGGGATGCGTTCGTCCTCCATGTGCTGTTGATCATCCCACGGCATCCAGAGGGCATTTCACGGCAAATGGATTAAGCCCAGGTTTCCTTTGGCCGAAGAAGGAAAAGGCAGCTTGTGAAAGGCTGAGCCTTGTCAAAGACTTTCAGGTGGGAGAGAAGATGAATCATGTTCATAACGGTGCTTTTTGAGGTTCTGTAGATTAAGAGAAAGGTTCTTGGGATAAGGATTCAAGAATCCGGGAGCAAAAGGAGGCAAAATGAGCAAATATAGCGCTCTGTGGGAATATGTGCAGAAAAACGGAAGCCAGGCCTTGAAGCTGACCTTTGAGGAGATACAGGATATCGCAGGGATACCCATAGACCATTCTTTCCTGAAATACAAGAAAGAGCTTACGGAATATGGCTATCAGGTCGGGAAGATATCCATGAAGGAACAGACAGTGCTTTTTACAAAGATGGATTGACAAGGGCAGAAGCCAGGCGGGAATGATTGGCTGGAGAGGAGAGTTCAGAATGAACGATTTAAAAGATAACAAGGACATCCAGGTCATGTCCAAGAAGAACTGGCTGAAGGACAGAATTGACGAAGGATTTGTCTTCCTAAAAGCCAATGTCCGGGGGAAATGCTTTATCGAGTACATACCCGCGGAATATGCCTGGGCCCCCGTGGAGGCGGAGGACTATATGTACATCGACTGCCTCTGGGTATCCGGGCAGCTTAAGGGACATGGATACTCGAACCTCCTGCTGGATGCCTGCATGGAGGACAGCAGAGAGAAAGGGAAAAAGGGGCTTGTAATCCTGTCCTCCAAAAAGAAGATGGGATTCCTCTCCGACCCCGTATACATGGCATACAAGGGCTTTCAGTCCGTCCATATCCGAACCAGAGAGGACGCCCAAAACGCGCCTTCGGCGTTTACCACCTTTTCCCTTTTCCATGACGGTCAGCTTGTGACCCATGAAATCCTGTCGGAGAAGAAATTCGACAAAATCTTAGCGGACAAAGGACTGTAATCAGAGGAGGAAAAAATAATGCGCCATGCATATATTCGCGGAATCATAGGCCTGATCTGGCTGGCAGCAGCTATCGCCTGCGGCATATCAGGAATCTTCCCCATGATGGGGCTATACATCATCTTGGCAATCGCTTTCCTGTATTCCGCATACACGATATGGAAAAGAGAAAAAGACGGCAAAGGGGGCAGATGATATGGACACGGCGCTTCTGGATATCAAGAATCTGAGCGCATGGTACAGCGACCGGAAAAAGGTGCTTTCGGACTTTAGCTTTGCCCTGGCGGAACAGGAGGTGGCAGGGCTGATAGGGCTGAACGGAGCCGGAAAGACCACGTTCCTGAAGGTGCTCTCCGGCCTGCTCCCCACCTTCCGCGCGGACGACCTCCGCTTTTGCGGCTCCCCCGTGGATTTCCGGAAACAGGATTTTAAGCGCTGCCGCTATACCGTATTTGCCGAGGACAGCTCCTTCTCCTATTTTACCTTCCGGGAATACCTGAGCTATGTATGCGGGGCCTATGGACGGGAGGTGCCGGATGTGGCGGAGCTGGTGCGAGGCTTTCGCTTCGAAGAATATGAGGATGTCCTGCTGAAGGAGCTGTCCACCGGCAACCGGAAGAAGGCCTATCTGATCGCGGCTTTCGCCCTGAAGCCCCGGCTGCTCCTGCTGGACGAGCCGGTCAACGGCCTGGACTTCCAGAGCACGGAATACCTGTACCGGCAGATTTCCGGGTATAAGGAACACGGGACACTCCTGTTCTCCTCCCACATCCTGGAGAGCATCACGCTGACCTCTGACCGGGTATTCGTCCTGGAGGAGGGGCGGATCCGGCAGACATTCGAGCGCGGGCAGATAAACGCCGCGGACATCCGGGAGGCGCTGCACGATGAAGATGACAGGTAAGGCCTTTGCCAAAAAGCTGTTTGGGGCAAAATATGAGCGGCTGCCCCGGACGCTCTTTGTGGATCTGATTGTGTTCTGGGGACTGTACATTGCCGGGTTTCAGGTGCGGATTGCGCCCTCTGTCCGGATATTCCTGGTAAGCGCCTTTACCGCGGGCGTGATGTGGCAGGCCCTTTCCGCCAGGGACAATGCCGTGGAGATAGAGCATATGCTGATGCTTCCCCTGGGGCGCGGGGAATTCGTCTTTTCCTATGTCGCCGCGCTGGGAGCCTATGCGGCGGTGACGAAGACAGGGCTGCTGCTGGCGGTCCTGCTGGCCGTTTCCTCTTGGCGTCCCATGGAGCTGCTGGGGATTGCGGTCTGCATGATCCACGCCGTCCTGCTGGCGGCCGCGGCCTATTCCCTGAGAAGACACTGGTATGTCGGCGTCCTTTGGGCCATTGCCGTTTCCGCGGCCATTCTGCTATTTGGAAGCAGGCCCTGGATGGTTCCTTTGCTGGCTGCGGATGGCCTGCTTGCCGTCCTGCTGCTGGGGAGGGCGGAGGGATACGACTTCTGCCAGTGGGAGGGCGGGAAAGGCCATGCGGTCAGGCGGCACAGAAACGCGTCCCTGTGGCGGTACTTTTTCCGCTACATGGGGTGCCACAGAAACTATCTGGCCAATACCGCCGTGATGTGGGGCGTGGCCGTGGTGCTGCCATACTTCCTGGGGGAGATGGCCGGGCTGGACGCCATGCCCATCGGCTTTGCGATTCTGTGCCTGAATACGCCGGTCTGCATCTTGCTGTCCTGTGACCGCGACCTGGAGCAGGCGGTTCGGTTCCTGCCGGGACAGAGAAGGGCGTTCTGCATCCCGTACTGCCTGTTCCTCTTCGGGTGCAACATGGCTGCTAACGGCATATACCTGTGCAGCTGGCAGATACAGAAGGGGAGCGTCGCCGCCCCCATGGTGGCCGGGGCCCTTTTCTTTGCCTTGCAGAGCGCGATTCTGTCCGTGCTGCTGGAATGGCTCTGCCCCATCCGGGACTGGAAGATTGAAAGCGACCTATGGCACCATCCCCGGAAATATGTGCTTCCGGCAGGGATGCTGCTCCTTGCGGGAGGCGTTGGGGCCTGGCCCATGCTGCTGACCGTCCTGTGGGGGCTGCTGGCCGGGGAGGCTGCGGTCCTGCTTTGGATATGCCTGAGGCGTCCGGAGGGGTAAAACGATATGACGGATAAAAAGATACTGTATGTGGAAGATGACCTGAGCCTGATCGAGGGGCTGAAGTTCACCCTGGAGAAGAACGGCTTTACCGTAGACAATGCCCGCACCGTGAAGGAGGCGTACCGATATTTCCCGGCAGGCCGATACGGGCTGTTGCTGCTGGACGTCACCCTGCCGGACGGGACCGGCTTTGACATCTGCAGGGAAGCGCGGAAGGATTCCTCCGTCCCGATTATCTTCCTCACCGCTTCGGATGAGGAAATCAGCATCGTGAAAGGGCTGGACATGGGCGGGGATGACTACATCACGAAGCCCTTCCGGCTGGGGGAAGTCCTTTCGAGAATCAATGCGCTGCTGCGCCGCTCCGGGCAGTTCCAAAAGAGGGACGCCATCCTGGAATCCAATGGGATCCGGATCGATCCGCTGCGGCGCCTGGCCTGGAAGGGGGAGACGGAGCTGGCCCTGACCTTGGTGGAATACAAGCTGCTATGCCTGTTCCTGGAAAATCCGGATCGCGTCCTGTCCCGGGAGCTGATTTTAGACCGCCTCTGGGACGGAAACGGCAACTATGTGGACGACAATACCCTTTCTGTGTACATCCGCAGGCTGCGGAGGAAAATCGAAGACGATCCCGGCTCTCCTACGATGCTGCTGACGGAGATTGGGGTCGGCTATCAATGGAAGCGTGCAAATAACTTTGTGGGGGAGTGAAAGTAGGGGAGGATGCAGGGGATGGGAAAGGAGACACGGGCATTGCTTTGGCGGCTGTGGGCTATTTTCTTTCTGGCTTTGGCGGTTTCTGTCATGCTTGTTTTGTGGATGACAAGGGACTTCCGGAAGACGATGGTGGAGCATGATTACGGAGCGGCGGGCTATCTGCTGGGTCATCCGGAGGAGGCTGTGGCAGCCGCCTTTACGAAAGACAAAACTGTCTTTGAACTGGAGGCAGGAAGGCGGGTCCTGCATGCGGCAGGCTACAGCGAAGACACGGATTCTGTTCTGATTCCTGCTGTGGCCGCTTACAGGAGGCATACCATCATCTTGTTTGGTGGTATGCTTTTTGGCATTTTTTCCGCGGTTTTTGTGACGGTGGGGTTTTACATCAGAAGCCAGAGGGCCATGATTGCAAAGGCGGACGCCGTGATCGCCAGCTTCCTGGAAGGGGACACGGACCGGCGAATCCACAGCCAGGAGGCGGGAGCCTGGTACGGCCTGTTCCACAGGATCAATGAGCTGGCCACGATTCTCTCCGCCCAGGCAGAGCATGAGAGACAGACGCGGCTGTTTTTGCAGGACATGATCTCGGATGTGTCCCATCAGCTGAAGACGCCGCTGGCCGCCCTTCGGATGTACCATGAGATCATGGCGGAGGACAGCGCGGACAGGGAGACGATCCGGGCATTTGGCCACAAGTCCCTGCGGGAGATACGCCGGGTGGAGGACGTGGTCTACACGCTGCTGAAGATAGCCAGGCTGGACGCAGGCTCCGTCAGGCTGGAAAAGGCGGAGGAAAACCTTGAAATGCTCCTCCGGGACGTGACGGAGCGCTTCGAGACCCTGGCCGCCCGGGAATCCAAGGAGATTGTCCTGCGGGGGAGGAGTGATGTCACTCTGTGCTGCGATGCCCTCTGGCTGTCGGAGGCTCTGGGGAATCTGGTGAAGAACGCCCTGGAGCACACCGGAAGGGGCGGAAGAATCCTAATCGGCTGGGAGAGGACGGCCCTGCTGACGAACATCGTGGTGGAGGACAATGGGAAAGGCATCCACCCGGAGGACATCCACAATATCTTCAAACGCTTCTACCGCAGCCGCTTTTCCCAGGATACCCAGGGCATCGGACTGGGCCTGCCCCTGGCCAAGGCGATTGTGGAGGCCCATCAGGGGACGATATCCGTCACCAGCAGGGTGGGGCAGGGCAGCAGATTCGTACTGAGCTTCTTTCATCTTACGGAGAGGTAAGTCTGATAAATCAACCAATCTTACAGAAGGGCAAGTCTGACGAGTCAGCCAATCTTTCAGAAGGGTCAATCTTACAAAACAGTAAGACGGAATTCATGTGAAAGTAAGACCCATGGGCTATGATGGTTTCATACACGAATAAATGCCCGCCGAAGCGGGCGGATAGGAGCAGGTATGAACATTCTTGAAGTACAGGATCTATGCAAGACCTACGGGAAAGGGGAAGCCAGGGTACAGGCCCTGGACCATGTGAACTTCTCCGTGGGCAAGGGGGAATTCATCGCGATTGTAGGAGAATCCGGTTCCGGGAAGAGCACCCTCCTGAACGTGGTGGGCGCGCTGGACAACCCCACCTCCGGGAAGGTGCTGATTGACGGGCAGGAGGTCTTTTCCATGCCCGAAAAGGAGCTGACGGTATTCCGCCGCCGGAACATCGGGTTCATCTTTCAGTCCTTCCACCTGATTCCGGAGCTGAATGTAGAGCAGAACATCACCTTCCCGCTGCTGCTGGATTACCGGAAGCCGGACAGAAGGTATGTGGAGGAGCTTCTGGGCATCCTGGGCCTGAAGGAGCGCAGGAAGCATCTGCCCGGGCAGCTCTCCGGCGGCCAGCAGCAGCGGGTGGCGATTGGCAGGGCCCTGGCCGCCCGCCCCGCGATCATCATGGCGGACGAGCCCACCGGGAACCTGGATTCCGGGAACAGCCGGGAGGTGATTGCCCTCTTGAAGTCCATGTCGGCCAAGTACAGCCAGACCATCCTGATGATCACCCACAATGAAAGCCACGCGGACGCCACGGACAGGGTGCTGCGCATGACCGACGGCAGATTGAAGGATTTGGGGGTGACGGCGAGATGAAGAGCTATCTGGGCCTGATACCCCAATATGAAAGAATCCACCGCAGGAACAACCGGATCTCCGTGCTGTGCATCACCCTTTCGGTATGCCTGGTCATGGCGATCTTCAGCATGGCGGACATGGCCATGCGCTCCCAGAAGAACTATTTCATCAAGACCAACGGCGAATACCACGTCGCCCTCCGCGACGTGGGGCAGGAGACGGCGGAAGCGGTGTCGGCCAGGATAGACGTGGCCCTGTCGGGATGGGTCTATCAGGGCAGCGCGGGGGTTCTAAATGACATGCCTGTCAGTTTCGCGGGAGCGGCGGAGGGCACTATGGAAGCATTGACGGAGATGGACATGACGGAAGGCACATACCCGGTGCTGCCGGACGAGGCCCTGCTGAATGAGAGCGCCATGGAGCGGCTTGGCCTGACCATCGGCGACGACGTCACCGTGACGGTACCGGGAGGCGGGCAGAAGCGGTACCGCATCACCGGCGTCCTGAGGGATATGGGCTCCATGCTGAAGGCGGATATCTGCGGGATGGCCCTGAGCGAGGAGGGATTCCTGGCCATCGGGGACGAGGACGCGGCGGAGGGCACCACCTACCGCATCCGGTTCAGGGACGGTGCGCGCATCCAGAGGGCCATAGAGGAGATAAAGGAGCAGTACGGCCTTTCGGACAGCCAGATTTCCGAAAATACCGCCCTGCTGGGCCTGATGGGACAGAGCGAGAGCAATATCATGCAGGCCCTGTACCTGATCGCCGCCATCCTAGTCCTCCTGGTCCTGATTGCGGGGACGGTGATGATCTCCGCAAGCTTCCATACCAACGTATTGGAGCGGATACAGTTTTACGGGCTGCTGCGCTGCCTTGGGGCCTCCAGGGGGCAGGTGAGGCATTTCGTGATTCTCCAGGGGTTCAGGCAGAGCGCCAGGGGCGTCCCCATGGGCCTGCTGGCGGGACAGATTGCCACATGGGCCGCCTGCCTGCTGCTGAAGTCCGTCAGCGGGGACAGGTTTTCGGAGGTGCCGCTGTTTGAAGTCAGCATCGTGGGCATAATGGCGGGAATCCTGGTGGGCTTCCTGATCGTCCTCCTGGCCTCCCTTTCTCCCGCGAAAAAGGCCGCAAAGGTATCGCCTGTCACAGCCATAAACGGCAGCTCCCAGCTTGCGCAGAACAGGCATGCCGCCAATACGAAGCTATTCCGGGTGGAGACAGGCATGGGCGTGTTCCACGCCCTGTCGGGGAAGAAGAATCTGTTCCTGATGACCTGCTCCTTTGCCATCAGCATCATGCTGTTCCTGGCGTTCCAGGTGATGGTGGTGTTCCTGGATCAGGGCATGCCGGCGCTGGCCCCCTGGGCGGGAGACCTGTCCGCCGCGTCTGCCGGGGGGGATGGATCCTTCCGTCATCGAAGAGATAGAGGCCATCGGAGGCGTGGAAAGGGCCTTCGGAAGGATGGAATACGGCGGATTGTCCGTTTCCTCTGAGGCGGAGAGCGGTACGGCCGCGCTGGTCTCCTATGAGGAGAAGCAGTTCGGATGGGCCGGAGAGGAGCTGAACCGGGGGGATATGGATGCAGTCTGTGGGGGAACCACGGATATCCTGGTATCCTACCGGGACGGGATGCTCTGGCAGGTGGGGGATGTGGTGACGCTCCATGCGCCTCTGGGGGAGAGGCAGGTGAGAATCGCGGGGATCCTCTCTGCCACCAACGCGTCATGTCCGGCGGGAAGCCTGGGTTATATCATATGCTCCGAGGAGCTGTTCACGGAAAGCGTGGGTGCCGTGGGCTATGCCGCCATTGACATACAGCTTGGAGGCGGCGGGAGGCCTTTGGAAGACGGGAAGGCCGCGGACAGCGACGGAACGGTTTCGGCCATACGCAGCCTCCTTCCGGCGGACTGCACCCTGGCGGACAAAAGGCTGTCCAACGAGGAGTCCCAGAGCTCCTACTATACGGGCGCGGTATTCATATATGGTTTCCTGATTATCATCGCGCTGATAACCGTATTCAATATCTTCAACAGCATGAACGCCAGCGTGGCCGCAAGGACAAGGCAGTACGGCGTGATGCGCTCCATCGGCATGGGCACCGGGCAGCTCTATCGCATGATCGCCGCCGAAGCGGCTACTTATGCGGTGCTGGGGTGCATAGCCGGGTGCGTCCTGGGGCTGCCCTTAAACAAGATGATGTTCCAGTTCCTGATCGCCGACAAATGGGGAATCGGCTGGCGGCTTCCGGCTCCATCGCTGGCGCTGATCGTCATCCTCTGCTTCGGCTCCGCGGCGCTGGCCATCCGGCGGCCGATCAGGAAGATTAGGAGGCTGTCCATTGTGGATACGATAAAGCTGCAGCAATAAGGCTAGGCTGCTCCGCGCCAGGTACCATACTTGTGTGTGGCATATTATCCCAGGATGCCCTACGTTTACAGAGGATGAAGCTTTCCAGCTCGGGCCCGGAGAGTGTCTGCATGGTACTGCCGCTGCGGTAATAATAAACGCCCTTGCAGGAAATTGCGACAGGATAGGGCGGAACCACGATTTCGATGTATTCTTTTCCACCGCATACTAACCGATTCACATCGACGACAATGCTCATGGCGTTGCGGATTTTATTGTCTGTATAATGGGGTTAAAACCCTCGCCTTAAGGCGAAACCTTTAGG
>CAJUFO010000048.1 GCA_910585615.1 uncultured Acetatifactor sp.
AGGCGCTGGAGGCGATAAGGCCAACTGTGGGGCTATAGGCAGATGACGGCTATCTGGCCGAATCCGGCTGCGGCACCAGGTGCTTCACAAATACGGCATCCTGGTTTTTCGCCTTACAGCCCGGGGCGCTGATATATCCGTGCTTCTCATAGAAATGCGCCGCCGTGTCCGTCGTCAGGATGCTGGTGTAAATGCCGTTTTTCAGGAAATGCTCTTCTGCAAGTGCAAGCAGCGCGCTGCCATGAGCCTGGTTCTTGTATTCATCAGCGACCCAGAACTCCCGTATGAACCCGCAGGTCTCTTCGAAGAACCCGCTGGTGAATTTCAAGGGCTTGAACTGAATGAAACCAATGACATTTCCGCTTTCGGAAGTCCTGACAAAGGCAAGGTTGCCGCCATCGGCATTCATCTCCCGGAACAGGCCGTCCCAATCGCGGATATGGAGTTCTAGTTCAGAGAAATATTGCTTGAATGCCGCCTGGAATAAGGAATCAGAGAAATCGGAAATTAAATTATCAGAATATCGTCCATCTTTATCCCTCGAATAAATCATGCATAATCCTCTCGCTTTCTGGGTGGCAGTCTGTTTGGCTGCCATCCCGTTTGATTCAGTATATCATTCTTTTCAGAGTGTGAACAGACACAAAATATTTTAGTAGTAAGGTAAAATCAAATATGATAATATGGACAGAGAGCATTCCATGAAAGAAAAAAGGATCGCGGCATGGGCATCGCCAACTTCATTGACCAGGTCCTGGCCGCGGCGGACATGGCGGCGGAAAGCAGCGACATGGACGGCGTGGCGCGTTACATAGAGAAGCATCTGCTATGCGGGAAAGGAAAAGCTTATGGGCTGTGGAAACGATTATCTGCGGGAAGAGCGCGAAGCGGAATTGCAGTATTGGCTCACAGGAGACTATGATTCTTTTTGCGACCAAAAGAGGGAAATATATCTTGCGGCAGCAAAGGCAGGAGACTGTGCTTTTGGCGGCAGCGCCCCTGGGCACAGGCCTGGAAGGTACAGGAATGAACTGAAATATGCAGGCGATCTGGAGCTTGCATTTCTCATCGAAAAAGAGGAAAAGAAATTCCGGAGCGTCAGAAAGCAATTGCCCGCCCCCGAATATGCCAAATGGCTGCATGAGCTTATCCGCCTGCGCAATCGATATGCCCGGACTGCCGGTTTTGAGAACTATCTGGACTATAGATACGCGCTTTGGGGGATTGGCGCGGATGTGCTTGCCAAAGTCGCCTCCCGGCAGCGCAAGGCAGAAAAGACGGACGGCTGTGAGCTGAAACGATGGCTTGGAGAGGTATCCGCAGACCACAGACTTGCCGTGGAAAACCAAAGAATCCTTCTCAGGGAGGTGGATGAATGCTGGAACCTGAACCTAAGCGGGATACAGATCCACGATGAAAATCTCCCTGCATTTTACATCGGCGCCTGCGTGCCGATGCACATCCCTGACGATGTGCATGTCTTGATCAACAAAAGGCCGGGATTGTCTGGTTTTTCCGTATTTCTGCATGAAATCGGCCATGGCTTCTACTATAGCAACATTGCCGTACCGGGCAGCAACGGGCGGAGGGAGCCCTTTAACCTGATCATGGAGGAAACGGTTGCGCTGCTGTTCGAGAACCAGGTCTTTACGGATGGATTTTCAACCGAATTCCTGCACACTGACAGGGGCATGTGGCTTCCAAAGGCGGAATTCCAGCTGAATTACCTGTTGTGCTGCGCGGAATTCGAAGAAAGGATATATGGAAGGCCGACCACTGATTTCGGGGAAGAATGGAAAGCGGCATGGGCATTCGCGGGAGAGACGGAAGAGGCGGCAGGAGACGGATGGACAAAGCCCCATTTCTTCGTATCGAATCCGGGCTACTTCGCGGCGTACTTCATAGCCGGATTTCTGGCAAAAGAGATCTATCGATATGCGGACAGGGAGGGCAGGGACTTATTCGACTTTATCAGGAATGAGATATGCCGTCCCGGTACGGAGCTGGAATATGAGGTGCTTCTGGAAAAGGTTCTGAAATCGTGAAATCAAGGCTGCCCGGCAACGGTAAAAAACACCCGCTGCTAGGCAGCCTTTCAAGATTTGTGAAATCCATGTAACCTTTTCCCACCCATAGGCCACTAACAGATGTAAACAAACATGTTTGATATTTACAAGAGCAATTTTACAGGAGCAATTAGACAACGGACAAAGGCGGTGAATATTTTGGATTCTCTGGAAATCAACCTGGTGAGACAGGCGCGAAACGGCGAAAGGGAAGCCATGGAACAGCTGTTCCTCATGGAAAAGGAATATCTGTACAAAATGGCATTCCTGTACATGAAGAACAAGGAGGACAGCCTGGATATCGTCCAGGAATGCATCCTGCGCTGCATCGTATCCATAAAAGGCCTGAAACAGCCTCAGTATTTCCGCACCTGGATGACCAGGATCCTGATTAACTGCGCCCATGAGGAATGGGCCAGGCGGGGAAAGTACGACCTTGCGGAGGAAGAGGTATTCGCGGAGGAAGAAGCGTTCCCCCGGGAAGAGAAGATGGACCTGTACCAGGCAATCGACAGGCTGAACTTCCCTTATCGGGATATCATTATCCAGCACTATTTTGCGGGGAACAGGCTGAACGAGATTGCGCAGATGCTGAACATGCCCATAGGGACGGTGAAAGCGTACCATTCCCGGGCGAAGAGCAGGTTAAAATGTATGCTGGAAGCAGCACAGTGAAAGGCAGGTTTAAGCACAGGCCGGAAACTGTAGAGTGAAAGGCAGGTTAAGATGCAGGCCGGAAGCTACATGGTGAAAGGCAGGCTAAAGTACAGGCCAGAACTGTGAAAAGAAAGTTGAGGAGAAGCGATTCTCAAAAAATCGGATGTTTGTTGGAGGTATGATATGACAGAAAATAAGGTTTGGAATGAGATGGAGGTTCCCATGGAGCTGGATAGCGTAATCATAGATGCAGTAGGAGAAGGGCATAAAAGGCTTATGAGGAGACAGCAGAAAAGGCGTTTGAGGGCGGCTGGGCTTTCCATGGCCATGGCAGCGGCCTGCTTCCTGGCGGTAGTCGTGGGATTCGTCAACCCCGTGGTGGCAAAGGCGTACAGCAGCATCCCCGTCATCGGGAATATTTTCGCCTACCTTTATGACACCGCGGAATCCGACATTCCCTACGCACAGGTGGGGGAGGCCGCGGTGCAGGTAAAGGAACAGGAAGAGGCAAAGCAGGGACAGGGGAGCCAGGGGCAGGCGAACCAGCCAAATCAGGGGTATCAAGGGCAAGAAAGCCAGGGACAGGAAAACCAGCCAGATCAGGGGAATCCAGAGCAGCAGGCAGGCCCTGCCGCCGGAGCGGAGGCAGAGGCAGAAGACCCGGTGCAGATAGCCATAAAAGAATATTTCTGCGACGGATACAGCCTCTACCTGTCCTTTGAGGTGACCAGCGAAGAGCCTCTTATGGAGGGCGTGGCGGACATAGCGGGCAAGGAAGGGGTGGTTTTCCTGTATGCTGCGGAAAACATCACCACTGATGCCGGGGAACACTTTAGGATTGGAGCCGGCAGCTTAAGCATAAAAGGGATATTTGCGGATGAACATACGTTTGTGGGAATCGCCAGAAGCGAAGGCACTTTGGGCGAATGTCCTCTGACAGACGGAATGATTTATGAAATGGAGTCTGCGCATATGAGAGTATTCGCTGAAGAGACGGAAACGGTCATTAAGGGCGATTGGAAGGTCTCGACAGAGATTACCTGTACCAGGGAAAGCCTGAAGACAGAGAGCCTTGAGAAGATCATCGGCGGCGACTGCGTATTGAAAGAAGTGGCAGTACAGCCCTATGAGATCCAGGTAGTGATAGAGGAACCGAAAGGGATGTCACTGACAGATAACTATTTTATAGTAGTATTCGATGACAGAGGAAGACGCCTGGACTCCGCATCACAAACCTGCAACATACATGTGGAAGAAAGTGAGAAGCGCCTGGACATGTGGATGTTCCAGAAGCCCGCAGACGCGGAAAAAGTCACCGTCTTCGCCCTGGACGAACTGAAGTGGATGGACGAATGGAAGGGATATCTGTACGGCGATGAGCCCTGGAGCAGGGAACAGATGATAGAATTCTTAAAGGAGAACTGCTTCACCTATGGGGAAGTGGAGCTGCCCCAAAGCAACTGACTAAGGCAGGCAAAATTTCATAGGCATTGACAGACCCTGGTCTGACACATTTCGGCAGCCGCCTGTTTTGCGGCTGCCGAAGCCTATGTATGGCAGCCTACAGCAACAGAAGCGGCGAAGCGGCAATATAAGATTGTGAAGCGCAGGAAATTATGGTACAATGGGAGAGCCGAAGCAAAGGAGGAGAAAGGATGAATACTATTTGGTCAGAGCATGTGCAGGGAACCATGACGCTGTACCTCAGCAGAAAGCTGAGATTTGACGATATGTTCTTCGAGCAGTATAAAGACGTGTTCGACCTGGACCGGAACGCCAAGCTGCGCATTTTGGAGATTGGCTGCGGCCCGGGAGCGCTTGCGGAGGCCATGCACAGATGGTATCCCAAGGCGCATGTCACCGCAATCGACAGGGACAGCAATTTCATATCCTTTGCGAAAGAGAACATCAAAGGCATCGATTTCATGGAGGGCGATGCCACGCATCTCCCCTTTGAGGACAATACGTTTGACGTCACCATCTCGAACACGGTCCAGGAGCATGTTGAGCCCACTGCCTTTTGGGGCGAGCAGAGGCGGGTGCTGAGACCAGGCGGGGTATGCCTGTGCCTGTCCGCGCGAAAAGGGCTTCACTGCACCGCGCCATGCCTGGCCCCCACAGAAGAAGAAAAAGCCTTTTGGGAGAGCATTCCGCAGCAGGAAGACAATCTGGAGAAGCTCAGCGTCTGCAGATTCCCAAAGTCGGAGTCCGAAATCCCCGCGTCCATGGAGGAGAATGGTTTTACAAACGTGACCACCGGATATGCAATCATCGACCTCACTCCGGATGCGCCCAAGTATTCCGCAAAGATGGCAGAGCTGATGATTGAGGCGATGCGCCAGAATGATTTAGAGGCCATCCAATCCACCCGCTCCGACCATGCCAGGGAGATGATATCCGTGATTGATTCCAAATATGAGGAACGGATTCGGCTGTACAGGGAGGGGATAAAGCAGTGGGACACATCTGTTTCCGTAACGATGATCGTCCGCGGCATGAAGTGATGGCAGCTCCGACGGTTCTGGCGTCCTGCCATATGCGGCCGCACTTTTGGCTATTGCGGCCATAGGATTGGGACATCCCGGCTCTGGGGGAAGCTGAGCCATGGAGGAGCATCCCCGCTCCCTGGGGGCTGATACCGGGAGTCCCGGGACATAATCATCCGGACTGTCTGCCGGGGACAGCGAAGATTGCCCCATCCGGAGGATGATAGGTGAACGCCATAAAGCAGGCAAAGAGCAAGCCCACCAGCCCCCACAGGACAGGGGCACAGCCTTTCAGCCTGCAGGACAGCGTAAACCGGTAGGCAAGCAGGAACGCCACCAGCGTGCTCAGGAGAAAGTCCGCTATATCCAAGACAAAGAAATCCCTGCCAAGCACAAAGGTATAAGCATAATAAAAGACAGGAACCAGCAATGTGCCCACCAGGATACCAAAGCCCAGCGATGGCACGATACAGGGAAAGCCGCCCCGGAACCTGACGATCATGACAAGGGAATACAGCACCATGGGGAAGAACACCAGCTTCATATGCTCCCAGATGGATTCGCTGACCGGCACAAAAAGGCCCGCCACAGGATTCCGCCCGGTCCAGTCATATAGAAAATGGGCCAGGGTCCCTGCGACCAGCACGAAAAGGATTCCGATTATGGTATAGCGCTTCAATAGTCTCATAAAAAACACCTCCCGAAAAGTATATGCAATACAAAAGAAGCTATGCGAATGAATCCGGCGGCAATCGCTTCCGGAATCCATGAAACCATGAAATTTCGTTATGGTTGAAGCCTGATGGTTTTGTGGTAAGGTAAACTTAGGAAACATGATGCGGCGGATGACAATTGAGGATAGCTGCGACTAACTGGCGGTAGGTGCCATCCACCCAAAACCTGCCTGTCAGGCGGCAGAATGTGAGGAGAAATGTACATAGGAGATTTACATATCCACTCCAGATACTCCAGGGCTACCAGCAAAGACTGTACCCCGGAGCATCTGGATTTGTGGGCCAGGAAAAAAGGGATTCATATCGTGGGCACAGGGGACTTCACCCATCCGGCCTGGCGGGAGGAGCTGAAAGAGAAGCTGGAACCGGCGGAGGACGGCCTGTACGTGCTGAAAAAGGAATACCGAATCGGGGGAGCGGGGGAGAGCGGCATGCAGCCCCGCTTCGTGGTCACCGGGGAGATCAGCTCCATCTATAAAAAGGGAGACCGGGTGCGCAAAGTCCACAGCCTCTTGCTCCTGCCTGGCCTGGAGGCCGCGGAGGCACTGGCCAGGCGGCTGGAGCTGATTGGGAACATCCATTCTGACGGTCGGCCCATCCTGGGGATTCCCTGCAGGGATCTGCTGGAAATCATGCTGGAGACCTGCCCGGAGGGAATCTATGTGCCCGCCCACATCTGGACGCCCCATTTCTCCCTGTTCGGGGCCTTTTCGGGCTTCGAGACAATAGAAGAGTGCTTCGAAGACCTGACGCCCCATATCCATGCCCTGGAGACAGGGCTTTCCTCCGACCCGCCCATGAACTGGCGGGTGGCCGCGCTGGACAGATTCCACCTGATATCCAACTCCGATGCCCATTCCCCGGCCAAGCTGGGCAGGGAGGCCAATCTCTTCGACATGGAGCTCTCTTTCCAGGGGCTGGCAGGGGCTGTCCAGGAGGGGAAAGGCCTGGAGGGCACCATCGAATTCTTCCCGGAGGAGGGAAAGTACCATTTTGACGGGCACAGGAAATGCGGGCTGTGCATCAGCCCTCAGGAGACGGCCAAGTACGGTGGGAGATGTCCTGTGTGTGGGAAGAAGATTACCATAGGCGTTCTGAACCGGATAGAACAACTGGCGGACGCGGACAGGGAGGAGGGCTTCGTCCTGCCCGCGGGGCGGCCTTTCGAGAGCCTGGTGCCGCTGCCCGAGGTAATCGGGGCTTCTATGGGGATTTCCGCCGCAGGGAAAAAGGCCATGGAGACCTATGAGCAGATGATAGGGGGCCTGGGGCCGGAGTTCGCCATCCTGCGGGAGGTTCCGGTGGAGGACATCCGCAAGGCGGCAGGGCCCCTGGTGGCTGAGGGAATCAGGCGGCTGCGGGAGGGAAAGGTGGAGCGCACGCCGGGCTTTGACGGGGAGTATGGAAAGATTGGGCTGCTGAGCCCGGAGGACATCAGCAGCCTGGAGGGGCAGATGTCATTCTTTACCGCCCAGGAGCTACGGGCCATGGAGAAAAGGCATCAGGAGCGGAACCCCGAAACGGATAAGGCCCACAAAGGTTCGGATATGGGAGAGCGGGCAGGAGGCAAGCGGCATCGGGAAATGCCAGAGGAGACGGATGCCTCTGGCAGGCAGGATTCAGAACTGCCAGGAGAGGCAGCCGGCCCAGGCGATTCAAAAGCAAAAGCAGAAGCAGGCAGCCGGCCTGCCGGTCTCAATTCCTGTCAGCAGGAGGCCGTGGAGCGGATAGCGCCCAGTGTGGCAGTCATCGCCGGGCCGGGCGCGGGCAAGACCAGGACATTGATTGCCAGGCTGCGTCATCTTCTGGAGAAACGAGGAATCGCCCCGGAGGAAATCACGGCGGTGACATTCACCAACAAAGCGGCAGAGGAGCTGCGGGCCAGGATGGAAGCCGAATCCGCCGTCAGGGAGGGCCAGCCGGGTCCACTTTCCGGGAACCGCAAGGGCAGGAGGGCAACGGACATACAGATTGGCACTTTCCACGCCATCTGCAGCCGCTTCCTGCAGGAGTCGGGGCTTTCCTTTGTGGTGGCGGACGAGGGCCTGCAGATGGAGCTTGCACAGAGAGCGCTCCGGGAATTTGACGGCAAAGAATCCCCGGGGAAATTCCTGCAGGAGCTGTCAAAGGAGAAGAATGGCCTGTATGATGACAGCGAGCCCGCTGACCGAAAGAATCCACACATATACGAATACTATCAAAAGCTGCTCCGCCAGGCCGGGGCGCTGGACTATGACGACCTTTTGCTGGAAACCCTGCGTCTCCTGGGAGAGCTGCCAGAGGAAGCGCCGGAACGTCGCTGTTTCTCCTATCTGCTCGTCGACGAGTTCCAGGACATCAACCCGCTCCAGTACCGCCTGGTAAGAGAATGGAGCCGGGGCGGCAAAGAGCTCTTCGTCATCGGGGATCCGGATCAGTCCATCTACGGCTTCCGCGGCTGCGACCCGAAAGTCTTCTCCAGGCTGGGGGGAGAGCGCCCGGACCTTGTGCCCATCCGCCTGGAGGAAAACTACCGTTCTGCCCCGCCCATCCTGAACGCCGCCCTTGGGCTGATCTCCCACAACCCAGGCCAGCCGCGAAGGATGAAAGCCATGGCGGGACATGCGGAGCGTCCCGCGCCACCTGTGCGCATCGTCTCCGCGGAAGATGAGCGCAGAGAGGCGATTTTCGTAGCCAAGGAAATCACCCGCCAAATTGGCGGCATCGATATGCTGGACACCGATAGGAACAGCGCTGGGGAGAACCGTGCGGTGAGGGGATTTTCCGATATGGCAGTGCTCTACCGAACCCACAGGCAGGCGGCTCTCCTGGAAAAATGCCTCAGACAGGAGGGAATCCCCTATGTGGTGGCAGGGCGGGAGGACTTCCTGCGGGAGCGTGAGGTGCGGGCAGCCCTGTACTTTTTCCGCCACGTCCTGTATCCCGGCGAAGAAGCATCTGAGGCGCTCTGCCACAGGCTCCTGAACCCGGCTCTGGGAGAGGGCCGGGAGGAGAGGATTGGTCTGCTTGTGGAAAAATACCGCAAAAAGGTGAGGAAATCCCGCCCTGTAAAGCTTCTGGAGGAGTGGAGCGGGGACGTGCGGCCCGAGAATCCGGACAATATGAAAAAACTGACAGATATGTCAGTCCTTTACCCCACCATGGAGGGCTTTCTCCAGACCCTTTCCTTTGGCGAGGACGGGGACATAAGGAGGAACGGCGGCAGGAAGTTCACGGCGGACGCGGTGACGCTGATGACGCTCCATGGCTCCAAGGGGCTGGAATTCCCCGTAGTGTTCCTGTACGGCATGGACAAGGGGCGCTTCCCGCTGGAATTCGGCGGGGGCGGGACAGATATGGAGGAAGAGCGGCGCCTGTGCTACGTGGGCATGACCAGGGCAAGGGAGGAACTGATTCTGGTGGGCGGAAAGGAAAGCTCCCCGTTCCTGCAGGAGCTCCCCACAGGATGCGTCAGCCGGGAGCAGGCGGAGAAAGAGGAAGAGGTACAGGCCGTACAGATGAGCCTGTTCGATTTGATGTGACAAATCTTCGCCATAACGTAAGGCTGCCAGCCAGGCTTTTCGCCCTGAGCTGATTGTAAAGTTTTGGCGACATGAAATATAGAATAGCATGTTGGCGAGAAATATGATAAAATGAATATGATTTGATAAACGTATGCTTGGAGGAATGAAAGGGAAATGCCATTTGAATGTGATTTTTATGAATTGTTTCTGATATTTTTTTTCTGGGGATTCGCGGGCTGGCTGGTGGAATGCATCGATATGCGAATCGAGGCGGGAGAATTCCAGAACAGGGGATTCCTGCATATGCCATTCTGTCCCATATACGGCGTGGGGATGGCGATTAGCTCCGTGATTTTAAGGAATGTGAAAGATTCCTATGTGACATTATTCTTGTTTGGCGTAATCTTCTGTTCCGTGGCGGAATACATAGTGGGAGGAATCCTGGAAAGGCTGTTCCATTCGAAATGGTGGGACTACTCCCATATGCGCTTCAACATCAAGGGCAGGGTCTGCCTGAGGAATGCCGTTCTGTTCGGATTTGGGGCCATCGCGGTATTCCATTTTGCGCAGCCCATGCTTGAGGATGCCATTGGCAGGATTCCCATGGAGATGAAAAACGCTATCATTGTAATCTTCAGCATTGCCTTTGTCATCGACCTGGCGATGTCCGCAAGAAGAGCCTGGGCATATCGGAAAAACCAGGAGGGCGACGAGCCGATGCTGATATTCAAGGCTCATAGATAGCATCCGGGGAGAGAGGACGAGGTGCAGGCTGCACAGTTGAGCCTGCCTGATATGATAGGAGGATAAGGTATCGCGAATGAGGAGAACGCTGATAGGAGAAGAGCCATGACAAAAGAGACCTACACTTTGCTGGAAAACTACATGCTGTCCTGCATGGAGGACAGCGCCCACGACAAGGAGCATATCTACCGCGTCCTTTACACGGCCCTGGACATTGCCGGGACGGAAGAGGGCGTGGACATGGACGTGCTGATCTGTGCCTGCCTGCTCCACGACATCGGCCGCCGGGAGCAGTATGAGGACCCGAAGCTGTGCCATGCGCAGGCAGGGGCGGACAAGGCCTGCCGTTTCCTGCTGGGGCAGGGCTTCCCGGAGGGCTTCGCGGCCCATGTAAAGGAATGCATCGCATCCCACCGCTACAGAAAGGGCAATGAGCCCCAATCCCTGGAGGCCAAGATACTCTTCGACGCGGACAAGGTGGATGCGTCCGGGGCCGTGGGCATCGCCAGGACGCTGATTTACAATGGCCAGCTTTCGGAGCCCCTGTACACGGTGCTGCCGGACGGGCGGGTTTCCGATGGGACAGGCGACAGGGAGCCGTCCTTTTTCCAGGAATACAAATACAAGCTGGAGGGCCTGTACGATAAATTCTATACGGCCAGAGGCACGGAAATCGCGGGAGAAAGGCGCCAGGCCGCCGCTGCCTTTTACGCCAGCCTGCTGGGAGAGGTGAGCGAAGCGCAGCAGAAAGGCACCGCGATGCTCCGGGCCTGCGTGGAGTGAGTTCGCAGAGGCTGGGCCGGGAAAATCAGAGGATGCCGAAAGGCATGAGCAGAGGGGCGAAAAGGATAGAAGATGCATAACGAATATGAGGATGAAACATTTTTTCATGAATATGCCCAAATGGCCCGCAGCAAGGAGGGGCTGAGCGCAGCCGGGGAATGGCACCAGCTCAAGCCCTTATTTCCGCCCCTTGCCGGGAAATGTGTCCTGGATTTGGGATGCGGCTACGGATGGCATTGCAGATATTCCGTGGAAAAAGGGGCGAAACAGGTATTGGGCATCGACCTGAGCGGAAAGATGATCCAGGAGGCCCGGCGGCGAAACGCCCACGCGCGGATAGAGTACCTGGTCTGCGGCATAGAAGAATACGGATACCCGGAAAACAGATGGGGCTGCGTCATTTCCAATCTGGCGCTGCATTACATAGGGGATATAAGCCAGGTCTTTCGGAACGTGCACAGGACATTGCAGCCGGGCGGCATATTCCTCTTTAACATCGAGCATCCGGTCTTCACCGCAGGGGTGGGGCAGGACTGGGCATATGGCGAAGACGGCAGGCCCAGGTACTGGCCCATAGACGATTATTTCATGCCCGGGGAGCGGAAGACCCACTTTTGTGGATGCGAGGTGGCGAAGCAGCATCATACGCTGACGCAGATAGCCATGGGACTACTGGACAGCGGCTTCGAAATCCAGGCGCTGGAGGAGGCGGTTCCGCCCGCAGAGATGATGGACGTTCCGGGGATGGAGGACGAGCTGCGCCGCCCCATGATGCTGCTCATAAAGGCAAAAGTGAAAAAATAGCCGGGCCAGCGGCAACTCTGCCCGGCATCGCTCAAAGCGCTAATCGAAAAATGTCTTCCAGTTTTCTGAAAAGTATGCGTCAAAGCACATCCTTACCTGTTCCTCATTGTTTTTTTCTCTCGCAAGTCCAGGCAATTCGTCTATGCCAAAGTATCTGCTGGATATGGTCTCTATGTTGGACGCAAACCTGCCGCCTATGACCGTACACAATACAAATATCTTGCACACTTTATAGGCATAAAGGGGCAGGTTATGCTTTTCCCTGTCCTGCACGGCGATCACCGCGTCGGCTGTCACATCCAATCCGGCCTCTTCCTTTACCTCTTTTATCACATTCTCTTTCACGGAAAGATTGACATCGCACCACCCGCCAGGCAAGGACCATGTGCCGTTTTTTTCCTGTACCAGCAGAATCTTGCCATCCTGAAAGATTGCGGCCCGGCAGTCGAGCTTAGGGGTCTGATATCCGATTTCGCTGCAGAACAGATCTTTGACTTTATCCATTGGAATGGCCGACTTGTAGGAAATCATCTCTGCCGCTATCTCCCTGATTCTCTCAAAGCGCTCTATATCAAAAGAGTCTTTCCCATAGGCAATTCCCGCCTGTGCCAGGCTTTGCAGTTCTACCGCCCAATCCAGCCATTTTTCGCTGGAGTGCTCTTTTTCCATGCAATTGTCCATCGTGTATTGCCTCCTTTGCCGATGTCTTGATTTTGTCTTCAGTATACGCCGTTTCCTGCCACGAAGTCAACAGAAATCCAAGTCAGAACATACGTTTGTATATATCTGACAAGACGATGTCTCATTGCAATCCGTCTGGGCATGTTATATAATAAGAGAGGAGATGTCCCGGAAAAAAGCGTTCTGGCATTGGAGACGATGGGGCGGAAGAGGGGATGGGAGCGGATGATTATATGGATCAGCGGCGCCTATGGCGTAGGCAAGTCCACGCTGGCCGAAGCGCTGGCAGGAAGAATGGGGGACGCCTTGGTTTTCGATGCGGAGGAAGTGGGCAATGCCGTCAGGGGCAATTATCCCGACTGCCCTTACGGATATATCTTCGAGGATTATCCGCTGTGGGGCGAGTTCTGCTATAGGCTACTAAAGGACATACATGACAACTTCCAAAAGGATATCCTGGTGCCCATGACGCTGGTGAGGAGCGCGTCCTACCGGATTATCCAGGCTCTGGAAAGGGACGGAATCGAGACATTCTTCATCGTCCTGGAGGCATCACACCAGAGCATTCATGACCGGATCCTTGCCCGGGGCGAGGAAGAGGGGTGCTGGTGCATGGAGAACATCGAGATGGCCCGGAGTGGCTGCGCAGCCCTGCCGGGCAGCCATATCGATACGGAGGGCAGGGATGTGGAGGAGCTGACTCGTATCGTCATGAATGAGATAACGGCTAAGCGGTAAAATATGTTTTTGCGGCAGGATTGCCCCGCCACGGCTTCACGCTGGCAGACTGCGAGGGGATGACGGAAGAGGCCGGGCAGTTCTTGGATGGAAAGGCGAGACTATGAGGACACTGTATGTTACCGATTTGGACGGCACCCTGCTGAATACGAAAGACCGGATCAATCCGGAGAGCCTGCGAATCATCAACGGACTGGTGAAAAAGGGAATGCTTTTCACCTATGCCACGGCCAGGTCCAGGGAATCGGCATCCGTGGTGGCGCAAGGCCTGGCGCTGACCATGCCCGTGATCGTATACAATGGCGCGTTCCTCCTGCGCCCTGACACAGGGGAAATCCTTTCCTCCCTGTACTTCACGGAGGAAGAAGCCAGGTTCGTCAGGCATGTCCTGAACCAGGCGCGGATCAGCCCGCTGGTGTATTCCTACATACACGGCAGGGAAAGTGTGTCCTGGGACACCGCCCGGGAGAACGAGGGGATAAAGCGCTACCTCTCGAAGCGGAAAGGCGACAGGAGACTGAGGCCTCTGAGGGATGCCGGCGGTCTCTATGACGGAGATGTCTTCTACTATACCTGCATAGGAGAAAAAGAGGAGCTGATGCCCATATACGAACTCTTCTCCCGGGACGGGAGGTTCCGCTGCACAATCCAGCAGGAGCTTTACCGCCCCGAGTACTGGTGTGAAATCATGCCCAGGAAAGCGACGAAAGCCGAAGCCATCAAGTCACTGAAAGCCCTATGGAACTGTGATAGAATCGTCTCCTTTGGGGACGCCATCAATGACATTCCTATGTTTGAGCTGTCCGATGAATGTTACGCCGTGGAGAACGCCGTGCCGGAGCTGAAGGAGGCCGCCACAGGCATAATAGACAGCAACGACCAGGACGGCGTGGCGAAGTGGCTGGAGCGGAATGCCGTCCTGAGCTGGACTCGACATGTCAATCAAAGTGCTGGAGCATATAGCGAAGAGGTATGCCGCGGTCAGGAAAGGAGTGAAGTCTATAATGGGTGGAAAGGTGCTGGACTATGAAGCGAAGACGATAAGGAATGAGGGCGTAGAAGAAGGCATCAGAGGAACGGTTTCCATACTGAAGAAGCTGGGCATCCCGGCACAGGCAATCCGGATCCAGATTCAGGAGCAGTATAATTTAAGCCAGGAAGAGTCTGAGAAATACTTATAATACAAGAGGCAAAGGATGGACAGCAAGCATAGCTACAGAGAGATTACAGAAGCTTATTATGAGAAGTGGCTGGGGCAGGAGGAAATCCTCAGCCATGATTGGAAAGGAATCGAATATGTGTATTCCAGAGAGAGGAATACCGTCCAGCATGGGTATGGCAGCCAGTTTGACATATACGCGCTGTGCCAGAGGGACCGAACCGTGATTTCCTATGGGGACAAGATAGGGAGTTCGCTGGACGTATTGAAAAGCATGCTCCGGGATGCCGGGGATGCGGAGGAGGTCAGACGGGGCTTTGAGAAAATCTTCCAGCGCAAGCCATCTGTCAACATAAAATATGTCTTTGAAAGCATGCAGGACATCCCGTCAGGCGCAAAGGTGCTGACGCAGGAGGATTACAGGGAGTACGAAGCTTTCTGGAGGAAATGCAATCCGGGCTGCAGGGACACGGAATGGCTGAGAGAATATTTTGACGAAATGGCACAGAACCATATATGCATAGGCGTATATGCCGATGCCATGCTGGTAAGCTGCACAGACGCGCCAGACATGCCCTATATGGGAGCTCAGGTACAGGAGATCGGAATCAATACCCTGAGGGAATACCGGGGAAAGGGATATGCGGCAATGGCCTGCGGAAGCTGCATACGGGAACTGACATGCCGCCATAAGACGCCTCTGTGGTCTGCGGAAGCGGGCAACCAGGCATCCCGCAGACTGGCTGAAAAGCTGGGGTTCAACGAATTTGCGAAAGTGGTTTCCATGACGCTGTAGACCTTGCATCCAGAGGAAGCAAAAGTAGGCATTCCCCAAAAAGAGGCATGCAAAAAGGAGGCAGGATGGAAGAACTGAGACTGGTAAGGCCGTCCATAGGGCACAAGCGGCAATACCAGGAGATGATGGACGAGTGGGAGAGCTTCGGGGGAAGGCTGAACCCGGGCGCCCTGAGGCGCTACAGCCATAGGCAGCAGAAGAATGTGACCTACGAGGAATGGTTAGAATGGATAGAGGCGGACAGGAAGGCCGGCCAGAATCTGTACTTTTTCATGCAAGGCACCGCCATCCTGGGAGCTATCAGCATCCGCCGCCGCTGCGAGGAGGTGGACGGGCACTCCGGATATGGCATCAGGCCCTCAGAGCGGCGGAAGGGATATGCCGCGAAGATGCTGTCCATGGCCCTGCCGATCATGAAGGGATATGGGATAAATCCGGTGATTATCACCTGTGCGAAAGACAATATCGGCTCGGCAAAGACGATACAGCGTAACGGCGGCATATACATCAAAGACGCGGCGGATGGGGATGGCGAGATCGTGGAGATATACCATATCCCGGTCTGAGATATAATGAGGACGTGAATCTGGCTTTGTGGAGGAATTTTTGAAAAAAGCGATGATTTATAACGCGCAGTCTGCAATGGTTCTTCTGTAGAACTGTAAGTGAGTGATTTTTCGAAAAAGAGATAAAATTGAACGGATGGAAAGGACACCATGGGAAAACCGAGGCTGTGCAGCGAGAGGAAAATTCTCCAGAGATTACAATTGATAAAAAGCCTGAAAATAGCCGCCGCTGCAGCCATAGCCATCGGCCTGGCGGGAGAGCTG
The DNA here is from genome assembly GCA_910585615.1 of uncultured Acetatifactor sp. Classification (GTDB taxonomy): domain Bacteria; phylum Bacillota; class Clostridia; order Lachnospirales; family Lachnospiraceae; genus Acetatifactor. The sequence goes on from CAJUFO010000048.1 coordinate 15,982, forward strand.
GGCCTGAAATACTCCGCCACCGCCGGAATCATCACCGTGCTGAGCATCCAGAACACTAAGCGGGAGACCCTGAAAAGCGCCGGGAACAGATGGCTTGCGTTTCTCTGCGCCCTGGCCCTCTCAAAGCTGAGCTTTACCCTGCTGGGCTACGGCCTGTGGGCCTTTGGCACATACCTCTTCCTCTTCGCCCTGCTGTGCATCTGTGCCGGATGGACGGAGGCCATCGCCATGGATTCCGTGCTGGTGACCCATTTCCTGGCGGAACGGGACATGGGGCTTTCGCTGGTGGCAGGCGAAGTGCTGCTGCTTTTGATCGGCACGGGGATGGGGATATTGGTGAACTTGCATCTGCGCAGGAGACAGGGGGAGTTCGAACGGCTGGCAGAGGCGGTGGACAGGCAGATGAAAGGAATCCTGCACAGGATGTCTCTGTGGCTGCCGGAGGAAGACAAGGCCGCATACGGCCCGGACTGCTTCCCGGAGCTTAAGGAAGCGCTCCATGCGGCCAAAGCCTGCGCCGTATCCGACTATGGCAATACATTGCTTGCGGAGAGCGCCTACGAACTGGACTACATCGCCATGCGGGAGCAGCAGAGCATGGTGCTGCGGGAGATTTACGATAACATCATGCGAATCCGGTATCTGCCGGTACAGGCGGAACAGGTGGCCAAGCTGCTGGAGGAGATTGGAGAGGACTTCCACCGGGACAACACGGTGGAAGGGCTGCTGGAGAAACTGGAGGCCCTGCTGACTGAAATGAAAAGCCAGCCCCTGCCGGATTCCAGGGAAGAATTCGAAGCCCGCGCCATCTTGTTCTATATCCTGATGCAGGTGAGGCAGTTCCTGGAAATCAAGCGGGAATTCGTGCTCAGCCATGGACAGGACCAGGACTGAGCGGGCGGGATATGGCGGCAAGGTCGGAGCGAAAACCGAAGAGCTGCGGAAAGCGGCAGACAGAGGGGAGATTTTGGGACGGACAGTGTGGAATCCGCCGGGAATGCAGAGGTTGCAGGATTCGACATTCTATGATAAGATAAGTGACATGTGAGGGGGACTGGCCTTTTTATGGTACATCTAAGACGGAGGACTGATATGAACGACTATATAATCTGTATGGACGCCTCAGGAGACATCATCCGGGAGATAGCACAGGAAAACGGCATTGAATTCGTGCCCATGGAATATTCCCTAGGGGAGGAGATGCGCACTTCCCACGGATGCGAGGACGAGACGGTGCTGAAGCGCTTCTATGACGGCCAGCGGGGCGGGGATTTGACCAGGACATCCCAGATTTCCCCCTTTATGTATGAGGAATATTTTGGAAAATTCCTGAAAGAGGGGAAATCTGTGCTGTATTTCTGTCTGTCAAGCGGTCTGTCGGCCACCTATGAGGGCTCTATGCTCGCCGCAAGGAATCTGAAAGAAACCTATCCGGGCAAGGAAGTCCTGCCCATAGACACGCTGGCGGCTACCGGCGGCATAGGCATACTGGCGGAACGGGCTGTGGAGAACAGGAAAAAGGGTATGAGCCTCCATGAGAATTTCGATGCGGTCACCGCGCTGGTCCCCAAGCTGCGCCATTTTTTCATGGTGCAGGACCTGATGTATCTCAAGCGTGGGGGCCGGGTCAGCGCAGCCACGGCAATCGTAGGCTCTGCCCTCAACATCAAGCCCATGCTGAAGATAGACGAAAATGGGAAACTGGTGACTATAGACAAGAAGCGGGGAAACAAGGCCGCTATGATGTCCCTGTTTTCCTATTTTAAGGATAACTACAATCCGGAGCTGGGCAACACTGTCTATATCTGCGATGCGGATACGCCACAGCTGGCGGAGGCTTTGGCGGAGAAAGTAAAGGCGGAGGCACCGGACGTGGCCGTCAGGCGCACGATGCTGTCCCCCATCATAGGCGCGCACACAGGCCCGGGTATGCTGTCCATGATTCTGCTAGGGAAGTAAGGCCTCTGCAGATAGGTATTCATGCAAAGGATGATGTTTACGAAAGAGAATAAAGCAGTTGGAAAAAAGTCTCATTGGAATGCTTCAAGAGGCTTTTTTTCATTGGTTTCGGCGGAGCCTGATCTGGATTTTGGACTATCCGTCCAATGACGAAAAAACATTTTGATGCTATGATGGTTTCAGGAGAGCGAGATAGGCAGGGACAGGTATTCCGAACCGCGCAGGCCGGATACGCGGGACAGGGAAGAAAGGAGACAGGATGGGACGGAGAAAAAGCATGCTGCCGGACAGCGCATATCTGCGCATCGATCTGGAGAGGACAGGCAGGCATCTGGAGAAGCTGATCAGGCAGAGGGGATACTCGGTGAAGGATATCCAGCGCATTCTCCACCTGTCCTGCCCGCAGCCGATATACCGCTGGATGCGGGGCCAGATACTGCCGTCGGTGGATCATCTGTTCATGTTGGCGAGGCTGCTCCATGTGCATATGGAGGATCTGCTGATTCCTTCGTATGAGGCTCCGGAGGATATGGCGGAAGAGCAGCGCTCCCGGGTGAGGAGGATGATTGCCTACTGTCTGGAATATCTGCGGATTAGAGCCGCTTGACATGGGGACAGACATGTTTCATTTTATGATAGACTTTGAGAATACCTGGAGCAAAGGGCTACAGGGCGCGGAATATCTGTCTCCCGATGACCGCGTTACGATTTTCTACAGCAATTCCTGCCTGAAGGTGGAGAAGGGAAAGCTGCAGCAGATTATCGATGCGGGCAGCATGCTGGATATCTGCCGTCTGCAAAGGGCGGGGAAGAACGCGCTGGACTTCTATATCGCCTCCAGAATCGGTGCGCTGTTCGGCGAGGGGTACCTGGGCAGGGTGGCCATCGTCAGCAATGACAAAGGATATTCTGCCGTGCAGGATTACTGGGCGAAATGCGCGAAGCCCTCCAGGCGGATCATCCTACAGCCAAATATTGAGCAGTGTATCGGCTGCTCCGACGAGGAAAGCGAAAGGAGAAAGCTGGTCCAGGAGAAGCTTCAGGAGGTGAACCTGGAGGCCCAGTACAAACTGTATGGGGAGCGGCTCAAGATGCGGCGGGCCCTGGAAGGCAGCTTTGAGGATACGGCTTACAGGGATTTGCTGGGCCAGATTGTCAGCATCGTGGAGGAGCAGAAAGGCCGTGGCCGCAGGCTGCTCTATCTGGATACGATTAAGCGGTTCGGAAGGAAGAAGGGACTGGAGATATACTCGAAGATAAAGCAGGCCATATGAACGAAAGCGGAGGCGGGGATGGAGGGCGGGCCCCATCGCTGAGAAGGGCAGGGACGAAAGCGGAAATGATGTTTCCAAAGGTGAAGGAGGTATCTATGAGGGACTGGATCGTAATCAATGGAAGGAGAGTCATCTGGGAAGATTTTATCGGCATTCTGGACTATTACAGGTACAAAGGCATGATTCGGGGAAAGGGCCGCGAGGTCAGGAACCAGTACAACTACATGATATATGTGATTCAGGAGCTAGCCTGCGATTATCATGAGGGCAGCGATTATGTGCTGGATAACGAGGAGGACTTCATCAGGAGGCATTACATGAGAATGCCCAAAGAGCGCAGGCTCCCGGAGGCCCTGGAGGAGCTTTTCAACCAGATGCAGGCGCGGCTGCGCATCGACCTGTCGGAATTGCTGGACGAGTGTGTGGAGAATTCAAGGAAGACCTATCAGCATATGCAGGATGCCCAGCGGCGGGAAAGCGAGAGGGCCGCTCTGATTCGCTCGCTGCCAGTCAGGCATGCCGACATCTCCAGCAGAGATATGAGCAGGAAAGTAGACTATCTGATGAATCTGCAGAAAGCGAAGGTGAGATGCCCCGATTATGAGGTCAGACCCCGGGAGATTCAGGCTACGGGCATGTGGTGCGAGCTTCTGGTGCTGAGCCTCTCCACAGAGATGATTACATACGGTCTGATGCGGCGGGCGGTGGAGGACGATGTGCTGTCCGGCATAGAGATATCAGGGCTGCTGCGGGACAGATGCCATGTGGAGACGGAGTATGAGCGATATGTGGATGCGCTTTCGGACTGCTCTTTGGATGAGCCGGTGGATATCTCCATAAAGGATTTCCTCGGGCTGTGCGAGCCCAGGTTCCGGGAGATTCTGGGAATCAGGGAGGAGATATCAGCTGAAAAGGGCTGAAATAAGCGTTGTAATAAACGAAAATCAGGACTTGACAAACCATTCGGCATGCTGCATAATGCAAATGTGGAACGGACAAAGGTGTCTTTCTTGGATAGAAGATACCTTTGTCTTTTTTTGGCTCAAATTTCAGGGAAACGAGGTATGGTCATGACGAAATACATCTTTATCACAGGCGGCGTTGTATCCGGGCTAGGCAAGGGAATCACAGCGGCATCCCTGGGGCGGCTGCTGAAGGCAAGGGGGCTGAAGGTGGCGGCCCAGAAGCTGGACCCCTACATCAATGTGGATCCCGGCACCATGAGCCCCTATCAGCACGGGGAGGTATACGTGACGGAGGACGGGACGGAGACGGATCTGGATTTGGGGCATTATGAGCGGTTCATCGATGAGGATCTCAACAAGTACTCTAACCTGACTACGGGCAAGGTATACTGGAACGTGCTGAACAAAGAGCGGCGCGGGGAGTACCTGGGCTCCACGGTACAGGTCATCCCGCACATCACCAACGAAATCAAGGAATTCGTCTACCGGGTGGGGAAGAAGACGGACGCGGATATAGTCATCACGGAGATAGGCGGCACCATCGGCGATATCGAGTCCCAGCCCTTTCTGGAGGCAGTCCGGCAGATTTCCCTGGAGGCAGGCAGGGAGAACAGCCTGTTCATCCATGTGACCTTGGTACCGTTCCTGCGGGGATCGGACGAACATAAGTCGAAGCCCACGCAGCATTCTGTGAAGGAGCTGCAGGGGATGGGAATCAATCCGGACATCATCGTCCTGCGCTGCGATGAGCCCCTAGAGGAGGCCATCTTCAAGAAGATATCCCTGTTCTGCAATGTGAAGCCGGACTGTGTGATAGAGAACCTCACCCTGCCAAACCTCTATGAGGCGCCGCTGATGCTGGAGAAGTCCCGCTTCTCGGAGGTGGTCTGCCGGGAGCTGGGGCTGGAGACGGCGGAGCCCGACCTGGAGGAATGGATGCGGATGGTGGAGCGCAGCAAAGTGAAGTCCCGGACTGTCCATATCGGCCTGGTGGGAAAATACGTGGGCCTGCACGACGCCTACCTCTCCGTGGCCGAGGCCCTGCGCCATGCGGGATATGAGCATCAGGCACAGGTGGAGATCCAGTGGATTGACTCCGAGGAGCTGACGCAGGAGAGCTATGAAGAGCGGCTGGCAGGGCTGGACGGCATCCTGGTTCCGGGAGGCTTCGGCAGCCGGGGCATCGAGGGGATGATTCTGGCGGTGCGATATGCCAGGGAGAGGGGCCTTGCATACTTCGGCATCTGCCTGGGGATGCAGGTGGCGGTAATCGAATATGCCAGAAACGTGGCCGACATTCCGAACGCGAATTCCGGAGAATTCGATGAACAGTGCGCCAGCAAGGTCATCGACTTCATGCCAGGACAGAGCGGGGACATCGACAAGGGAGGCACGCTGCGACTTGGGGCGTATCCCTGTGATATCAAAGAGGGCACTGCCATGGAACGCTGCTATGGGAAGAAATGCGTCAGCGAGCGGCACAGGCATCGCTACGAGTTCAATAATGACTACAGGGAAGTCTTGCAGGATAAGGGCCTGGTCATCAGCGGCACCTCCCCGGACGGCAGGCTGGTGGAGACGGTGGAGCTGCCAGGCCGGGACTTCTATGTGGGCGTGCAGTACCATCCGGAGTTCAAGAGCCGCCCCAACCATCCCCATCCGCTGTTCAAGGGCTTCATCGGGGCGGCCGCGGCCCATGCGGACTCAGGGGAGACTTAAGCCGCAGCCACCGATTGGCGGCAGGGGCTTGGTTGGCCGGGGCGGATAGGGACTTGGCGGGTGTGGGCACAAAAGCGCGATGGCCGGATAGTGGCTTATGGAGCGGTTTAGGAGAGGCAAGAGAGGCTGGAAAAGGCAGAAAGGCAGAGAAGAGATATGGATTTACATGAAGAATGCGGCGTGCTGGGCATCATCAGCCCGGTGGCCGCCGATGTGGCGGGGATGGCATATTATGGGCTGTACGCCCTGCAGCACCGTGGGCAGGAAAGCTGCGGCATTGTGGTGAATGATGACGGCGTGTTCTCTTCCCACAAGGACCTGGGGCTGGTCAGCGAGGTGTTCTCCGCGGATGCGCTGGTACGCCTGCCACAGGGGAACATGGCGGTGGGCCATGTGCGCTACGGGACGACAGGAGGCACGAACCGCAACAACTGCCAGCCCATAGAGGTGAACCACCAGAAGGGGAAGATGGCGCTGGCCCACAACGGGAACCTGAGCAACGCGGCGGTGCTGCGCAACGCCCTGGAGCTGTCAGGGGCCATCTTCCATACCACCAGCGATACGGAGACCATCGCCTACATCGTCACCAGGGAGCGTCTGCGCACCCCTTCCATAGAGGATGCCCTCAGCGCCGCCATGGACACCCTGGACGGGGCCTATTCTTTGGTGCTGATGTCCTCCCAGAAGCTGATCTGCGCCAGGGATCCTTACGGATTCCGGCCCCTCTGTTACGGCAGGACAAGGGATGGGATGTATGTGGCCGCCTCTGAAAGCTGCGCCCTGAAAGCGGTGGGCGCAGAGTTCGTGCGGGATTTGGAGCCCGGGGAAATCCTGGTGTTCGGCCCGGAGGGCCTGGTCTCCCGCAGGGAACATTGTGGGAAAAAGCCGAAAAAGACATGCATTTTCGAATATATCTATTTCGCAAGGCCGGATTCTGTCATCGACGGGGTGTCGGTACATGGCGCAAGAGTACAGGCCGGGCGGATTCTGGCCAGGACCCATCCGGCCCAGGCGGACATTGTGGTGGGAGTGCCGGATTCCGGTCTGGACGGAGCGCTGGGCTTTTCCATGGAGTCCGGGATTCCCTATGGAATCGGTCTGATCAAGAATAAGTACATCGGCAGGACATTCATCTCCCCCGGGCAGGATGAACGGCTGGATCAGGTGAAAATCAAGCTGAGCGCCATCGAGGAGAGTGTCCGGGGGAAGCGGGTGGTGCTGATTGACGATTCTATCGTCCGGGGCACCACCAGCGGCCGCATCGTTAGGCTCCTGCGGGAGGCCGGGGCTAAGGAAATCCACATGCGCATCTCCTCGCCGCCTTTCCTCAACCCCTGCTACTATGGCACGGACATCGATTCCAGAGAGAATCTGATAGCCTGCCATCACAGCGTGGCGGAGACGGCGGAAATCATCGGTGCGGACAGCCTGGGATATCTGCCCGTGCCACAGCTTGGGGCGCTTATCGGTGGCAGCGGATACTGCAGCGCCTGCTTTGACGGGGATTACCCCACGACAGTTCCCGCCGACACCAGGAAGGACCGGTTCGAACAGAAGCTTTCCCAGAAGAGGGCACAATAGAAGATAAATCAAGCCGGGAATCAAATACCCCGCTGCAAGCAACGGGGTATCAATCTTGCAGCGCTGCAGAGCAGCGGGGTATTTGACCCTCGCGGCATTCGTCAAATGTGCATGCAAGCATGCCCACTTGACTCATTGCTCGCGGGAATAAAGAGAAACAGTCTGCCTTAAATGCGATTAAGTTGACATTTCCTGCAATTCCATGGTTGGCAGAAACGGATAGATATGATAAAATATCTTTATTAAATGCAAGAAGACTGATTGATGCCGGAGGGCGTTCCCACGGAAAGGAGCCGAAGGGGCGATGACGATTCGATGTGTCGTGGAGCGAATTACATACCAGAATCCGGAAAACGGCTATTCCGTCCTGAAGGTCCATGTAAAGGGCTATGACGACCTGGTCACCGTGGTGGGGAACCTCCTGGACGCGAACGTGGGCTCCGTGCTCCTGGTGGAGGGAGAATGGAAGGTGGACACTAGGTACGGCCGCCAGTTCATGGCCGCAAAGTGGGAGGAGACGCTTCCCGCCACCATCTATGGCATGGAGAAATACCTGGGCAGCGGCCTGATAAAGGGCGTGGGGCCGAAATACGCGAAGAAAATCGTCCAGAAATTCGGCACGGACACCTTCACGGTCATCGAGGACGATATCCAGCTCCTGATAGAGATTCCGGGCATCGGGCACAAGCGTATCCGGATGATTGCGGAAAGCTGGGAGCGGCAGAAGGAAGTGAAGAATGTCATGCTCTTTTTGCAGGAGCATGGCGTGAGCACAGCCTTTGCCGCCAGGATATACAGGCAGTACGGGAATGAGAGCATCGCAAAGATGAAGGAGAATCCCTTCCGACTGGCGGACGACATCTGGGGCATCGGATTCCGGACAGCGGACGGCATCGCCCGGAAGTTGGGCTTCGGGAAGGAGGCCTATGTCCGCCTGCGCAGCGGTATCATGTACACGCTGAGCGAGCTGGCCGATGAGGGGCATGTGTACGCCCGTAAAGAGCAGCTCATAGAGAAGGCTTCGTCTTTGCTGGAAGCGGAAGACAACTGCATCGTCATGACCGTGGATCAGATGCTGCGGGACAAGGATTTGATTCAGGAGGAAGATGCCGTCTATCTGCCCCCCTTTTATTATGCGGAGACGGGAACGGCAAACAAGCTGAAGCGCCTGGCGGCAGAACCGGCCCGGGACAGGCTGTGGGTACAGCTTGCCAGGGCCCGGAGGGATACCGGAAATGAGAACCTCTCTGTGGACGTGACCAGGATTGGGCAGGCCCTGGGCATGGAATATGACGAAATCCAGGCCGATGCCATCAGGCGGGCCGCCATGGCCAAGGTGATGGTGCTCACGGGAGGCCCCGGCACCGGAAAGACCACCACCACCCAGGGCATCATCGCGGCCTACCGGGCCTACGGGCTTAAAGTTCTGCTGGCGGCTCCCACCGGCAGGGCGGCCAAGCGGATGACGGAGGCCACAGGCCTGGAGGCGAAGACCATTCACAGGCTCCTGGAATGCAAGCCGCCGGAGGGCTACCAGAAGGACGAGGAGAATCCTCTGGAGGGGGACGTGCTGATCGTGGACGAATGCTCCATGATTGACATCATCCTGATGAACTCCCTGCTGAAGGCCATTCCGGCGGGCATGCGGCTGATTCTGGTAGGGGATATAGACCAGCTCCCTTCCGTAGGCGCGGGAAACGTGCTCCGGGACATCATCGACTCCGGGAGCTTCCCCGTCATCCGGTTGACCCGGATCTTCCGGCAGGCCCAGGAGAGCCGGATTGTCATGAACGCCCACAGGATTAACGGGGGGCAGATGCCGGACATCTCCAACGGAAAAGGCACGGACTTCTTCTTCGTCCAGAGGGAGGAACCGGAGGAGGCCGCGGCGGAGATCGTGAAGCTGGTGAAGGAAAAGCTGCCCAGGTACTACGGAAAGGCCCCCGCCGACATACAAGTGCTCACTCCCATGCAGAAGGGCGTGGTAGGGGCAACCAACCTGAACCTGGCGCTCCAGGAGGCGCTGAACCCGGAAGGCGATGGGCTGCGCAGGAGCGGCTTCGTCTACCGGGTGAACGACAAGGTCATGCAGATCAAAAATAATTACGACAAGGAAGTCTTCAATGGGGACATCGGCATGATAGAGGCCGTGGACATGACGGAGAGGATGCTTACGGTGAACTTCGATAATCGGAAAATCGTCTATGACGCTACGGAGCTGGACGAGCTGGTGCATGCTTACGCCACCACCATCCACAAGGCGCAGGGGTCGGAATACCCAATTGTGGCGATGCCGGTGCTGATGACCCATTTCGTGATGCTCCAGAGGAACCTGATTTACACCGGCATCACCAGGGCAAAGAAAGTCCTGGTGATGGTGGGGACAAGGAAAGCCCTTGCCTACGCGGTGCGCAATGTCACCGTGACGGCACGATGCAGCATGCTGAAGGAAAGGCTGTCGGGGGAGAGGGCGTGGCCCTGACCTCTGGCGGGAAGCGGTAAGCATTGCCGCGGCCAGTCAGGAGGACTGCCCTGCATTCCGCTGGGCCACCAGGCTTTTTACCAGCTTTTCCACCTCTTCCAGGCAGGCCCCGCAGACCGTGCCGGCTCCGGTGATGCTCTGTACCTCTTCCACGGTGTCGGCTCCGGAGTCCACGGCTTCCTTGATTGCGCCCGCCGTAACGGCCTGGCAGTTACAGATGATTCGATTTGGATCCATATATTGTCACCATCCTTTCAAGGACAGTATGTGCAGGATTTGATATATTATGAGGACTTTTTACGATAAAGAAGGAGAGACTAATGACAAAGAAACAGAGGGCCCTGAAAATCATCGAGAAATTGAAGGAGGAGTATCCCCAGGCGGACTGTACGCTGGAATATGACCAGGCCTGGAAGCTTCTGGTCAGCGTTCGCCTGGCGGCCCAGTGCACGGATGCCCGGGTAAATGTGGTGGTGGAAGATTTGTACAAGAAGTTTCCGGACGTGGAGGCCCTGGCGGGTGCCCCTGTGGAGGAGATTGAGGAGATTGTCCATCCCTGCGGGCTGGGAAAGAGCAAGGCCAGGGACATCAGTGCCTGCATGAGGATGCTACGGGATGAATACGGCGGAAAGGTGCCGGATGACTTTGACAAGCTGCTGGCCCTGCCCGGCGTGGGCCGCAAGAGCGCCAACCTGATCATGGGCGATGTGTTCGGAAAGCCTGCCATCGTCACGGATACCCACTGCATCCGGCTGGTGAACCGCATGGGGCTGGTGGACGGCATCAAGGAGCCCGCCAAGGTGGAGAAGGAGCTCTGGAAGCTTATTCCGCCCGAGGAGGGCAACGATTTCTGCCACAGGCTGGTGGATCACGGCAGGGCGGTCTGCACGGCCCGGACAAAGCCCTACTGCGACAAATGCTGTCTCCAGGACATCTGCAAAAAGGCGGGGGTATGAGAAAGCATCCGGCGGGAGAAGGGGATTCTGAAAAAATCTAAAAGCCCGGCGGCGAGAGCACCATGCAAAAGATGCGAAGCAGGAGACAGAAAAGAACGAAATGGCAAATATATAAGCGCAACTGTAAGCCCGTGGGCCGGGATGCGCAGAAACGAGGAAAAGCATGAGAGACAAGCAAATGAAACGAATCACCGCAGGAAGGCTGCCCGCAGTGCCGCTGATTACCTGCGACCCGTATTTCAGCCTCTGGTCAGGCAGCGACAGTCTGTACGGGACGGACACCTGCCACTGGACGGGCAGAAGGAAGCGCGTCACCGGGACAGCCAGGATAGACGGCACGGATTACCGTTTCATGGGGCTGGGGAAGGCCCCTGCCATGGAGCAGACGGAGCTTTCCGTCACGGCTACCTGCACCGCATACGGCTTCCGGGCGGCCGGAGTGGAGCTTAGTCTGGAATTCTGGACGCCCCTTCTGCTGGATGACCTGGACGTGATGTCCAGGCCCTGTTCCTATGTGGAGATGGCCGTCCGCTCCCTGGACGGGAAGCCCCATGAGGTGGAGCTTGCATGGACGTTTAGCGGGGAGCTGTGCTGCGACAATGGGCAGACGGAGAAAATCGGCGGCGGCAGCTTTGCGTTGGAAATGGGAGAGGGGCACACGGCCGGCCGCACCGCCTGGATGGGCCTCAGGCAGCAGCATCCCCTGGGGCACAGCGGGGACAGCATCGCCATCGACTGGGGCTATCTGTATCTGGCCGCGGCAGGCGGCAGCACCCTGGAAGTGTCCTACCATCAGGTGGACAGGAGCCTGCAGGCAAAAGGCGCTTTCAGCCTGAAGGAGACAGGGTGGGAGGAAGCCTCTCTGGTAGCGGCCTATGACGACATCGCATCCATCGACTATTTCGGCAGACTGCTCCCCGGCTACTGGGCCAGGGACGGCAAGACTATCCTGGACGCGATTCGTGAGGCAATCGCCTCACATGACGGGCTGCTGGAGAGATGCCAGGCCTTTGACCAGACGCTGGAGGCAGAGGCCATGGAGTTCGGCGAGGCGTATACAAAGGTATGTATCGCCGCATATCGTCAGTCCATAGCGGCCCATAAGCTGATAGTCGATGAGCAGGGGAGGGCGGTCTTCATCTCCAAGGAATGCCATTCCAACGGCTGCGCGGCCACAGTGGACGTGACATACCCTTCCACGCCCCTGTTCTTTTGCTACAATCCGGAGCTGGTGCGGGGAATGATGCGGCCCATCTTCCGGTTCGCAAAGCTCCCGGTATGGGGCTACGACTTCGCGCCCCACGACGCGGGACGCTACCCTTACGTGACCGGGCAGGTCTACGGCCTGGCGGGCTACCAGGAGGCGGCCCAGGATCTGCGGGACGGGGAGGACGCCGGATACGTCTACCCCATGCTCTGGCAGATGCCGGAAAGCGCGGGGATGTATAACCTGAAAAATCAGATGCCCGTGGAGGAGAGCGGCAACATGCTGATTCTGGAAGCGGCGTTAGTGAGGCTTGACCCCGAGGGGGAGAGGGAGCAGCTTTTAGAGAATCTCCCTCTGTACGAAAAATGGGTGAAATATCTCCTGGAATACGGCAGCGACCCGGGAGAGCAGCTCTGCACCGACGACTTCGCGGGACATCTGGCCCATAACGTGAACCTGGCCTTCAAGGCCATCATGGGCGTGGAGGCCTATTCTATCCTGATGCAGGCGGCTGGAAGAGATGAGGAGGCCGCCCGGTACCATGAAAGGGCCCGGGCCATGGCAAAGGACGCTTATGAGCGGGCTTCCACGGCCGACCATACCAGGCTTACCTTTGACGGCGACGATACGAGTTGGAGCCTGAAGTACAATGCCGTCTGGGATTTGATTTTCGGCGCCGGATTCTGGGGCGAAGAGTTCTATGCCCAGGAGATGGGACAGTACAGGAAAAACTGCGAAAGGTACGGCGTGCCGCTGGACTCCAGGGAGAGCTATACCAAGAGCGACTGGATGCTTTGGGCCGCGGCCATGGATCCAGAGGGCAAGGCCGTGGAGGAATTCTCCGAGCATATCCTGGAGTTTCTGGAGGAGAGCGGGGACAGGGTGCCCTTCTCCGACTGGTACATGACCCGGGACGGCAGGCACTGCAACTTCCAGAACCGCACCGTCCAGGGCGGGCTTTTCATGCCGCTGCTCTTGAAGCGCGCGAAGGAACAGGGATAAAAGTCATAAATATACTGCCGCATGAATATAGATACCATAAGCAAAGACTGCCGCCGCTTTCCGGATTTCCAGGGAAGCGGCGGCTTTAAGAGGGGCTATATGGAAATCTATGTGGTGAGGCCAGGAGACAGCGTGGACAGCATCGCCAGGGCGCTGAACGCCAATGTGGAACAGATGATATATGACAATCAATTGGTGTATCCATATGAGCTTGCCGTTGGGCAAGCTCTTTTGGTGAACGGCTATGTAAGGGAGGCGGACAGGACGGCGGCAGTCAGCGGCTATGCCTATCCTTTTATCAGCCCATGGGTGCTGGAGCAGACGCTGCCCTTCCTGACGGAATTGCGCGTCTTCTCCTATGGATTTACGGAGGAGGGCGCGCTGCTGCCGCCGAACCTGGGGGGCGATGCCTGGATGGTCGCGGAGGCCGTCCGTTACGATGCCATGCCCATCCTGACCCTGACGCCCTTCGGCCCCGACGGGAACTTCAACAACCAGCTCATACATTCCGTGGTGAACAATGAGGCATATACGGTGAACCTAATCAGCAATCTGCTGGACACCATGGGGGAGAAGGGGTACGTGGGGGTGGACATCGACTTCGAGTATATCCTGGCCGAAGACAGGGACGCCTTCTCCGCCTTTGTATGGCAGGTGGCGGAGGCCATGCGGGAGGAGGGCTATCAGACCTCCGTGGCCCTTGCTCCAAAGACCAGCGCTGACCAGGAGGGATTGCTGTACCAGGGGAAGGATTACCGGGCGCTGGGGGAAGCGGCGGACCATGTGCTGCTGATGACATACGAATGGGGCTATACCTACGGCCCGCCCATGGCAGTGGCGCCCCTGAACCAGGTGCGCAGGGTGGTGGAATACGCGCTGACCGAAATCCCCGCCCCGAAGATAGACTTAGGCATTCCCAACTACGGCTACGACTGGTCCCTGCCCTATGAGAGGGGCGTCACCAAAGCGGCCACCGTCAACAATGTCCAGGCCGTGCGGATTGCCGTGGAGCAGGGAGCGGAAATCCGTTTCGACGACGTGGCCGAGAGCCCCTACTTCAGATACACGGCTGACGGCGTGGCCCACGAGGTGTGGTTCGAGGACGTAAGGAGCCTGTCGGCTAAGTTCGCCCTGATGGAGGAGTACGGCCTGCGGGGCTGCGGCTACTGGCAGATTATGCAGTGGTTTCGGGCCAACTGGCTGCTGCTGCAGGACCGATTCTATATTTTGAAAGCATGAGGGGCCTTCCAGAATTGGAAAAAAGGAAAAATATTGGAATCCATGCACTTCGCTCTATCCAAAACAGTTTTTCTCCAGTATAATAAGCGGTAGAGACAACCGTAAAGCACAATACAGGAGGAGCGGCATGGACAAACGTTTGACAGAGGTACTGGAGGGAAAAGGCGGAAATTATCTGTTCCCTTTTATGTGGCTGCATGAAGGAGGCAGGGAAGGGCTGACGGAGCGCATCCGGAGGATTCAGGAGAGCGGATGCGGGGCCTTCTGCGTGGAGTCCAGGCCCCATGAGGAATTCGGCAGGCAGGGCTGGTGGGACGATATGGCAGTAATCCTGCAGGAGGCCAGGAAGCGGGACATGAAGGTCTGGATTCTGGACGACAAGCATTTCCCCACGGGCTATGCCAACGGGATTCTGAAGGAGAAGTATCCGGAGCGACGCCGATGGTTTGTCAGGGAGCACCATGTGGATGTGGCAGGCCCCATGCAGGGCGCGGCAGTGCTGGTGCCGAAGCTGGACGGGGAGGACGACGAGGAGCTGCTGGGCGCAGTGGCCTACAGGCGGGGAGACGCGGGAGACCTGCTGGCCGGGGAGGGAATCCCTCTGGAGGACATGGCCGAGGGGCTTTTGTTCTGGGACGTGCCGGAAGGATTCTACCGGATCTTCTTCCTGATTAGGACCAGGAAGGGCAACCGGGATTATGTCAACGGCATCGACAGGGAATCGGTGCAGGCCCTGATCGAGGCGGTGTATGAGCCCCACTATGCGCATTTCTCTGAATATTTCGGCAATACCCTGGCGGGCTTCTTCTCGGACGAGCCGGAGCTTGGAAGCCCTTATCTGGGGCCATGGGGACAGGATGCCGGATTCTATTACAGGACGGTAGGACAGCCTGGGATGGAACTTCCCTGGAGCGATGGCATCCTTGGGGAGATGGCACAGCAGTGGGATGAGGAGCGGAAGCCGGCCGGACAGCAGCCGGAACAGGGGAGACCGGCGCAGGAGCGGCCGGGAGAAGGAAAGGCTCCGGGGCAAGGAAGGGAAAATGAGGGGCCGGAAACCAGGTCTCTGCTGAGGCTTCTGCCGGGCCTCTGGTATCCCATGGCAGAGGATGCGTCGGCACAGATTCGCCTCTCCTATATGGACGCTGTCACGAAGCTCTGGCAGCGGAATTTCTCCATGCAGCTGGGAGAGTGGTGCCGGGCCCACGGGGTGCTCTATACCGGCCATGTCATTGAGGACATGAATGCCCATATGCGGCTGGGGTGTTCAGCCGGGCATTATTTCCGTGCCCTGGCCGGACAGGACATGAGCGGCATCGACATCGTGCTCCACCAGGTGATGCCGGGCTTCGCGGATCTGGACGTCTCGGCGCGGATTGCTGACGGGACGGCGGGACATGAATTCTTCCATTATGTGCTGCCTAAGCTCGGCACTTCCCTGGCCAGGATAGAGCCCAGGATGCGGGGCGTGGCCATGTGCGAGGTGTTCGGCGCGTATGGCTGGGCGGAGGATACGGCCTGCATGAAATGGCTCATGGACTTCCTGCTGGTGCGGGGCATCACCAGGTTCGTCCCCCATGCCTTTACCGATTTGTATCCGGATAAGGACTGCCCGCCGCACTTCTATGCCCAGGGGAACAATCCCCAGTATGAGGGGTTCTCCGAACTGATGGGATACGTGAATCGGGTGAGCCATCTGCTGGAGGGCGCGGATCTGCAGACGGACGGGGCCGTCTTCTATATGGCGGAGGCGGAGTGGATGAGCGCGCCCTTCCGCCGGACGATGGACACGCCTTCGAAAATGCTGTACGATGCCCATGTGGATTTCGACTTCCTGCCTCTGGACGCGCTGAGGGAGGCTGCCATCAAGGACGGGAGGCTAGTGGTGAACGGCCACAGCCACCGCTTCCTGGCGATTCCCTACGCGGAGCGGTATCCTCAGGAGCTGCACCGCCTGGCGGAGCGCTTTTCCCGGGAAGGCCTGCCGATATTCTGGCTGAGGGAGGAAGAGGGCGAAGGGCGAATCAATCCGGGGAGTCCGGAAGCCCGGGAAGGTTCTGGAGCAGGGAAGCCGGAGGCCGGAAGGGCTTTTGGAATTCAGGC
Source organism: uncultured Acetatifactor sp. (assembly GCA_910585615.1). Taxonomy (GTDB): domain Bacteria; phylum Bacillota; class Clostridia; order Lachnospirales; family Lachnospiraceae; genus Acetatifactor. Next base: position 32,469 of record CAJUFO010000048.1, read on the forward strand.
CTGTGGCGGGATGTCAGGAGCCGGGGAGAGGGAGGCCGCCGGAGCAGAAGCCAGAGGAAAGGCTGGAGAGGAGCTCGGGACAGAGCAGTTAGTCTCCACTATCTGGGAGGGGCAGCTTGCCCACCTGTATACGGAGGGAGCTCCTCATCTGCGCATCGGCCATTTCGTCAGGGGAAGCGCGTCCTGGTTCATGCTGTTCTGGGAAGACGTGCGCGAAGCGGTGGATGAGACCATCCAGCTTCCCTTCCGGGGCGATTTTCTGCGGCTGGATCTGCTGAACGGGAAGATTGGCCAAGATTATACATCTGACGGCAGAGTGGGGGTGCGGCTTGTGCCCTACCAATCGGAGATTCTGCTGTTCGACGAGCTTTCGAAGGGCTTTTTGGAGAGTCTGGAGCCCCAGGCGAAATGGGAGGAAGCGGATATGCCCGGACTTCTGTGGGAGATTGCCCTGCTGGAGGAGGGGAAGGAGGATCATTTCCGGACGGTCAGGGAGAGCGCGGAGCTGTTCGCCATTACAGGCAGAGACGGATGGCCCCGCTTCTCGGGACGGATGCGGTATCGGACGAAGCTCTTCCTGACAGGCGGCAAAAAGGCAGGATTGGATTTGGGCCGCGTGGGCGGCACGGCCAAGCTGACCGTAAACGGCCGGAGCCTGGGCATGCGGATCTGCCCTCCCTATATGTGGGACATTTCCGAAGCTGCCAGAGAGGGCGAGAACCTGATCGAGGTGGAGGTGGCCAATACCCTGGTGCACAGAATCCGGGAACGGTTCTCCGAATATATGCAGATTGCCCCCAGCGGCCTGCTGGGGCCGGTGAGACTGTATAGATAATAGAGCAGGGGCAAGATTTAATCGCTGCATATAAGGTTTGCGAAATATTCCGGGCTTGACATTACAGAAGCAGAGCTGCCTGCAGGGCTTCAGACTGTGTAATAGGAGTTCGGAGCGGATTCAGGAGAATTGCGAGGAGGAGCGAAAATATGAGGATGTACGACATTATCATGAAGAAAAGGAACGGCGGCGAGCTCACAAAGGATGAAATCGACTTTTTCATAGAGGGCTATACAAAGGGCGATATCCCGGACTATCAGGTGGCCGCCCTGATGATGGCGATTTATTTCCGGAAGATGACCGAGGCCGAGACATTGGCCCTGACCATGGCTATGGCGGACAGCGGCGACAGGCTGGACTTGTCCGGCATCAGGGGCGTGAAGGTGGACAAGCACAGCACGGGAGGCGTGGGCGACAAGACGTCCCTGGCCCTGGCTCCTATGGTGGCGGCCTGCGGCATCCCCGTGGCGAAGATGAGCGGCAGGGGGCTGGGCCATACCGGCGGCACCATCGACAAGCTGGAGAGCTTTCCGGGCTTTACCACGGCCCTCACCACGGAGCGCTTCATTGAAAACGTGAACCGGATCGGCATGGCCATCATGGGGCAGACCGCCGACCTGGCGCCCGCGGACAAGAAGCTCTATGCCCTGCGGGACGTGACGGCCACGGTGGACAATCTGTCCCTGATTGCCAGCTCCATCATGAGCAAGAAGCTGGCCGCCGGTGCGGACGCGATTGTCCTGGACGTGAAGACGGGCAGCGGGGCGTTCATGAAGCAGGAGGCGGAGGCAAGGGCTCTGGCGGAGGAGATGGTGAAGATCGGAAAGAATGCCGGGCGCAGGACCGTCGCGGTGATCTCCGACATGGATCAGCCCCTGGGCTTCGCGGTGGGGAACGCCCTGGAGGTAAAGGAGGCCATCGACACCCTGGAGGGACACGGCCCGGCGGATTTCCTGGAGCTGTGCCTGACCTTGGGGAGCCAGATGCTGATGGCGGGCGGAAAGGCGGAAAGCGCCCGGGAGGCGGAGGGGATGCTGCGCGGGGTGATAGCGGACGGAAGCGCCCTGAGGAAGCTGGCTGAATTCGTGGAGGCCCAGGGAGGCGACAGCCGTGTAGTATACCATCCCGAGCTGCTGCCGGAGGCCGCCATCACCCTGCCCGTGGAGGCACCCAAGAGCGGGTACGTGACCCGCATCGTCTGCGATGAGGTGGGTATCTGCTCCCTGATATTAGGCGGGGGCCGGGAGACCAAGGAGAGTGAAATCGACCTGTCCGTAGGGCTGGTGCTGCGCAAAAAGGTGGGAGATTACGTGGAGTCCGGAGAGCCCCTGGCGGTGATACACGCCAATGACGCCGGCAAAGCGGAACAGGCCCGGACGCGCTATCTGAAGGCCTGCACCATTGCCGGAGATGCTCCGGAGAGGACGCCTTTCATCAAGGACATCCTCCGGTAGGGCGTCATTCCTCCGGCAGGCCCGTATGAGAGGACGCCCGGGATGAAAGGGGGCATAGTTTTAAGGCGGCGGTAATATAATGGGAATATGAAAAGAAACAATGACCGCATCCAGAGGAACGAGGAGAGAAAGGAATCCCTGATCGACTCCCTGCGGTTCCCCAAGGACATCTGCATGGGCGCCATGAAGGTGACGCTGACGGGCAACCGGGAGGCATGGATCGAGAATTACAGGGGGCTTTTGGAGTATACGGAGAGCCATATACTGCTTCAGGGCAAGGCCTGTCAGGTCTGCTTTGAGGGGGCCAGGCTTTCCATCGATTATTACACCAATGAGGACATGAAGATCAGCGGATGCATTAGCTGTGTCAGGTATCTGTGAAGGAATGTGCCGGAAGCGGAATGGGCTTCCGGCGCATGCGTATAGAGCGCGGCAAACCGGAGGGCGATTGCGGAATCGGAAAGGAACAGGCCATGATTAGATTTCTGAAATATATGAAGGGATATCTGCGCGTCCGCGTCTGGGGCTTCTCCCCGGAGCGGTTCATGAACCTGTGCAGCAATAAGGGCATACTGCTGTGGGACATCGTCAGGGAGGGCGATGTCTACTACATGAACATTACCCTGAAGGGATTCTGGGAGATACGGCCTATCGCAAAAAAGACAGGGGCAAGGGTAGCCATACTGGAAAGATATGGACTGCCCTTTTTTCTGCCCAGGCTTCTGAAGCGCAAGATGTTCGTCCTGGGGCTGGTGCTGGCCGTCGTGTTCTGGACGGTATCGTCCCTTTTCATCTGGGACATCAAGCTGAACGGAAATTATCAGATCACCGATGATGTGTTCCAGGACTTCCTGAAGGAGAACCAGGTGCGGATTGGCATGCGGCGGGACGAACTGGACATTCAGGAGCTGGAGAAGCAGATACGCAGGCAGTTCCCCCAGATTACCTGGGCCTCCGCCCGCCTGGACGGCACGAAGCTGCTGATAGACATCAAGGAGAACGATGCCCCCATAGCGACAAGGGAGCATGCCGTGGACGAGAAGCACTCCATGGGAGGAGCGCAGGATGCCCCGGGGACGGATTTGGTGGCAGAATATAATGGTAGAGTGGTGTCGATCATAGTAAGGAGTGGTGTCCCCAAGGTAGCTATCGGCGATACGGTGGAGAAGGGGACAGTGATGGTGGAGGGAAAGGTCCCCGTCTACAATGAGGATGCCACTGTGCGGGAATACAGCTATGTGGACGCGGATGCCGATATCGTGCTGGAGCACGCTTCCGAGTTCACTGCCAGCTTGCCCTTCGACCACACTGAAAAAAGGTACACGGGCCGGGAGAAGAGCAGCCATTACATAAAGCTGGGAGACAGGTCATGGGCGCTGCCGGAGAACCGCCCGTTCCTGGTCTACGACAGCGTAATCAAAGAGAGCAGGCCACTGATGCTGGAGAGGCTGTCGGTACCGGCGTTCTGGGGCACAGTGACATACCGGGAATATCAAAATGTGGAATATAAATATACGGCAGAGGAGGCAAAAGACCATCTTAATCAAAAATTAATGGATTTTCTTGCAGAATTAGAGGAAAAAGGGGTACAA
>CAJUFO010000049.1:0-31678 GCA_910585615.1 uncultured Acetatifactor sp.
TGAGGAGGTACGCGCCGCCTTGCATCAATTTTACCATATAGTCGGTTCCTTTCTTCGTTTTTACTTGATATGCTTTTTTACCTGATGTGCTTTTTTCAGTTCAATGATTCATTTGCTCCCTTTTCAGAAAATAACCCCACTGCGGAAGTCATCTGTTCACCACCGGGGAAATCACCGGTTTTCCCTCCCTGTCCAGCAATGGCGTCATTCCCCCTGCATATCCTCCTGCGTGAAACACATAATTCACACCAGTCTCTCTATCCACCCAGATTTCCATCACATTCATTGTTCCCTGTGAATATACTTTCTCAAATCTTTCATTCTTAGCCATTTCATTTGCCTCCGAAACACCACCCATCATAACCCCAGATACCAGAAAACCGCATATGCCCCTCTCTTTATTCGCCGCCGGTGATATGAACCAGTATGGCATTCCCCTGGGACCCGGCTCCTCCTACCAGCTGCAGCACCTGTCTTTCTCCTTCTATGACATCTCTGTCATAAAAATGGACATGGCCCGCCAGCACCAGCTCCACCGGGCTGTCCGCAGCCGTGGTCAGGCTCACGAACCGCTCCGAACCCTCATTGGGATAAATCCCGCGCAGATAGGCCTCCTTCCCCGCCTCCGTCATATACTCCCAGGGATAGGTCCAGTCGTGGTTGCCATTGACATACAGATAGGGCATGTCCAGCTGCCCCAGCTGCTCTTCCAGCCACCTGAGATTGGCTTCCGAGGGCGTGTCGATGATGTCTCCGCCCAGCAGGACGGCATCCACCCCGTTCTCATTGGCATACCGGACCCACTCCGGGAACTGCTCCGCTGGCGGCACCCCTTCCTCATTGAAAAAGGTGGGATACCGGGCCTCCTCGTTGGCCTCCTCCTGCTCCGAAGCCCCCTGGCTTTGGACGATTGCATGGGTATCCGTCAAAAACAGCAGGGTATACTCCCCCTCGATCCCCTTCAGCCGGACAGTCTCCTCCGTGATATGCTTCTCCCAGGCTCCACCAGGCCCCGTCCCTTCCTTTTGGCCTCCCTCACCGGCATTGCCGCAGCCCGTGAGAGCAGCCAGGCCCAGCAGGCATATTACCGCAAAGGCGTGCCCAATCGCACGCCTTTGCAACATTTTATCCTTTTTATTCAAATAAGACACTTCTATTTCTCCAGTTTACAGAGTCACCTTGTCCAGATGCCAGATTTCATCCACATACTGCTGGATGGTCCTGTCGGAGGTGAACTTGCCGGAGCATGCCACATTCAGGATGGCGCTCTTCGCCCAGCCCTCGCTGTCTCTGTAGGCAGCCTCCACTTTCCTCTGGGCCTCCGCATAGGGCTTGAAGTCCTTCAGGATGAAGTAGGTATCCGCCCTGGAGGTGGACAGGGTGTTCAGCAGGGAATTGTACAGGGTGCGGAACAGCTCCTTGTCCTTGTCATAGGTTCCGTCGATCAGCTGGGTCAGCACCTTGTGGATGTCCTTGTCGCTGTTAAAGATCTGCATGGGATCGTAGCCGCCGTTGTTTTCGTAATTGATGACCTCATCTGAGGACAGGCCGAAGATGAACGCGTTCTCCTCTCCCACCTCTTCCACGATCTCCACATTTGCGCCGTCCATGGTGCCCAAAGTCAGGGCGCCGTTGAGCATGAACTTCATGTTGCCCGTGCCGGAGGCCTCCTTGCTGGCAGTGGAAATCTGCTCGGACACATCCGCTGCGGCAAAGATGATCTCCGCGTTGGACACATTGTAGTTCTCGATGAATACCACCTTGATTTTGCCGCCGATGGAAGCGTCATTGTTCACCACTTCCGCCACCGCGTTAATCAGCTTGATGGTGAGCTTGGCGTTCTTATAGCCCGCCGCGGCCTTGGCCCCGAAGATGAATGTCCTGGGGAAGAACTCCATCTCCGGATGGGCCTTCAGCTCATTGTACAGATACATCACATGGAGGATGTTCATCAGCTGCCTCTTGTACTCATGGAGACGCTTTACCTGTACGTCGAAGATGGAGTTGGGATCCACATCGATGCCGTTGTGCTCTTTGATATATTTCGCCAGGCGCAGCTTGTTCTGGTACTTGATCTCCATGAACTCCTTCTGAGCCTTCTTGTCCTCCGCCAGGGCCTTGATGCCCGCGATCTGGGGCAGATCCGTGATCCAGCCGTCGCCCACCTTGGAGGTGACCCAATCGGCCAGCAGGGGATTGCCGTGGAGCAGGAAACGGCGCTGGGTGATGCCGTTGGTCTTGTTGTTGAAGCGCTCCGGGAACATCTCGTAGAAATCCTTCAGCTCCTGGTGCTTCAAGATTTCCGTATGCAGCCTTGCCACGCCGTTGACGGAATACCCGGCCACGATAGCCATATGGGCCATCTTCACCTGTCCATCGTACAGGATGGCCATCTTGCGGATCTTCTCCTGGACATCCACGCCGTGTACGCCCCTGTATTTCTGCTCGATCTGGCGGATGAACCTGCGGTTGATCTCGTCCACAATCTGGTACACCCTGGGAAGCAGCCTGGAGAACAGGTCGATGGGCCATTTCTCCAGGGCCTCCGCCATGATGGTATGGTTGGTGTAGGCGCAGGTCTTTGTGGTGACTTCCCAGGCCTCCTCCCAGGTCAGGTCATAGTCGTCCAGCAGGATGCGCATCAGCTCCGGGATGGCCACGGTAGGATGGGTATCGTTGAGCTGGAAGGTCACCTTCTCATGGAAGCGGCGGATGTCGTCATGCTTCCTCATATACTTGTCCACGGCCTCCTGGACGGAAGCGGAGATGAAGAAATACTGCTGCTTCAAGCGAAGCTCCTTGCCCGCGTAATGGTTGTCGTTGGGATAGAGGACATTCACCAGGTTCCTGGCCAGGTTCTCCTGCTCTACTGCCTTGCTGTAGTCGCCCTTGTCGAAGGAATCCAGCTGGAAGCCGCCCATGGACTCCGCATCCCACACCCGCAGGGTGTTGACGATGCCATTGCCATATCCCACGATAGGCATGTCGTAGGGGATGGCCTTCACCGACTGGTAGTCCTCCTGCACATAATGGTTCCTGCCGTTCTCATCGGTGCGCACGGTGACATAGCCGCCGAATTTCACCTTCTTGGCATACTCCGGCCTGCGCAGCTCGAAGGGATTGCCCTCCGCCAGCCAGTCGTCCGGAATCTCTATCTGGAAACCGTTCTCGATCTTCTGCTTGAACAGGCCGTAGCGGTAGCGGATGCCGCAGCCATAAGCGGGATATCCAAGGGTGGCCAGGGAATCCAGGAAACATGCCGCCAGCCGTCCCAATCCGCCGTTGCCCAGCGCCGCGTCGGGCTCCTGGTCTTCCAGCACATTGATGTCCACGCCCAGCTCCTCAAGGACTTCCTTCGCCCCCTCGTAGGCCTGGAGGTTTACCATGTTGTTGCCCAGCGCGCGGCCCATGAGGAATTCCATGGACATATAGTACACCATCTTGGGGTCTTCCCTGTCATAGGCTTTCTGGGTGTTCATCCAGTTGCCGATGACCCTGTCCTTGATAGAATAGGAAGCCGCCTGGAAAATCTGCTGGGGAGTGGCCTCCTCCAATGTCTTGCGGTACATGTTCATGACATTATACAGGACACTCCTCTTGAAAAGCTCCTTGTCGAACGTGGGCTTCTTCTCAGAGGCTTCCGGCATGTCCGTCTGCGTCTTTGCTTCCGTCGTGTTCGTCTTCTTCACTTCTTTCTCCTTTCACACTCTCAATCTATTTTAAGGCAAAACTCAATGAATCGGCCTTATTGCCCGACTGTCTTTTATTATACCAAAATTCACCAGGCATTCCAACTGCTTTTTGCACAAAATTAGAAGACAAAATTACAATTTTTCAAAATATTGTGTGGAAGCCTACCGAAATACCCTTCACCCAATCAGCACTTCCTTCCCCCGAAACGCAAGACCATACTTCCGAATCCTGTCCGTTGGAATGCCTTTCGCTTCCAGAGCCGCCGCATATTTCATGTCTTCAATCTGCTTCAATGCAGACTGTACCGTGTCTTCCAGCGTCCGCTCTCCCCCTTCCGGGTCATGTACCTTGAATTCCATAATAATCGCGTCTTTAAAGCGATTATTTGTCAGCGCATCGTCCCCCTGGTCTTGCGGCTCCAGCATCACGTCGTACCTGCCGAAACCGCTTTCCCTGTTGGAATTGACCACATATTGCCCACGCAGATCCACCAACAGCCCCAGGACGAAGCCATGGTAGAACCGCTCCGGCTCGTTCGCTTCGGATGGCCTGTTCCCGCTGTCAAAGAAGCTGAAAGTATCCAGTGCAACCCGGTTCATGTAAAGGTTCATCTCGCGGAGATTGCCTTTCAGCAGGGCCTTCACGAACCCATTGTAGGCGGGGGTGTATTCCTTGAACCACTCGTCGACCATCCCTTCGAACATGGATTGGACTTCCCTGTTCGTCAGGGCCAGGTCATATTCCGGCCTTCCCCTTTCCATATCAAAGACGACCGAATCCACGCGCAGATAGCCGCTGGCAAGGAGCAGGCTCCAGACGGCGCTGCCCTTATAATCCAATTGATTGAAGACAATCTGCTCGTCCAATGCCGTATGGTAGGCATCTCCCTTCAGAAGGCTCTCCATCACCATCTTCACCTCCGGGCCGCTCCCGCGGATCAGCTTCCCTGCCAGGCTGTTGGAGCTGGTGTTCGCCCAGTAGGCATCCAGCCTGCCCTTGTCCAGGAAGTTCAGGATGGACCAGGGATTGTAGATGCCCCGCTTGTCCCCAAAGGCAAAGCCATCATACCAGCTCTTCACGTCCTGCTTCTTCCCGCCCAGGCCATATTCGTCCAATGCGGCGAATACCTCTTCCTCTGTGAAGCCAAAGGAATCTGTATATTTATTGGATGTGGCAGTCACTACCTCCAGATTGTTCAGATCCGAGAACAGCGATTCCTTGCTGATTCGCGTAATCCCGGTCAGGATCGCCCTCTCCAGGTAAGGGTTCGTCTTGAACGCGGCATTGAACAATCCTTTCATGAAGTCTGACAGCTCTGTCCAATAGCCGTTCAGATAGGCCTCCTGCATAGGAGTATCATACTCGTCCAGCAGGATGATGACTTTCTTCCCATAGTAGCGCGACAGGTAATTGGATAAGGCATTCAAGGAATCTGTGGCCATATAGTCTTCCATATCCACCGATATCTCCCGCCATGTGCCCTTCTCGTCCTGGTTCAGACAGCCGCTGTCGGCCAGGAAAGCATATTTATTATACAGGTTTTTGAGGATCAGGCATATCTTCTTCCTCGCGTTGGTGAAGTCCGTCTCCTTCACCTTGGCAAAGGACAGGCTGATGACGGGATAGGTCCCCTGCAGCTGCCTGTACTCATAATCCGCTTCCAGAGGATTTTCCCCTCCAGGGGAACCGTCCTTGCCAGTCTTGGCCTGCCAGATGGAGAACCCTTCGAAAAGTTCCCCGCCGCCTGAATGTTCCACAGAGAAAAAATGCTCCACCATGCTCATGTTAAGGGTCTTGCCGAAACGTCTTGGCCGGGTAATCAGGGTGACTATGTCATTGTTCTCCCACCACTCCTTTATAAACAGGGTCTTGTCAATGTAGAAACAACCTGACCGAATCAACTGCCCGAAGTCCTGATGTCCGATACCTACCGTCCTTGCCATGGCGACACCCTCCTGGAAAATATTTGCCCTGTCTGCGCTGCCCTGCAGGGGGCTACCGCAGAACCTATAAGACTTGATTCTATGGTTCTATTCTAAGGGATTCTTTGGAAAAGTCAATGGAGAGTTCGTGCTGATAAACCGGGCAGCACCATGGCATTGGCCGTGGAGAAGGATTGCATTGCCGTGGCCTGGAAACCCTTCGCCCCAAAGGGAGATGGTGGGCTGCTTCATGGATAGGATTGTCAGGTCTATTGATTATGACTGCCTGATGTTATAAGGTGTTCCGGGGTAATTATATTTTAAAGGATGAATTCATAGAAGAATGGTCAAGCGTATATACTTATCTCTAATTCCTGGAGTTAAATAGTATCTTGGCAGATACCTTTAGTTTTATGCTATTCGAGGCAACTTTGGTAAAATTTCAAATCTGTTAAGTAGACGAACCCCTTACGGGGCTTGCAGAAAGGATGCAAATCATCAGCAGGACCGCCCCGGGTATGTGGTATAGCTCTGGTTCCTTGGGTTCGGGAGCCTCTTCAGCAGCGGTACAAGGCCTGGGAAGAAGTGCCGGATTAGCTTTGCCAGTTCGCATGCGAGCTTCAACTACCCCAGGTGTTCCCTTGTATCCTTTCGCGTTATTTTTATTCCTGCTTCATGGTGAGACCTCCTCTCTTTTATGGGTGTGCGTGCCAAGACCATTTCATGAAGCGTCTTAGAGTAAACGAGTTTGAAAATGAATTCCTCCCTACACGTAAAAAACCTATACATTACATATAGGGTCTGCAATGTTTTTGTCCTACATCGCGAATGTTAGGAACTACCTGAATTCCTTATTCATTATCTGGTCACAAGGCGGATTTTTTGTGAGCCTATTTAAAATATTCCCCAAGATAGGCTTTCGCATCCTTCATAAAGCTGGCTGCAATCAAGACAATGACCGCCCCTATCGGGAACGCTGCCACAATGCTCACAGACTGTAGGCTGCTCATAGAACTCTCTGCGAACAGTAGCGCAATAGGCAGCATAATCAGCAGGATGCACCACATCAGTTGGACACTTTTATGGGGCTGTTCCCCCTCCCCCAGCCGGCTATAGCTATAGCAGGATGCCGTCAGCGCAATAGAATCAAATGAGGTAGCATAGAAGGCCACCATCGTCACGAGCACGACAGCCATGACCAGAGAAGCCTGTGGCATGGAATCGATTATGGAGACAATCAAATCATAAAGATCCCCAGATTCATTGTACTTTGCAATGAAATCCATCTTGCCATCCATCTGTAGACCCATGGAATAATTGCCCAGGACGATGAAGCTCACCAGTGTCGAGCCCACGCCGAACCCATATCCGCCCAGGATGGTCTGCCGTATCGTCCTGCCCCGGGAGATGCTGCCGATGAAGAATGGTGCCGCCACACACCATACCATCCAGTATGCCCAGTAATAGATGGTCCAGTTCTGCGGGAAGCCTGATGTCCTCAAGGGATCCGTGTACGTGGACAGGCCGATGAAGTCCTGCAGCATCCTGCCCAGGGAGGAAAGCCCTGTCTCAATGATGTATCCTGTCTCCCCGCCGAAGAACAGGACAAAGATAAGAAGCCCGTAGAACATGTAGATGCAGGACTTCGCCAACAGGCTTATCCCTTTGAAGCCATGCAGCAATGAATAGGTATATACGAAGCAGGTGGCGACCAGGATGATGATATTGATGAAGGTACGGCTCATCTCCACATGGAAGAGCTCCCTGCTGATGCTGGCCATGAGCGGCGTGGCGACGCTGAAGGTGGTCGCCGTCCCAGCTAGCAGCGCAAAGACGGCCAGCAGGTCGATTAGCCTCCCGCAAATCCCATCCGTATGCCTTCCCAAGATTGGGCGGCAGGCCTCCGAATATCTTTGCCTGTCCCGCTTGCGGACATGCAGCATGAAGCCGAACGCCACCGCCAGCACCAGATAGAACCCCCACGGGATGAAGCTCCAATGGAACAAGGGATAGACGCCTGCCCACTCCTGAATGTCCCCCATCCCTTCAAGATGAGGATCCGTGGCATAGAGGATCCATTCCGAAAAGGAATAGAAGAGGATGTCTGCTGCCAGGCCACAGGTGAACATCATGGCTCCCCATGTAAAGAAAGAGTATTTAGGCTTTTCGCCGACTTCGCCCAGGACAATCTGCCCATATTTCGACCCGGCGATGAACAGTGACAGCAGGAATATCCCCAGGCCAATCACCAGGTAATATGTCCCCAGCACATCCCCGAAGAAGAACCTGACCTGATTCAGTAGGGCATTCGACTGCTCCGGCACGATGAAGAACAGCACACACAGCGCGACCACTATCCCCAACGGCACCAACGTTATCATCCAGTCTATTTTCCCATGTTTAGTTGCTGCTTTCTTATCCACTTATTTATCCTCCAGATATTTTTGGTAGCTGCTGTCCAAGGCAGCCAGCTCGCTCAAGTCATCCACTTCCATGACGTCCCCTTTTTCCATCGGCATAATCCCCAGCTGATAGTCCTCAAAATGGCAGAACATCGCCACGTCATCCCAGTAGATTTGCCGGTTCCGCCTCGCTTCGAACTCCAGCTCCAGGTGGGCCTTCAGCCTGGCTCCGTCCTCCATGGTCCAGCGTGAGATGCTGTACAGCTGCCACCCTCCTGTCCCGCCTGTCCTGCTGCAGGACTTTACAAACCCACCTTCCACAGTCTGCAGCCATTCGCTGGTCTCGCCGTCCGTCCATACGCTGTTGTACCCCGACCTTTCAAACTGCGGGATTAGGATGTCCGGATTGTATATGATTTGGTCGCCGTCCAGGATAATCGAATCCCCGATGTGCTCCCTTGCGGCATATAAAGAGGCTATATTGTTGCAGGTGTCATAATACGGATTCTCAATCAATGTAATCCCATCATATTCCTTTTCCAACGTCCTGAAGCAATCCTTCAGGTAGCCTATGACTATGTAAATCTCCGTAATGCCGTTCTCATGCAGCCCCTGAATCACTGTGTCAATTATCCTTATGCCATTCACCTTCACCAGTGGCTTAGGTGTCTCCAACGTGACAGGGCGCATCCGGTTGCCGACCCCTGCCGCCATGATAATCGCCCGCCTTACCTTATGCATCCCTCATCGCCTCCCATCCTTTCCAGCTCTTCCTGGACAATCCTGTAATATTCCTTTGCATAGCGGTACTGCTGGAGCGAATACTCTCCGAACTCCACCCCCAGGTTCCGCTTGAACTCACACCAATTGCTCCATAGCAGGCCGCAAGCCGCGATATAGCAGTATATCTTAATCCTCGTCTCCCTGCCGCATCCCTCTGTGAAATATGCATCTATGAGCCTGTCCACATATTCCCTGCCATACATGGCATAGATGCAGAACATGGCTATGTCCACATGTGGATCCTGCATCCCTGCGTACTCCCAGTCAATCAGCCTGACCTCTTCCCTGCCGTCTGCGTCTATCAGAAGGAAATTGTCCGGCACAGCATCGATATGGGTGAGCACCTTCTCCTCTGCATGCGCGTCGATGTAGCCCCTCAGGCGGAACACGCTTTCTTTCGTCTTCTGGTAGTCCTTATAAATGGAAGGGGTGCCGTTCCACATCGACTCATAGAACCCAATCTGGGCGAAGATGTCGAATTCATTCCCGACAGCAAGCTTCATCCCATGGAACTCGCGGAGCCGCTCCATGCATCTCCTGACGTCATGTTCGTCAGACGGGTCACAGACCCTCGCCCTTTCCCAGAATACCGTGATCTTATAGCCGTTCGCCGGGTCTATGTAAGCGATGTCGTCGCAGAGCCTCTTTCCGGCGACCGCCTGGTATACCGAGGCCTCCTGTCTGCGGTCGATGAGCCTGTCCGTCCCTTCGCCTGGGATGCGCATGATATATTTCCTGCCGCGACAGCTGAAGAGGAAGGAACGGTTCGTCATGCCTTTCTTCAGGACGGTTATATCTGTGATTTCATCTGGCCTTGCATGCAACACCTTGCAGATAATGTCGATGGCATCTGTCCTCAGCTGGCCGGATTCGCTGTCCAATTCCCTGAGCTGCTCATATGTGTTAATCTCCACCACGTCCGAAGAGTGGACAACCTTGGCAGCTACAATCATCCTGTTACCTTGGTACAGGGCTTCCTCCCAGAATTTGTTCTCGTAGTCTTTATCCATGGCAAACGACTGAATTCTCTTCTTTACTATGTCGGCCTCTTTACCCGTCAGGTAGCTGATGCCGACCATCCCATTGCCGCCGGTATTAGGGAGAATCTTTACCAGCTCCATCTTACGGTTGACTCTTACGTCTGATGTCTCATCGACCAGGTCGGACACCATATACCAGGAATACAACTCCTGCCTGCGAAATGGGTTTCTGTCACACCAGATATCGCAGGGGACGATGTAAGTATTGTCAATCCTATCTGCAACAATGTTCAAAGAATGAATGTTGTTGGTACTTGCATAAGCAGGGGCATAAGCCAGTCTCACTCCATATTCGTCAATCAGGTACTCGAATGAGTCCTTCATGAAACCGACCACAACTGTGATGTCCGCTACACCGACTTCATGCAGCTGGACAATCAGGCGGTCTATCATCCGCTCCCCATTTACCTCCAGAAGAGCCTTCGGCGTACTGATGTTTATAGGAACCATCCGCATGCCAAACCCCGCTGCAAGTATGATGGCATTTGCCGGCATGCAGGATTTAAACAGCTCACGGGACTTGGCCGTCAGTTGTGCATGCCCATCAAGATAGCCACGGGACATAAGATGCTTTAAAGAACGGTTCACCACGCCAAGCGAGTGCCCTGTTGTCTCTGACAAAATTCGCTGATTGATGAATGGCTCCTGATAGAGGCTATAGAGCATGTCGGATTCCTGTTTGGTCAGTTGTTCAAAATTCATTCCCCTTACGTTTTTCATGAACTTTGGCTTCCCCTTTCTTGTGAACATGAAGATATTCAATACCCGCCTATCTCCAATAAGCAAAATAGTCATGGTTGGATTTCCTATTTTCTTCAGGAGGAAGCCTTAAATATTCTCCATACTCTGCCGTCAAATAAGCTTCAGCATTTTGTGGACAATTCAAATAATACCCTTCAAATTCCATCTTCTTTCCAATTCCAAAAACTTCCTCTGGCAAAACACGGTATGCATGCACACAGTAAGGTTTTCTTTGGTCAGACATTTTGACTGTCTGGAGTTCTTTTGCTTTGCTTATTTTATTCTGCCAATGCATATTTCCCATAAACTTTGCATATCGATACAGCATATATTTCATAAATGACTTCGCTGGAGACTTGGCTGGCCAGAAATTTTGCATCCCACTAAATTCAAGCAACTTAGTCTCTCTATAGATTTTTCGGGATAACCTTTTTGTTCGTGATTTTTCACAAAGAAAAAAATCCATGGGAAATATATCAATAAATAATCCCATTCTATTTGTTTCACGCATATATATATTTTTTAACAAGGTTTTACGATCACTGATTTTTCCAAAATAAAATAAATAATTTTTATCTTTTTCAAAACAATAAAAGTCATAAGGCATCTTCCATGTATAACTTAATTCTATCAACCTGTCATAGTCTTTTCTTGGCATACAGATATCCATATCATCATCCCATGGAATGAAGCCTTTATGACGAACCGCTCCCAGTAGAGTTCCATAAGCCAAATAATATGTAAGATTATGTTCCTGGCAATATGCATCAAACTCAACCATCATATCTAATAACCTTCGCTTTGCCTCTTCCGGTGTAACTTCTTTCAATTTCTGATATTCTGGGATTTGAATTGTTGAGTTAGGATCTATATTTGTATTCATCTGTTTTATCCTCTATTCTGTTTTAATGCCAAAAATTCATTTTCCACTTTACTTTTTATTTTGCTGATATTTCTAGAGCAGAATTTTACCGTCTCCCACAGCTCAACAATCCAGCCTGAATTATGGTTATACATTTCTATTTCATCCAGCGCAGGCATCCCCCTCCTCTTTTCAACAAAACCATCTGGAGTAATATAAAACGCTTTAATTGTCTTCCAATCAATCTCTGCATTCGCTGGTAACTTACGCCGAAAATGCATATAAATAAACTCTTCAGCTAAAATTCTTCCATTCTTCTCGTAGGCTCTATACAGCTTTCCATCTTCGTAATAAAATACCTGATGTTTATAGTTCCTATCACAGGCTTTCAGGCGAAAGCGCTTATGGAAAGTCTTTATCTCTGCAAAGATTCGTTTTGTAAACATGGGCAGTCCATTATGTTCATAAATGGAATATATACCATCTGTCTCATCAAATGCAAAATTTTCATTCTGTGTCAGAACCGCTTTATAATCACCGCAACGACTTCCATCTAATCTGAAGTAATTATTGCATTTATCCGTATTCCGATATAGAGCAAGATGACCCAATGGAAGAAATTTATCATACTCCTTCAGATGGTACATCTCAGCAAACCTCCTAATGTCCCCCCATATCAGGTCAAAGTCGCAGTGCCCCCAATAGTCATACTCCTTTAGGTAATCATCCATGATAACCCCATATACAGGTTTAAAATCACATAGCTTATAAGGCTGCTGTAAAAAGACTTCCATCCCCAGCTTAGCCTCCGCCCGTTGCTTTACCTCCTGTAAAGACATTTCGATTACCCTCACATTTCCTGGTACATTGCCAATCCCTATATCAGTAACCAAAAAGAAATCTATGGTTTCATTATCAGCGCATGACCTCAGCCAATATGGCATCCAATCTGGGAAAACCCCATAATAAAATCCAATCACAGCTATCCTCAACATGTCATTTCCTTTCTTTACTACGCTCTTTTCTTCCCAAAACCCACGGCAGATATCTATTAATTACCATTGCTGGAATCACTAAAAGGAATGACATTGCAACAGTTATATACGTATCCTGCTATAAAGAAAAATGCCGTGAGAAAAATGGGCGATAAAATTGTGCAAAGTTTTCCGTCCCGCTTTGCAAATGCGAAAGCATCACAAACATAATGCAAATATATTTGCCGATGTCTATCCATTCGATTCTCCCATTATCATATATATCAGTCATCGCTTAACCCTGAATACCTTCCCTCTACAAACATCCATGCTTTTTACGTGGCAATTCCAGCCCCTAAATATTCTTCCGCTATAATCCTCTTTTGGATAAAATGGTATTGCACTTCTTTCTCTTTCCAATAAGCCTCTTCAAGCCAAATGTATAGTTTTTCTTTGGCATCCTTGACATCCAATCTTGACCTATGCCGCGGTGAAAGCCATACGATTAATTATTCTTTCTCCTTAGATTCCTGTCAGATAATCTTTGCTCGCATTTTCCTTGTAATATATTTTTCCCGGATTTCCAATTACAACAGAATGATTCGGTACATCAAAATCAACCATTGAATTGGCCGTTACCAAAACATCATCACCTATTTTCACATTGCCGACCACAGTGGAATTTACACATAATGTTACCCGATTGCCAATCACTGGCACTCCTTCCCTTTTCCCACTGCGGACAGAGCCAACGGTACATCCTTTAAACAAAGTCACATTATGGCCTAAGATTGCCCGAGAATTAACAGTAATGTTAAATGGATGCAATAGTAGCAGACCTCCGTCAATGTTTCTGAAACATATTTCCAATCCATATCTATTTTCATAATGCCTGCATACACATCCACTTAAGCGGGAAAGTAATTGATTATTACATGTACTCAATCTTCCCCAGAAGCAAAATCTCAGGTTTCGGTGCTTCATTGTCCTCATTACCCCCCCCAAGAATTTCCACTGTTTCTGTGTCATTACATAATAGTCTTCAAAATATGACTTAAACATCTTTTCTTTGCCCCCATACCGGAATCATTGATGCCACAAACCGAACAGTTTCGTGATACAATGGAATTCTATATCCGCAGCAAAATATCACAACATTAGGCACAATCATGCATATAGCAATTTTTAGGATGAATGAAATTATCCCGGAAAATGGAATAAAATTACATATTACAAAAGTTATCGTACCAGCTAAAAATGTCAAAGCCAGACAGACCAAATTGGCCAAGTAATACTTCCGGGTACTGCATTTTAAACATCGCCTGAAAAAAACTCTTGTCTCCCAAGGCAAAGACACAAACAGCATGCTCAGGATTGTAGATATCAGGACTCCATTGATTCCTATTATCTGCACTAGAAGTATGTTTATCGTTAGGTTGACTATAATCTCTGCATACGGACGTAGGCAATCCTCGGCCCAAAGCCCAGCGGCGTCTTTATAAAGCAGTACTGTCTGTCGGCTTTTCCACACATAAAAATACACAACCAGCAGCAGCACCGTTTCAATCCCCAGCATTAAAGTTTCCCCCATCCATAGCTCCATCATTGGCTGGTATAGACAAAGAAAACATATTGCGCACCAGCCTACGAGCCAGAGATTCAATACCGTAAACTTATCGAAATCCTTCTGGTTCTTTTCTATACGCTCTGAGACCAGGCTATTTCCGATTCCTGCCAGCACTGCCTGATATATGATATCCAACAGCCCTGATACAGCAGACATCAAATAATAATAATTATTATAAATGGTTACCATCTGTAGTCCCAGAAACGCTGAAATCACAATCGTGTCCACTGAATTCACGACTACTCTAGAAAGTTTATGCCCAAACAAATCCTTGACGCTGGAAAAAATGAACCTTATATCCTGTTTATCAATTGTTTCCGGTTTTACGAAATTCGAATATTTGCGCTTTACATATCTGGCAGTGACGATATTTTCTATTATAGTAAAAATAGGAAGCCATATCACATATACATAATAGTTTGCAAAGCATAGAAGACAAACTATCTGCATAAGGTAAAGTCCCGTGTGCACTGCCATACCAATCATGGAAATGATGTCACGCCTTTGAAAAGCCGACAATATAGTCGAGCGGTAGGAGGCAATGAAATAACTCACCACTGTATTCACGAGATACAGCAAATATAAAAAATAAATATTAATATCATCAGGATATTGCCCGTGTATGAAATGTGGCAAAAACGGAAGAACCAACAAACCGCCCAGCAAAATAATAAGTCCTATTACTCGATAAACATATTTATATAGAGATACCAGCGCACATATCCTTCTGTTATCCTCCTCCGCAATCGGTCGGTAAAGATGGAAGACCATCGCGCTCCCCATGCCGAGTTCCGTAAGATTGAGCACCTGCAATATGGAAGTGAAAAGACTGCCCAGACCAAGATATTCCGTTCCAAGCTCCCGAATCAATACTGTCCGCAGGATAAATGGACATATAATCGTCACTGTCTTATTCAACACTCCAATTTCGATATTCCTTATTGCATTCTTTTTCCGCTCCAGCTTCATAATTTATAGTCCTATCTTCTGTCAGAATTTTCCTACCAGACCTGTCAAAAATCATATCTATGATAAAGAGCAAAGAGTAATTCATAATAACATTTGTAATGAAGTTCTCTGAGAAGCCATATATAGCAAAAAAACCGAGAATCAGAATCTCTTTTATCCTATTTTGACTTTTATACTGTTTTAACAATTTCGTATATCCATATATCAATAAGAAAAAGGTAATTGACCCAAATGCTACATATGTGTATATATATGCATTGTCCAGCGGCACACCTTCTCCGTCTATATAATGGCCAAATAATGAAAACGGATATTTTTGCAAAAAATCATTCGCGCAGGCTATTCTGGAACCTAGATATTTATCCGTTACTGCCCTGACATGTTTATTATTGTATATAATACTTAACACTAAACTTCCAATGCCTATCAGAAAGTAACTGTGTACGAAAAACCATAATATGGCTCTTTTTAACAGTCTAAAAACAGGGTGTTTTGTCTTCACAAAAATTACGGTCAATGGCAATAACAGCGTCAATATAAATCCTGTCCTCGTAATTGTGTACCGATATAGCCAAAAGTTAATAGCCGATATGGCTATAACCGACTTAATTCCTATTTTCTCATAGTATAGATAGATATACATTGTCACAAGAATAAATAATGTCAAATGCGCCACATTAGGATGCCCTACCCCCAGTCCATAGCGCATTAGCCGTACCCCGGCTCTCCACTCATACTTTAAAGAATTTGCCAACATTCCATGTGTCGCCAGATATACTGTTACTAAAAACATAGGCATTCTGACCCAGAATCCTATCTTGAGTATTTCCCTCATATTTTGTCTTTTCGCAGTACATATTGCCAACACAGTCAACAAAATCGTAGCCTTTTTAGCAGTTAACATAACCATTCCGCCCACACTTACTAAAAATACACATAAGCGAAGCTCTCTTTGTGTGAATCTAATGGTATACGCCCCAAACAAAACTAATATTATGGCCGCATATGTCAGGATTTGCATAAGAGGTTCTTCTCCAGCAAGATTTAGCCCTTTCCCAAACATCAATATCAGCCAAAATATATAGTACATAATGTCCCCATAAGCATTTATTTTCGTTCTCAGTTTCACGATTCACCTTTTCCGAAATCAGTACCATTTTTTATTTGATTTGTTATTGATTTCCCCATACTAAATCTTGAAAAAGAATCTAAATACTTAATACGTGCTCTTTGAGCAATACATAATCTGGTTTTATTGTCCATTAGAAGCCTTGACACCACGGATTGAAATTTTATATTATCTTTTTCCACGAGCACCCCATCTACACCGTCCTCAATATACATTTCTCCCAATGTACTTGGTACCGTAACCACGACCAGCTTTTCATATGACATTGCCTTCAACAGAACCGTATCCCCGGAACAAATCGTGCCGTCAAGAATCGGAATAATCATCATTTTACAGTTTGCTATGTATGGAAATTGCCTATCCCCTGTTATGTCTTTCCTATGTATCACATTTGGTGGGAAAGCCGCTTTCGGATGAAAGGTATCACTTGCTATAACAAGAATTTCATCCTCCGGCATTTTCCTCCACGCATCCACCAGAAATTCAAAATCTCTATTGGAACGTCCGATAGAAAAAGAATAATTATTGTATTCCACTTTCGAATCTTTCCATTTGCTATACGTATCCGGTAACCCGAAATGTGTCACAATAAATTTGCTTTTCGGCAGATGGAATTCCTGTGCACAAAGCTCCGCATAATTCCAGGATGGCACATGAATATAATCCAGATATTTACTTTGCAAGCAAAACACCATCCACTTTTTATACCAATATCCCATCCAGCCAGATTTCTTTTTATATGTGAAATTAACCACGACTACAGCATTGCATTTTTCTTTCTGTAGCAAACGGCAGTAAAAAGCATAAAAAAGAGCAAAAAACTGCTGCCATCCAATCACATAGTTAAAAGATTGGCAATGGTGGGCAAAATGAAAGGGATATATGAAGTAAGTAAAATACCTTTTCATGTTGTTCCATTTTCCGTGTCCGCCATTGCAGATTTTGCTGCGAACATCAAAGGCTTCCCCAAAAACCTCCTGCATCCCTGCGGCAAACTCCTGGATTTCCTCTTCCTCACAATCTGCCAGAATAATGTTCCTTCTATTAGCCATCTGTCAAAAGTCCCCTATATACCTCCAAAAACCTTGGCACAAGTTTTGCCCAAAGATAATTATCCCGAATCAGCTTTTGAGCATTGTCATGCATAAGCTTGTTCTTTTCCTCATTCTCAATGATTTCTTCCGCCTTTTCAGCCCATTCATCCGCATTCTGCGAATCCAGAATATATCCTGTCACTCCTTCTTGAATCAACAAAGATGATCCCCCACAGGATGTCGTCAAAATCGTTACCCCAAAATACATAGCCTCAAGATAAACCATTCCGAAAATATCATACTGTGTGGCCAACAGATAAATATCGCAAAGCGGGTAAAGCAGCCTCAGATACTTCTGTTCGATTTTCCCCAGATATATCACATTGTCTTGTAGGCTCTGTTCGTCAATATAGCTGAAACAGTGATTAAAATACCATTCCTCTTTATACGCCTTGTCGCCGATTATGAGTAACCTATATTCATCATAGCCCATATTTTTGACCAGCGTTTTCAGTACACGCAAAAGGAACATTGTATTCTTCCGTTGAGAAATGGCACCTACATAAAGCAGATATTTCTGTTTTCCTTTTTCATGGATTACCTTTTCCAGCTTCTCAGGGACATGCTCGATTTCCCGGTTCAACATATAGGGGTTGAGCCCCACGCCAAGCGTCACGATGTTTCTAAACCCTTTTGCCCTGAGATAATCTTCCGCCAATTTGCTTTTTGTGATTACCCTTGCATCTCTAAATCCGTTCCTCCAGGTAAAAACAAGGTCAAAAAACCTGCTCCTGATATTGTATTTCTTCGTATATTTTGAACGATAAGGACCATGGTAGATAACCGTCTTCTCTGGAAATCTTTTGTATATCTGCCAACTGCAAATCTGGTCACACTCCGATGTCTGTATGACATCATACTCTTTACAGATATCAAATAGTTCTTTATTATATAATGCATTCCAGACCAGGTTCTTCCCTTCAATATGATATACCGTCAGCTTATATCCATCGGAAAGCATTGTTTCAGTCCTATGGTTTCCCTTTTTGGCAAAATAAACCAGTCCGCACTCGTGCCCCAGTTCGGACAATGCTGTAGCCAGCCCAATCCCCTGATTATTATAAGTCGCGGTTCCAAGATTCTCTTCAATAGCAATTGTGCGAACCAACAAAATCTTCATGACACGCCCACCCGAAGCTATATTTTCATCTGCGCCCAATGTCCTCTTCCACAACCTCTTCTCCTGACCTGGTTTCCAGCTGTTCCATGCTCGCGTTGCTTAATCCGTTCTTTACCACCGCATGCCTGTCACAGGTAGAGCATTTATCCAAGTCTTCCTTTGACACCTTTCCATCCCTGTAGTCGCGGGCAATTTTGTTTTCATACATGCTGTATTTCTTTTTCGTCCAGAACTTTATTTTATGACGTACTATCCACCGCATCGGCACCCAAATATATTTATGCATAGCGGGAGATACGGAGCCAATCATCCAGCAATTTCTGTCGCAACATCTGACCTTTTTCCGTACAATCTCAGCCTCCGTGCTGTTCCATAATTCTTCCCATGTCTGCGTATTCAAGTTTCCCATTTCTTCTTTATCTTTTGTCCCATTACAGGGCATCACATCCCCATATGGATCGATGAAAAAGGTATCAAAACTCATATCGCAGGGAAGCAGCCTTTTCTGTCCATAAATGTAATTAATTAATCCATGATTGAAGTACGCGCGAAACCACTTCTTCGGAGACCGGGATGCCAGCAACTCATTAATCAGACATTCGAAATTTTGCGCCACCATCGGTCTATCATTGATAAGATTCTTTGTCTCCACAAAATAAAAACTATTATGTAATGTTGCGGTTGCAAACTCCATCCCCATCTTATCGCTAATCTCATAAAGGGACACGATTTCCGGAGCATTCATGTCCTGCACAGTCATACCGAAACCAACATCCTTCATGCCCATTTCGCGCAGCTTTTTCAGAGTCTGATATCCGCGCTGGTAGCCGTTTTGAAGACCACGAATCTCGTTGTTGGTCTGCTCAAGCCCTTCAATGGAAATACGGATTCCAATCTGGGGGAACTCCTTGCAGAGATCTACGATACGGTCTGTGAAGTACCCATTGGTAGAGATAACGATACGGTCAGATTTCTTATATAGTTCCTTTACGATTTCTTTCAAATCAGTCCTGATAAACGGCTCACCACCAGTGATATTTGTGAAGTACATCTCCGGCAGCTTTTTTATTGTCTCGATGCTTATCTCTTCTTCGGGCTTCGATGGTGCCTTATAACGATTGCACATAGAACAGCGCGCATTGCAGCGATATGTCACAATGACGGTTCCATTCAATTTTTTTCCCGTTTTCTTAGACATGGTTTTACTCCTGTAGACACGTTATATCACGGTTAATCTTACTTACCCATATAAATCCGCATAAGTTTTTCTCCATATACCTCTATATCATCAAAATTGATGTCATTGCAGTTCCGGCTGTATTGGTCAGTCAATTCCTTGTCCGTCCATAACTTTTCTATTTTTTTCTTCAATTCTGCAGCATTACCGCTTTCATACAACTCACCGGTTCTGCCCACCTCAATCAGTTCAGGAATGCCGCCAATGTCAGCCCCAAGAACCGGTGTGCCATGCATTTGGCTCTCCATCACAGAGAAAGGGCAGTTTTCATACCACTCGGATGGATAGACAGAGAATCTTGCTTCTCTTATTAGCGACTCCAGCGCAGCCCCATTCAGGAACCCCGTGTTCATAATGTTCGGAATGCTATTGATTTCACATTCCAGAGGTCCTGTACCGGCAAAGACAAACTGTATATTGGGAAGCTCCTTGCAAGCTTTGATTAGTGTGTAAATACCTTTTTCTTTCGAAAACCGACCAAAGTACAAAATGTAATCTTTTTTAGCTATCGTTTTTTGCTCGACCCTATCCACAAAGTTATGTAGCGTTACGGATTTCTTCGCAAACAGCGGATTGCTCTCCATTTTGCTTTTCATAAACTCCGAGCAGCAGATAATCGTATCAATATATTTGTAGACTGTTCTCCATTTCCAAAAATATGCTTCTATTGTCCCTATAAGGCTTTTGGCCTTGGAGCCGTGAATGCAGCTCCCTTTTACACAATTTATAAAATGGCCGCCTAGACATTTCTCACAGTTTTGGTGTGTATTCGGATTGTTCAACATATGATTGGGACATATTAGCTGATAATCATGTGCCGTAAATATAATTTTACACTTTTTCCTATTCTGTTTTCTCCATTCAATAATTTCCAAAATCACAGATGGCGTAAGCTGATAGTTGAAATTATTCAAATGCACCACGTTTGGCTGGAAATCATCCAATACAATACGAATTTTTTTTCGCGCTTCCGCAGAATATATTGTCCTGACAGGATAAGTGACTTTTGATATCTTACTGCCTTCGTGGAAATCCATATCACTTGTGTAAGAGTTTACGGCATTACCAACACACCGGCTTTTGTGCTCCATGCCAAAGTACTGAACCTCGTGTCCGCAGCTTTTCAGATAATCTCCCAGTTTAAATATGTATGTCTCCGCCCCACCATTGGGATGGAGGAATTTATTGACTATTAATATTTGCATCCAAACGACCTCTTCTGCCTAATCTTAATAAAATTTCTCGGATAGAGGAAAAACTTCAGCCAATTACTCTTATTCTAGGAGTCAGCCCACACCTATTATATTTCACACATTTGGGAGGAACCCGATACATCATCACGATACCAAAGGCTGCAGTCATTCGTAGCCCATCGACTGCGCTGTAGCGTTTCTTCCCCATGCCTTCCGCCCATGTCCCCTTCGGGTATCCGATTTTTGCTTTCTATACAGTTCCAAGGTCTGCCCTACCACATTGTCCCAGTTGTACTTTTGGCAGATGAAGTCCGCTGCCCCGTCTTTCAGCCGGTTGACTTCCTCTGGATAATCGCAGGCGAACTGCAGCTTCTCCCTCAAATCAGTGGCATCAGACTTCCCAAAAACCAGCCCATGGCCTTCGACCACTTCGGTGCACTCCGCTATGCCGCTTACCAGACAGCAGTTCCCATAGCTCATTGCTTCCAGAAGGCTGAGAGGCATTCCCTCCAAATCAGACGGCAGGGAATATACATAGGCATTGCTATATAGCTCCTCCAGCATCCGCCCCTGTACGAAACCAGTGAAGATGATTCTGTCATCACCACGGGCCAGCCGGCCCAGTTCCTGCATATATGCTTCCGTATCAGAACTGCCGCCGGCAATCACCAGCTTCTTGTCTGTCTTGGTATACTTAAATGCTTCTATTAAATATGTAATCCCCTTTTCCGGAACCAGGCGGCCTAGAAATAAGATATAGCTATCCTTCTCAAGCCCAAGCTTCTCCTTGATCAGATGTGGGCCATGGGGGATTGGCCTATCGACTCCATTTGGTATGAGCACGCTCTTTCTTCCATAGGCATCCCTGAAATATTCCTGCATCTCTATAGAAAGGACGATTATCTCGTCCGCATATTTCACAGCCAGCTTCTCGCCAAGCTTTATATACCTGCTGGCAAAGCCGCCCCATTTGGCCCTCTTCCAGTCGATGCCATGTATCGTGGCAATACACCGTTTGCCTAATAATTTCGGCAGCCATAGCATGGCACAAGGCCCTTCGGCGTGGAAATGGACTACATCATACTTTCCAAAGGCAGCATGGGCTGCACCAAAAAAGGAGGACGTCATCGCAGCAAGGCCCTTACGGTCGATAGTGAAGACGGATTTCAGCTTTACCCCCTTATATTCATCAAGACAATCTCCATCAAATTCTTTTCCGCTAATATGATGGCCTGATCTGTTGTAGCAGGTTACGTGATGGCCTAAAGCGGCCATTCTGGTAGAAAGCTCCTCTACTACAACTTCGATGCCGCCTTCTCTTGACGGGATGCGCTTATGACCAAGCATAGCAATATTCAGTTTATCGTCCATCTTGTACGCATCCCTCCATGCCAATTTCTTTATCTACTATAGACAAAATCAAAGTCTGCCAAAATCCCTATGGCTACTTGGCCTTGTTCCCCGCTCTGGCATTTCTTCTCACTTCACTCCCCCCACCTCAAGCAAGGCCCATAAACCCCCCATCCCTTATGATAGACCAACCCC
Source organism: uncultured Acetatifactor sp. (assembly GCA_910585615.1). Classification (GTDB taxonomy): domain Bacteria; phylum Bacillota; class Clostridia; order Lachnospirales; family Lachnospiraceae; genus Acetatifactor. The sequence continues at coordinate 22,332 of CAJUFO010000049.1, forward strand.
TCCGCCCCCTTCACCATATACCGCACCGTACTCGCGCAATGTTCCCTGCATTCCCTGTAAAACCTCTCCGGCAGCCCCACATACTCCTGCAACTGCTCCAGCACATACCCGCACTTCTGATAAAGATACCCGTTCCCGTACCGCTCCAGGCACTCCAGCAGTCTGTCCGCGTCCAGCCCCGGCAGCCGCACGATGCACTCCACCACATCCTCCAGGCCGGCCTCGCCTGCAAAGCTGTGGAGGCTGTCCACCACCGTCTGCTCCAGGCCGGCCACAAGGCTTCCGCCCACCCATGACTTATCAGCTCCGGCCTTCGGATGCACCCTGCGGTAGAACACCCCGTTATACCGGAAGTCCGTGAACCGGGTCCCGGTGGCCACGAAGACCTCATTCCCCGTTCTCGGCGCATACCCCCACGCCTCGAACGCGCTGCGCAGGGCGATGTACGCATCCGGGAACAGCCTGCTGCCGATCTGGTATCGGTCCAGCGCCGGCTCCTCCCTCTCCGTGTCCATCACCGTATACAGGTTGCGGTGTATCCTGTCGATGTAGCCCCTCCTCTGGTAATCGTTCACCAGATAGGCCACCGCGGACTGCTCCCCCACCATCTCTGTGACATCCTGCAGGGTGAAGCACCCCAGCTCCCGCATCCGCTCATAATACTTGGCACCGGAAGGCCTCTCCTGCCTTCCAGTGTATGGCCCGGCTACAGGGCGCCCCTCCCGCTTGCTACAGCATCTCGTTCCGGTCGTCTCTGGCATTTCCCACTCCATATCCGCCGCATCGCCCTGTCTCCGGGCAAGGCAGCCAAATCATCACATCAGTCCTGCAGGCAGCTTATGGCATCTGCCGTAAATATCGCATAGTTCGCCTAACTGGCATGTAAGGCGAACTTTTTCGGCTTCTTGAAGCCCTATTTCCATTCCTTTGGGAAGCGGCACCGAAAAATGCCCAAGTGCCAAGCAGGGCAATTTAGCCAAAAAACATCTATAAAACATATGAAAAATATTGAAAAACCTCATTGAAATTAGAAAATATTGACAAAAATAAATTTAGACTTGCACAAACCGCGCATTGGGTATAAAATGTTAGAAGTAATAAAAAAGTTCGTCTTACATGCCAGTAAGGCGAACTTTTTTACTTCACTTATGGTAATCTCCTGCACGGCTCCCCTGATTATCCTAAAACCACCTTTTTATACCAGCAATGTCTTAATATTGCTCCCGCTTTTTGCATCCGCGATTGCCTCATTGATTCGTTCGATGGGATATTTGCTGCTCATTTTATCAATCAGAGGATGAAGGTCTTTATTCGCGATGAGGAAGTTCAAATACTGTTCCACGTCTATCACGGAATATTGGGAAGACCCGATGATGTGCAGCGCTTTGAATGTAATAGTCTGTGGCTGAATCGTGATGCCGCCGGAAGCGCTGTATTGGCCTGGAACCAAATATACGCCCCGGTTGCGGAGAACATCCATGCCCTGGACTACCGCCTGAGGGGCTCCCGAGGCCTCAAAGCACAGGTCCACTCCCAATCCGCTGTTTTCTTTCTGCAATGCGGCAGTGACGATGTCCAAAAGGCCAAGAACTATATCCGCCTCCACATCAACGAGCCCATCACCCAGAAAGAGGTAGCAAGCTATCTGGGGATTTCTCCGGGATATCTCTGTTCCCTCTTCCAGAAAGCGGAGCATACGCCCCTGATACAATATGTGAACCGGCAGAAGCTTACCGAAATCAAAATCCTGATGGAGCAAAAGCATCTGAAGCTGAACGAAGCCGCCTCCCTCTACGGTTATTCGGACCCCAACTATGTCAGCAGATTGTATAAGAATATTTTTCAGCACAATATTACGGACAGGCCCACAAAATATTCCGGAGATTGGCAGTGCGGATCTCCCCCAGCCCCCCGGCCTTCCGCGCACACCTGACATTTCTGCTTCGCCATCAGCTCCGGCAGGTTCGGCGGGGAGAGGATGAGGCCTTTACGGCTGTTCATGGGTCCTGCGCAGCTGATGCCGATTGCCTCCCCGCCCCGGTTGTCAGAGCCACAGTGCCTCCCCCAGACTCCTCTGGACGTGGACTTCCTCCACGCACACCAGCTTCGCCAGCAACCAGGCCCGCTCCTCCTGCGTCATCCGCTCCATCCCTTCCGCCTCTCCCGAGGCCTCCAGGTTCTTCATGATGTCCTCCAGGCATCCCTCCTTGTGCCGGGCCGCGTCGGCAGCCTCGCGCCAGGCCTGCCGCTTCCTCTCCAGCACCTGGATGAGCTGCCCCCTGGACGCCTCCCCGTCCACGATGCCCTTAATCTCATCCAGGGAAAACCCCAGGGCCTTTAGCTCCAACAGCGCGTTCAACTGCCGGACCTGCTCCGGGGCATAATAACGATAGCCGTTCCGGTCGTCCGTCTTCGCGGGCTTTATGATTCCCTTTTTCTCATACAGCCGCAGTGCTTTCCTGGACACGCCGAAAAAAGCCGCAAGCTCCCCAATCAGCATCAGACCATCCTTCATATGCCAAGCCCTCCTCACTCGTCCAGAACCTGATTCACCCTCTTCACGCAGACCCCATTGGCCCTCAGATTGCCCAGAGAGGCAATCAGCATGAACAGCCCCGCCAGCATGGAGCCCCTTACCTGAAAGCAATAGACCACATCCGAAAAGGACATGCAGCCCTTTTCCATGAGGAGCGCCCCGGACAGCAGCATGGAGAAATACCCGCCGATTCCGAATATCCTCGTGAGCATGCCGCCTAAAGCGCCCCGCCTGTGCATCCCCAGGTTCGCCGCCATCAGGCTGCGGCTGTGCCTGGCGCAATCCGCCAGCAGCAGCCCGCCAGCGTCATATATCCGGATTGCGTCCGCCTCCTCAATCAGCGGCCCTATGGCAGAAGTGCACTGCGCCATGGCCCGCTGGGATTCTTCCTTCAGCCCGGGAATCGCCCTGAGCACCATTCTTTCGTGAAGGACGAGATGGGGCAGGATCCACAGCCACGCCACCCCGGCCAGAAGCAGACTGCCGCCCAAGAGCAGTGCGGAAGACAATGTTGTATTCAATATGGCCACCACCGCATGGGGGATGTTCAGGGGGCCGTTCATCATCTCGAACGTGGCCCGGACATCGCTGCCCAGCCTGGTCATCCACTCTCCCCGGGCCCTGGCCTCCACCTGGCGGCAGCCCAGCTTCAGGATCCTCTCCAGCAGCCTCCCCCGGAGCGCCGCCTCCGCCCTGGCGGCAAACGCGGCATAGAGGCTCCACACGGTTCCATTATAGCAGAAAAGCAGGGCGCATAGAATACCATAGGACACGCAGATTTCCGGCAGCCCCTCTGCCTCCCCCGCCTCCAGGCACCGGAAGACGGACTTCATAAGCGCCGCCAGCATCCATGCCCTGGCTCCGTCAAAGGGCGCCCGGAGCAGAAGCAGGAGCACATATCTGCGCCCCATTCCCATCCTCTTTATCAGCCTTTTGAAATCACCCACGAAGCAATCGACCTCCTTCCAGCCGGTAGATGATATAGCCGTCATCCAAAGCCTCCGGATGGTGAGTCACATGTATCACCGTCCGGCCCGCCGTAAGCCTCCCCAGAGCCGCCAGCACGGACAGGCCTGTGTCCCTGTCCAGAGCGGACACGGGCTCGTCCAGCAATATCACCGGCGCATCCTTGCAGAGGGCCCTGGCTATCTGAATCCGCTGGGCCTGCCCGCCGGACACCTGGCCGCCCCGCTGGCCTACATGGGTGTCCAGCCCCTGGGGCAGGCCCTTAATCCAGTCCGCAAGGCTGGCCCCGCGGCAGGCCTCCCACAGCGCCGCCTCCGGCACATGGTGGCCGCAGGTGATATTGTCACGGATGGACAGAGGGAAGAGGGCATTTTGCTGCATCACCAGCGCCACCTGTTTCCGGATGTCCCCGGGCGTCCGCTTTCCCATCACCTCCACGCTCCCGCTGTCCGGCTCGTACAGGCCCGCCAGGAGCTTCAGGATGGTGCTCTTGCCGCAGCCGCTGTCCCCTACGATTCCGATGTGCTGGCCCGGCCTGGCCACCAGCGAGAGGTTTTGGAGCACCTGTTTTTCCCCGTAGGAGAAAGCCACATCCTCCAGGCGCACTTCATACCATTCCGTTCTATCTCGCTCCATTGCGTCCCTCCTCAAACACCATCTTCCTCTCCAGCCTTCCCATGGATGCGCCGAACTGGCGAAACCCCGCATAGACCCCCGGCATGTTCTGTAAAAAGCCCGATACGTTTCCGGAGAGGTTCACGAACAGGTAGAAAGTGCCCGTGCTGATTTCACCGTTTATGACCATGCGCCCGCCGAATCCCAGCAGACACAGCAGCGGCAGGAAGGACAGCAGGCCGGAAAGGGACATGAGCCTGGCCGCGATCCGCTCCTTCCTGACGCTGGCCCGTCCCCATTCCGACAGCCGCTCCTCCACCAGCCCCATCATCAGCCGCTGTGCGTCATACACCTGAATCACCGGAAACATGGAAAGCAGCACTTCCGTCAGGCCGTTTATTCTTTTCTGGCATTCCATACACTTTTCAGCGTAAGCTTTGATCGTCCTGCCGGAGACGAAGCAGTAGAGCATCAGCGGCACTGCCGGCAAGGTAGACAGCAGCGCCAGCCGGGGGCTTTTCACTGCCAGAAAGACTGCCGTGACCGCAAATACCACGAACTGCTTCATAATGGAGAAAAGAGATTCGTTCAGATAGGCGGAGATATCCTTCAGCTCATTCTGCATGGCGGACTGCTCCTCCCCCGCACTGCAGCCCGCCAGCATCCTGCTGTCCCCCCGCAGATAATACCGGGCGTAGCCCATCCGCATTTCATGGGCGAACAGCTCGCAGGTATAGGACGCCGCATAAAAGGACAGATAGTCCCCCGCGGCCAGGACCAGGAGAATCGCCGTCCCGCCTGCCAGGATGCCCGGCAGCAATGCGCTCATCCCCGGCCTCCCGGGCGCGCCCAGCATGTCCAGCACATCCGCCAGGAAGCTGTTCCACCACAGATTCGCTGCCGATGACGCCACCGTGAGCAGGGCCGCCGCGCAGAACAGGATACGGTGGAGTCCAATCAGTTTCTTCAATACGCCCATCACAATCCTCCTTCCCCTCCGGGATGCCTGGTACACCGGTGTACTAGCCGGGGCTTCTCCCGTTCTTTTCCTCCAGTGTATACTATGTCCCTGGGGCCGGGTCAAGGGGATGGGAGAACTTTTTCTCTGTTCAGGGAGCGGGATGTATGGTATCATATTGATACGCTAAGGCATTGTGCCGACTTTTGATTCCACATGTGCCAGGCTCAGGAAACCATTGTCTTTATTCAAGGTAAGGAACAGCCGAATGGCCATCCCTGCCATGCGGGGCGGTACGGGCGTGCTCCGATCATTCCGCACAATGCAGACCAGAAAGGATACCGGACAAATGACGATCCGCCACACTACCCCCGCCGACTACGGACGGATTCAGGAAATATACGCATATGCGAGAGAACAGATGCGACAGGCCGGAAATCCCGGCCAGTGGGGCCACAACAGGCCCTCCGTGGAAACGCTGCTGCAAGATATTCAGAACGGGCAGAGCCATGTCCTGGAAGAGAAGGGACAGATTTGCGGGGTCTTCACCTTCATCATCGGCGAAGACCCCACCTATCGGATCATCGAGCAGGGACAGTGGCTCAACGCCGCCCCCTACGGCACCATCCACCGCATCGCCGGAAGCGGCGCCGGGAAGGGGATTTTCCGGGAATGCCTGGCCTACTGCCTGGCCCGGATTCCCAACATCCGCATCGATACCCACAGGGACAATGCAGCCATGCGGCACCTCCTGGAGAAGCACGGATTCCGGAAATGCGGCGTCATCTATGTGGAGGATGGGAGCCCCCGAATTGCGTACCAGAAGTGCCTGTGATGCCTGTGGGGCATTCCAGGCTCTATGAATTTTGTGTGCATCAACTAAACTCACGGCCCTTAATATATGGTGTTGCTGCCAGTTGCATGGGAGTTTAGACCGCAGTGATTTAGACAGCAAATAAGGCTGTATCAGAAAATGGTTACACCATAATGCCGATCAGCCTTATCTGCCGCTGGATAGCTAGGTCTCACGGTTACACCCTTCGACCATAATTATTTATATGTACCAAAAACACTAAATATGCAGAAGCCACGGCTACGCCCCTTACTTCTACTGCAAACGCTGTATAAAATGGTTACACCTTAATATACCTCTTCACTATATAGTTTACCAGTTTTCTCCAATATGTCAACGCGGAACATGCGTTCTATTCCGGCAGCTTCTTAAACCCAAACCGTTCCCCCATATTTCCTCCATATCCTCTATACAGCTTTGATTCGAACAGTTTATATAAACCGCAATAATCTTTCGAACCAATCAACTTACGCACAAAAGAGACAGGGATGAAATCTGCCAACTGTACTCCCAAGTTGTTATCCAACTTTAATGGAAAACTCAATATGGAGAGATTTTTCATAATTGTATCAGAGTTAATAAGTAATGTCCCACCTGTCAATAATCTATACTAGCAGATTTGCAGAAATTTATTTTCAGCCTGGTTTCTTGATTCTATGAAAAACGAACTGACTCCTTTGTTTACAAGCAGAAAATGTACAAAGTTTTCAAGAATGGTCTGCAAAGCTATATCATAAATATCATTAGTCTATCCATAATACATGTTTTTGTAATTTTCGGTATCTATCGATGCGACAAAAACACTTATGTCCAAACTTTGAACCAAGTTTTTTATCCTGTCGAACAAACTATTTCTTATTTTCGCATCTACCAAAAACTCAAAGCCCTTTATATTTTTCCGCATATCGTATACAATGTAGCGGCAGCTCTGGTTTCGGCATCAGGTCAGACTTTATTTTTTGTAATTGCGGTTTTAGAATGTTTTCGTAATCTTCTCTTTTTATAGCATAACCGCCTAATGCAAAGTAACTCCCATGAGCATTGGGCTTTGTCTCATCTAAAAACAGATAGTATTCATTTTTCATATTGAATTCCTCATTCATCGGTATTATGATATCCCATTATATACCAAGGGTTGACAGAATGCTGCAAGAACATATGTTTGTACCATTGTAGTCATCTTTTGTGGCAAGTTTCCTTATAACCATTTTCTCTACTTGTGAGTATGCCTCCGTTTTCGTATAATGGTATTACTTATCTGGAGCCCCTTTGCACCATTCCGGAGTATCGTGGCAGAGGCCTGGCGGCTGCGGCATTATCGGAAATATACCGCAGAACGAAGAAGCTGGGGGTTGGGGAAGAAAGGATACGCCGTCCGCGGGAGTCAATCCCCTGCAGCAAGGAGAATAAATCTATGAGCATTATCAAATCACATGATATAACATTATATGGCGGAAATGACGCGTATCAGATTATTTTGCGTCCTCTTTCTGATGAGCATTTGCCTTATCTATATAAATGGAACTCCGATTCTGAGGTGCTGTATTGGACAGAAGGAGACGATGTCGAGAGTTATCCCCCTGAGGTAGTCCATGAAATTTACGGAGGCATATCGCAGAACCACCTTTGCTTTTTAGTTGAGGTGAACGGCAGGGCCATAGGGGACTGCTGGCTGCAGAAAATGAATCTGCCAAATGTCAGAAAGATGTATACCGGCAGTACCGATGTAAGAAGAATCGATATGATGATTGGCGAAAAAAACTATTGGGGAAAAGGTATCGGAACACTTTTTATTGGGATGTTGGTAAAATACGCCTTTGAATGCGAGCAGGTAGATGTCTTACATTGTTTTTGTGAAGATTATAATATCCGTTCAAGGCGTGTCTGGGAAAAGAATGGGTTTACGCTTATTTTTACGGAAGAAATTCCGCAACCGCATAAGGGTAAGCTGCAATATCATTGGAAGCTGACAAAAGATGAATATGACGAACACCGCTTTTCCATACAATGATGCCATATGCTCCCCGCCTAAAACCATTTGCCGGGAAGCGTGAGGAAATCATCTCTCCTTTCATGGCTCTGCCCCGCATTTGACACAAGTGTCATATCCATGTCGGGCGGCAGTTCCCTTTCTCCATCACATAGAAGCGGTACAGTTCCTCTATATCATCATTCAGATTCTTGTACATCCTTTTATCGGTCAGCGTGAAACCTGCCCTCTCCGCCAGCTTCCAGGAAGGCACATTTTCATCGCTGACCGTCGCTATCATCCTCTCCGCATGATAATGCCCGAAAAAATATCTGAGATAAGCTTTCGTCCCCGGACGCCAATCCCTTTGCCTCGGCTGCCCACTCCTCCATCCATCCGGAGCAGTCCCTGCCAAAGCCGATGTCATGCAGGCTTCTGTCCAATGCGTTTTCCATTCTATATAAACGGCATTTGATTCTTGCCAGCCATATAGTACAGCCGTTCATGCCGTTTATCCGGTTTTTGGCAAGATTTAATCGCTACATATATATTTTATACGTATCCCTTGCCATGTCCAGAGGCCATATCCGAATTCTATGTCCAGTCCTCCACAGGGAGCATCCCGGAGGCTCCGATGATTGAAACCTCCGGGATACATCGCATGGGTTCTATTGGTTCTGTCCTATGGCATCAGTTGATGCTCAAGCCGGCGCTTGCGTAACCGGCGACAGTATTCAGCAGAGACAGTCCGCTTGCCGTCGCTGAAAATACCAGCATCAGCCGTGTCCGGGCCGTCACCGGAATGTTCAGCCCTGTAAGCGCGCCGTTCAGCAATGTCCCAACGGATATGATTCCGGACAGGGACGGCGTCAGGCTGATCAGCGTTCCGGCAATGGGAGAGAATACATTGTTCGGTGTCACGGACTGGTAAATCTGTGCATTGACCGTGACAGAGGAACCTACCAGAGAAATGGCCGCTGTCGTACTGAAGTATGCGCTGAACGAGGTAATGATGCCGGCCCGCGGGACCTGGAACGCAAAGTTGGAAAGGGTTCCGCCGGCATTGGTGATATCAATCGTAGTTCCCAACAGCGTAAGCCCCTGCGCACTGCTGCCAAAGCCCACAAAGGCGGGAAGGCCCGCAAGACCACCGGCAATTGTCGTCAGAGAGACCGGAAGGCCTGACGCAAAAGGGATGATGGCTCCCGTGCCGGCTACACCGGTGGGGCCTGTCGGGCCGGTGGGGCCGGTCGCTCCTGTTGGACCTGTCGCTCCATCGGCTCCGGTCGCTCCGGTTGGGCCCGTTGCTCCATCCGCCCCAGTCGCTCCGGTCGCCCCGGTCGGGCCTGTCGCTCCATCCGCCCCGGTCGCTCCTGTTGGACCTGTCGCTCCATTGGCTCCGGTCGCTCCGGTTGGGCCCGTTGCTCCATCCGCCCCAGTCGCTCCGGTC
>CAJUFO010000049.1:31778-35936 GCA_910585615.1 uncultured Acetatifactor sp.
CTGTCGCTCCATCCGCCCCGGTCGCTCCGGTCGGACCTGTCGCTCCATCGGCTCCAGTCGCCCCTGTTGGGCCCGTTGCTCCATCCGCCCCAGTCGCTCCGGTCGCCCCGGTTGGGCCTGTCGCTCCATCCGCCCCGGTCGCTCCGGTCGGACCTGTCGCTCCATCGGCTCCGGTCGCTCCGGTCGCCCCGGTCGCTCCATCGGCTCCGGTCGGGCCTGTCGCCCCGGCAGCTCCAGTCGCTCCGGTCGCCCCGGTGGCACCCGCAGGGCCAGTCGCTCCCATCGGGCCTTCATCCCCCTGGCAGCCTTTCGGTCCCTGGGGGCCGACTGGGCCAACCTCACCCTGAATACCCTGAGGACCGGTGACGCCCTGAGGCCCCATGGAACCCGTTGCCCCGGTGGGACCGGCAGGACCGGGAATCCCTCTGGGGCCCTGAGGGCCTATATCACCCTGGGGGCCTGCCGGGCCGACAGGGCCAGCAGGACCGGCAGGCCCCTGGGGACCCACGTCCCCCTTAGGACCCTCACAGCCCGGATCGCCCTTGGGGCCCACATCCCCGCGGACACCCTGGATACCCTGGATGCCCTGAGGCCCTGCGTAGCCCCTGGGGCCATCGCAGCCTCTCGGCCCCGTGTTTCCGGTAGGTCCTACCGGTCCTGTATTTCCTCTGGGTCCCCTTGCGCCGGGTGCACCGGGAAGTCCCTGGGGGCCGATAGGGCCGGGTTCCCCTCTGTCGCCCTTGGGACCGGGACAACCGGTATCGCCCTTGATTCCCTGAGGGCCCGCAGGCCCCTGGTCGCCCTTAGGCCCGGCCGGCCCACGCTCACAGCAGGGGGGATGGCACTGATTCTGGTGGCAGTTGCACGAATTGCTTTGATTCATTTAAAACACTTCCTTTCTTTTTTCAAAAAAGGCACTTATCATGTCTTTTTCTACAAATAATTTATGCACTGCCGGGAAATCTGCCACACTATGTCGAAATCTGCCTGAAAATCCTCCCGTGAGACCCCCGCGGCATTCGCCAAATGGATGCTGACGCATCCGCTTGGCTCATTGCCCGCGGGAATCACAGGCTCCCAAAATACTGTTTATTATAAAGATACGCCTGGGAATAGGGCTTACAGGCGCCCGCCCGCTCATTGTATTCCATCGCCTTCTGCCGGTCCCCCAGCCTGTCATAGCAGACGCACAGCTGCAGAAGAGGGACATAATCATAGCAATCCGGCTGTACGAACCCGTCGGAGCGCTCTCTTTTGGGCATATTCAGCGCCGCCTCATACCAGTAGACGGCGATGCGGCAGTTTCCGCGCTCCAGGAAGTGCTTCCCGATCTCACAGCACAGCTCAGCCCTCGGCAGGTCGTAGCTCATGCTGCGCAGGAGCATCGACAGCGCGGCCTGCTCCTGTCCCAGTCGGTAATAGCAGGCGGCGCAGACGGAACATGCCTCTATCTTGTTTTCAATCCACCCGTCCTCTTCCAGAAGGAACCTCTCGAACACAGAGACAGCCTCTTCGTATTCACCGTGGTAGTACAGCTCCCTTCCATAATAATACTGCTGCCGCGGTTCCAGGGGCTTTCCCTCCGCGATCATCCCGCGGTATATCCGCAGGTTCCGGTCCGGATCCCCGGCCCCCTCCTTCCTGTGGCTGATCGCGATGTCGGAATATATCGTCCTGCCCTTTGGCGGAATCACTTCATGGACGGCGCCCACCCAGCGGAATCCGGCCCGGTTCCTAATCCATCTTTCCCGAAAATAGGAAAAGGACGGCCTGTGGGCCTCGTCAAAGGCAGTGTTGTATTTCATCATCACCATATCCGTATCCGGCGGCAGGGTCTGCTTCAGCTTCAGGAATCCGGCCCGCTCCGCCTCCTCCAGGACGTCATCGGCATCCATCCACATACAGTAGTCCATGGTGGCTTTGGAAAAGGCATGGTTCCTGGCGTCCGAAAAGTCATCCTTCCATGGGTATGAATAGACCCTGGGCGTATACCGGGACGCTATCTCCACCGTCCGGTCAGAGGAACCGGTGTCTACAATGATAATCTCATCCACCAGTCCCGCCACGCTGTCCAGGCAGCGCGCGATATGCTTCTCTTCATTTTTGACAATCATACAAAGGCTTATGGTAGGCATACTCTCCCCCTCTCTTTCCGAGCCTGTCATCTGCACAGCTTCTCTATGCTCAGATACATGTTGATTTTGGATGCGCCCGCGGAAGAGCGCCATTCGAAGAACAGTCTTGATGCTATCGGCATCTCGACGATAAAATATCTTGACAGCACGGCCGCCTCCTTCTGCCTTGCCGCTTTCGCCCATGCGGCATACAGGGGCTGCCTGCAGTCGTTGCATATGGGCGTGAGCCTGACGGTGCCATGCCTTTTCATCGTGACGGATATATAATAATTGACGGCATAGTAGCCCGCCGCCAGCTCCAGGGAGCAGCCATTGCAGAGGGATATGTTCCCCGCCGTGTCGGGTATCTCCGTCTTAAGCGGAAGGCTGGCGCACTCCGGCAGGATTAGCTCCCGCCCCGTGAACGTGGCGAATATGCTGCTCTGGGGATAGCCGGGAGGCCCTGCCGGCCCCCGGGCGCCCGGAGCTCCTCTGGGTCCCTGTGGGCCGGTGGCTCCCTGAGGGCCCTGGGGGCCGGTGACTCCCTGGGGGCCTATCTCCCCCCGTTCACCGGGACAGCCCGGCGGACCCGGCTCTCCCCTGGGACCCATGGGCCCGGTCTCCCCCCGTTCATAACAAATGCCGGGCATCCCCGGCATTTTCCCTGCTTCCATCGTACCGGATCCGCAGCAGCAGGAAGGATCGTACCCTTCCGTCTCCGCAGCCCCCGAATACCGGAAACCATCTGGCACGGCGCCCTCCGTCCCGCATCCGTCCTCCGGCGGCGGCTGGCCCGCCCTCTGATTCCGGTTCCTGTCAGGGCACCTCTTCCCGAACAGATTCGGCGGATTGCACTTCCAGTTCCTGTCATAGTCATACAATTGAAAACACCCCATTCATATTTGATATTCAATCATGGTGCATGCGATATGATACATTATATGCATGGGAGATCAATTTGTTTTTCCAGCTAGGCCCTCATTGGTCCGGGACTCTGTAGCGCATGCAGAATGCCCCTTCCCACTCCACGGTCCTCCCGCCGTCCATGGCGATAATCGTCCGGCCACTGCCGCCACAGCCCTACCGGCAGCATCCTCCCCCCATCCGTGGCGATAATCGCGCTGTATTTCTGCATCAGCCCCTTATAGTATCGCTGTGCCCCGAAAGCTCCCGCCCGTTGACCAGAATCCGGCCTGTGTCGTCCGGCCCATATTGGGTGGGCAGCCTGACGATGCCGGATTTCTCGCTTCCCGCCCACGATGGCATACTTCCTGCCCAGCCCAAAAGTCAGGTCAATCCCCTCCATGGAAAAGCCCTTGCCGCTTTCCTGCCCCACCTGTTCCAGACGAATCTCCCGGATATCCCCCCCAGCGCGCTTCCTTCCCATCGCTCTCCGTTAAGAACCTCTTCCATAAATAACAGCGCCTCCGAAGAGACGCTGTTTCCTGCTGTATCCTGATGAATGGTTCCGCGACATAGGAGCCGGACCGCTGGCCTACACTGTCTGAAGCCCTGCAAGCTGCTCTACTTCCGCCACACTGAGCCCCGTATCCTCCGCGATTTCTTCAACTGTGAGCTTTCCTCTTTTCAGCAGCCTCAATGCTGTCTGCGTCTTTGTTTCGCTGATGCCTTGGCTCTTTCCCTGCTTTATTCCCTGCTTTATTCCCTGCTTTATTCCCTGATTCAAGATGGTTCTCGCCTCTGTTTCAATCAAAGCTCCACTCATCATGTCACCTACGCCTTTCTGCACATTCTCATATTTCTGTGCAATCTCTTTGATCACATCGCCGGAAAGCTCTATGATTGTCCGCTTGTCAAATGCCCCAATCACACCCTGCCGTTCCAGTCCGTCAAGCCTTTCCAAAATCTCCTGATACTCGGCCTTCAGTTCCGTCAGCTTCTGCTCATCACTATTATACTCCGGAAACCCCTTCTCATGTGAAAAAATATAAAAAGGAATCAGCATCAGCAGGCCTTTCCCAAAAATATCTTCCAGCGAGTATGTCTGCACCTTCATAATCGGCACATCGTACCGAACCGTCCC
>CAJUFO010000050.1 GCA_910585615.1 uncultured Acetatifactor sp.
TCCGTTGTCAATCTTCGGCTGGAATCTCATTCATTGAGATTCCGAGAAGTTATTAACGCATCTCACCATGCTTTCCGGAAGGGCAATCCCGGGATGCCGTCATTCTATTCTCATCAATTGCCCCATCCCGGTTGGACGGGCAGAAAAACCGAATCTCTCGTAAAAAGGCTCTTTCCCTTTCACTGCCGTCAGGCCTATGTCTATGACAGTGCCCGGCTCCGCAACGCTTTTTATATGCCCCAACAGTCTGTTCACGATGCTTTTTCCGATTCCCTTTCCCTGATATTGGGGCAGGACAATGATTTCCTGGAGATACCAGTACATGGCCCCGTCGCCCACGAGCCTCCCCATTCCCACCACCTGTCCTCCACAGACCGCGGAAACGTTGAAAAGTCCGTTTCTGAGCGCTTTTTCGACCTGTTCCAGCGGCCTTTCTTTGAATCCGGCAGCCACCTTTAACCGGACAAAATCTTCGGCGCTCAACACATTGTCCACCAATTCATACTGTACTTCCATCGCTCCTGCCCCCTGATTCCGCACCGCTTCCAGTGTATGGCAAATCCTCCTTCCATGGCTGCTGCCTGCCTACAGCCGGGCAGCCTGCTGGGCCCGCTCACTCCACCGGAACATCCACCGCTTTCCCGTCTATGAACACATGCCTCACTTTCGTGGAGACCTCAAAGGGGCATCCGTCCGTGACGACGATGTCCGCATCCTTCCCGGCCTCCAGCGACCCTACCCTGTCCGCAATCCCCGCGTGCTTGGCAGGATTGATGGTGATGGCCTGGAGGGCCGCAAAGGGATCCATCCCCGCCTGCACCGCCAGCCCTGCGCACAGGGGCAGATATTCCTGGGGGATCACCGGGGAGTCCGTGATAATGGATACCTGGCAGCCCGCGGCAGCCAGCACGCCCGGGGTCGTCCAGCTCTTGTTGCGCAGCTCGAACTTGGAGGCGCTGCCCAAAGTAGGCCCCACCGCCAGGGGCACATTCTCCTCCACCAGCTCCTCTACGATCAAATGCCCCTCCGTCACATGCTCCAGCGTGATCTTCAGGTCGAATTCCCTGGCGATCCGCAGCGCCGTGAACAGGTCTTCCGTTGCGTGGGCATGGGCTTTCAGAGGGATTTCCCTGCGCATCACGGGCAGCAGGGCCTCCAGCTTCATGTCGAAGGCCGGGCGCTTGGAGACATCGTCCCCTGCTGCCTCCTTCTTCTCCATGTACTCCCTGGCCTTGAACAATGTCTCCCGCAGCAGCGCGGCGGTGGTCATGCGGCTGGAGTCCTTCTTGTCCCGGTACACCCGCTTGGGGTTCTCGCCGAAGGCGCATTTCATGGCCACGCCGTCCTGGACCACCATGTCGTCCACCCGTCTGCCCACGGTCTTGATCGTGGTAAATGTGCCGCCCAGCACATTGGCGCTGCCGGGGCCTACGCAGACGCAGGTCACCCCTGCCGCCGCAGCCTTGGGCAATGCCGGATCCAGGGGCTTCACGCCGTCGATTCCCCGCATCTGAGGGCTTATGATATCGTTGAGTTCGTTGTAGTCCATCCCCTCGTAGCCGATGCCGGAGCCGTCTAAGCCGATGTGCCCGTGGGCCTCCACGAAGCCGGGGTACACCTGCAGCCCTGCCGCGTCCACCACTTCCGCGTCTCCCGGGATTTCCAGCTTCTCCCCGATCGCCTTGATTTTGCCGTCCTCCACCAGGATGTCCGCCTGGAAGCCCTCTCTGTGCACGCCGTCATGCACGGTTCCGTTTTTTATACAGAGCATGTCCTTTCCTCCTCCATGGCCATTCCGCACCATATGCGTCCTCCGGCCCTTTTTCCATAAAGCTTAGCATCCGCCTCTGTCTTTGTCAATAGGCGGCTCTCCCAGGCGCTTCCTCCCAGCATCTGCTCTTCACGAACAGCTCCGTCAGTTCCGGATCCAGCTTCCCCTCCTGCCCGGCCATCTCTCTTAAAATGGCAAGCGCCCGCTCCACGGGCATGGCGCGCTTATACGGCCGGTCGTCCGCCACCAGGGAATCGAAGATGTCCAGTATGGTGATCATGCGCACCTCATAGGGAATCTCGTCCCCCTTCCTATGCTCCGGATAACCGGTTCCGTTCAGGAGCTCATGGTGCGCTGCCGCCCATTCCCGCACATGAGAGAGCTTCTCCGGAAAGCAGATTTGGGACAGCAGGCGGTCAGTGACGGACACATGCTCCTCCATGATCCCCCGCTCCTCCTCCGAAAGCGTTCCTCTCCGTATGGAAAGCATGGCATATTCCTCCGGCTCCAGCCACGAACGGACGGTTCCCTGTTCATCTCTGTACGTTCTTCCATACAGGTTCTTTAGCCGCTCCAACTGTTCGTCCCTCACGAAACCCGCAGAGTCGATCTCCTCCACCAGCTTCCACGCCTCCAGCGTCCCGTCTGTCCGCTCCTGCTTTTCCGCCTCCGTGATGCGCCCTGCCAGCCGGTCGATCTCCGCCAGGAGCCGGATCACTTCCATGCGGTGTGCTATGGCCCTGTGCTGTTCGGGAAAAAGCCTCCTTTCCTTGTTCATCACTTCCAGCGGCGTCACCAGCTTGCCGATATCATGGAGCAGGATGCTCATCAGGAATTCTTCCTTTTCTTCCTGGGAAAAGACCTTCTGCCCCTCACAGGTCTTGAGATACTCCACAAATCTGCCGCCGTATTCCGCCATATGGCGGGCATGGCTGGCATTATAGGGCGTCCTCTCGTCGATGGCGGAGGACATGACCCGCACGAAGGACTGGATAAGCGCCTCGATTTCCTCCATGTACCATACATTCTGGATCGTCACCGCCGCCTGCGAGGCCACCGATTCCAGCACCAGAATCATGTCCCTGTCGAAAGCGCAGACATTTCCGCCCTCGTCCAGCGCATTGATCAGCTGGATGACCCCGATCCGCTCCCCCTGCCTGTTGCGCATGGGCACCACCAGCATGGAGCGCGTGTTATAGCCCGTCATGGCGTCATAACGGATCGGTCCGGAAAAATCATAGTCCCTGTTGTTTTTCACGTCCTCTATGCAGATAGTCCTGTCTTCCAGCAGCGCCATGGCGCAGACATTTCCCCTGTCCAGCGGCACCGGCGGAAGCTGCGCTTTTTCCCCGCTCCCTCCGGAGTAAGTCCCCAGCGTGTCATTGCGCATGACCTCAAAATTCAGGGCGTCCCCCTCTCTGAGATATAAGGTCCCCGCATCGCACCCGGCAAGCTCCATGACGCTTTTGAGAATATACACGAGAAGCTCGTCCAGATTCCGCTCCGAGGACAGCCGCACCCCTATATTCAGGATTTTTTCCATATCGTTCCGCTTCATATCCGTATTACCATACCTTCCTTCGCGAAACGGCAGATATCGTCCTCCCGCTCCGCGAGCTCCTGTTGTCCGCGCAGGAAACAATCCGTATATTCCCTGCTGTAATGGGTCATCAGCACCAGCCCCGCCCCGGCGGCCCGCCCCAGCTCCATGCCCTGCCGCCAGGAGGAATGCCCCCAGCCCGCGCAGCGCCCCAGATCCTCATCCGTGAAGTTGGCGTCCCAGATCAGGAGCTTCCCGTCCCGGGCGAACGCCTGCAGCGCGGCGGACATCCTACCGTCCGTCTCGCAGTCCAGGCCGTAGACAATGCTCCTCTCCCCCTCCTCCAGGCGGTACAGAAGGCTCCCCCCGGGATGGTTCCCCGCCAGGGTGCGCACCGCCAGCTCCGCTTTGTCCCCTTCTTTTCCCCTTTTGATGTGAAAAACGCTCTCCGGAAGGATTTCGTGGACTTCCACACGGGCGGAGAACGCGGTGGCGTCATAGGGCCAGTATGGCCTGCCCAGCAGAGCCCCCAGGCGCTCCTTCAGCCTTCCCTCCTCCGCTCTTCCGTACAGATGGATCTCTGCCGCCGCATCCAGAAAAAGGGGAAAGCCGTACAGCCCGCAGATATGGTCCATGTGCAGATGGCTCAGCAGGATATGCACCCGCTTTATCCCCTTTTTCCGCAGACGCCTTCCCAGCTCCAAAAGCCCGGTTCCCGCGTCGAAGATCACCGTCTCCCCGCAGCAGTCCACGGATATGCAGGAGGTATTGCCCCCATATTCCAGAAAGTCCCTGTATGCCGCCGGGGCCGCCCCCCGCACGCCCCATATCTCTACGCTCCATGCTTCTTCCATGCCAACGCTCCTGTCCGGCCAGTCTCTCGCCTCTACAGAATCTCCTCCAGACAGAGGACCTCAAAGCCCTCCTTCTTTCCCTTCAGCTTCACCGTATCCCCGAGGGAGGTGGTTCTGATCCGCTCCCCCGCCTCGTCCGCCACGGCGCGGGATATGTAGATCGTCCCGGCGGGCGCGTTGGCCTCCAGCCTTGCCGCCGTGTTCACCGTATCCCCGATGGCAGTGTAGTCCATACGCTTTGCCGAGCCGATATTGCCCACCACAGCCTCGCCCACATGGACGCCGATGCCGAAGGACACCGTCCTTCCGTACCGTTTCAGGAGCTCCTGGCTGAGCGCTCTGGAGCCCTCCGCCATGTCAGCCGCGGCTTTCAGGGCGTGCATCACATAATCCTCCTGGGGCAGCGGCGCTCCCCAGAACGCCATGGCCGCATCCCCCACGAACTTGTCCAGCGTGCCGCCGTTCTTCAGGATGCAGTCCGAAATCAGCGAGAGGTAGCAGTTGAGGATCTCCACCACCTGGGTGGGCTTCAGGCGCTCCGACATGGGCGTGAAGCCCCGCACGTCCACAAAGAGCACCGCGATCCTGGTCAGCTTTCCGCCCAGCTCCAGCCCGCCGGTGCCTTCCCTGAGGATCTCCCTCACGATTTCCGGCGCCACATAGCGCTCAAAGGTGTTGGTTATACGGCGCTTCTCCAGAGAGGCCTGCATATAATTGAAGGCGATGCAGCCCACATAGAGCGCGGTCACGCCCAGCGGGATCCAGAGCAGATGCAGCACCAGGCCTCTGTCATACATCAACCGGCAAAAGCCTGCCGCGCCAGCGCAGAGCAATAGCCACAGCCCCGTGGACAGCCGCACCTTCCTCTTCCAAAAGCCCGCCAGTGCCAGGAGCAGAAGGAAGAAAAGGGCCGTTAGCTGAATCCCGTCCGGCACCTCCCGCCTGTAGTCCTCCCACAGCAGCGCCTGTATGGCGTTTGCCTGGAACTCCATGCCGTACATGGGCGCGGCGTGGTCCGCCGCAGTCAGATAGCTGTCCTGAAGCCCTGCCGCATAGGGGCCGATCAGCACGATCTTGCCCGCGAAATAATCCGCCAGAACCTTCCCTGAGAGCACATCCGACAGGGATATGGCTTCCATATCCCCCGGCACGCCGCAGAAGGGAAGATACCAGAACCCCCTGGCATCCGCCGGGGGAAGCGCGCCCTGTTCCATGCCGTGGTACTCCCGGTACATCTCTGCGGTCTTCAGCGCCAGCGAAGGGACCCTTCTGCCGTCCTCCAGGCCGATCTCCAGCAGATGATGGCGCAGGATGCCGTCCCTGTCCAGCATGGCATTGATATGTCCCTGCTCCGCGGCTTCCCCCAGGGCTTCATATGGCGCATCGAATGCGATCACGGAGAAGTTGTCCAGATAATACTCCCCTGTCTCCGCCTCCGCCAGGGAACTGCCGAACACAGCCGCGCAGGCCGCCACCACATTGCCATAGCGCCCGGCCTCCTCTGCCAGACGGGCATCCCCCGCCCCGTCGGTCTCCCCGGAATAGAGCACGTCCATGGCGATGACCGCGGGCCTACAGGACTCCGATTCATTCAATGCCGCCAGAGCCGCAGCCATGACGCCACGCCCCCACTGGCTGTAAGGGCCGATATCCTCCAGTGCTTTCTGATCGATCCCCACCAGCACGATCTCGCCGTCCGATGCGCTCCTGCTCTGATAAAAGCGGTCCGATACCGCCAGGTCGGCATGATCCAGGACGCCGGAAGCCATCAAGGCCGTGACCAGGCCGGCGGCCAGCGCCATGATCAAAAATTTCCTGTATTTTCCCATTCCCATAAGCCCCCTGCGTGATATCCTTTGTCTGTCAGGACTCGAAATGCTCAGTCATCACATATTCGTCCACATACGCGCCATCCGCATAGAGCCGGATGACCACGGTTCCGTCTTCTCCCGTGGATACGCCCAGAAGGATTTCCTCCTCCGTATCCGTGATGATTCTGTAGACATTCGTCCTCACGTTTACAATCGGGCCGCTGTATGCGCCTTCGGCGACGCCTATCTCCCCTTCGTCCCCCTCATCCGTATATATGCTCAGAGCCAGCTCCGCTCCGCCGGCAGACGGGCTGTAGGAACCTGCCAGGGCGGACTCCTCTATGGGGTTCTCGTCCACGGGCATCTCCGGCGGTTCATTTCCCCCGGCTTCCTCCCCTTCCGGCGCTTCCGTGCCCTCCGCCGCAGGCTCTTCCGATTCCGGATTTACGGTTTCCGATCCCTGTTCCTCCGATGTGCCGTCCTCCGGCCCCTCCTCCGGCGCTGTCTCCATCACAGCATCCTCAGGCAGCTCTTCCTCCTCCACATAGGAGGGGATGTCCTCTTCTTCCAGAGACGGTCTGCAGTCGGGTTGCACTGCAAATTTATACTGCTTAACGATTTCACTTGCCGTGAAATCAGACTGCATAATGCTGACCGGTTCAATCGCATAATTGCATTAGGCAGTATTCAGCGTTATACAGTATAACCGGTGTGCAGTATACATTAGGCCGTACTCAGCGTTATGCAGTATAATCCCTGGGCAATCCACACCCGGGAATAGATCCTGACGCACTAATACACATAGGGCACCCGGCCCGTAATCTCCTCGTAGCACTCCAGTATGCCGTCCAAGGGGATGCACCAGAACCGCACGGGATCCACGGAATAGGCGAACGCCATGCCCACCAGGTTCCCGTATCCGTCCAGCACCGCGGAGCCGGAATCCCCGTGCACCAGCTCGATGGTCACCTCCGTGTGTTCCCTCTGGTCGTACCAGTCGAAGTCCTGCTTTATCTTGATCAGGTTCCCTGTGGTCTTATGTATCAGGCCGCCCTCTTTGTCGATCCGCTCCAGCGCCAGCTCGATGTCCTGGTCGTCCAGGCCCTCCCAGTAGGTCCTGTCGATGTGCACTGTCATCAGCCGCTCCAGCAGCTCCTCCGGCACGTCCTCCCTGTCCACCCTGGCCACGCCCACGTCATAGGCCTCGCTGATTCCCACCTGCTTCCCGGGCAGCTTTGTGCCGTCGTAAAAGTAGATGTCCCAGTCCTCGTACTTCTCCACCACATGGCTGTTGGTGCAGATATAGACGGCGTCCTCCGCGATCTCCACGATATAGCCGGAGCCGGAGCTGTACCCGCCCCTGCCCAGGCCGTGGTAGAGATGCACCAGCGCCGGACGCATGTACTCCAGCGTCCCCTCCATGTCCTCGCGCTCAGAGACGCCTCCGTCATAGATATTGGGCGCTCCCAGTATGCAGTCAGTGCGGTAGTCGATCATGCGCTTCCCTATGAGCTCCTGGATATCATCCGGGGAGGCCACCATCACCAGCGCCTCCTCCACAGTCTCCAGGCCGTAGCTGTCCTCGGCCACATAGCGGAGGGTATAGCTGCCCGCCTGGTCCAGCTCCACATCGGAATCGTCTATCCGTATGGTTTCTGTCAAATTTCCGTCCACATCGTCGCTGGCCGCCACCGCCTCCCGGTAGTCCGGCCGGCTTCCGGGAACGAGATAGAAATCGCGGATTCCCGTGAGGGAAGGCGGCGTGTCCACGATGACCCGCAGCTCCCCGGAGGCCTGGTTCCCGGCCCGGTCTCTGGCGCCGATCTCCAGCGTGTATTCCCCTGTGCTGTCGAAGCGGATTTCCTCCAGGGCATCCCCCTCCTCCAGGAAGAAGCTTTCCGCCTCCCTGTCCGCATCCCTCAGGCCCGCAATCACATCCGCTGTGGCATAGTCCCTTTCCGTGGCCAGATAGACCTGGTCATCCCTCCACAGGATCTCCGGCGGCACTGTGTCCTGAATGACGATTCGGTAGACGAACTGCTTCCTTCCGTGGTGCACCACCGCTTCATAGGTGCCCGTCTCCGTCTCGTCCACCTTCGACAGGTCCAGCTCGCCCAGATGGACGGACCAGTCCGTGCCGGTGAGATAGTCCGCGATGTCCCGGCTCACCGCGTCCCCGTATTCGTAAGTCTTCTCAGCAAATGCCGGTTCCACCCGATAGATATAGAAATAAAAATACAGCCCTCCTGCTGCCAGCAGAAACAGAGCCGCCAGAAAGACAGCCTTTCCGCGGCCCCTGTCCTTCACGTCCTCGCTCCTCAACTTTCTCTTCCCCATCCTTTGTCCATCCTGACCCGGCCCCCTCGGGACCTCTTTCCTAAACTCCCATGCAGCCAGCCTCACCACCATACCTGAAAGTCTGAGAGTTTAGATGGTGCACATCTGCCTCCGTTTTTGCGCATAGGAAGCGCAAAAACACTCGCGGTGCTAGAATGGCATAGGGACTTTTATAGTAATAAGAGTAACATTCAGGGACGCTTTTGTCAACGGCATGAGCGGCCCCGCTGCGGGAACGGCATTTCAGCAAAAGGGGCACAGAACCGGAAGCTCTGACATATCATATTGCAGGAAAAGAATATATGTGGAGGTTTTTCCATGGAGCCAAACAGGAACCACATGTCCAACGACTGCGATATGTCCGGCATAAAGCCGGCCATGCTGGAGCTGCGCTATCCGCCCGTACAGGTGGAGCGCCGGAATCCGGAGTATGCCGGCATCCTTGCCTTCGACTACTGCGGCCCGGTATCCGAGCTGTCGGCCATCACCCAATATATCAATAACGAGAACCGGCTGTGCCTGACCGCCTGCCCCCTTGCAAGGACGCTTCTGGGCATCGCCCTGGCGGAGATGATGCACCTCCAGAAGCTGGGCGAGCTAATCCAGCTCCTAGGCGGCGAGGTCAGCTTTTCCGTAAGGCAGCCGGACGGCAGGCAGCTGCTGTGGACGCCGGACTATCTGTCGCTGTCCAGGGACGCCAGGCGGATGCTCTGCGCGGCCATAGAGGCCGAACGGGACGCCATCGCCCAGTACGAGGCGCATATGCGGAAGATAAAGGATGAATGCGTGAACGCAGTGCTGCGGAGGATCGTCCGGGACGAGGACTACCATATCGTGCTGCTCCGGGGGCTGATGGAGGAGCTGTAGGGTTTCCCCGATGAATGTCTTGTGCTTTGGCCGTCCCCATGCTACAATAGAACCCATCGAACAGAGGCAGGCCATAGCCTGCGGGCGCCAACGGGGAAGAAGGCGCAGCGCCGGCAGAAGACCGGTATACCGGTGCATGGCATCATGGCTTGGCTGAGGAGGGCTATTATGGGACACGGAATCTGCTATCTGGTGGGGGCTGGGAAGAATACGGGACTTGACTTCGTCCCGAATGAAGACGATTTTGTAATCGCCGTTGACGGCGGGCTGCGCTACCTGGAGGAAGCCTCCATCCCGCCCGACCTGATCGTCGGGGATTTCGACACGCTGGGATACTGCCCGGAGGGCCCGAATGTCATCCGCCTCGACACCATGAAGGACGACACGGACACCCTTGCCGCCCTCCGCGAGGGCATCCGCAGGGGCTATTCCGTATTCCACTTCTACGCGGGCACCGGCGGCCGCATGGACCACACCATCGCCAATATCCAGCTGCTGGCCTTCCTGTCCGGGGAGGGCAGGCAGGGCTTCCTCCACGGAGGGGATGTGGTGCTGACGGCCATTACCGACGGGACGCTCCTCCTGCCGCCCAGGGAAGGGGGATACCTGTCCGTGTTCTCCTACTCCGACCGGGCGGAGGGCGTATTTCTGCGGGGGCTGAAATACGAATTGAGGGATGCCTGTCTGAACAGCGGTTTTCCGCTGGGCACCAGCAATGAGTTCATCGGCAGGGAGAGCTCCATATCCGTCAGGGAGGGGACATTGCTGGTGGTGCTTCCCGGGGATGCGGCGGGGCTGGTGCGGCGCGCTTAGGCTGAAGCGGAGGGTTTTAGGGTTCCAGTACCGGAATCGGGGTGCGGCATTTCTCCTACCGTGCCTCTGCATCGGCATCCCATATAACCGTCAATGCTCTATTTGTTTTTGCTCCTTTAAAATAAATGGCGTCATTTTATCCATCAATTCTTTGGACAGCCGTTCACCCTTTTCTCTTAAAATCTTCTTCTGTTCCGCCCTGGCCCATTCTACTGCTTTCAACTGGTCTTCCAAACGTTCGCTTAAGATTGCGTGTTCTTCCATAAATCCGTTCCCCTCTCTATCGGTTATCATAATCAAGTCCGAACTTTATAACAATTTTTCAAAAAACAGTCCGCGGCTCTTTGCAAGTCTTTCAGATTCTTGGCTTCATTATTTGCATTAACTGCCTCATTAAACAGTGTAACAGCTTTTTCATATACATACGCTTTCCCTTTTACAAGGTATGAGATACTTCCCAGGTTTGTAACCACCACCATCATCTTGACACTCGCATACCGCAGCAAAAACTGTACATCTGACAAAGAAAAATCGGATAGCGATGGATGATTGTGCAGCACAATAACAATGCAAGACTGGAAGCCCCTGTACAACATCCTGGAATCCTCAGGGCTTGAAGCAATGGTTGTAAATGCACAGCACATGAAAGCAGTGCCTGGCAGAAAAACGGACGTCAGGGATTCTGTAAAATCAAAGCCCGGTCACCAGCCGCTCCACCATGTTCCGGTTGGCCCGCAGCTCCGCTTCATCCGAAAGCTCCGTAAGCCTGACATCCTCCCCGTACCTGCGCTTCAGCGCCCGCTCCAGGAGCCAGTCGGAGACCTCCGGGTTCTTGGGCAGCAGAGGGCCGTGCAGGTAGGTGGCGATGACGTTCCTGTAGACGACGCCCTCATAGCCGCCGTCCCCGGTATTCCCTCTGCCGTACAGCACCTTTCCAAGGGGCGTACAGTCGCCGATGATGGTTCGGCCCGCATGGTTCTCGAAGCCCACCACGGGCATCCGGAACAGGGGGCTGTCCAGAACCACGTTCCCCACCAGCCGCTCGTCACAGCGCTCGGTGTGGATGTCAAGGATGCCAAGCCCTTCGATCATCGTCTCATCGGCCTTATAATATTTGCCCAGAAGCTGATAGGCGCCGCATACCGCAAGCACTACGCCTCCGTCTTCCACGTAATCTTTGAACTCCGCTGCAATCTCCGCCAGATAATCCACGGCCAGGGCCTGTCCCTTGTCGGATCCGCCTCCCCAGACTACGATGTCCAGCTTTCCGAAATCGATTTCATCCCCCGCGCACAGGGGGCAGACCTCCGCCTCCAGGCCCCGCCAGGCCATGCGCTGCTTCAGGCACTGGACGTTGCCGCTGTCGCCGTAAAGGTTGAACAGATCCGGATATAGATGCCCTATCGTCACTTTCATTCGCCCATGTCCTCCTTTCCGGCGGCCTGCATTTCATCCAGCATCTTAATGGTGGGGTACAGGCCGGAGTAGTTTGTGATGATATAGATGTTGCGGCTGCCGCGCCTGGTGAGCTCCTCTACGGACTCCCTGAGATCCCTGCCCAGGCGGCTTGCGATGTCCTCGTACTTTAAACGCACCTCCATGTCCGCCCCCCTGGTCCCTACCGTGACGATGGTGGCCACCGCCGCCTCATGCAGGTAGCTGAAGTCCACGTCCCACAGCCAGGACACGTCCTCTCCGTCCAGGACGGTGTCATTGATCTGGATAATGATGTCCTTAAGTCTAGAATCCCTGCGGATCAGGAAGATCTTCTGCTGGAAGCCCACGGGATTCTTGGTCAGATAGAGCTGCACATGGGCCCCGTTTATCCGGTAGGCACATTCCCGATTGTTCCCGTAGTCAAAGGCCCTGATTGCCTGCTCGAAGCCCTCTCTCGGGCCGTCCACCGCGCACAGGGCGGTATAGACGCTTAAAGTATTGTATACATTATAGGGTGCCTGGGCGCCGGATTCTATGCGTCTGCCGTCCAGGGTGAAGGAGTAGGCCCCGTCCCTGAACTCCACGTCTGTGACGGTCATGTCAGGCTTTGGCCGCTCCAGGCCACAGTCCGGGCAGTGGTAGACCCCCAGCTGGCCATAGTGGACGAAATCATACTCCAGCCTGCAGCCGCAGTTGGGGCAGAAGACGCTCTCCCCGGTTCCCACAGGCATGTCATCGGCTATGGGCTCTCCGATGCCGAAGGTGAGCTTATGGTTCCTGCAGCCGGCGGCCAGCGTAAAGGAGCAGATGTCGTCGCAGTTGGTGATCAGCTTGGCTTCGGGCACGGTCTCCATGGCCTTCTGAATCTGGCCGCAGGTGATGTCCACCTCGCAGGTGCGGTCCAGCTGATCCCTGAAGATATTGGTGACCAGCACGCAATCGGGCTTCAGCTGTGGGAAGACCCGCGGGGAAGCCATCTCGTCCACCTCGATGCAGGCATAGTCCGCGTCCAGGCGGCCGCTCTTCCCGGCGGCCTGGACGAAGGCGGTGGTGGCGCCGTCCATAAGGTTGGCCCCCATCCTGTTCCAGACCACCTTTTTCCCGGATTGGGTCAGCACGTGGGCCATGAGGCTGGTGGTGGTGGTCTTGCCATTGGTTCCGGTGACGGCTATGATCTTCTCCCGTACCATGCCACTCATCACCGACAGTATCTGCGGGTCTATTTTCCTGGCCACCCGTCCGGGAAGGGAAGACCCGTTACCCTTTCCCAGCCCGCGGCTCATGGTGTAGGCAAGCTTACCGCACCATATGGCCACTCTGCTCCGCAATCTCATCCTTCGCACCCCACTTTCCTCTCTGCGTCCCTCCTGCATGGAGACAAGCAGCCCCGACAGCAGGCGCGCTCTCCCCTCCTACGGCCCGCCCCGGTCCTCCCTCTCCTGCAAATATATGGCATCGGCTCTGCCAATCTGTTCATAAGCTTCTCCTCTCAGCAATCTTTCTCTATGCGAACCCTTCCCGGGCATGCTCCCTCTTAGCGTCCCGTGCCCTTCTCCAGCATCCTATCGTATTCCTCCCAAGGGATGTAGCGTCCGCCCATGCTCTCCAGATGTTCGGTATAGAATTGGCAGTCCATGAACAGGAAATGGCTGCGCTGGAGCAGTCTGGCAAAGGCAATCAGGGCGGCCTTGGAGCCGTTTTCCCGCTCCGAAAACATGCTCTCCCCAAAGAAGCATCTGCCGATGGACACGCCGTAGAGGCCTCCCGCCAGCTTCCCGTCCTCGGACACTTCCACGCTCACAGCATATCCGGCCTGGAAAAGCCTCAGATAGGCCTCCTCCATCTCATCTGAAATCCATGTCCCCTCTTTAAACTCCCTCAGAATGCGGCAGTGGTGCATAGTATCCGCGAAATCCCTGTTCAGCGTCAGACGGAGCTTGTGTTTCTTCCAATATTTCCGCATGGAATGGGAAATATGTATCTCCTCCGGGAATATGACGAAACGCTCTCTGGGGCACCACCACAGAATCTCCTCCCCCGGGTCGTACCAGGGAAATATCCCGTGGGTGTAGGCCAGCAGCAGGCGCTCCACGCTCAAGTCCCCGCCCACCGCCAGCAGGCCGTCCCGGCGGGCGTACATGGGATTGGGAAAGGTAATCTCCCCCTTATTCAGCCGATAGACCGGCATATGTCATTCCCCCTTACATCAAATGCTTCTGCTGTCCCCTTTTTTGCTGTCCCCATCGGAAAGGCCGGGCAGCTCCAGCAGGAAGCTCCCCTCTCTGGCTGTCAGGCTACAGTCCCCGCCCTCCTTCAGCGCTCCGAACAGGATTTCATCCACCAGAAGGGGCTTGATTTCGCTCTGGATCACACGCTCTATCTCTCGGGCACCGAATTCGGCGCTGATGCCTTTTTTCTCTACCAGCCTCTCTGCCTGGGCGTCCACGGACAGGCACACGTTCTTCCGCAAAAGCATGTCCGCCAGCTCGCTAAGCTTCTTTCTCACGATTTGGCCGGCCATACGCTGATCCATGCCCCGGAAGACCACGATGCGGTTCAGGCGGTTGCGGAATTCGGGCTGGAAGATACGCTTCACTTCCTCCAGGATGATTTCGCCGCCCACGTCCTGCCCCTGGAAGCCGATGCCGTGCTTTCCCATGCGGCTGGCCCCGGCGTTGGATGTCATGATGATGATGACATTGCGGAAATCCGCCTTTCTGCCCTGGTTGTCCGTCAGGGTGGCATAGTCCATGGCCTGGAGCAGGACACCGTAGATATCCGGGTGGGCCTTCTCGATTTCGTCCAGCAAAAGGACGGCGTGGGGGGTCTTGCGGATTTCCTCGGTGAGCAGTCCGCCCTCCTCGTAACCCACGTACCCTGCGGGCGCGCCGATCAGCTTGGCTACGGCGTGCTTCTCCCCGTACTCGCTCATGTCGAAGCGAATCAGCCGGATGCCCAGCTCCTGGGCCAGGCTTTTGGCGATTTCTGTCTTGCCCACGCCGGTGGGCCCCACGAACAGGAGACTGGCCAGAGGCTTTCCCTCCTCCAGCAGCCCGGCCCTGGAGAACTTCACGGCGTTCACCACCTGGGAGATGGCCTCGTCCTGACCGAAGACCCTGGCTTTCAGGCGCTGCTCCAGGGTGGCCAGGGCAACGGTCTCGTCCCGCTCTACTGCCTGTTTGGGGATGTGGCAGGTTTTTGACAGTATTTCGTCTATAAGATTTTTGTCGACTGTCTGCCTGGATTCCGCTATGTCCGGCGAACCGTTTTCCGTCGGATTCCCGTCCCCGGCATCTATATCCGGAACCCTCTTCTCCATGGGTGCCGGGTTCTGTCTGTCAGCCGGATCCTCATCCTCCTTCCGGCTCTGCGCATCTAAGGACTCATGGCCTTCCTGCGCCGATTCCTGCCCGGCTCTCACAGGATGCAGCCTGCGGTAGGCGCCGGCCTCATCAATCAGGTCGATTGCCTTGTCCGGCAGGTAGCGCTCACCCACATATTTCGCACTCATCTCCACCGCGTACTCCAGCACACCCTCCTCATAGTGCACGCCGTGGAAGGTCTCGTAGCCCTGCTGCAGCCCTTCCAGTATCCGAATGGCATCCGCGGTGTCCGGCTCCTTGATGTCGATGTTCTGGAAGCGCCTGACCAGGCTTTTATTCTTCTCAAAGTGCTTCTTGTACTCCTCGTAGGTGGTGGCCCCGATGAAACGGATACGGCCCTGGGCCAGGTAGGGCTTGAGCATGTTGGAGATGTCGAAGCTCCCGCCGTTCACCGCTCCGGCGCCTACGATATTGTGGATTTCATCGATATAGACGATCGCTCGCTCCTCCTGGGCGATACTGTCCATGACGCGCTTGAAGCGCTTCTCGAAATCTCCCCGGTACTGGGTGCCCGCCAGCAGGCTTCCCAGATCCAGCGCAAAGATTTTCGCGCCCTGCAGCGGCTCCGGCACGTTCCCCTCCTCCAGAAGCCGCGCCAGGCCATAGGTGATGGCAGTCTTGCCCACGCCGGGCTCACCGATGTGCAGGGGGTTGTTCTTGTCCTTGCGGCAGAGAATCTGCATGGTGCGCTCCAGCTCCTGTTCCCGGCCGATTAGGGGGTTCCTTCCCTCCATTTCTTCATTGAGGCAGGTGGCATACTGCCGCCAGAAGGCATCCTCCGCCAAGGTCTCGTCATCCTCCTCTTCCTCATCGTCCATGCTCTCCCAGTCGCCCTCGTCCCAGGCATCCCCGCCGTCGCTCTGCCGGGCTTGCTCCTTAGAATCCAGGCTGCTGTCCAATTCGATAGAATTTTCTTTTTCGGAAGCCCCGCTCCGGGCGGTGCTGCGCCTCCGCCTGCTCTTCCGTGCCTCTTCCTCATAGGCGATGGTCATTTCCTGCAGCAGGTCCAACCGCTCTACGCCCTGAAGCCGCATATAGTAGACCGCATAGCTCTCCCCCAGCCCATACATGGCGGAAATCAGATGGGACAGCTCCATCATGGGCTTATCGCCGTTCTGGGCGGCCTCCCACCCCTGGGCCAGCACATATCCCATGCCCTGGGACAGCTGCGGCTCATCCTCGGGCCCCGCGGTCTGCTCCATATATTCCTCCAGGTAGCCGCGCAGGTCTCTGTCCAGCCTTTTCCGGTTCCCGCCGCAGCTCTCAAAGGCCCTGGCGAATACCTGGTTCTCACAGGCCGCATACAGAGCCAGCTCCGGCGTCACATATTCAAAGCGGGCATTCTTCGCCAGAGAAAAAGCTCTGTTGATGACATCCGCCACTTCCTTCGATACATACATGTCTATGCCTCCTCCACCGTCATCCGGAAAGGATAGCCCTGTTCCCGGGCCCTGGCCAGCGCCGTCTGCACCTTCGTCACCGCAATGTCGTAAGGATAGCTCCCCACCGCGGCCCGGCCGCTTTCGTGCACCATCAGCATCAATCGCTCCGCTTCCGGCACGCCTTTATGGAAGATATCGATTAGGATATCCACCACGAAATCCATAGGGGTGAAGTCGTCATTGTGCATGACTACCCGGTAATGCCTGGGCTCCCGTATATTGATTCTTGTCTTTTCTCTTGTCTCTCCCTGTACTGCCATGATACTCTTCCCGATTCCTTTTCCGCCTTGTCTTCATCGCAGGATGCTAATTTCAATATTCGTGCTCTCAGTCGCTTTATTCACTCAGTCGCCAATGCTTGCCATGTCACCAGCCTGCCAGCGGCGGATGCCATGAATCGGCGGCAGACATCATTGCTGGTGAGTATGTCCATTCCTGTCAGCCCCATACCTGCGAACCCTCTCGTCTTCTATTGTCCCATTGTAGTCCATTCCGAATCCAAAATCATACACATGGCCCTCCTCATCCTGATAGCACTCCATGTCGAAGGGCACATCCTCCTTCTGGCGTTCCACCGTCTCCATGTCCTTTGGCAGCTGCACCGGCAGCAGTCCCTGGGGCGCGAAAGCCC
Source organism: uncultured Acetatifactor sp. (assembly GCA_910585615.1). GTDB lineage: Bacteria > Bacillota > Clostridia > Lachnospirales > Lachnospiraceae > Acetatifactor. The sequence continues at coordinate 16,887 of CAJUFO010000050.1, forward strand.
TGTCAGCACTGCCACTTCTTCCCCGCCGCCGGCCGCCACACCGCATTCCGGCTGCCTCCTAACGCTCTGCCCCCTGCACATCGACCACCACATACTCCGACCTGCACCCGGTCTTGAACTGAATCGTCCAGTCCGAAATCCCGGAGGTGACGATGAAGTCCGTCCCTTCCCGCCTCTCCAGTCCGTAGATTTTAGCATCCATCCTCAGCCATTCCCCCATGCGGTGGAAGGGGAAGAGCTGCCCGCCGTGAGTATGGCCGGACAGCACCAGGTCCACCCCGGAAGCCGCCTGGGCATCGTACTCATAGGGCTGATGATCCAACACGATGCTGTACTTGTCCCTGTCAAGCCCGGCCGTCAGCGCCTCCATGGAAGCCCGGCCCGGCTCAGAGCGGTCCTGCCTTCCGATCAGATAGAACTGCCCGCCCAGCAGCACCGTCTCATCCTGGAGCACCGTGACACCGTTCTTCTCCAGCTCCGCCACCAGATCCGCCCCGCTGTACCCTCTGTAGGCCGGGCCGAAATACCCCTTGTCATGGTTTCCAAAGGCATAGTAGACGCCATATGTAGTCTCCATCGCCCCAAGCGCCTCACAGGCCGCCACCATATCCTCCTTCGTGGTGTCGTCGTCCACATAGTCCCCTGCCACCACCACGATGTCCGGATGCTCCTCCTGCATCCGCTCCGTCAGTTCCCCGAACCCCTCTCCGTCGAAGGTGCTTCCCACATGGGAATCCGCGAACAGCACGATCCGCAGGCTCCCCACCTGCTTCGTGGTCTCCAGCGCATACTCCGTGCGCCACACATGGTGGGCCAGGTACCAGCCGCAGCCCAGGTAGCAGACCGTGATGCCCAGGGCGAAGAGACCGGCGTAATATCTGTCAAAGCGGCGCCCTCTCCTCTTTTGCACGATCAGGTTCACCAAATCGCAGAGCAGCCAGAACACCATCAGATGAATGACGCAGATTGCGGCATTGAAAACGCCAAGCGCCTTCCACAGAACCAGCACCATGAGCAGGACTGGAACAAGCCCCAGGACGAAGCACAGAAGCTTTCCCGGGACACGCTTCATCCACGGAATGCACCTCTTCCATTTTTCCACAGCCCCACCGACCAGCGTGAACCTGGCGAACCGGCTGGCCAGGTACAGGAAGCCGAAGGCCAGTCCCGCGAACAGCGCTCCGAAAATGAATGTCCACATCCCTTTATTCTCCCGCCGCCTGGCTCACTGCCCTCTGCTGCCGCCTGAAGGGCACCAGCCCCGTCCGGTGCAGCGCCAGCATCAGCGCGGGAATCAGCACCAGCTGCAGGATGATGCCAGGGATGGCATTCAGGAAGGCCCCGGCCATGAAAATCTGCCATGTGAACGCACCGCCCGTAATCCCCAGCACCACGATGCTCGCCGCGCCCCAGACGATCCGGCCGCCCACCATAGCAATCACCAGGGAACGGTACAGGGATATGATGCACTGCCACCTGGAATGGTTGTATACAAAGCCCGCGATTGCCCCATAGGCCGCAAGTTCAAAGGCCATGGAGATTCCGTTGGGCATGGGCGGCATACCGAACAATATATGCCGCAATAGCGGCAGCACGAAGCCCACGATGCCCCCGTACTGCCATCCGCAGATCAGACCGCAGACCAGCACCGGCAGATGCATGGGCAGCAGCATGTTGCCGATCTGGGGAATCTGTCCCGTGAAGAAGGGCAGCACGATGCCCACCGCCGTCAGCATGGCCGCCAACACCAGGTTCTGAATCCGTTTGCTGTTATCTGTTCTCTCTGAAGTTTTTGTGGTTTTTTCCATTCTTATCTCCTTCTGTCCGTTTGTTCCCTGCTTCCCTCACGTCGGCCCACCGGCTGTCCCGCTGTCCCAAGGCATGTGCCGTCCGGAACCGAGCTTCCCTCAAAAAGCCCCGCCGGTGTCCAGCACCATGTCGCTTGCGGCCTCCACGTCAAAGCACCGGAAATAATTCTCCTCCATGGGAATCCAGCGCTGTTCGAAGGCGGCGAACCGGCTGCCCTCCCGCTGCTTTAGGCGGCGGCGCTGTACCTCCCCGGCGCAGGTGAGGAATATGGTCAGATTGTAGGCTATGTCCATGGAAGGATGCCGGGAGTAGCTCCCTTCCACCACTGTCAGCTCACGGCGGGGCAGCGGCACCGCCTCCCCAAAGCTGTCCCGCGGGCAGCAATAGGGACGGTAGACCGCCTCCGTCCCCGCCTGGATCGGAAGCAGCAGCTCATTGCGCAGCCTCTCGAAATCCATGTTGCCCCCCGGGACGGCTTCCCAGTCCCCAGCCCGCTTGGCGAAGGGCAGGTAGAAATCGTCCATGTGCAGCACGTTGCAGGGGAAGCTCTCCTCTATGAGCCGGGCCAGCCAGGTCTTGCCGCTGCCGCACCGCCCGTCTATGGCAATGACCGCAGGCCCGCCCCTCTCCGCAACACCCTTAATCCGCTCCAGCACAGGGGAAAATATCCACGCCCCATCATCCTTCATCCGTATTCCTCCGCTTTCTGACCAAAATGACCAAAATCCGTCTCCATACCACTATACCGATTCCGGCCCGGTCTTGTCAAGCCCTCTTACATTCCAAAAACGCCCCGAAAAACTGCCGGGGATGGATTCGGCCCGTCCAGGCGCATGCCTTTTAAAGCAATTTCCGAATAGCGATTGCCAGATTCGTCAATTTGATGTATAAAAAAGATATGATGAAAAATAGAGAAAAAAGAGGTATCCGTACATGAAAAAACACCGGCTGCGCAAGCTCCTGCTCGTCATTGCCCTCCTGGCGGCCTACATCTGCGCCATCGTGCTCCCCTACGCCAGGCAGCCCGCCGTCACGGCCGCTACCATAGAGGGCTTCACCGCCTCCGATTTCTACGGGAATTCGGATACCGGCGAGCGCGCCCGGATTATTTCCGACAACGGCGAGGCCCTGGCGGAGCGCATCCGGCTGATTTCCCAGGCGGAGGAGGAGATCATCCTGAGCACCTTCGATTTCAACGCGGACGACAGCGGAAAGATGCTGCTGGCCGCGCTGCTTTCCGCCTCCCAAAGGGGCGTCCATGTGAGCCTCCTGGTGGACGGCCTGGCCTATGCCACCGGCATCCTAGGGAATCCCTGGTTCCAGGCCCTGACCCGGGAGGAGAACGTGGAACTGAAGGTCTATAATCCCCTGAACCCCCTGAAGCCCTGGAACCTCATGGGGCGCCTCCACGACAAGTATCTCATAGCAGACCGGACTGCCTACATCCTGGGCGGCCGCAACTGCTACGACTTCTTCCTGGGCGACCATGACGGCTACAAGAACTACGACTGGGACGTGCTGGTCTGCTGCGAGGATGCCGGAGCCTTCCCCTCCCTGAATCAGCTTCTGGAATACTTCCGGGCGGTCTGGGCCCTGGACGAATGCCATGCCGTGGGCAGCGGGAAGGAAGGGAAGCAGGAGGAGCTCCTGGCCCTCTACAGCCGGATGCAGGAAGAGCATGCGGACTGGTTCCGGCCTGTGGAATACGGAGAGCTCACCGTCCCGGCGCGCAGGATCCGGCTGGTGTCCAATCCAATCGGGCCCCAGGTCAAGGAACCCCTGGTCTTCTATACCATCACGGAGCTCATGGAACAGGCAGAAGAGTCCGTCTCCATCCATACCCCCTACATCCTCTGCGACGACTGGATGCTGGGGCAGCTTGCGGACATCTGTATCAGCGTGCCGGAAGTCACCATGATGACCAATTCCGTGGCCAACAACGGCAATCCCTTCGGGGCCATGGACTACTATGTGAACAAGGAAAAGCTCCTGGGCAGCGGGGTGGGCATGCTGGAGTACGACAGCGGCGTCTCCTATCACGGGAAATGCTTCACCATCGACGACCGCATCGCCGCCGTGGGCTCCTTCAACTGGGACATGCGCAGCGCCTATCTGGACACGGAGCTGATGCTGGTCATAGACAGCCCCCAGCTCAACCGACAGCTGCGGGAGGCCATGGGCGGATACGAGCAGGATGCCCTGAGGGTCATCGATGCCGATTCCTACGACCTGGCGGAGGGACAGACGCCACAGCCCCTGACGCCCTCCAAGGAGCGCCGCCTGAAGCTGCTCTACTATCTGGCGTACTGGGCCAGGTTCCTGATGTAGCCGGCCTGGCTTTTGGCGGCTTTTGGAGCGTCCTGTGCTTCTGTGCTTCTGCGCTTCTGCACAAAAATTATTGACAAACGATAATTTCCGTGCTATTCTATTCTCATAATTATCGTAAAACAATAATTCCAGAGAAACGAGGTACGGATATGGACTATATGACATTCCCCTGGGAACAGGTGGGGCTGCTGCTGCGCCGCCTCTCCCTGTCTGGCGGCATCGGCAACGCTACGGCGTGGATTCTGTTCCTCGCCATAGGCGCCCTCCCCCTGCTGGCGGCGGCCGTATTGCTGCGCAGGCGCCGGGCCTGCGGGGCGGATTTCCTGCTGGCGGCGCTTTCGGCAGCTCTTTTCATCGGATTGTGGTTCTTTGTGAACCCCTCTTACATCGACCGGCATCTGTCCCCCATGCCCGCGGGCGGAATCGCGAAATTCGCCCTGGCCTCGGTCATCGACAGCCTGCTGCTGACATGGTTCCTGCTGCGCTTCCTTCTGCGCATGGAGGAGGGGCACAGGAACCAGGCCCATTCCAGGGAAGGACAGCATTCTGCGGAAAAAGTGCATCCCATGGAAGGAGCGCATTCCATGGAGGAAGCGCATTCCGGCGAAAATATCGGACATGGGAAACCGCTTTCAGGGCTGCGGATTCTGCTGGGCCTCTACGCGCTGGTATTGGCTATCGGCCTTATCGTGCAGGGCGGAGCTGAATTCAGGGCCGCGCTTACCGCCCTGAAGGAGAGCAATTCTGGCTCCGCCCCATTCCTGCTGGAGATCAGCACGCTGTTCCTTGCCCTCCAGGCCGTCATGGGACTGTTGCCAAGCGCGGCCAAAATCGCTCTGCTCCTCATGATGAGCGTTTTCCTGCACCATTACGCTGCCGACCCTTTCGGCCCGGCAGCCTGCCGTGCCATGGAACGGCTGCGGATTGCCAGCGGACGGCTCCTGGCAGTGGTTCTGGTGGCCAATGTAGGCTTCAATGTGCTCCAGCTGGTCTTCTCCCGCTTCCTGTTGTCCGTCAACCACCAAATCCTGTTCCCTCTTTCGGAAATCATCGTCATACTGGGCATCCGGACATTGAGCACCCTGTACCTGGAAAGCAAGCGGCTGAAAGAAGACAACGATATGTTCATCTGAACCGCCGCAGGGGCGGCGTCTCACGATTTTCACCACGGGATGCGCCTTTCAAAGCATCCCTGCATGGAACGCAAAAGGAGAACGGGAGAATGGCCATACGAATATATCTTGACGAAATATTAAGAGAACGCCACATGACCTCCAAGGAGCTGTGCCGCCTGGTGGGCATCACGGAGGCGAACCTGTCCATCCTGCGCAGCGGCAAGGCAAAGGGCGTGCGCTTCGGCACGGTGAACAGGATATGTTATTATCTCCAGTGCGATGTGGGAGATATCCTGAAATTTGACGGAAAATTAGAGGAGGAACCGGAACATGAAACCTAGAGATCCGCATCACAAATCGGTGGTAAAGTCCCTTTTTGCGGCCATGCGCCTGCTGACCGCCAGGCACCCGGCGGCTGCCGGATTCCTGTCAGCCGCCATGCTCCTTCTGGCTGTCCCGCTGCTTTCAGGCGGATGCGCCCTGTCCGAAAGCGGCGGCAGGCTGGCTCTGGAGGAGCTGCCCGGGCAGGACGCCCGTCTGGCAGGGGTCTTCGTGACCACAGAGCCTATCGAACCGGAGCCCCCCGAATTGGAGCTGGACAGCCGCGGGCAAGTCGTGGTAAAGGATACGGGGACGCAGAAAATCTACGGCAGCTTCACCGGATATGACGCGGGCGCTGGCACAGTGACTTTTCCCGGCCTGAATGGCTACGGCATCTACTGCCTGACAGCCCCTGAGGACGAGACCCATGAGGCCACCGACGCTAAGTACAATGTCAGCGATTATCCTTTCGCCAACTCCCATTACTACTTTTCCGACCAGGAGGAGCGTGTCGAGACAGACCTCTACATCCGCGCGGGGCGCTTCGCAAAGTATTATTTCAATCCCGTGTACCAGCAGACAGACGGCCAGATTTATCTGCTGGCCGGTTCCGGGGTGTCCTCGGATTCCTTTGTGGACGGCCAGAAGTTCAGCCATGGCCTCTCCGAATCCGTCAGCAGAACGGAAAACGGAGAGCAGGACACCATTACCCTGGGCTTCACCGTGAACATCATCGGCAGCGCGCTGCCCCAGGAGACGGAGCTGCTTTTGATGGATGAAGCGAACCGTCCGCTGGAGCGCTACGGCGAAGAACGGCTGGAAGAGCTCGCCGCCGCAGGGGAGACTCTGGCGCTTCCTGAAGGAACTGCCTATCTGGTTCTGCGGCAGGCAATAGAGGGGAAGGAGCATGACAGCCGCCGCCTGTTCGACCGGAACGCGGAAACCGTAGAGTATATGGTACCCGCGGAGGATGGATACCTATACTTCCGGCAGCTCCCCCTGGCATGGCACTGAAGGCCATGCCAGGTTGCCGGGCCGAAGCCAAATACGGCCAGAAAGAAGCGCATTCATGGCAGGTTCATGATTGTCTGTACTGCCGGATTCATGCCTCTACAGCAATCTCCAGGACGGCCTCCCCCAGTCCCGGGGCGGATACACGCAGCAGGGCCTTCCCGGCAATCTGCCCGGCCCGCACCACCGCCAGGGCCCTGCCCTGATAGGAACGGCATTTCCCGGCGGTGTAATTGTCCTCGGTCACCGGATTGTCCGAGCCGAATCCTGCCAGGCAGGCGCTGGCATCCGGGGCCTCCTTTTCCGCCTCCGAGCCGAATCCAGCCATCATCGCCTTCATCCCCTCCTTGCCCAGAATCTTACGCACCGGCGACAGGGAATGGTACTGGGCCCGGGCGGCCTCCAGGGATGCCTCCAGCTGGATTTCCCCATCTTTTACCACATTTCCATCTTCATCCAGGATTTCCACCGCCACATAGGAAAGTCCTTCTCCGTCAGCCTTAAGCCGTGTCTTATCCGCCGTCAGCCGGATGGACGCAGGCTCTCCCGCGGTGGCAATCTCCGCTCCGGACACCTCCCGGTCTCCGTCCAGGCTCACGGCCCTCAGCACGCCGGGCTCGTAGACCGTCTCGAACACCGCGCAGAACCGGTTCTCCTTTCCCGCCGCGGCCCTGCCCAGGCTCTTGCCGTTCAGGAAAAGCTCCACCTCCTTCGCCGCAGAGTAGACGTAGGCCTTCACCGGCTTACCTGCATATCCCTCATAGTTCCAGCAGTCCGTCATCTGGTTCCAGCCCCAGTTGCTGACCAGTTCTTCCAGCCCGTGGTACTTGGGATGCTGGACATAGAGGCCTGTCTGGCTGCTGCCCCATACGATTTTCCGGTAGACTCCCTGGGGGGTAAGGGTTCCGCCGATGGTGATGTCCGCGTCATTGGCCAGGCGCCAGGGGTACTCGGACGCATGAGCGGCTAGCGCCCAGGGTCCTTTCGCAAGCTCCGGATCCCCCTGCTCAAAAAATTTGCTCTTGCCGATGCCCGCCTCGCCGATATAGTCCACAGCCGTCCAAGTAAAATCGCCGATGACATAGGGAAGGCGCTCCACCAGCTCCCACACCTTGTCGAACTGGTTGGGGAAGCTCTCCGTGCCCAGGATGACGCGCTCCGGATAGCGCTGCCCCGCGTATTCGTAATGGCTGTCCATATAGTTATAGCCCACCACGTCCAGACAGTTGCAGAAGCTCTCCGTCCGATCCTCCCAGGCGCCGTCCATCTCCCCGGAATCCTCGTTCTGGGCATTTCCCTGCCGCTTTGCCGCCATCTGCTCCAGGACGCTGGCATCGTCCAGCCCCGACCACATGGAGCAGAGTCCGTTGGCCACCAGCCTGGTGGAGTCCAGGCTGCGCACATGCGCCGCCAGTTCCTCGGCAATTGTGTATCCATTCCCCATGCCGCCCCGCTCTTCCACCTCATTGCCCGTGGACCAGATCAGGATGCTGGGATGGTTGCGGTCGCGAAGGATGAAGCTTTCCATGTCCTCCTTCCAGTCCCGGGCGAAGAACTGGCTGTAGTCGCCCGGCTGCTTGCTGTGTCCCCAGGCGTCGAATGCCTCGTCGAACACATAGAGCCCCAGGCGGTCGCACGCCTCCAGCAGCTCCCTGGAGCCGGGATTGTGGGCCAGGCGCACCGCATTGAAGCCCGCCTCCTTCAGCAGGCCCAGCTTCCGGTATTCGCTGTCCCGCAGGGACACCGCCCCAAGCAGGCCGTTGTCATGATGGATGCAGCCGCCCTTCAGCTTCACCGTCCTGCCGTTGACCTGCAGGCCATGGACCGCGTCCGCCGTGACGGTGCGGATGCCGAAAATGGTCTCCGCCTCATCGCAGATGCCCTCCAGGGCCCCGTCCCTGTCCAGGCGCACTCCAAAGATGCCCATGTCTTCCAGCTGTACCATTACCCGATACAGGTTTGGATGCTCTGCGTCCCAGGTAAGGGGCCGCTCCACCGTCATGGGAATCCTTGCCACCGCCGTGCTTCCGGCCTTAACCAGCAGGATGGCATCGCGCTGTATCGCAGCCCTCACGCCATGTCCCTCCTGAGCGGCTTCCTCCTCCTGGCCGTCCGCTATCAATGCGGCCCTCACCCTCACCTGATGGTCTTTGGTGAAGTGGTTGCGCAGGGTCGCCTCCACCATGACATTGGCGCTCTGTGCCCGATCCGGTCTCTCCTGTCTTCCGGCCTCTGCACCGGTTCCGTAGTCGATCCGCTTCGTATAGGCGAAAATCCCGTCCGGCTCCACATGCAGGGGCTTCACATGGGACAGCTCCACCCGGCGGTAGATGCCCGCGCCCGTGTACCACCGGGAGTTGGGCTGCATGCTGGGGTTCACCGTCACCGTCACCCGATTGTCCCCGCCGAAATACAGCGCGTCCGTGATATCCACGGAGAAAGGCGTATAGCCGTAGTGATGCCGCTTCACCAGGCTTCCGTTGACGGATACGGACGCATTCATCATCACCCCGTCGAAATGGAGCCAGACCCGCTCTCCCTGCCACTCCTCCGGCACATGGAAATACTTCGTATAAGTCCCCACCGTCCCCGTGAAGTACCCCATGGCCGCTGCCGCCGGAGCAGATTCCTCCACATCGCTTTCGATCATGTAGTCATGGGGAAGCTGCACCCGCCTTCCGTCCTGCATCAGGCCGCCCTGTCCCTTGGTAAAATACCAGTCCCTGTTCCAATTCTCCCGCTTCATCAGCAGATACCTCCTTCGCTTTGCTTTTTGGCGATTTGTGATCAGTGCCTGTTCTGTTATTTATACTGCGCACCGGTTAAATTTGCAGTGCAACCCGACTGCAGACCGCCAGCCAAGTACTTTCCCGGAGACACCACTGTAAATTCTGGCGGTCTACAGTATATGATAAAAAATCAGAAAGCTGCTGACAAGGACGATATTCTGCTGTATGATGGATGAGAGGGACGATTTGCACGATTTTCCGGACGGCCTGTCATTGCCCTTCCCGGGAGCGGAAGGCTGCGGGCCCCGCATACCGAATCAAAACCTGTTGCCCAGGGCGATGGCAGTCGCCCGTGGTCCCCGCATACCGAAGCAGACTCGAAAGGAGATGCCCATGGCTGACTGGCGCTTACAATTGACTGAGGATTCCCTGCGCAGGATCCGCCCCGCCTTCCCCACCCTGGCGGAACGGCTTGCCGCCTATGAGGATTTCTATTTTCCCGCAGACTCTAAAAAAGCCCTCTCCGGCGAGGAGACGGCTCTGGAGCAATGGACAGGGCAGGGCTTCCCGGAGAGCGCGGCTCTGGATATCCGCCAGACCCAGTCCCCCTTTTCCACGTTGCTGTGCTTCTATGACACGGCGGGCAATGAGTATACCTTCAGCCGGGCAGGCATGCGCCATATGCGCCGCACCCTCCCCTGGCAGGGCCATTACCACACCCATGACTATATCGAGATACTCCTATGCCTCAAAGGGAGCTTTAGGCAGATCCTCCTGGGCGAGCCCCGGACCTTCGCCGCCGGGGAGGTGGTCATCACCGACAGGAACCTGGAACATGCGGATATGCTGGAGGGAGAGGCAGACACCGCGGTGCTCTTCCTCTCCCTCCAGGCCGACTATCTGGATCAATTGCTGTCCTCCCATGGCTCCCAGGACGATTTGCAGCGTTTTTTCTTCCATGCGCTCCAAAAGCAGCGCAAGGAGCAGAGCTATATCCACCTGCGCCCTGACCGGGAACCCTCTCCTGCCCAGGCTCCTGGCCTCGCCGCGGATGGCAGCGGCAATCTACAGCTCTCCCGCCTCTTAGAGACCCTGATAGAGGAAGACTATTTCCCCGGCCCGGGCAGTGAGGACATCATCCGCGGCAGCCTGGTGCGGCTCCTCTCCCTGCTCTGCCGCCGGTACTCCACCAGGCTCCACAGCTCCGACCAGGAGAGCAAGGAACGGGCCCTCCTCTATGAGCTGGAGCGGTACATCCGCCTCCATTCCGCCACCGTCAGCGCCGCCGGGCTGGAGGAGAACTTCCATTACCACCGCAATTTCTACAGCCTGCTGCTGCGGAAATACCGGGGAACCACCTTCCGGGAATACCTGCAGGACATCCGCATGCAGCATGCCGCCAGGCTGTTAAGAGATACCCGGCTTTCCGTCAGGGACATCGCCCTTGCCGCGGGCTATCACAACAGCAGCCATTTCTACCATCTGTTCCAACGGCATTTCGGCGTGTCACCAGCCACTTACCGGGCGGATGCGTAATCTATCCATATACGCACAGGCCAAATCATATGCCGACTGAAATGTATCACCAGCGCGCTCTGCTGCAATGCAGGACCGAAAGCGGAAAATGATTGCGCCCACGAACATAGTCTGTCAGAAACAGGCATCCCCGGGAACACCACGAGGGAGACGGAGCCGCCTCAGCCACAGCCGTCCACGCCGCAATGGAATCCGCTGGCAGAAGCCTCCTGCCCCTGCTGTAGAATGCGGACCATCTCCTCTTTGGTATAAGTCTCAATGGAGACGCTCTCCCCGTTCAGGTACACCGTGGGGACTCCCGATACCTTCAGCACATCCCTGGAATATGCGGTCTCCTCTTTCACCTTTTGCGTATAGGTTCCCTGGAGCAGCGCCTGTCTATAGCCCTCCACGTCCAGCCCGGCCTCTCCCGCTATGCCGCACAGCACCTCCAGCTCTCCGATGTCCAGCTCCTTCTCGAAATAGGCCCGGTACACCAGATCCGCATACCGCTCCCCCAGCCCCTTCTCCTGGGCATAATACAGCCCTTCAAAGGCAAGCCGCGTATAAGGCCTGGGGCAGACCGCAGGCGGCAGCTTCATGTCGAGCCCCAGGGCCCTGGCGGGCTCCACCAGAATCTGGTAATGCTTCTTGCGCTCCTCATCATGGCAGGTGTCCACCCGCTCCTTGGGCTCCGGCGTCAGCTCCAGGGGCTGCACCCGAACCTGGGCCTCCAGCCCCGTCTCCCGCAGGGCCTCCTCCAGCGCCACCTTTGCCACCAGGCAATAGGGGCATACAAAATCCGTCACAAATAAGATGTCCAACATGTCCTCTTCTCCTCTGTCAAATCGAAATTTTTTTAACTTCTTCCCGTGTAAGCTCTGCCAGCTTCTTACCACATTTCTTCGCATATCTTGATAATTCAAGCAAGTTTACATGACAAGATGGTGCATTGACATATGGGCTTGGCTGTTCATAGTACCCCCGCTTCACAATAGAATTCTCCAAGAATTTAGGTCGCATTCCATTCATAATGATACACCTCCAGTAAACTTTTTGCCTGTTCCTCATCGATAAAAAACTGATATTGGTGAAGCATCCCCAGATACTCCGCATGGAATACATCCACATAATGCCTTAACAGTTCTTTATTTGCGGCAAATCCATGAACAGCTCCTTCATATCCCCATTCAATAGATTTATCGGCAGCTATGGCAAAAAGGTGGCCACCTATACCAATTGATATATCGATGCAGCCTTGTTCCATTGATGCCATACCCCTTCCCCCTCACCCATATAAAACCTCTGCACAGATGCCCCTGTACAGCCCATCTGTCCATGCCGCATATCACAAGACTCCCCTTCATTACAGCTCCATCCGCCCTTCGATTCCGTCAAAGTCCACCACCCTCACGCTGCCGTCCTTCATCCGCAGGGTCACCGGCCCGAAGCTGCCGCACCTCTCCGGATCCGTGTAGGACACTTCCTCCACGGGGAACAGCTCCTCCCGGCGAAAGTCTTCATGGCTCTCCTTGGTGATGACCTGGGAAATCAGTACATAGGGTTCAAAGCCGCCGTAGTGCTTCCTGCGTTCCATGGAGGCGTACAGGACGAGGGACTTCTCGGAATCCGGGTTGGTTCCCGTGCTGTGCATCAGGGACAGCTCCTGCCAGCCGTCGAAGATGGTCATGGCCATCTGCTTCTCCCGGCCTGTGGCATCCCGGCCTTTTAAGATGATGGCCTTCGCGCCGCCGCAGGTCTCCTCGAAGATTTCCGTGCCGTTGTCCGGGAAGCCGTAGGAGCCCAGGGACAGGCGCACCGGCGCTTTGTACAGCCGCAGCCTGTCTACCCGCAGGATGCCGTAGGGCACCGCGAAGTCCGCCAGATTGATGGCCTGGATCCAGTGGCACTCCGTCTCCAGGTTGTAGCCGAAGAACTGTCTGCGGTACAGGATGCCGTCCCGCTGTCCGTGCCAGAACGTGACATTGGCCCTGGCAGATGCAGGCTTTTCGCCGGACATTGCCTCTGCTGACTTTGATGCCTGATACTCGGGCGTTTCTGCCTGGGCCGCAGACCCGGCCTGCGCCCTCTCCGATGCGGGGCCGTCCCGCAGCACGTACTGCTGAGCCTCCACCCAGGCAATGTCTTCGTCGGCAAAATCTCCTTCCTCCGCAGCCTGCTTTCGCCCGGCCTCAATGCTTTTCGGCTCTCCTGCCTCCCTGCCGCTTCGTCCCTGCGGCATTTCCGTCTTCCCTCCTGTCGCTGTCCCCAGCCCATCGGGCTCCGCCTCCCAGGGATACTTGGTGTTGTAGCAGAGCTTGGAGTAGTTCCACATCCCGTGGACGTCCCCAGGGCGCTTCACCACCTTGCCCGTCCGCAGGATGGTCTCCCCGTTGGCCTGATGGTTGGAGAAGCACAGGGCCGGGCCGTCCAGGCAGGTCACCTTGACCTCTTTCTCTCCCAGCTCTTCCCACGTACCGTTATTCTCCTTCGCCGTCCAGAAAGGATGCTCCGCCGGCAGATGCAGGCACAGGAAGGCCTTGCCCAGCCAGAGCGGGGACTCCGCGCAGGAGTATCCCTGCACCAGCGGCGAGAATTGCCCGTAGAAGCCCAAAGTGGGCACCCCCTGGTAGAGGAAGTCCTCCCTGCCCAGGAACTGCATCAGAGATCCCGAGGAAATCCGCCTGGCCCTCCCGGGATCGGCTTTCCCCCGGGGCATCATAAGGTTCCCGTCAAAGGCGCTGGTGGCGGCGTTGCGGTAGATGTTGCTTCGCCCCCACATGTTCGTCCAGCCGTCCCTGTCGAAGAAGTCCCCGTAGGTCTCCATCAGCTTATCAGAATTCTCTTCAAACCGTCTGGCAATGTACGGTTCATTCTCATATCCATACCACAGATTCCAGATGGGCCCATATACATTGAAGGCCCAGCAGGAATAGTAGTCGAAGGAATGCCCGTCCCGATACCAGCCGTCCCCGGCATAGTAGGCCAAAACGGCCTGGGCATGGTCGCGCATGATGTCCCTTTGGATGGGATACCCCTCCATATGCAGGAACGCCATGTCCAGCATGTTGAACAGCCGCCAGTTCTGGGGCACGGTGCCGGCGTGGGCGTAGCTGTCCAGGAACGCCGCGATTACGTCCTTCTCCGCCTTCGTATAGGTATCCCAAATCTGCTTTTTGCTGACCCACAGGCAGATTACCAGAGCGCAGGTCTCCACGGTCTGCTGGAAGGTCCGGAAAGAATCCCCGTCTCCCGCGATCCGCTGCTGATCTTCATAGGTGCCCACATAGAGCGGATCCCCCTTGGTGCACACCCGCAGGACCTGATTTTTATAATATTCCGCGCACGGATATCCGCATACCCACAGATTCGGTATATTGGCCATCACAGGGGCCGCGATGAAGAAGGAGCGCGTCAGCCCCTCAAACACCTCCGCAGTGCGCTGGATGGCCTGGGCCTCCCGGGAATCCTTTAAGTGGGGATAAGTGATCTCTGTCTCCTTCCTGGGCATGACCACCGGCTTCTGGAAATCGACTATATTTGAAAAAATCCCCTCCAGCATGTATATGCCCGCCTCCAGCCAGCTCTCCCGCGTCAATCCTGTATAGGGGCTCAACTCATAGTCCAATGTCTTAGGCATGAACTTCATCCCGGCACCTCCCTATTTGTTCTTCCGCATGTTCTCCAGAAACACCATCAAGTCTTCCTCCGGCATGGGCTTGGCATAATAGTATCCCTGGATCCTGTCCAGCCTGCGCTCCTGCGCGCTCCGCACCTGGACCTCCGTCTCGACGCCCTCTGCCACGATGCTGCAGTCATTTTCATGCATGATTTCCGCCAGCAGGCCGATCGTCTTCAGCCCCTTGTCCGTCTCGACCATCATCCGTATCAGGGACTGGTCGAATTTGATCACCTCAAAGGGCAGCGCCAGCACGCTGGACAGGTTGGAATAGCCTGTCCCGAAATCGTCCAGGTAAAAGTGGATTCCTTTCAGGGCCAGGCATTCCATCACCTTCCTGACCTCCGCGAAGTCGTCCGTCACAGTCCTCTCCGTAATCTCGATCCGCAGGCGGGAGCCGTCCAGACGGTATTTCTCCAGGTTCTCCTCAATGCGCCTGATGAACGTAGGATCCAGAATCTGCTGGCCAGTCATGTTCACCGACACCGTCCTGATCGGCAGGTCCGTATGCCCTCCCAGAAAGCGGCACACCTTCTCCAGTACAATCCAGCTAATCCCGTCAATCAGCCCGTTCTCCTCCGCCATGGGGATGAACTCTCCCGGGGAGAGGAAAGCGCCGTCCCTGGCCACCAGCCTGACCAGCGACTCCGCCGACGTGAACCTTCCCTCCCCGCAGTCATAGATAGGCTGATAGTATATCTGGAAAGTCCCTCGCTCCACCGCATACCGGACCTCCTCCATCACGTACCGCCTGTACAGCATGTCCTCATTCAGCCCCTCGCCGAAAAAGAGCACGCCCTCCCTGGCCTTGGCCTGGAACACGGAGACCGCATAGTTCATCTTGTCCACCAGGTCGTTCTCCGTATCCCGCAGCTTCAGCGGGAAGTGGACAACGAAAGCCTTCGCCTGGACCTCATGCAGCTCTCCCCTGTCCTCTATGGGCCAGGGCTCCTGGAACCGCTTCTGAATCCGCACCGTCAGCTCCTCCATCTGGGCCCCGTCACCCTCCGGCCCCAGAAGCGTGAGCCGGGAATTGGCAATCCGGTAGGCGCTGTATGCCGGATCCACTGCGCGCAGGTATCCCGCTATGGCCCGGAGCAGCCCGTCCCCCACCAAGGCGCCATGTTTCCGGTTGATCCGCATGAGCTGAGTCAGCTGTACCAGCACCATATGCCTGCCCTGCCCTGCAGCGACGCTCCTGCGCACATCCGCGAAAAAGGCCACCCTGTCCTTCAGCCCTGTCATGGAATCATAGGTAATTTCATTTGCATCCTTTCCTGCCATATGTGTGTTCTCCTTATCCATGTCGCTGTCTCGTATAAATTCATCATAGAACAGCGGAGCGAAAATGTCAAATTGTTCCGGTGATAAGGAGCGTCACATTTTAACACGTCACCAACCATGCATACCTCGACACGCAGGTGAACAAGGCCATCGGCGATGTCACTGACAGCGATGCCCTGAGCCCCTATTTATCATCCGCCTTATCCATCAGGCCGCTATCTGCTTTCAGACAAGCTATTATCTCACAGTAAAAATCCTTCGTCATTTTTGATAAAGGCCTTTTTTTCAAATCATTCTCATCCATATAATTACCCAGATAAAACCTCTCCACTTCTTCTGGCGTAATCCCTACAGAAGTGCCTATATTACAAATCAGCTTCTGGGCTTCCGGATTGGCATAAGTCCTTGCTTTCTTAATAATCTCACTGGCATAGTCCCTGTGCTGCTGATATGCTTCCTCTATTTTCATGTCAGTGAGGTTGCACTGTTCGTCCTTGCTATCGGTTTCTATCTTGATTTCTATCATTTCCTCCAATTCTGTCAGACTGCCTTTTTCACTATATTTATCGTGGGCGGCATAGTCCCATGTAATCCGCAAGTCCTTAAATGCACCGTCCTTATATGGCGAAGCCATCTCCTTCGTACCATCCAGTTTTATTTTATTGCAGGCCGGGCAGGACGGAATCAGATTGTAAAAGCACAGAGCCAATATCGCATATTCCGATTTCGGGAAGAAATGATCCAGCTGTGCCGTTACCGTTTTTCCCCGACTATATGTATACGAAATATTACAGTAGGGGCAGACTTTTATCTCTGTTTTCTCTATAATCCAGTAGTTGATTCCCCCTTTAGGCCAGTCGTCATAAAATGCACGAAATGCCTCAAAATCAGCGTCTATATCATCATACCATATATGCTTTGACACTATTTTCTCAATATCCGTATGTACAGAATATGTTTTTTTCCTCCTGCTCTGCAAATCATGATAGCTCTTAATTTCCTCGATTCTGTATTTTTTGTTTTCTTTATACGCATTTATCGGCCCTAAATCCGCGCATATGAGTTTATCCAGATAATTCCTGATTTCCGCCATTTCAGCATAAGGCATGACCAGCCACTCGCACAGGCACCAGCTGTCAGGATAGTCTGCCGTAAATCGTTTCGCCCTGTTCAGAATATTTCCCGCCACCGGCTCTGAATGCTTTATGTTATTTAAAAAAACCTCCAGCTTATGGGAATAATTCTTCGCATTATTTATACAGGACAGAGCCATGTCGATATATTCTTTCTCCGTAATGCTATCTAACCTATATTTAATAGGAATCATCGCTCTTCCTCCCTCAGCCATTGTTCTAGGAATTCCCGAACCGATTCTTCTCCCTCCTTCTTCTTCAGTTCGTTTAACCGGTTTCGGATTTCCGTTTTCCTGTCCGCCTTGCCCTCTTCCAGAAGATGATGAAACTGTTCATTTGCCTTATACCGCCAGATGTCCTCCCCTATGTCATCAATCAGCTTCTGCAAAAGCTTCTTTGCGTTCTCTTCTGTATTCTCCATACAGTTTTTTACTATGTTGCCCTCTGTCTTCGGATATTGCTTTTTCAGAAAACATTTAATCAGTTCTAAAGCTTCTGCTTCCTTCAGCGTTTCTTCCTGCTTTTTTTCTTCCACTTCAGAAATCGCCTCCATTAAATGGACAACGCTTCTCCTCGCCACCTCTCCGACACTTCCCTTTTCCATAAAAAAGGAATCGTAATACAGGCTTGCGATATTGGCCGCGAAGGTCTGGGCATGCTTCGTTTCAACAATATTTTCTTTCCTCATGAAAATCACGTTTTCCCGGGGAATGTCAGACAACAGCACAGGAGAATGCGTCGTCAGAATCATCTGAAATTCCTTTTCCGGACAACTAGCCCGCAAAAAGTACGCCAATGAATCGATGATTCTCTGCTGCCACTGAGGGTGAAAAGAACTGTCCAGTTCATCAAAAATAAGGATTACGCTCTCCTCTTCCTCTTTATGCAGGGCTTCGTGCAGTCTTGCAAAAAGGCTGAACATACTGCTCTCTCCGGAACTCATTCCCCAGGAGCACTTCAGGAAATCTGTTTCATAGGATATCTTCATATAACTGTCATATAAATCCATGAACGCGTCCCTATCCCAGTTCCCGTTCCAGCCGTTCCGATTCATATATTCTTCAGGAAATCTCTCCAGAATGCCATTCATATCGCCGACATATTCCTTCTGAATGATTGCGGTAATGTCTGACATCGGGGGCTGCTCGCTTAAAATCTGCATCATAGTATCCGGGATACGGAAATCCACACGGAAGTTTCCATTCTTGGGATTCTTTACCATCCACTCTGTTTTATGATAAAAGTCCAAATAGTCCTCAAAGGTTTCTTCCTCTGTATACCCATCTGAAAAAATCCGTTCAAATTCCTTCCAGATACTCTCCGCATCAACTTCTGTGGATACCACCCTTTTTACGCTCTCATCAACCCGGTCATAATCATGAAGCTCCTCAGCTTCCTGCTTGCGCATTGCCAGCAGATTATAAATATAGTCTACAAAAATATCCCACTGCAGAATCTGAAGCGCTCCCAACGGCTCTATATTCGAAATCGTCTTCCTCTGATAAGCTTCCTCCATTGCCTTTAGCAGGCCTATGACAAACGCTTTGGTATTTATTTCACCATGATGTCCCATCCCCATATATTCATACGCTTGTAAAGAGGCATCGAGAACCCTGTCGAAAATATCAATCTCTAAAAACTCTATTTTCACGGAGAGGCTTTCCGGAGCAGGAAAAGGGAGTAGCTGCGCCGATTCCTGCAGGCTTCCGTAGAAGTCGATCTGTCGCTTTGTATCACTGTGGAAATAATCCAGTACACTATTGCTGTTCTTTCCGAGCAGATAGGATGTGGAAATGTTCACCTGAACAGAGGACCTGTTCCGAAAAGAACGGCCGGGCTCTTCCATATAGGTGTATGCACCCTCACCGTCATCAAACTCTTCAAGGTAATATTTTATGTCCAGAAAATCCGAATAACTTGTGAGTTGAAAGTTTGTAGCACTAAGAAGCCATGGAATCCCACTGCTCCCC
>CAJUFO010000051.1:0-31983 GCA_910585615.1 uncultured Acetatifactor sp.
AGGGGGGATATTACCGCCTCTTTCAGGCCCAGCTGGACTAGAAAACGTCCAGGAAATCAGTGGGGAATCCTTTGCGCATGACGCATACGGGATTGAAAGCGAAAGCGGTTTATGATAAAATATTTCATGAAATGGAATCAGCAATATGGAGACAATGTATCATGAAATTTCTTGTGAACCGCAAACTGGCCACCCGAATCGGCATCATCACCACGTGCATCACCCTGGCTGGGATGCTCCTGCTGTGGCGCACCGTATCCGACAGGGGCTCGGACATCGTCAAAAACGACATCACCAACCAGATGACGGACGCCGTGGAAGCCAGGGCCGCCATCATCAATGACTATGTATCCTCTGCGGAGGAATATATGACTGCCTTTGCACTGGGAAAGGAAGGAAGAGCTGCTGAATACGGAGACCACGGACAGCGGCTATCAGGAAATCATCCGCCGGATCAAAACGGACGGCGGCACCCAGGCGGGCACCTACACCTATGAGGACGATAACGGCGTTGAACAGCTGGTGGTATACAAATATCTGAAAGACCGCAGATGGGTCTTTATGGTCCGCGACAGCACGGCGGAGGTATTCGGAGCCGTGGCCCAGGTGCGGGTGGCGGTAGGCACCCTTTGCGCCGCTGTGGCAGTCGTCATCCTGGTGACGCTCCTGATCCTATACCGCCAGGGGAGGGAGCTGATGGCTGTGGAGAGGGCCATCCGGCACCTGGGCAGCCTGAACCTCTCCGCCGACAGGGAGCTGGAGGCGTTTTACGGCAGAAAGAACGAAATCGGCATGATAGCGCAGACCATCCATGACGTCTGCGGCTATCTGCGCAAGACCGTGGAGGACATGGGCGGATTCTGGGAGAGATGGCGGATGGGAACATCGCCGTCGACGTTGCCAGGAACGAGGCGTTCTACATAGGCGATTTCAGGATTCTGGCGGAGAGCCTGAAGACGATTCGAACCAATCTGACCGAGCTGATGCGGAACATCTCCGGCCAGGTGGACACAGGCGCGGAGCAGCTCTCGGAGAGCGTCCACACCCTCTCTGAGGGAGCCGTGGAGCAGTCCGCGTCCGTGGAGGGCCTGGCAGCCAACGTGACAGAGATTACGGCCCAGATAAAGGACAGCAACCTATGCTGCCACAATGCCAGCCAGCTGGTGGACAAGGCCAATGGCTATGCCGTGGAGGCCGATGCCACAATGGCCCAGTTGAAGGTGGCCACAGAGAACATCGAGCAGTCCTCTGCAAAGATAGGCAGCATCATTAAGACCATCGAAGACATCGCCTTTCAGACCAATATCCTGGCCCTGAACGCCGCTGTGGAGGCCGCCCACGCCGGCGAGGCGGGCAGGGGCTTTGCGGTGGTGGCGGAGGAGGTCCGCAGCCTGGCCGCCGAGTCCGGGGAGGCCGTCCAGAGCACCAGCGTCCTGATAGGAGGCTCGGCGGAGGATGTGAAAACGGGGACGATGGCGGCGGGGGATGTGATCTCCGCGGTGCAGATCATCAATGAATGCATCCAGTCCATCAAGACGCTCATGGACGACATCTCCCTTGCAAGCGCCCGGCAGTCGGAGATGATTGTATCCGTGGAAGAGGGAATCCGGGAGATCGAGCGGGTGGTACAGACGAATTCCTCTGTGGCGGAGGAAAGCGCCGCGGTCTCCAGGGAGCTGTCCGGCCAGTCCAGGACCCTGAACGGCCTAATCGGCAAGTTCCGGGTTCAGTGAGACTTTTATATGGATAGTCAAAGGACGCCTGCCGGGAAATGGCAGACGTTCTTTTTCTGACAGGACAGGAAGGATTCTGCAGGAGGGGATGTATGGCAGCAGGGGAGGACAGACATGTACAAGATAGCAATCTGCGACGATGAGGACGCGCTGATCGGCGAGCTGAGGGAGAGCCTGGAGCGGTACGCGGCCGAGACGGGGAAGGAATTCAGCTATTTCACCTGGCATGACGGGGAGGAGCTGCTGCGGGCCTATCAGACCGACTACGACCTGATATTCATGGACATAAAGATGGAGAAGCTGGACGGCCTGAAGACTGCGGAGCAGATTCGCCGCATGGACAGCACGGTGGGCCTCATCTTCCTCACGTCCCTGAAGCAGTATGTGTGGAAGGGCTATGAATACGGCGCGGTGAACTACCTGCTCAAGCCCGTGAAGTACAGCGTGCTGAAGATAGAGCTGGACCGGTATTTTGCCAGATACCGGGGAAAGGACGAGCCCTGCCTGCACTTTGCGGGCGACGGCGGGAAGTACAAAATACCGTATAAAGATATACGCTACGCCGAGACGGACAGGCGCAATGTCCTGCTGCATTTCCAGGATCGGGCGCAGGTGGTCTACAAGAACATGAAGGAGATCTCCGCCCTGTTGTGCGCCAGCTCCCAGTTCGCCCGCTGCCATCAGAGCTTTGTAGTGAACCTGAACTTCATCAAGGGCATCGAGGGGCTGGAGGCCATCCTGACCACCGGGGAGCGCATCCCGATCAGCCAGCCCAGGCGCAAGGACTTCATGGTGAGGATGGCGGACTACTGGGGGGACATGCTGTGAGGGCGTTCCGCCCCCGGCGCATGTCCCGCCGATATTAGAATCTGCGCCCTGCATATTAGAATCTGCGTCCTCCGTTGCATCTTTCTCCACATAGGCTATGATGTACTAAGGAACTGTTCAGTTCCTTAGAATTTCAAGCTAGGAGGAACAGATAGACATGGCGATTTTAAAGGCATCCCATTTGAAAAAATACTATGGCAGGGACGAAAGCCTGGTAAAGGCTCTGGACGATGTAAGCCTGTCCGTGGAGGAGGGGCAGTTCGTGGCAATCGTGGGCACGTCGGGCAGCGGGAAGTCCACCCTGCTGAACATGCTGGGGGGCCTGGACGCCCCCACTTCCGGCGCGGTGCAGGTAGAGGACGAGAGCATGGAGAAGATGACGGCGGAACAGCTCACCGTATTCCGCCGCAGGCGGATCGGCTTCATCTTCCAGAACTATAACCTCATCCCCTACCTCACCGCCTATGAAAACATCGTGCTGCCAGTGCGCCTGGACGGGAAGCAGGAGGATAAGGCGTTCCTGCAGGAAATCGTGCGTTTCCTGGAGCTGGACGGGAAGCTGGCCAACTACCCCAGCCACCTGTCCGGAGGCCAGCAGCAGAGGGTGGCCATCGCGAGGGCTCTGGTGTCCAAGCCCGCCATCATCCTGGCGGACGAGCCCACGGGCAACCTGGACAGCCGCACCAGCGACAAGGTCATCGACCTGCTCAAGACCACCAGCGGCAAATTCCGCCAGACCATCGTGATGATTACCCATAACCAGGACATCGCCCGGAAAGCGGATGTGCGGATCCGCATCGAGGACGGCAGGATCCAGGCGCAGGAGGTGGGGGCATGAGCGGCAGAAAAGTGGCGGCGCGGATGATATCCGCCATGGCAAAGGAGAGCCTGCGGGCCAGCCGGATGCGCAATGCCTTCGTGGCGGTGACCATCGCCCTGGCCTCGTCCCTGCTGACGGTGATACTCCTCTTCGCCCTGGGCCAGAAGGCGCTGGAGCGGGAGGGCCTGTCCCACAGGCAGCAGGTGAGCTACTATGAGCTTACCCCGGAACAGACCGAGCTGCTTAAGAAGGACGGGCGCATCTCATACCAGATCCAGGTGAAATCGGGCATCCTGTCGGAGACGGAGGGCTTCGGCGTGGTGCCCCGCTATGTCAGCGGCCTCTCCGATGAAATCCAGGCGGGTGAGCTGGAGAGCGGCAGGCTGCCCGAAGCCCCGGAGGAGATTGCGGTGCAGGGGGCCATGCTGGAGCGGATGGGCCTGCCGGTGGCGACGGGCGGCAGCGTGACGCTCCGATTCTATGACGGCAGCCAGGAGACATTTACCGTGTCAGGCATCCTGAAGGGCAGCGGCGATGAGAAACAGTTCAACCTGTTCCTGTCCCGCAGCTATGCCGAGAACGGCAGCCAGTTGAAAAACGTGCCATATGAAGTGCATGCCAGGCTCCGGGACGCGGAGGGCATGTCCGCCGGGGAATGCAGAGAGGTGATGTATGCCATAGGCAGGGACGCCGGGGTGGAGCGCAGATACGTGATGCCCTCCAAGGCCTTCCTGGACTCCCTTTCCTTCAACAGCCAGTCCGTCATGATTTATGCTCTGGTGGGGGCGGTGATCCTGCTGGCCTGCATCCTGGTGATCTACGGTGTGTTTTATCTGTCCGTGGTGGGCAGGATTCATCAGTTCGGACAGCTTCGCACCATCGGCATGACCAGGAGGCAGATAAAGAGCTTCGTGTCCAGAGAGGGCAGGGTCCTGTTCCTGCGGGCGGCGCCTGTGGGAACGGCCGTGGGCGGCCTGGCGGGATACCTGATTCTGCCGGAGGGCTTCCGCCTGGCCCATGGGGCTGCGGCCATGGCTCTCGTCCTGGCTTCCGTCTATCTCATCACCATGCTCTCCGTGAGGAAGCCCGCCCGGCTGGCCGCGGCCGTCTCCCCCATGGAGGCCCTGCGCTATGTGCCCCAGGAGACCATGAAGAAGCCGGGGAACCGGAGACAGTGCCGCAGGCTCACCCCCGTAGGCCTGGGGCTCATGAACTTCTCCAGGAACCGGAAGAAAGCGGCCGTCACCATGGCATCCCTGGCCCTGGGCGGCATCCTGTTCATGACGGCGGCCACCTATCTGTCCTCCTTTGACAAGGCCAGCTTCCCGAGACAAGGCTACTTTATGGACGCGGAGTTCCATATCCTGTATACCCAGGCGGCCCAGGAGCTGAACGGCCACGGGATGGGAGGCCTGCAGACGGAAAACCCCATGGACCGGGAGATGGTTCAGGAGATCCTGAGGATAGAGGGCGTGGCGAAGGTGGAGGGGCTCAAAAGCTTCGGCGTCACCTACGACTATCCCCGGAAGGACAACTATGGAGACGACGATGTGGTCTACCCCCTGGATCAGGAGGAGCTGGAAGAGGTCGGAACGTACATAGAGGAGGGGAGCGTGGACAGGGAGAAGCTCATGAGCGGCGACTACATACTCGTAGCGGGAAACGACGTGGCGGAGGAGATATTCGGTTGGAGGTTCACCGTGGGCGAGTCCGTCACCCTCCATTACTTCGACGGCAGTGCTATGGCGGAGAAGGACATGACCATCCTGGGCGTCCTGAACGAGCAGTATACCCATGACCACAAGGGGCTGGAGGGGTGGTTCCTGATGCCGGAGGAGGCCGTCCTGGAGCTGACGGCCTACCCCAGCCTGAACGCCCATCTGCTGGTGTCCACGGAAAGCGACAAGGAGGAGGCCGTGGGGGAGGCGCTGGCGGAGCTGGTGGCGGCCAGGCCGGAGCTTGACCTGGAGACCCTGGCGGACCGGAGGATTGCATATTCCCGGAACGCGGATCAGCTCTTCGGAGCCATCAGCGGCCTGTCCGCCTTCATCATGATGTTCAGCCTTTTAAGCATGATGAACACCCTGATTACCAACATCGTCACGCGCAAGCAGGAGCTGGCCATGCTGGAATCCATCGGCATGGGCAGGAGCCAGGTCAGGGGGATGCTCCTGGGGGAGAGCCTGCTGCTGGCAGGCGTCACATTGGGCGTCACCATGACCGCGGGAACCCTGTGCGGCTATGTGCTATGCCAACTGCTCTATCAGGGAGGCGCGTTCTACATGGCCTTCCGGTTCCCTGCGGCAGCCGCTCTGGCCTATGTGTGTGTGCTGACGGCAGTGCCCCTGCTCGTCACCCTTGTCTCCATGCGAAGCTTTGCGGGAGAGGAGCTGGTAACCAGGCTGAGAGGGATGGAGAATTGACCTGTCCATGCAGATCGGCATGGGGATACAGGATTTAGATGAAGGATTTGGATGACGGGCGGGAACCTGGTGATTCCCGCGGAGGGCCGCCCCGGGGGATGTGCGGACCGGGTGGTCAGCGCATGTTGGGGCAGCTCTCCCTGGGGATATAGGTGACAGGCATCACCTTGGAGGTGATCCCGCATCCGGAGGCATGTATCTGGCGGTGCATCATTCTGGTGCACTCCGCGGCCACCGCCTCCAGGGGCAGGCTCACCACCGACAGGGACGGGGCGCAGACCTCGCTGAAGTCCAGAGCCGAATCCCCGATGGCGATGAATTCCAGGTTCCCCGGGAAGGGAATCGCCAGCTCCGAGAAGACACGCAGCGACCCCAAGGCCAGGTCCTCCCGCATATAGAGGATGCAGTCCGTCTCCGGGTGGGCCTTTAGAAGCTGCAGGGTGGTCTCATAACCGCTCCGGCCGGTAGCCTTGCAGCAGTAGACCATGGGCTCCTCCATGCCCCGGGAGCGGCAGGTGTAGGCGAAGAGGTTCCGCCGGATGCTCATGCCGCTGAAGGTGGGCAGGGTGGTGACGACCGCGGGGTGCTTCTTGCCGTGGGAGGCGAAGATTTCTCCGGGGATGGAGCCGATGGAGCGGTCGTCCATGACCACGCTGGAGTATTTCTTGGAATAGCGGTTGTAAAGGATGAGGGGGCGCGGGAACCGGTTGGCCTCCAGATACTCCAGATCCGCCTCCGCCGCGTTGCACACCAGGATGCCGTGGCAGGAGAGAAGCAGCTCCTGCTTCATGGCGGACCGAAGCGCCCCGGTCTTGTAGGGCTGGAGCAGGATTTCGAAGGGCAGCCTGTCCTCCTCGATGGCTGCCTCGATGCCCCGGAAAAAGCGCAGCATGGTCTGGGCCCTGGAGTCCGCCACCCAGAACACCAGAATGCGGTAGGAAAACTGTCCGCCGCCCTTTTTCAGGCTCACCGCCTGGAGATTGGGAAGATACCCCATGCGCTCCGCAATCTGCAGCACCCTCTGCTCCGTCTGGGCAGAGATTTTCCTCTCTTTGGACTTATTGTTCAGAATCAGAGAGACAGTGGTGGGCGACACCTTTGCCTCTCTGGCGATTTCTTTGATTGTGACCATGACCATGCTCCTCTTGCTTTTCCTGCCGTAATCCGAGGCCAGCCTTAAGCGAAGCCCCATTCCACAGTAAGGATGAACGATTGAGTTTTCTAATAATATGCTACAACGAAATCCCGCTTTGGTCAAGAGAAACAACCATCTAAAAACAATCTAAATCGCGAGGAAGGGCCTCCGCGCCATAAAAGGATATCCGCACGCTGACCAAGGAAGAGGCCTACAAGCTGGTGCCTGAGATAGCGCCCCTGCAGCTTAATGGTCCGCCAGGAGCAAGCTTCTTCGGCGGCAGGGCAAAGGTACAGGAAGTGTTGGGACTGTGGCCCTGCCTGATCCCCAGGGACGCGGTGAAGCTGGAGAGCCACATTTTGGAAGTGAGATGACAACCCCGGGCCTGACGGCAGGGCCTCGTGCCAAGCTACAGCAATACGAGGCCGCCTGCCTGGGCCGTGGCAGTTTTTGGATAAGAAGGAGGTATGGACGAGAATGCAGATATACCTGAACCAGATCGCTCACGGCAGATCCGGGGACAAGGGCGACACCAGCAATGTGTGCGTCTTTGCCAGGAAGCCGGAGTATTACGGCATCATCGCCAGAGAAGTGACCCCGGAGCGGGTGAAGGCCCATTTCGGCGACATGGTAAACGGCGAGATCGTCCGCTACGACGTACCGTCCCTGCAGGGCTTCAACTTCGTCATGAAGCACGCCCTGGGAGGAGGGGCCACCCATTCCCTGCGCCTGGACAGCCTGGGAAAGTCCATGGGAAGCGCTTTCCTGCGGATGAAGATAGAGGTGGCGGAGGACGAAATCGGCTGAATTGACTTCATTGATTCCCGCGAGCAACGAGCCAAGTGGGCATGCTTGCATGCACATTTGGCGACTGCCGCGAGGGTCACATACCCCGCCGCTCCGCAGCGTCGCAAGCTTGATGTCCCGTTGCTTGCAGCGGGGTTGTTGACTTATTTGATTGATTGGAAAACAGTTGCACAAGGAGCAGATAAAAAATGATGACAGAGCATGCAGCATTGGAGAACCTGGTGGTGCTTGACCTGTGCCGCGTGATTGCGGGCCCTTTCTGCGGGGCCATGCTGGCGGATCTAGGCGCCACCGTCATCAAGATAGAGAGGCCCGGCAAGGGGGACGACGCCAGGGCTTACGCCCCCTACTTAAATGGCGAGAGCCTGTACTATTCCAACCTGAACCGGAACAAATACGGCATCACCCTGGACATGAAGCAGGAGGCGGGCAAGGACATCCTGCGGGAGCTGGTGAAGAAGGCCGACATCCTCATAGAGAACTTCCGCCCCGGTGTCATGGACAGGATGGGCCTTGGGTACGAGGAGCTGAAAAAGGTGAATCCCCGGCTGATCTACGGGGCCGTCAGCGGCTTCGGCAGCTACGGCCGTTACCATGACAGGCCGGGCTACGACATCATCGCCCAGGCCATGGGCGGCCTCATGAGCATCACGGGCCAGAAGGGCAATCCCCCCACCCGCTCCGGCAATGCCATGGGCGACATCCTGGGAGGGCTGAACCTGGCCATAGGCGTGCTGGCGGCAGTGAACGCCCGGAGCATCACCGGGGAGGGGCAGCGTGTGGACAACTCCCTCACTGACTGTGTGGTGGCCAGCTTAGAGCAGGCCGTACAGCGCTATTTCGTATCCGGAAAAGTGCCGGAGCGCCGGGGCAATTCCTACGAGGCCATAGCACCCTACGACACCTACGAGGCAAAAGACGGACATGTGGTCATCGGCTGCGGGAACCAGAAGCTCTACGAGCATTTCTGCGAGAACATCATCCACAGGCCAGAGCTGGTCAAGGACGAACGGTTCCTCACCGTGCCCCTGCGGGTGGAGAACAACCTGATTCTAAAGGAATACTTCGAGGAGTGGACAAAGGAGAGGACAGTGGCGGAGGTGACGGACATCCTGCTGAAGGAGGGTATCCCCGCAGGCCCCATCTACGACCTGGAGGACATCTTTCAGGACGAGCATATCGCCGGGGACAGGGAGATGTTAGTTCATGCTAACCACCCGGTGATGGGGGAAATTGTCCTGAGCGGCAACCCGGTAAAGCTCCTGGGCACAAAACCCAATGTCACCAGGAAGCCCTCGCCCACCTTGGGGGAGGACAACCGGAAGATTCTGACGGAATTCCTGAAAAAATCCGAGGAGGAGTACCGGGCGCTGGAGGAGGCGGGAGTAATCTGAGCTATGGCGTGGTTCGCGCAGAAAAAGTTCCCTTTCCGGAATTGCACGTCCGCCCCAAATGGGTTAAAATATGTTTATCTAAAGACGTGCAGCAGGCCGACAGACAGTGCAGGGAGGAAGTCTGGGATAAAGATATCGTGGCAGATAGAGACTGCCTATATAAAGAACCGGGATATAACTTTGATTGAAACTACTACATAAAAGTAACCAAAGTAAAGAAACGGAGGGCAATTCAGTATGGAGAAAAAATTCATCTACGACGAGCAGACAGCCGTGGTGGACACCGACAAAGGAAAGGTGCGTGGCTATTTCTATGACGACATATATATCTTCAAGGGAATCCCCTACGCCAAGGCAAAGCGCTTCCACGCGCCCGAGCCCCTGGAGCCCTGGGAGGGCGTGTTCCAGGCTACCAGCTACGGCTATGTGTGCCCCCTTATGGACCTGGGCAAGCCCGGCGGCGAGCTGATGGTGCCCCATCGCTACTGGGTCATGAACGAGG
This sequence comes from uncultured Acetatifactor sp., assembly GCA_910585615.1. Taxonomy (GTDB): domain Bacteria; phylum Bacillota; class Clostridia; order Lachnospirales; family Lachnospiraceae; genus Acetatifactor. Next base: position 9,643 of record CAJUFO010000051.1, read on the forward strand.
ACTGCCAGAACCTGAACATCTGGAGCCCGGGCCTGGACGCAGAGAAGCGCCCTGTCATGGTATGGCTCCACGGCGGCGGGTTCTTCGCAGGATCCTCCATCGAGCAGATTGCCTATGAGGGCGAGAACATGTGCAAGCTGGGCCAGGTGGTGGTGGTCTCCGTGAACCACAGGCTCAACGTCCTGGGCTACTGCGACCTGTCCCCTTTCGGGGAGGAGTACGCCAACTCCGGCAACGCAGGCACCGACGACCTGGTGGCCGCCCTGCAATGGATCCATGACAACATCGAAAGCTTCGGCGGAGATCCGGAGAACGTGACCATCTTCGGACAGTCCGGCGGAGGGGCCAAAGTCACCACACTGCTCCAGACCCCGGCGGCGGACGGCCTGTTCGCCAAGGGCATCAACATGAGCGGCGTCCTGGGCGGCCTGATGGCAGACTGCACCGGAAACGGCGAGAAGCTGGGCAAGGCGCTGATGGAAGAGCTGAAGGTAGAGGACGTAAAAGCCCTGGAGACAGTGCCCTATGACGACCTGGCAGCCGCCTACAACAAGGTGAAGCCCGCCCTGGAGCATGCCGGCGAGTACGTGGGCGGATCTCCCTACAAGAATGGCTTCTACGTAGGGGATCCCGTGACCAACGGCTTCCGCAAGGAGACAGAGCATGTGCCCATGATGGTGGGCAGCGTGTTCGGAGAGTTCGGCTCCTTCGCCCCCACCCCTTACAAGAAAGCGGAGATGACCAGAGAGGACGGCATTGCCTATGTGGAAGCGGAAGTGGGCAAGGAAGAGTCTAAAGAGCTGATAGACCTGTTCCAGAAGGCCTACCCCGAGCGCAACCCGGTGGACATCATGACCATGGACTTCATGTTCCGGGGGCCGGAGATCGAGTACATCAAAACCAGGGCAAAGTGCAGCGGCGGCGTATGGCCCTACCTGTTCAACCTGGACATGAACTTTGACGGAGGGCGCACGCCCTGGCACTGCGCCGACATCCCCTACTTCTTCCACAATACCGAGCTTGCCCCCTACACCCAGGAGCAGGGCGTCACGGAGCGCGTGGAGAAGCTGATATTCGACTCCGTCATGGCCTTTGCCAAGACCGGCAGCCCCCAGAACCCGGAGGTTCCCAACTGGCCCGCTTCCACGCCGGAGACCGAGTATACCCTGGTCATCGGCAAGGAGAGCCGGGTAAAGGAGAACTTCGACCACGAGCTGCTGCCCGTCCTGGGCAAGTGCATGGGCCCCGTGCTGGCCAGGATGATGGCCAAGCAGAAGCCGGAGATACAGCACTAAGAGGATAGAGAAGAGAATATCTTAAAAGAGGAATGGCTGCCTGTATCGGAGCCATTCCTTTTTTGAAAAAAGTATTGTCTTTTTACTATATCTGTGGCAGAATGAAGATATATAGGGTGCCCTGGGACAGGGACCTGAAAGGAGAACATAGCTATGGACAAAATGAAAGTGGCAGTCATTGGCTGCGGAACCATCGCCAACAGCGCCCACATCCCCTCTTACATGAAGAACGAGGATGTGGAGATCAAGTATTTCTGCGACATCATCCCGGAGCGGGCGGATGCCGCCGTGGAGAAGTACGGCTGCGGCAAGGCTGTGGTGGACTATCACGATGTGCTGGCAGACCCTGAGGTGGAGGCCGTGTCCGTCTGCACCCCCAACCAGATGCACTCCGTGATCTCCATAGACGCGCTGAAGGCAGGGAAGCATGTGCTCTGCGAGAAGCCCGCGGCCAGGATCTACGATGAGGCCGTGGCCATGCAGCAGGCCCAGCACGAGACCGGCAAGGTGCTGAACATCGGCGTGGTGAACCGCTTCAACAACCAGGTGAACCGCATCCGCGAGTACATCCAGGAGGGCCGCCTGGGCGAGATCTATCATGTATACATCAGCTTCCGCGCCCACAGGAGCATCCCCGGGCTGGGCGGAGCCTTCACCACCAAGGAGATCGCGGGCGGCGGCGTGCTGATCGACTGGGGCGTGCATTATCTGGATCTGACCATGTACTGCCTGGGCGATCCCAAGGCCCTCACCGTGTCCGGCGAGACCTTCTGCAAGCTGGGCAGGGACATCGAGGGATACACCTACAAGGAGATGTGGGCAGGCCCTCCCGTGAAGGACGGCATCTATGACGTGGACGATTCCGTCACCGCCCTGATCCGCACCGACGGCCCCACCTTCACCATGCACGGCGCATGGGCCCAGAACATCGGCGAGAGCGAGACCTTCATCGACTTCATGGGCGACAAGGGCGGCATCCGCCTGCAGTACGGCGGGGACTTCACCGTGTACACGGCGGAGCACGACGCGCTGGTGAAGTTCACCCCCGAGGGCAAGAGCGAGGACATGTTCCAGACGGAAATCGACTCCTTCGTCAGATGCATCCGCACCGGCGAGAAGCTTCCCTCCCATATCGACACCGTGCTGAAGACGGCTAAGATCCTGCAGGCCATCTACGATTCCGCGGAGCAGCACAGGGAGATCGTGCTGGATTGACGGCGCAGGGATGAACGTGATACAGTGCGCCAGGGCCTGTGGGCTTTGGCGCATTGTCTGTAAAGGGCGTACAGCGGAGACGGATAGAGCATTGGGAGGAACGGCAGATGAAGCTGATTATACCAACAATGGAATATGAAAAGGAAATACAGGCCTTCCGCCGGGAATTCCTGGCAGAGGGAGGGAGTATGGACGGATGCGGCTCCCTCAGGAGGCAGGAGCGGATTCAGGACTGGATAAAGGATGTGGAATGCTATTTGAAGGAGGAGACCTGTCCTCAGGGGATGGTTCCCGCCACGCAGTTCATTTATATCCGCGAGGACGATGACAGGATGGTGGGAGCCATCCAGATTAGGCATTACCTGAACGAATACCTGGAGAAATATGCTGGGCATATCGGCTACAGCGTCCGCCCCTCTGAGCGCAGGAAGGGCTATGCCGCGCAGATGCTTCGCGATGCCCTTGCCGAATGCAGGAAGCTGGGGCTGGACAAGGTGATGGTAAGCTGCAGGGACGACAATGAGGGCAGCCGGAGGGTGATTCTTGGGAATGGCGGCATATACGAGAGCGCTGTGCACGAACCTGACGCAGGCATCAATCTGGAGAGGTACTGGATATCCTTGGATTGAGCATGCATTGTCCTCTGAGAGCGGCTTTGAGGGAAATCGCAAGCCGAAGCCAGGGATGTCTGATAGCTCCGCGGCTTTCAGGAAATCGCGAACTGCAAAATCGACAAGAGATTTTAGGAGGATACCAACATGATGAACGCTGGTCCCAAATGGAGCAGAGTGTCCGATGCGGAAATGGTGAGGCGGCTGGAAAAGCCCGCAGGAAAAATCCATGTCGTCCTGGACACGGATACCTACAACGAGATTGACGACCAGTTCGCCCTGTCCTATATGGTCAGGTCGGATGAAAAGCTGGAAGTGAAGGCCATCTACGCCGCGCCCTTCTCAAACCATCACTCCACAGGCCCCGCGGACGGCATGGAGAAAAGCTACCAGGAAATCCTGAAGGTGCTTACGCTGCTTGACGCGGAAGAGCTGAAAAGGGTGACTTACAGAGGCTCCACGGATTATCTGCCAAGCGAGGAGGAGCCTGTGGTATCCGATGCGGCAAAGGATTTGGCAGGACGGGCCATGCATTACTCTTCCGAGAAGCCGCTGTATGTGGTCAGCATTGGAGCAATCACTAATATCGCATCCGCCATCCTCATGAACCCGGAAATCGTAAACCGCATGGTGGTGGTCTGGCTGGGGGGACACGCGTTGAGCTGGCCGGACACGGAGGAGTTTAACATGGTGCAGGACATAGCTGCCGCCAGAATCGTCTTTGGCTGCGGGGTTCCTCTGGTGCAGCTGCCCTGCATGGGCGTGGTCTCGGAATTCGCCACCACCGGGCCGGAGCTGGAATATCACCTTAAGGGCAGGAACAGGCTGTGCGACTATCTCCTGGAGCATGTCCTGGATGAAGTGACCCTGCTGGATGCGGGCAGGTTCTGGTCAAGGGTCATCTGGGATGTCACTGCCGTGGCCTGGCTCCTGGACGGGGACTTCATGCAGGACTACCTGATTCACAGCCCCATCCCGGAGTATGACGGGAAGTACGCCTTTGACGACACCAGGCATTTCATCCGGTATGTCTATCATGTGAATCGGGACAGGCTGTTCGGGGATCTGTTTAAGAAGCTGCAGAGATAGCTTCCGGCCGCCACTTCCCTGTCCGATACCGGGCATAGGAGATGGCCCAGTTGATGAACCAACCCACAGGCACCGTGACCCACACCATCTGGATGCCGAAGACCGGGGCCAGGGACATGGAGGCGGCCACCCGGAAGAACAGATTGGCCAGGTTGGCGACAGTGAACATCTTCATGTCCCCCGCGCCCCGCAGCAGTCCGTCCACGGCCATCTTGAAGCCGATGAGGCAGAAGAACCACCCCATGAAGACGAGATAGTCGTTTCCGGTGGCGATGGCAGTCTCTGTCCCCTGGCTGCCCAGGAAGAAAGCGATCATCTGACCGTGGAACAGCTCCAGGGCCAGACAGATGACAATGGCACAGAAAATCACCATCTTGTTGGCCGCATGGTATCCGATTACGATGCGGTCTTCTTTTTTCGCTCCCATGTTCTGGGCCGTGTAGGAGGACATGGCATTGCCGATGGCGGCCATAGGCACCACGCACATGGACTCCACCCGGATACCCGCGGAGAACCCCGCCAGGGCCTGGGGGCCGAAGCCGTTCACCACGGACTGCACCAGCATCATGCCGATGGAGATGATGGACTGCTGGAGGATGGAGGGCAGGGCTATCTTCGTCATGTCCGCCAGCTCCTTTTTGTCGAAGGCCCGGGTCTTCCCGCAGTCCAGCTTTTTCAGGACATAGAGGAACACCCCGAAGGAGAGCAGCGCGGAGATGCCCTGGGCAATCAGCGTGGCCCATGCCACCCCGGCCACGCCCATGTGAAGCTGCCTGACCAGAACCAGGTCCAGGGCTATGTTGAAGAGAGAGGAGAAGACCAGAAAGCACAGGGGCACCTTCGATTTCCCCAGGGCGTTGAACATAGAGGAAATCACATTGTACATGAACAGGAAGGGGAGTCCGAGGAAATAGATGCTCAGGTACTGCGCCGCCATGTCCAGCACCTCCTGGGGCGTGTGCAGGGCAAGCATGATCTGGCGGCTGAAAAGCAGGCCGAATGCGGCCAGGAGGACACTGACAGCCAGGAAGGACAGGAAGGCCGTGGAGACGGCCAGCTTCATCCGGTTGTACTCCTTAGCGCCGAAGTACCTGCTGACGATGACCGAGGCCCCCACGCCTCCGCCCACGGCGATGCAGATGAAGATATTGGTCAGGGCGTAGCTTGCCCCCACGGCGGCCAGGGCATCCTCCCCCACCAGGCGGCCCACGATGGCGGAGTCGGCCATGGTATAGGTCTGCTGGAAGAGATTCCCGATGATCATGGGCAGGGCGAATATGATTAGCGCGCTCAGGGGCTTTTTTTCCGTAAGATAATCGTTTTTCATAGTCAGGGCTCCTTGTTTTTTGTCCGGCGGCTGCCGTTTTCCCTATTTTTTCTTTTAGGGCTTGACTTTTTCCTGCGGGACGGTTATGTTTGCTTTATGTGGCATTTTACCTTATACTTATTATATTAACTTATCTTACCAGATAGAGGACATATTTTTCAAGACAGGAGAGGACAGATGAAGAACTTTAAATTTTTGCTGGAATACGACGGGAGCCGTTACCTTGGGTGGCAGCGCCAGCCGGAGAAGAACACCATCCAGGGGAAGCTGGAGCATGTGCTGGGCCTGATGTGCGGCAAGGAGACGGAGGTCATCGGGGCAGGGCGCACCGATGCCGGGGTCCACGCGAAGGGCATGGTGGCCAACGCCTGGATGGACACGGAAATGAGCTGCGAGGAGATTCGGGATTACATGAACCGCTATCTGCCGGACGACATCGCGGTGCGGGAGGTCAGGGAGGCCGCGAACAGGTTCCACGCCCGGTACAACACCACGGGCAAGACCTACCGGTACACCTGCCAGGACGGGCCGGTGAAGTCGGTCTTTGACAGGAAATACTGCGTCAGGCTGGACGAGCGGCCCGACCTTGGGAAGATGCGCCAGGCGGCGGAGCTTTTGAAGGGGGAGCACGACTTTCGGAATTTCTGCGTGAACCCCAGGATGAAGAAGTCCACGGTGCGGAATGTGGACAGCATTGAGATCAAACGGGAGGGCGAGTATCTGACCTTCACTTTCCACGGCAACGGGTTCCTCCAGAACATGGTGCGCGTCATGGTGGGGACTCTTCTGGAGGTGGGCTACGGAAACATCACCCTGGATGAGGTAAAGGAATCCCTCACGGGCTTCGTGCGGCAGAAGGCGGGCCCTACGGCCCCGGCGGCGGGACTTTGCCTGATGGACGTGGACTATAACTAGGGGATGAATTGGGAAGAAGCGAGTTTTCAGAGTTTTGACTGACATGTGCGCCGGAGCGCGCAAGGTGGAAAAGCATGAGGTTCATATTTTCTTATCTGAAGAAATACCGCGGGATGATAGTGGCGGCCATGACAATCAAGTCCATCGCCGCTCTGGGGGAGCTGATGCTCCCTTACGTCCTGGAGCATATGGTGGACGATGTGGTGCCCAGGCAGAGCAGGGCGCTGATTTTCGGGTGGGGCGCGGTGATGATCGCGCTGGCCGTCTTCGTGCGCCAGACCAACGTGAAGGCCAACCGGATGTCCACCAAGGTGGCCAAGGAGAGCATCTATGAGATCCGCAGGGATCTCTTCTGGAAGTCCCTGGGATTGTCGGGGAACCAGGTGGATGAATTCGGCCTGCCGTCCCTGAACTCCCGGATGACCTCGGATTCCTATAACGTGCAGAACTTCATCCGCAGCTTCCAGGCCATGGGGGTGCGGGCCCCGATTCTGCTGATAGGGGGCATCGCGATCACCCTGACCATGGACGTGGGGCTGGCCTCCGTCCTGTGCATCCTGGCTCCAATCATGGTGGGGCTGGTGGTGTGGGTGTCCTGGAAGGGCATTCCCCTGTACGAAAAGGTGCAGGAGAGCGTGGACGACATCGTGCGGATCATGCGGGAGAACATCACCGGCATCCGGGTGGTGAAGGCCCTCTCCAAGGAGGATTACGAGGTGCGCCGCTTCGGGGAGGCCAACGAGCAGATGGCGGGAAAGGACATCCGGGCGGGCATCGTCATGGCGCTGCCGGGGCCGCTGATGACGTTCGTGCTGAACGTAGGCCTGACCATCGTGGTGGTGGTGGGCGCTGTCAGGGTCAACGGCGGTGTCACCAAGCCCGGGGTCATCCTGGCCTTTCTCACTTATTTCAATATGATATCCATGGGGGTCATGGGCCTGAACCGGGTCTTCATGATGATGTCCAAGGCAAACGCCTCCGCGGCCAGGATCGCGGCGGTGGTGCACGCTCAGGACGAGCTGGTGCCGCTGCCAGAGGAGGAGACCGCAGTGACAGAGCGGGAGGGCTATATCGTCTTCGACCATGTGGGCTTCAATTACGGCAGGGCCCAGGGGGAGGAGCATTTCCCGGGGCAGGCTGTCGGCAGATTCGACGGCCAGGGGCGGCAGAAGTCCCTGGACGACATCGACTTTTCCATGAAAAAGGGCGGGACGCTTGGTATCATCGGCGCCACCGGCTGTGGAAAGACCACGATCATCAACCTACTGATGCGCTTCTATGACGCGGACGAGGGGGCCGTCTTCATCGATGGGAAGGACGTGCGCACCTATGACAAGGACGCGCTGCACCGGATGTTCGGCGTGGTGTTCCAGAATGACGTGATTTTCGCGGACAGCTTAAAGGAGAACATCGCTTTCGGCCGGGACGTGTCCCCGGAGCAGATGGACGCCGCCGCCGCGGATGCCAGGGCCCGGGACTTCATCCGGGAGTACGAGGATACATACGAACATAAGGCGGTAGTCAGAGGGGCCAACCTGAGCGGCGGCCAGCGCCAGAGGGTGTTGATTGCCAGGGCGCTGGCTGCGGCTCCGGATATATTGATTCTGGACGATTCATCCAGTGCCCTGGACTACAAGACCGACGCCGCCCTGCGGAAGGCCATCCGGGAGCGCCACGCGGATACCACTACGATTATCGTGGCCCAGCGCATCAGCTCCATCATGAGCCTGGACGACATCATTGTCCTGGAGGAGGGGAAGATCATCGGCCACGGCACCCATGATCAGCTGCTGGAGAGCTGCCCTATGTATCAGGAGATTTATCGGGTCCAGATGGGAGCGTAGCGTGAGAAGAAGTTCTAAGGCATCAAAGTACGATGCCTAAGAACTTCTAGGCTTGTCGGCGAATGAATTCGCCAGACAAGCCAGTCTCACGCGGAAGAATGCCCGAAGTGCGGGCATTCTTCCAGGTTGGAGCGATGACTGGTATGGCTGTGGCGCTCAGATTGGAGAGATGACTGGGTCGGATTTGGTGCTCGGGTTGGGCGGTGACTGGGTCGGATGCGGTGCTCAGGTTGGGGCGATGACTGGGTCAGACGCGGTGCTCAGGTCGGAGAGATGGTTGGGTCGGGTTTGGTGTTCAGATTGGAGTGATGTCTGGGAGGAGAGGGATTATGGCATCGAGAGAGACTGTGCGGAAAAAGCCGAAGGATACGAAGGGGACGCTATTGCGTCTGCTTCGATATGTAGGAGCGTATAAATGGCTTCTGGCCTTTATCATCGCGCTGTGCTTCGTCAGTAATTTCCTGGCGCTTCTGGGGCCCAGCATGGCGGGGTCGGCCATCAACGCGGCCTCGGCGGGGGCGGGGAAGGTGGATTTTGACCAGGTGTACTATTATGCGAAGCGGATGCTGTTCTGCTATGTGTGCTCCTCCGTGGTCACAATCTGCATCAACATGATGATGATGTGCATCTCGAAGTGGATTGCCAGGAAGATGCGGGGGGACGTGTTCCACAAGCTCATGCGGCTGCCGGTGGGATATTTTGACCGGAATCAGGCTGGGGACATCATCAGCCGGGTTTCCTACGATATAGATGTAGTCAGCACCTGCATTGCCACGGACGTGGTGCAGATACTGACCAGCCTGGTGACGGTAGTGGGGTCGCTGGCCATGATGATCTACATCGCGCCCACCATGTCGCTGATGGTGCTGGTGACCATTCCAGCGGCAGTGATCTACACCGCGAAGATGCGGGGCATTACCCAGCCCAGATATTCCAGGCGCTCGAAGAATTACGGGATTATGAATGGTTTCGTGGAGGAGATGTTCTCCGGGCAGAAGACGATAATGGCTTACGCCTACGAGGACAGAGTGTCGGAGCGCTTCGACACCATTAACCAGAACGCGGCGGAGGCTTACTATGACGCGGAGTACTATGGCGTTACCATGGGCCCCTCGGTGAACTTCATCAGCAACCTGGGGCTGTGCCTGATCGCCATGTTCGGCTCCTTCCTGTACATGCTGGGGAACATCACCCTGGGGCAGATTTCCTCTTTCGTGCTGTATTCCCGCAAGTTCTCAGGCCCCATCAACGAGATTGCCAACATCACCAACGAGCTGTACTCGGCTTTGGCGGCGGCGGAGAGGGTGTTCGGTCTGCTGGACGAGGAAGAGGAGCTGGCGGACGCGGGAAGCGCCAGGGAGCTGGCGGGCGTGAAGGGAAATGTGGCCCTGGAGCATGTGTACTTCGGCTATGACAAGGGCCGCACCATCATCCATGACCTGAACTTGGAGGCGGGGGCAGGGAAGATGGTGGCCATCGTAGGCCCCACCGGAGCCGGGAAGACCACCATCATCAACCTGCTGATGCGCTTCTATGACGTGGACGCCGGCAGGATTCTGGTAGAGGGCGGCGACATCAGAGACTATACCAGGAGGAGCCTGCGGGGGGCCTATGCCATGGTGCTGCAGGACACCTGGGTGTTCAAGGGGACCATCTTCGACAACATCGCCTACGGCAGGGAGGGCGCCACCATGGAGGAGGTGGTGGCCGCGGCAAAGGCCGCCTATATCCATCCTTTCATCATGCGGCTGCCTTTGGGGTACGACACGGTCATCAGTGAGGACGGCGGCAATATCTCAAAGGGCCAGAAGCAGCTCCTCACCATCGCCCGGGCCATGCTCTACGATGCCAGGATGCTGATACTGGACGAGGCCACATCCAATGTGGACACCGGCACGGAGCGGAAAATCCAGAAGGCCATGCGGGAGCTCATGAAGGGCAAGACCTGCTTCGTGATTGCCCACAGGCTGTCCACCATCCAGAATGCGGACCACATACTCGTAGTAGACAGAGGGGACATTGTGGAGCAGGGGAACCATGAGAGCCTGATGGAGCGGAAGGGATTCTATTATAAGTTGTATGCGGCGCAGTTCGAGTAAAGTGTTCTTGCGGCGGCAGAGGGCTTCTGCAACCACCGGTTGACAAATTTCCAAGCGCAATTGGTAGTTGTCAACCGGCTTTTTTGCTACGATGGGTGCATCCTAAGGACAGCGGATGAGGGCTGTGCCGGAGAGGCGAACGGCCACGCCCCTTGGGAAAGCGGCACGGAGCGTGCGGAAAGGAAAAGCCGCCGGAGAGCGGCAGGAAAGAATATGATTCTGGCAGATAAGGTCATGGCACTGAGGAAGAAGAACGGATGGTCACAGGAGGAGCTGGCGGAGAAGCTGAACATCTCCAGGCAGTCCGTGAGCAAATGGGAGAGCGGCGCTTCCATTCCGGACATCGACAAGATTATCGCCCTCAGCGGTCTCTTCGGGGTCAGCACGGACTATCTATTGAAAGACAATCTGGAAAAGGAGCTGCCCTCCGAGACGGACGATGTCTATGAGGCGGAAAAGGAGAGGGCCGTCTCCCTGGAGGAGGCCAATGGATTCATGAACCTGGTGAAGAAGCTGGCGGGACGGATTGCCCTAGGGGCGGGGCTGTGCGTCCTCTCCCCCATCCCCATGATTGTGCTCAGCGGCCTGGCAGAGTACGGCGCGGATGTGGGAGTAAGCGGGGCAGCGGCCATAAGCGAGGACATGGCCGGGGGCTTAGGCATGGTCATACTCCTGATTCTGGTGGCCATCGGCGTGGCGATTCTGATCCTCGGCGACATGCACACGGAAAAGTACCGGTATCTGGAGAAGGAGAAGCTGGCCCTGCAGTATGGCGTGGAGGGAATCGTCAGGAAGCGGAAGGAGGATTTCGCGGGGCGGTACCGCTGCTGCATCGTGGCCGGGGTCACGCTGTGCATCATCGGCGTGGTGCCCCTGATGGTGGCGGCAGCCTTTTCCGCGGGAGACCTGGCCTACATCTATTGTACGGCAGTTCTGCTGTCCATGATAGCTGTGGCAGTGTTCCTGTTCGTATGGGCGGGCAGCATCCAGGGCAGCTTTGACAAGCTCCTGCAGGAGGGGGACTATACCGTGGAGGAAAAGGCGCTCCATAAGAAGACGTCCTTCTTCCCTGCGGTGTACTGGTGCCTGGTAACCGCGCTGTTCCTGGGCATGGGCCTGTATACCGACAACTGGAGGTACACAGCCTTTATCTGGCCCGTGGCGGCGCTGCTGTTCGTGGCGATTCTGTACATCGTGAAGGAAGTGGCGAAGGCCAGGCTGGAGAAGGGGGACTGAGAGGGGCTCCGGCGGAAGGCCGTTGAGGGCGGCTGACCGCGAGACATGTTCTGGCTGGCGCGTAGAAGGCGGAGAGGAAGAAGGCAGGCAGGGATGATGGATGGCCGGAGCATGTTCTGACAGGTGTATGGAGGCCGGAGATATGGAAAAGAAGGAGGGGGCATGATAATCAGCGCGAGCAGAAGGACAGATATACCGGCATTCTTTTCCGACTGGTTCCTGAAAAGAGCCGAGAAACAGTATGTATACGTTCGGAACCCCGTGAATCCGCATCAGGTGAGCAGAATCTCCCTGGCGCCGGAGGTGGTGGACTGCATCGTGTTCTGGAGCAAGAATCCGGCCCCCATGCTGGAAAAGCTGGGGCGGCTGGATGGATATGCGTACTATTTCCAGTTCACGCTGAATGCCTATGGAAGGGATATGGAGGCTAATCTCCCGCCTCTGGACGAGAGGATGGATACATTCCGGCGGCTGTCGGAACGGCTGGGCAGACACAGGGTCATATGGCGGTATGACCCTGTCATCGTGAACGGCAGGTATCCGATGGAGTGGCATAGGGAAAGATTCGGATATATGGCGGACAGGCTGGGCGATTTTACGGAAAGAGTCACTATAAGCTTTGTGGATCTGTATCCGAAGATTGCGGGCGCAGCCCGGGGGAAAGATGTCCGGGAGCTGTCAGGGGGCCAGAAGGAGGCCCTGGCGGAAGCCTTTGCCGGGATTGCACATGGACATAAGCTTGCCATAGACACCTGCGCGGAGGACATCGACTTGGAGGCCTTTGGCATAGAACATGGCCGCTGTATTGATGACAGGCTTGTCTCCAGACTCCTGGGCTGCGGGCTGGATTTGGGGAAGGACAAGAACCAGCGGCCTGCCTGCGGCTGCGCCCAGAGCATCGACATAGGCTTATACAACACTTGCCAGAATGGCTGCGCATACTGCTATGCCAACCATAGCCCCGCTGTCCGCCATAGAAACCTCCAGGCATACGACCCGGACGCGCCGCTTTTGTGCAGCCAGCTGACGGAGTCAGACAGGGTCACGGAGCGGAAGATGGAGAGCTGTCGGGATGGGCAGATGCGGTTCTTCGATTTATGATGCCGAATTGCGGGACGTGCTATGATGTATGTAGGCGAATGCGCTGGTGAATGATATGGATAATTGAGAAAAGACTAGGGAGAGATGAAAAAATGGAGATATCTAAGAGCGACTGGAAGCTGACGCCTGATAGGAATCTGCCTTTTGCAGGGGAAGAAGGGGCATATATGAATAATTTCATGATCATCGATTTCCATACACATACATTTCCGGAGAATCTGGCCGGGCGGGCCATCGCAAAGCTGGCGGCCAGCTCCAGGGCAAGAAACTATCTGGACGGGACGGCAGATGCCCTGGAGGCTTCCATGAGGGAGGCGGGGGTGGATTATTCCGTGCTGCTGCCGGTGGCCACCAGACCGGGGCAGCAGGAGGACATCAACCGTGCCGCCGTAGAGGTGAACCGGCATTCCGGGGAGACGGGCCTGATATCCTTTGGCGGCATCCATCCGGAGAATGAGGACTACAGGGAAATACTGCGTGGACTGTCCAGGAACGGCGTAAAAGGGATAAAAATTCATCCTGTCTTCCAGCGGGTAGCCATTGATGACATCCGGTATCTGCGGATTATCGAGTGCGCCAGCGAAAATGACATGATTGTCATAACTCATGCGGGATACGACATCGGCTTCCCGGGGGAGGACTTTTCCTCGGTGCGCCGGATAGAAAGGATGCTGGATGCCGTGAAGCCCCGAAAGTGCGTGCTGGCCCATATGGGCGGATGGGACTGCTGGGAGGAGGTGGAGGAGCGCATCGCAGGCCGGGATGTATGGCTGGACACGGCATTCTCTTTGCTGCCAATCGAGCCTGCCCCCGGCACGGTGCGCGCTCCGGAGGAGAACCCGCCGTTGTCCCGGGAGCAGTTCCTGCGGATGGTGAGGCGGCACGGGGCGGACAGAATCCTCTTCGGCACGGACAGTCCCTGGAGCGGGCAGCGGCAGATGGTGGCGGCCATCCGGGACAGCGGGCTTGAGAAAAAAGAGCAGGAGGCTGTACTGGGCGGAAATGCAAGGGAACTGCTGGGGATTTTGCAGGAATAATTGTCGTGGAGGCAGGCGGTTCCGATGGGGAAATGGATGGATTCGGCGTGGCCGTGTCTCGGGAGGCCATGGGAAAGCTTGCGGAATCCGGAGACAGAGAGACGATTTATCAGGCGGGGGATACCATCGGGGCGTATCTGGCCGGACTGGGCTTCAATGTGGACTTTGCGCCGGATGCGGATGTGCTGGCGGACGCGGAGAACCAGGCCATCGGGGACCGCTCCTTTGGAACGGATCCGCAGGTGGTGGCATCCATGGCCTGGGCCTTTGCGGAAGCTCTGCACCATAACGGCATATTGGCTGCCTACAAGCATTTCCCCGGGCATGGGGGGACGAAGGAGGATTCCCATTCGGGATATGCCTATGTGCACAAGACATTGGAGGAGCTGCGGCAGACGGAGCTGGTTCCCTTTCAGGACGGATGCGACAGGGGGCGTGGATTTCATCATGGTGTCCCATATCTCTGGCCCCGGAGGTCACAGGCAGCAACGTGCCGGCCACTCTGTCCGGAAGTCTGGTGGAGGATTTGCTGAAGGGGGAAATGGGATATGAGGGCATCGTCATCACGGATTCTATGAGCATGGGGGCCATCACGCTGCACTATTCCGTCGAAGAGGCCGCTCTTCTGGCGATAGAGGCAGGATGTGACATGATTTTGATGCCAGAGAGCTTTGGCCGGGCTTATTCCGCGGTCATAAATGCTGTCTCGGAAGGAAGGATTTCCGAGGCGAGGATAGAGGAATCCGTCAGGAGGATCCTAAGAGCGAAAATGAATATGGGAAATTAATCAAATTGGGGAAGCTCTTCCTGTCCGGTGCGGTACCGTACGGCGGGAAGGGCTTTCTTTTTTGGAGCCATGAGTTCGTCTCCAGGCCGGGCGTCCTGCAATGGATACTTTTTGGGAAAATGCGGATTTCGTCAAAACACACAAGAATACACAAGAATACACAAGAACACAGATTATTTTCTTGACATTATTGCACATATATGATAAATTAAAATAACTAAATAGTCAGCAGTCCTTCTTCCTCAGCAGTATATTTACTGATTTTTACTATAAAATTGTGATAAAAAGAGGGGTAATAACTGAAATACAGGGTAGTAATAGATGTATTTAAAAATATCGTACAGATATTTTACAAAATACCGATATCATCTGTTCCCCTGGCACGGTTACGGACTACTGATGAATCAGACCCCAAAAAAGACCAAAAGGAGGAAAAGGAAAATGAAGAAAAAACGGTTATTGGCGATGCTTTTGTCGGCAGTCCTCATGACAGGTGCCCTGACAGGCTGCGGCGACACGGGCGGACAGACGTCATCCGACGGCAGCAGCAAGACAGAGAGCAGCGCTTCGGCATCGGAAGCGGAAGGTTCCGAAGAAGACGCAGAGCCATCGGGGGCTGAAGCACCAGATGTGTCAGAGGCAACAGACGCGGAATGGGATACAAGCAAGGAAGATACCATTACGCTCTGTGTCATCAACAACTTCTACACGGCCGGAGAGAAGAAGCTGGCGGAAGAGTACATGAAGCTGCATCCGGAAACGAAGGTAGTGGTGGACGTCATTGCGGACAACGATTCGTACATGACGAAGATGATGACATCCATGGAGGGAGACCGGAAGAACGCGCCGGATATCGTCCATGGCAATTTCTTGGCGGCGGCTACGACGGGAAACATGGAGGTGGCCGTCAGCAAGGGCTTCGTCTATGACATGACGGACATGCTGGATGAGGAGAACCCCTATAACAACGGAAAGGTCCGGGATGCTTTTGAGGAGAAGGACCTGCAGGAGGCTTTTGACGGAAGCGGTGGTGTATGCCTTGGGTTCCTGCCTTTTGACCGGATTGGGTTCGCGCTGTATTATAACAAGACGATTCTGGACGGGCTGAGCCTGGAAGCTCCCACCACCTGGGAACAGCTGGTGGATGTCTGTGGCAAGCTGAAGGAAGCGGGATATAACGTACCCCTTTCAGCGGGACCTGAAACGTACCGTATGATTGCCACGCTTTCGGATGCGTTCTACAGGGGAACGATGGACACAGCAGCGTATCTGGCACAGCCTGGCGACGCAATCTGGAACGAGGAGACCATGTCTGCGAACGTAGATTTCGCATATGACGAAAGCAATCCCATGTGTGACAAATATCTGGTTCGCAGCACAGAGCGCCAGCTGAAGTACAAGACCGAGAATTCCTATGACAACGAGACGAACCGTCAGATTCTTGATACCTTCTATCAGGTAGCACAGTACTTCCCGGACAACTGGATCGCGGCGGACAGCACCCAGGCCATCACCGATTTTGAAAGCCAGATTTCGCCGCTTCTGTATCAGGCCAGCTTCAATGCGGGACTCATCCTGAGCGACACCAATGCCCTTCCCGATGACATGAAGTTCGAGTGGGCCACGACACAGATTGAGCGCTTCGAGAATCCTCCGGAGGGTGCGGGAGAGCAGCTTCGCGGTCTGTGGGCCCTGGGAAATGCCATGAGCATCGTGGGGACGGAGGATGCGGATCATCTGGCCCGCATCAAGGATTTCTACAAGTTCTGGTATTCCAAGGACGGAGCAAAGATGTGCTTCGAAGAGACCTTGAACAATGGCAACTTCGTGCAGGGGCCCTGCATTATCAAGGGCGTTACGCTGGATCCGGAGCTGGAGCAGCTCCTTGCAGGATTTGAGACGGTTTCCTGTGCCGGATTCGAGGGCTTTTTGGGAATCGGAGAGACCTACCGGAGCGCGGATAAGCCTTTATACTATGATTACATGAACAAGTTCTGCAAGGGAGAAATCACCTCGGCGGAGTATCTCCAAGGCGTCGATCCGCTCTGTAAGAATTATGTGCAGGACATGATCGAAACCGGAGGATTCGATTTAGATCCCACCACGCCAGACGAGCCGAAGGAGTGATCTTATAGGGGGGAGGCCGGTACGGGCAGAGCGCTGTCCGCGGCTTCCCCTCTTTCCATCCATGCAAGAAAGGAAGAAGCTTATGAAGAGGTCTTTATTTTCAAGGATACTGCCTTATCTGTTCATCGCGCCTACCTTTGTGCTGATGGCGATTTTCTCATATTACGCCATTGGAAAGACTGTTTTGGATTCCTTCACGGATTCCGCTTTCGGAATGAAGAGCCACTGGCTGGGGCTGGACAATTATGTGCGGGCATTCCATGACGACATGTTCGTCACATCCTTCCGCAATCAGCTGATCATTACGGTGACCACAGTGTTCAACAGCATCTTTTTCCCGCTGGTGGCCGCGGAGCTGCTTTTCTTTGTGCGCAGCGAGCGGGTGGGAAAAATCGTGAAGATGGCTTTCGTCATCCCCATGCTGGTACCGGGGCTGGTAGTCACTTTGATGTGGAAATATCTGTACAATCCGAATTTCGGCTTCAATACCCTATTGCGTGCGCTTGACTTGAGCGGCCTGACCAGGAACTGGCTGAACGATAGCTCTGTTGCATTAATTTGTGTAATACTGACTGGATTTCCGTTTATATCCGGAATGTATTTCCTGATTCTGCACAATGGACTGAACATGGTCAGCGGCGAACTGTATGAAGCTGCAATCATCGATGGAGCCACCTCCATGCAGGTAGTCCGCTATATCCATGTGCCGAACCTGAAGCCTTATGTCAAAACAATCTTCACCTTGTCGCTGATTGGAAGCCTGTCCGGGTTCGGACAGATTTATGCTATGACTGGCGGCGGTCCGGGATACGCTACAATGATACCGTCTCTATTGATGTACAAAGTGGCTTTCGGGGACGGCCAGTTTGGATATGCTTCCGCATTGGGCATGGTGATCATGCTGGTGATTGTGGTGCTGACGGTGGTCTCGAGAAAATTGCTGAAAACGGAGGAGTAGGAGATGGGAAAGAAAAAAAGAATAACAATTGGGTCTGTGGTCCGGACGATCATACTTTTTCTGCTGGTGTTCCTCACCTTTTTTCCTCTGCTTCTGATGATCAATATGTCATTAAAACAGAATGTCATGATTGCCAACGACTTTTTCGGGCTGCCCCGCACGATTTACTGGACGAATTATATGAAAGCGTTCCGTTTCATCTTTCGCCCGATTTTGAATTCCCTGCTTGTGTGCGGCACTTCGCTGGTGGGGATACTGATGGTGGTTTCGCTCAGCGGCTATGCGTTCGGACGGATGAAATTCAAGGGGAAAAAGGTGCTGTATTCCATGGTGCTGGCGGTCATGATGATTCCCTATGCATTGACAATCATACCGAATTATGGCGTCGTGGTAAAGCTGGGACTCCTGAACTCGTTTTGGGCGCTGATCATCCCTTATATTTCGGGCCAGCAGATTTTCGGAATCATTTTGGCGGAGGCCTTTTTCCATGAAATGCCCGGTGAATTGTTTGAGGCGGCACGCATCGACGGCGCGGGCGACCTGCAGCAATTCCTGCGAATTGGCCTTCCCCTGTCTAAGCCGATTCTGATAACAGTGGGCATCCAGGTGGTAGTGGCCATGTACAATGACTATATGTGGCCCAGCGTGGTGATTACCGGGGGGGACGATGTGAAGACGTTCTGCCAGATTGTATTGAACAATGCCGCGGGAAAGGGAAGCAGTGACCTTGGGCTGATTACAGCGGCATTCATCCTGGGGACGATTCCGCTCTTAATCATTACCCAGAGCTGCCTGAAGTACTATATCCAGGGCATGATGGTAGGGGCTGTGAAAGGCTAGGAAAGTATCTGGCTGCGCAGAAATGCCATGCAGGGAACCGGCCGCGCCGGGCAGACGGGCAATCGCCCTCTGCACTGTCTGACGCGGCCGGTTCCTTTCTGTCATATCAGACTGTAGGTGCCGCTCTTCAGGGAATGTTTGATAAAGGCACCGTTCTTCTGGGGAACGAAGACCTCCGCCTCCGTGTTGGGGGGCACTGTCACGATGAAATGGCTTCCAAGCCCATAATCCACCAAAATCTCTCCGTACACTGTTTCCACTCTTCCTTTTGCCCAGGAAACCATGGGCGAGGCCACGGGCTTTACTGTGAAGGTCCTGTAGCCAGGGGAAGCCTTTTTCACGCCCAGCACGTCCTCATAGAACCACAGCGCAAACCCTCCTTTGAAGGGGTGGTTCAGCGACTGGTCGTGGCAGGACAGCTCAAAGGTTTCCCACAGAGTGGTGGCGCCCCTGTCGATCTGTGCGCCGAATGACGGGTAGGTCCTGCTGTTCAGCGTCTTCTCCAGCACCTCAAAATAGCCGAATTCCGAGAGCAGTTTGTAGATATAGCGCTGTCCGATATGCCCGCAGGTCACATGGTATCCATGATTTATGATGTCCTGGGCACACCAGGCGGCCATGGCGGCTTTTTGTCCTTCCGGATATAGGCCCAGCTCCGCGCAGAAGGATGTCAAGGTCTGGGTTTTGTAGCAGTGCTGTTCCGCATCATAGAATTTTTCCAGGAATACTGTCTTCAGCTTCTCTGCTGTGGAGCCATAACGTTCCGTATCCGCTTCTTTTCCCAGGAGACGGGCACTCCCTTCCATAATCCGAAGGCTCAGATAATAGTAAGCCGTAGACGTCTCGGTGAATTGGGCTGCGGAATCATAGCCATAGGGAGCGCACCAGTCCGCCAGCTTGTAGGGGTGGTCGTTCTGGATGCCGCCCGTGGTATTGGATTCCATGTAAGCGGTATAGGCGGCCATCTCGTCATAATATTTTTCCAGGACGGAGCGGCAGCCATATGCCTGATAGCAGTTCCAGGGGATGGTCACCAGCGCGCTTCCCCAGGCAGGCACCGTATCCATGCAGGTGCGCTTTCCGGGAACCACATTATTGTACGCGCCGTTCTCCCTGTGGGCCGTGACGATATCGTCCACATATTTGTCCCAAAACTGCTGCGCGTCCCATATTACCATGGAGGTGTCGGATATGATGTTGGCATCACCGGTCCAGCCGCCCTTCTCCCGGGCCGGACAGTCCGTAGGGATACCGTGAATATTGGAGGTGAAGGTATTGAGGAACATTTCCTGGAGCTGATTCAGGATAGGCATGCCGCAGCAAAAATCCGCTTTCCTCCTCAGGTCCGTGTGCACCTTTAGGCCGGTCAGGGTCTGGGCCGTCACCTCCGCGTGCGCCCCGGTCAGCTCCACATACCGGAAACCGAAATAGGTGAATTTCGGCTCCCAGACGATTTCGCCGGTTCTGCCGAAGATATAGCGCAGCGTCTGTACGCCACGGATGTGGAACACGCCGCTGCTGTCCACATCCAGCAAGCCGTCTTCCGTGACGGCCTCCCCGAAGCGGAGCGTTACCTCGTTGCCGGGGGTGCCAAAGACGGCGAGTCGGATGTATCCCGCGAAATTCTTTCCCATGTCAAATATATAGACGCCGTCCTGAGGCTTATTCACGGCAATGGGCTTCAGCTCCTCGGTCACCCGGATCGGCGGCATCTGTAATGGAGCCAGGCGCCCCTTGGGCGCATTGTCGGGCACGGCCGCCGACCAGCCGTCCTCCCGATAGCCATAGCAGTCCCAGCCAGCCTGCTCCAACCGCCCGTCCCAGGTCTCTCCCACATAGACATTGTTCATGGTAATCGGGGATTCACACACTTTCCAGCCGCAGTCCGAAACCACATGCTGCCGAACGCCGCTTTTATAAGTAATCTCAAGCTGCAGCAGCAGGCAGGGGGCTCCATAGATGCCGCCTCCTTCCATAAGCTGGGACTGATGATACCAGCCGTCGCCCAGCACGACTCCCAGCGCATTGCCTCCATTCCGAAGCTGTCCGGTGACATCGTAGGCTGTGTAGAGGATTTTCTGGGGGAATTCTGTGATGGCGGGATCCAGCACATGGTCCCCTACCTTCTGTCCGTTCAGCGTCAGCTCATAGAAGCCCAGGCCGCAAATATATATCTTTGCCTGTACCACCTGGCTGCAGACGAGAAATTCCCGGCGATACTGCATGGCCCAGTTGCTCTTGTAGCGGGAGCCTGCGCCAATCCACTGACCTTTCCAATCCGCCTGGTGCAGAAGGCCGGTTTCAAACCAATCTCCCTGGGAACTGTACATTATGCCGTCCTGATTCCGGACATCCACGGCCCACCAGTAGCGGGTGGAGCTTTGCAGCGTGGCGGGAAGCTCGATATCCACACATAGGTCCGACAGCACATCGCCGCTGCACCAGACATCCGCCTCCGCCAGCTTTTCACGGCAGGACGCTACGCGAATCCGATAAGCGGTCTGCATATATCCGTCCGGGACATCCGCAATCCTCCAGGAAAGGCGCGGCTTCTGTTCCACAGCAATGGGATTGCGCTGGGTGTCGCAGTATTGGATGATGGAAGCTTTGTGGGGCAGTTTGTCATTCTGTGTCAGGCTCATGTTCTCTCTCCTTTTCTGTCATGCACGGTATTGTATGCATAAACATGTTTTTTTCATAAGGATAGCCATATATGCTGCCTATGAGGCAACAGCATATCATTCAATATGGCTTATTTTCATCCTAACACTCTGGCCCCAAAAAGTCAAATATCTTTACTATTGTGCGGCTCCAAAAAAGATTGCAGGCGAACTTGCTCGCTCTGCAATCTTTTCTTGGCAGGAATCAGCGGATGCCTTCTTTATCTACTTTCCTTTGAATTAGGCGGGTTATGGCTCCCACCGCTGCCAATCCTGCCGCTCCAATCAGAAGCATCCACACCAAATTCGGGTGGTTTCCTTCAGACCGCGGTTCGCCACTGCCGGATTCATTGGCCGCGGGGCCGAATTCACCGGTCCTGGGTGAGAGGGATTCTATCTTCTGCGAGGTGTTAGCGGCCGTGGATTCGTCGCTGTCTCCGGAGGAACTCTCGCCGGTGCTTTCGTCGGTGGCTTTTTTGTTAACTACAATAATATAATCAGATGCGTGTGTAAATGTCAGTTTCGTGATGCCGTCGTCGTTTATCTGGTGGCCGGTGACAAATTCAAGCCTGCCAGCACCTTCGTTATAATAGAAAAGGTTCGCGTACAAGCCCGCATGAGCCTGCCCCACATTGATGTTAAGGACGGCGCTGTAGCCGAAATCGCCGCTGTGGGCCAGGCTGAGCTGTATCGTCGGGCGGTCTCCGGCCACTTGGCTCACGAGGTTCTGTGGAATGTGGGATGTTCCGGTCCGCACGGAAAGGTCCACATCATTTGCATGGTCTGCCGTCACATCCCGACCGTTCACAGTCCAGATGATTCCGTCTCCCATGTTGAAGGAAATGGTGACGTCCTGTCCTTTCATGCTGTCAAGCACATCGCCGGGCACAACGGATGCGCCATTCATGTCTACATTGATCTGCGTACCGGCGGAAGCGTTCGCAGCCTCGTCCTTGATAGCCGTCCAGCCTTCCTTGCCGGATTCACCGGAGATGGAGGGGACCATGGAGGGCGGCGTGGGGGTAGGGGCAATGGGGGCCTGTGTAGGTGCAGGCGATGGCGTGGAATCCGGCGCCTGTGTGGGTGCCGGTGATGCCGTGGAGTCCGGTGTCGTCGTGGGTGCCGGCGTCGCCGTAGGCTCCGGTGCCTGTGTGGGTGCCGGTGATGCCGTGGAGTCCGGTGTCGTCGTGGGTGCCGGCG
>CAJUFO010000051.1:32083-33259 GCA_910585615.1 uncultured Acetatifactor sp.
GTGTCGTCGTGGGTGCCGGCGTCGCCGTAGGCTCCGGTGCCTGTGTGGGTGCCGGCGTCGCCGTAGGCTCCGGTGCCTGTGTGGGTGCCGGTGATGCCGTGGAGTCCGGTGTCGTCGTGGGTGCTGGCGTCGCCGTAGGCTCCGGTACCTGTGTGGGTGTCGGCGATGCCGAGGGTCCCGGTGTCGTTGTGGGTGCCGGCGTCGGCTCGGGCTTGTATTCATAATGCATAGTTGCCTTTGATACTGCCGCTGCGGTATCCCCCATTTTACTTACGCTGTTCCACTGGGCCTCGGTGCCGGTAAAGTAGATATCCTTTAGGGGGCAGGCTGAAAACGCCGCTATCCCAATTTCCGTTACACTGTCAGGAATTATGACAGTAGTAAATGATGTACAGGAGGCAAATGCAGACGCTCCGATGCTTTCCGTGCCCTGGGGGATTTCGACCCCGGCAAGCGTCAGGCAGTTCTGGAACGTGCCGTCACCGATACGGTCTGCGCTTTGGGGCAGCGTCACTTTGGTCAGATAGTAACATTGCGTAAACAGATTGTCGCCCAGCTTAACCTGCTTGTCGCCGGGGGAAAATGACACGATTGTCAGTGCCTGACATTGGAAGAATGCAGAGGCACCAACTTCTCCTATGCTGGCAGGCAAAGCGATGGAGGTGAGTTTCTGGCAGGCCCGGAACGCATTCTGGTCGATTTTCTCCACCCCTTCGGAAACGTTCACCGAACTAAGGTCTGCACATTCCCGGAAAGCGCTGTCGCCGATGACCTTCACGCCGGAAGGGATGGTTACGGAGATGATTGACGACTTTCGGAAAGCGCTGTTTCCGATCATCGTCACGCTGGAGGGAATCTCCACGCCGAGAACACCGGATTCCCAGAAAGCGCAGGCTCCGATAGTGGTAACGCCATTTTCGATGATTACTGTCCGGATTTGGCTGCTGTTTTCGTACCAGGGCTGCTCTGCGGCACTGCTGAAATCCGGCATGGCACCGCTGCCGGAGATGGTCAGCGTCCCGGCCTTTGTCAGGTTCCAGGTGAGGCCTCCGCCAAGATCTCCGCTTCCGATCGATTCGCTGGCAGAGGGATCGTCGGGCGGGATATAGCCCTCCGGGTAGCGGGTGATATAATGGCTGGTGTCGCGCATCACCTCTTCCCTGGAGATTCCCCGTC
>CAJUFO010000052.1 GCA_910585615.1 uncultured Acetatifactor sp.
CGGCTGCTATGGAATCTCTTTTTACCGCAAGGACTGCGAAGTCCGGCTGGGGAAGAGGGCGGATTGAGGAAAGCAGCGCGAACCGTCTCAACCATAGGTTGATAAGATTCCCTTTTTCTTAATCCGATATACCTGGTAAATCCGCATCATTTTACCTACAATAGGTTTCGTAGGAGGCGCGTCTTTTTGTACCACATTCAACTATAGTCAACTATGGGAAGCAGCTGCCGCTTCCTGTGTGGTCAGGCAGCTATGAAAACATATTGGAGGTAAGCATTATGATGGAACTGGAAAAAATCGCAAAGAGAATCGCGTCCCTGCGCAGGGAGCGGGGATACACGGGAGAGGCCCTGCCGGAGCGGCTGCAGGTCAGCCCCCAGGCCACATCGAAATGGGAGAACGTGAAATGCCTGCCGGAGACGGCCATTCTTCCCGCGTTGGCGGAGGCGCTGGACTGCAGCATCGACAGCCTGCTATGCCCCAGGGAGCTTTTCATTTTGGAGGCGGTGTATACGGACGGACCCAGGTGCCCGTGACCCGCTGCCTGGACAATCTGGTGCGCGACAATGGGCTGGACATCTATGTGAATGCCACATTCATCGGCGCTTCCATGGAAAGCGACCGCCTGAAGCTCCTGACGGTGAAGTTCCAGACGCCGGAGGGAGTGGGCTTAGCCTATGCCCTACAGAACGAGAATCTGGTCCTGGACAGGAAGAGCACAGGATTTGCGCCGGACAGGGCGCTTCGGATTGTGGGTGCCTACTACGGGAACGAGAAGGAATATTCCTTTGCCATGCAGAAAATGGAGCATTATGAATATTTCAAATGGGACAGGATACCGGTGAACCATGAAGTCTTCCCCAGCAGCACCGCAAGCGACGACACGGAATACCTGACGCTGGTGTACCTGAACGCGGAGGGTTTCATTCGTTATTGCTGCTGTGTCGAATTTTTCAAACAGGCTCCCGACAAGCCGAATTTGTTTTTATACAACGGCTTCAATCCCAAAATGTTTCAATCTCTTTCAATTCGTCTGCCGAAAGAATATCCTGCCGCAACAAGGTTGATACTAAGTTTTTCACATTCCCGCCGTAGACTTTATCAAGAAAGCTGTGGGTCTGCATGGTCTGGTATTCTGCTTCTGTTACCGTAGCCACATACTCATTTTTCCTGCCGATTTTTTTGACTTTCAAAAACTTTTTTTCTCCTAATCGGGAAAGCAGCGTGAGTACGGTGTTGTTCTTCCATTCATTCTTGTCTTTCTCCAATTCTTTCATGATGAGGGAGTATAAAGCTACCCCTCCATTCTTCCAAATGATTTTCATTAGTACCAATTCGGATTCAGAAATTTGCTGTGCCATATAGTCCTCCCTTTATATTAACGTTTTGTAGGTATATATTCATCTTAAGGAATTGTCTACAAATAACTGCTGCAAGTTTATGGCAATTTTTATTGTATTTCCGGGCTTTTGCCTGAAGCAATTGCAGCAGTTATTTTCCGACAATTCCTAACACTTTGTAGGTGATAATGCAATACCCCAAAACAAATTTAATAAACAGATAAGAAACAAATAGTAAACAGATAAAGACTTTTCCGAAATAAGATGTATAATATCAAAGAAACACAAACTTCTTTTCAATCACTATGGAGGGATAAACATGAGCAGGATTCTTCATACCGATAAATTGTGCAAATCATTTTCAAACGGCGGCTTGCAGCAGCATATCATCAAGAATCTTGATCTTGAGATCAGGGAAAAGGACTTCACTGTTATAATGGGGGCGTCGGGTTCGGGCAAATCCACTCTGCTTTATGCACTTTCTGGAATGGATACCCCGACCCTCGGCAGAGTTTTCTTCGGTGACAAGGATATATCGAAATATACCAACGACCAGCTTGCTGTGTTCAGACGTGAAAACTGCGGGTTTGTCTTTCAGAGCATTTATCTGCTGGAAAACATGACCGTATTCGATAACATCATGACAGGTGCGCTTGTGATACAGAAGAACAGTCCCGAGCTTGTGAAAAAGACCGAGGAGCTTCTCAAAAAGGTCGGTATAGGCGAAAAGCTGTGGGATAAATACCCGAACCAGCTTTCGGGCGGTGAGTGCCAGAGGGTCGGCATCGTAAGAGCGGTCATCAATGATCCAAAGCTGCTTTTTGCCGATGAGCCGACAGGCAGTCTGAACTCGGCTTCGAGCCGTGACGTTCTTGATATCTTCACGGAACTGAACTCAAAAGGACAAAGCATTGTAATGGTGACCCACGACATGAAAACCGCTCTCAGAGGAAACAGGGTGATATATCTTCGTGACGGTGCTGTGATCGGCGAACATGAAATGCCGTCATTCGGCACAAATGATATCAAGGGCAGACAAGAGGGCTTGCAGAGATTCCTCGATGATATGGGGTGGTAATATGGAAAAGATACTCAGACTTTCTTTTGCAAATATTAAAAAGCATAAGAAACAGACGATACTCCTTACTCTGCTGATCGTGTTCTGTATGGCTGTCACATCGGCGGCAGCTGCGGGCAGCATTGATATGACGGGCCTATTTCCCCGTGTGGCGGATGAGTATGCCGTACATAAAAATGCGCTTTATATCAAAGAGGATTATTACAATGACAGCTTCATCCGGCTGCTTCGTGAAGATGAGAGGGTAACGGATATCGATCATGTCCGTGTTCTGTTCAGTACGGCAACGAAATACCTTGACAAGGAAGGCGAGGAACAGGCGCTGTATATGAGTTTCGTGACTAAGGAGCTCGAAAAGAACATAGAGCGCTCTCCCATAGAAACGACCCTCACCGATGAGGAGATAGCAGCACTTGAACACCCGATCTATCTGCCCTATGCAGGACAAGAAAGCCTTGCATCAAAGCTCAGTGAGGGCGACACTTTTAACATAATTTACGGAACAAAGCTGTTCTCCTTTACAGTTGCAGGTTTTTATGAATCAATTTTTATGCCCACGACCGGTATGGGTTTCCAGATGATCGTTTCGGACAGCGACTATGTTTCTCTGATGACCATAATCGGCAAGTATGAAATGGTGCTGTTCGACTGCAATCCCCTTGATGACTGTGTGGATATATATTTAAAATTTTATGACAGAGTCGAAGAACAGACAGGCAAAGATATCGGATATAATATTCTGAGCCTTCTGTATAAAAATCTGGAACAGAAAAGTGCTGTTTTCTCGGAGATCGTCATTGGTATCATGCTGTTTATGGCGGTTGTCATATTCATTGCCGCCGCTATTATGATACGTTTCCGTATCGCAGGCGATATACAGGATCAGATACAGTCTATCGGCGTATTGGAAGCACTCGGTTATACATCAAAGGAGATCGCGCTTTCCTATACCGCGGAGTATCTTATGACAGCCCTTGCAGGCGTTATTATCGGCGCGGGCGGCGCATTTGCGCTGCTGCCTGTACTGCACAGAGTCGCTGAAACACTTTCGGGACATCACGGCAGTCTGCATATCTCTCCGCTCCCGATACTGCTGACGGCATTGATTATCCTTATTTTTGTGGGAGTAATCGCACATACGAGAGCTTTGGCAGTAAAGAAATATCCCCCTGTGCGGGCTTTCCGTAAAGGAATAGCTGTTCATCATTTCGGCAAAAACCGGTTTCCGCTCAGGAATACTAAAAACAGCGTGCATCTTCGCCTTGCCCTGAAAGGCTTTTTCGATAATATGAAGCAGAATATCAGTCTTACTGTCTGCATAGCTGTCTCGGCACTTGCCGCTGTCGCAGGTATCCTGATTGCAGACCTGTTCGCCTCTGATCTGAAAGCTGCCGCATGGCTGACAGGAGAGGAAATGCCCGACCAAATAGTGACCGTTATGCACTCCGTCAACACTGAGGAGCTTGCGGAAAGAATAAGCGAGATGCAGGGTGTAAAACGTGTGCAGACAGGTTCGTTTTCTCTTGATCTGTCCGAATGGAGGTCTCTCTATGCCTTTGACCGTGAGAGTTGTCTTGTGCCGGTATCCTATCCCGATTTTTCTCAGTGCGAGAACATTCAGGCAACAGCAGGCAGACTTCCCGAACATGACAATGAGATTGCTGTTTCAAAGCTGTTCGCTACCCAGCACAGCCTGAAGGTCGGTGACAATCTCACCCTCGAATGCAACAGGGTAAAAAAGAATTACATCATCTGCGGATTGATTCCAAGCATGTCCAACGACGGAACAACTCTCTATATTACCGAACAGGCTTTAAAACGTATCATGCCCACTTACCGCCCCTCTGCGATAGAGATATACCTTGAGGACAAAACGGATCGGGCAGAGTTTCAGACACTGCTTATGCAAATTGAACGGCGCAAGTTCCGGCGGAGCAACGATGCTGACCGAATCGCTCATGATCTCCGCTCTTGCGGAAAAGGGCATAACAGTCACTTTTGATGAACCAAAAGGAATGGAAACAGCGGACAAAGTTCCGGAAAAATATCTGAAGATGGCGGATATCTATGCGAGAGGGGACGGCATATTCAAGGTGGAGTTCCCTCACGGGAAGTATATGGGGATCACCGAGATCACGGCAGAAAACCCCAAGACAAAACGGTATATGTACACTGCTGATGACAGCTTTGTGCTTATGGACGGTGAACCCGATTCGGATGATTTTGTTCAGGCAGGCGAGCAGGAACTGCTCACATTTACCGAAAGGAACGGTAATATCTATATCTGCAAGTATGCAAATACCTATGCGGACGGTTTCGGACGGTATATAGAGCTATCTTACTATCTGCAAAGAGTGGGAGAGTTTAATGTCAGCGACAGCGTTCAGCAGGCTTGGACCCAGAGGAACGGCAAAAAATACTACATGACAAACATGAAGTATTCCAACGTTTTTTACAATGTAAGCCCCTGCGTTAAGCTGAATGTACCCGAGGGTATAAACGGCTGTGCGAAGTTTACGGGTGGGATGATCATGAAGACGATGCGTTTTACCAATGAAAATAAGGCGGAGGGCTTTGTTTTGATGCCCGGCGAAGCAGGACGTGAGCTGACCGATTTTGAAGTGTTCACCGAGAACGGCTGTGAATACCTGCGCACAGGCGATCAGGCTATGATGTTGGTAAGTGAGGATTCAATTTACGATCTTACGGCAGATATTCACGAAATAGCTCTTGAAACGGGACGGGCAAAGTGGTATAAGATAGGTGAGATGGACTTAAAGTCCGTTACCCTTGATATCCCCGAACAGGCGGCAGTTTATATTTATGATAAGTTTGATAACGTGGTTTACTCAAGCTATATGAATGGCTATGGAAATCATGTGACACTTCCCGAAAGCGGAAAGATCGTATTCATAGGCGAGAGCGGCGAAAAGGTGGGTATTGGATGAAAGAAGTGATAGTATGGATTATAAGTGCCTGATGATAGACGATGATGAGATCATTGCCGAAAACACGGCGGAGTATTTTAATGCGTTCGATATAAAAACGGCTTATGTTACAAGCTATGAGAATGCGGTGGACTTCCTTGCGGAGAACACCGTTTCTCTGTTGCTTTTGGATATAAACCTCGGGGACAAGTCTGGCTTTGAGCTGTGTAAGAGCATAAGGAGCGGATACAATATGCCTATCCTTTTCATCAGTGCCCGTACAAGTGATGACGATCTGCTTATGGCGCTAAATATCGGCGGAGATGATTATATCAAAAAGCCTTTCAAGATGAATATTCTCCTTGCAAAGGTCAGGGCTATCCTGAACAGATACGAAAGTACACAGTCTGTCGTGAAAGAATCGCCTAAAGCGACAAGCAGCAGAAAAATACAGATCATGGACGGTCTGTTTTTTGATACACAGTCGCACTGCATAAGCAAAAACGGAGAACAGATCACGCTGAAAGCTCTTGAATACAAAATGCTGTTCTATTTTCTGGAGCATAGAGGAAAGGTCATAACAAAGGACGAGTTCTTGCAGAATGTGTGGAAAGACGAGTGCGTCGGTGAGGGTACGGTTGCGGTGCATATCCGTCATCTTCGGGAAAAGCTCGAAGCCGACCCGAATGAGCCGAAGATCATAAAAACGGTTTGGGGTGTAGGGTATATCATGGGTGAAACGTCATGAGGTACGGAAGAACGCTTATTCTTCTTGCGACGATCGTCGCCTGCTGTATCGGGATATTCGTCATGACGGGCAGGCAAAAATATATGCCAAACATGGTCCTGCAAAATGATATTGCTGAAACAGTAAGAGAAAATATGAATGACCTTGCTGTTCTTGAAGAAAAGTTTCCCGATACCGATATACTTGTGTTTGACAGGGAGGGTTTCTGCATCTATCCCGAGGGCGAAAACTTAACGCTCACGAAATCAAGAAATAACGGCGATCTGTGTCTTGCGGTGACGGACGGTGACAGATTTCTTGCAACAGCGGCGATACCTGACCCGTCTTTTTCGGGGTATAGCAAGGCTTTTGATCGACTGACCTGTGCGGCTGTAATACTGTTTCTTATCATGGTAACGGCGGCAGTATCGTTCTATCTGTATATCGGCAGGAACATCTTAAAGCCATTCCGCAAGATGAAAGAGTTTGCAGGCAGGATATCAATGGGCGATCTCGACAGTCCTCTTGAAATGGAGCGCAGCAATCTGTTTGGGGTTTTCACCGAGAGCTTTGATATCATGCGTGAGGAATTGAGAGCGTCAAAAGCCAGAGAAACAGAACTCAAACGAAAAGAAAAAGAGCTTGTTGCTGAGCTGAGTCACGACCTGAAAACGCCTATTACGGGTATCAACACAATCTGCGATGTGCTGAGTCTGAAAGTACAGGATAAATATGTTCTTGGCAAGGTTGAGGGCATACAGAAGAAGACACAGCAGATGGAACTTCTCGTCACTGATCTGCTGACTGCTGCACTTGACGATCTTGGCGAGATGACCGTGAACTGCACTGATGAAAATGCGGCTGTGCTGTATGACATCATCAGGGCGGCGGATACGCGCTCTCTTGTGAGAAGGAGTACGATACCCGAATGTATGATACACATTGACATAAAACGTATGGAGCAAATTATCGGAAACATTATCGGTAATTCTTATAAATATGCCGATACTCCCATAGACATTGAGTGTGCTTCGAGCGGAGACTATCTGACACTGTCGATCACCGATTACGGCGAGGGCGTTCCGGCTGACGAGCTTGATCTTATAATAAACAAATTTTACCGTGGCAAGAACGTAAAAGATTCCGACATAGACGGCAGCGGTCTGGGGCTGTATATCGCTTCGGTTCTTATGGCTAAAATGAACGGTGGACTTATATGTTCAAGCAAGGGTAAAGGATTGACGGTGACTTTGATGATCCTGCTGTCGTAGTTTATTGTATAATGCATCTTGGATAATTATGCCTTTGACGCACCTCACGCCGCTTTATATCATCCAAAGAAAAGCTCCCTCCTGAAACCTATTATAAATCATTACGCAGCGTCATAAACAAGACCTTTTCGGAGAATTTTCAGGGGGGCAAAGATTTTTGGCTCGGAATGGTGTGGTGCTGGCATGTATGGGTCAAGCTTTCAACTACAGGTTGATTTTTTCCGCTTCTGTTTCACCTGATATACCTGGTAAATGCCGTTGATTTTGCTTACAATAGCACCAAGATAATAAAATCCTATTTGGGATTCTATTATGGCACTAAACTCACGGCGCTGAAGACAGATTGGAGGTAAAACATTATGATGGAATTGGAAAAAATCGCAAGAAGGATCGCATCCCTGCGCAGGGAGCGGGGATACACAGGAGAGGCCCTGGCGGAGCGGCTGCAGGTCAGCCCCCAGGCCGTATCCAAATGGGAGAACGCGAAATGCCTGCCGGAGACGGCCATCCTACCGGCTCTGGCGGAGGCGCTGGACTGCAGCATCGACAGCCTGCTGTGCCCCAGGGAGCTTTTCATCCTGGAGGCAGTGTACACGGACGGAGAGAAGGAAGTGCCCGTGACCCGCTTCCTGGACAACCTGGTGCGGGACAATGTGCTGGACATCTATGTGAACCAGACTTTCACCGGCGACTCCCTGGAGAGCGACCGCCTGAAAGTTCTGACCGTCAAGTTCCAGACGCCGGAGGGCGTGGGCTTTTCCTATGCCCTGCAGAACCAGAACCTGACCCTGGACAGGAAGAGCGCGGGCTTTGAGCCGGAGGAAGCCGTCCGGATCCTGGACGCCTACTATGGGAACGGGAAGGAATACGCCTCCGCCATGCAGAAGATGGAGCATTATGCGTATTTCAAATGGGATCGGATACTGGTGAACCATGAGACCTTCCCCAGCAGCACCGCCAGCGACGACACGGAATATCTGACCTTGATCTACCTGAACGGGGAGGGGATTCATGTCATCAGCTGTCCGGAAAACGATGCCATCTATTACGGGAACCATGGCACGAGGCTGGTGCTGCGGGATCGCTCCCAGTGCATTCTGGAGGAAATAAAGCGTCTGTCCTGGGAGGGCGGGAGAGAAGGGATGGAATGTCCCTGGGCGGGGGCGCTCCAGGCATCCCTTGCCTATATGGGAGAGCCGTATACTTATGAACAGATTATGGGAATGAGCGGCGCCTGCTACCGGATTTGCTTTGTGGATGTCTGGGACTACAGCTGTACGGATGCCCTGGTGGCCTTTGACTACGCCACGCCGCTGTATGAAGCCATCGGTTACGGGTTCCGTATGGTGGAGAGGCTGGAAAAGCAGGAGAGGAAGGCGGAGCGCCAGGCCATCATGGAGGACATCCGGGCAGGCATGCCGGTACTGGCAATCAATCTGCGGGTGGCTGCGGAGTGGGGAATCATCACGGGATATGTGGACAACGGCAACCGTTTTCTGTGCCGCACTTATTTCGACCAGGAAGTCTTCGATGCCCTGGAGGGCGGGGACGGCCAGGGGCAGTTAGATGGCCAGGAACCGTCGACAGATCAGAGGTGTGAAGACAGGAGAATAGTCTTTGAGGAGAATAAAGGGTACCTGTTCAGTGATTTCTGGCCTTTTCTTATCTTGCATTTCGGAGAAAAGGGCGAGCCGAAGCGGCCTGCGGAAATTCTGAAGACCTCTCTGGCCACGCTGGTTGCTTCTTTTCAGGGAGAAGAGTGCCGCGGCTATCATCAGGGAAAGGATGCCTACAGGGCGTGGATTGATGGGCTTTCCAGGGAAGAGGACTTTCGTCTGGCAGACGACAGGGAGAATGTCATGAGACGGCTGACCGTAAATGACGATATGCTGGGCACCCTCATAGATGCCCGCTTTGCGGCAGCCGCCTGGCTGCAGGAGAACCTTTCTGTCATTCCGGAGACAAGCCGGGAACACCTGGCAAAGATAGCGGAGAACTGCCGGACAATCGCCCATGAGCTGTCTGCCTTCCAGCACAGGATAGGCCATGCTTCCGGGTGCGAAATTGCGTACAATACCGTAAAGGCGGCCGGTGCGTCCACGCCTACGCTGCGCAGAGAGCAGATTGCCCTGTTGGAGCGGGCCCTTGTCCTGGAGGAAGAGAACTGCAGACTGGCGGGGCTGCTGCTGGAGCTGCCGGCGTGAAACCAGACTGCATAACGCTGACCGGTTCAATGGCATGATTACAGTAGGCAATATTCAGCGTTATGCCGTATAAATAAAAGTTTCCCAATCTGTCGGACTATAGAGATCCGACAGACGGGTTTGCATCCTTCCTTGGTCGACCACGCGGCCTCTTAGGCTTGACGGCATCCGGATCTTCGGGCTTGCGCCCCAGCTTTTTTGGTTCCGGCTTCGGTTCCGGGATCCGGGAGCCATCGGTCATCGTAACAGAGATATGCTGGGTCAACACCAGCTCCAACAGTCTGTTGGGAAAGCTGGTGCAGGAGGGAGCCGTGAATTACAGATGACCACGGAAAGGCTGCTGGGGGGAGACAGTTACCGGCAAGCTGGAGGAGCAGATAGTATTCAGTGAACTGAGCCAAGGGGACGAGGCGGTGTGGAGCCTGCTGCTTGCCAGCGGCCATCTGAGAGCGGTGCATCATGAATTCAATGCCAATCCGGGTAAGGCAGAATATGAGCTGCAGCTGACGAACAGGGAAGTCCGAGCCATGTTTGGCGGAATGCCAGAGGGGTGGTTCAGGAGATGCCATCATAAATAATTGCGGAAGAGATGCAATTAAGGAATGGTTGAAACGTCCGTTGTGGCATTTGTGTGATGACAGAACTTTCAATTTTATGGAAACGAAACTCCTCATTGCGTTTACAGTAAGAATCCGATATACTGAAGACATGTGGCAGGTTTGCTGTGGGCATATGGGAGAAAGCCTGTGGGAAAGGGGGGTGCATGGCAAGGACAGTAAGTATAGGAAATCAGGATTTTGAATCGATTCGGAGAGAAAACTATTTTTATGTGGACAAGACCCACTTCATCAAAGAATGGTGGGAGTGTGGGGACAGTGTAACATTGATTAACCGTCCCAGAAGATTCGGCAAGACATTGAATATGAATATGTTGGAGAAATTCTTTTCCGTAGAATATGCGGGCAGGGAAGATTTGTTCCAAGGACTGTGCATATGGGAAGAGGAGAAATACAGGGCTCTTCAGGGCACTTACCCGGTCATCATGCTCAGCTTTGCCAAAGTGAAGGAGACAACATACCGGAATGCCCAAAAGAAAATGTGCCAGATTATCGCGTCGGTCTACAATCATTTCTACTATCTGCTGGACAGGGAAAAACTGAATGAGCAGGAAAAGGAATATTTCCGAAAGATTTCCGTGGACATGGAAGAATATGTTGCCACAGATGCCATAGGCGTCTTATCAGAAATCCTCTTTCGGTATTATGGGAAAAAGGTAATAGTGCTTCTGGATGAATATGACACACCTATGCAGGAGGCCTACGTAAATGGGTATTGGGAGGAAATTGTTTCCTTTACCAGAAGTCTGTTTAATGCGACATTCAAGACAAATCCTTATCTGGAGCGTGCGCTCATGACAGGGATTACAAGGGGTCAGATTGCTTCTTACGAAGCAAGAGAGTCCATGTTCTCGGATTTGAATAATCTGGAGGTAGTGACGGTAACCTCGGAAAAATACATGGACAGTTTTGGGTTCACGGAAGAAGAAGTGTTCACTGCCCTGAATGAGTTTGGTTTGTCCGGCAGAAAAGAAGAGGTGAAGGAGTGGTATGACGGCTTCATTTTCGGAAGCATTTCGGATATTTATAATCCCTGGTCCATTATCATTTATCTGGATAAAGGGAAATTAGGTCTATACTGGATTAACACCAGTTCCAACAGCCTGGCCGGCAAGCTGGTGCGGGAGGGAAGCCCCGAGTTGAAGATGACCATGGAAAAACTGCTGCGGGGAGAGACCTTTGCCATTATTCTTGATGAACAGATTGTATTCAGCGAATTAGAGCAGGGAGATGAGGCGGTGTGGAGCCTCCTGCTTGCCAGCGGTTATCTGAAAGCGGTTCAACATACGTTCAACGCCCTTTCGAGAAAGGAAGAATATGAACTGAAACTGACAAACCTGGAAGTCCAGGTGATGTTCGAGAGGCTGATAGAGGGATGGTTTGGGAGATGCAGCCATGTCAATAACGCATTTTTGAAAGCATTGCTTATGGGAAATTTGAAAGCGATGAATACCTATATGAATAAAGTTGCCTTACAGACATTCAGTTACTTTGATACAGGGGCCAATGCTTCTGAGCAGGAGCCGGAACGGTTTTACCATGGTTTTGTACTGGGGATGATGGTGGAACTGGCAGACAAGTATGTGCTGACTTCTAATCGTGAGAGCGGATTCGGCAGATATGATGTGATGCTGGAGCCAAGGCAGGGAGCCGAAAGCCTGTACACTTCAGGTCTGGAAGCAACTGCGAATAATCTTGAAAGGGATGCGATTATTATAGAATTTAAGGTGCAGGACTCGGATACAGAAGCGGAGCTGGCTGATACGGTGAAGGAAGCGCTGAAGCAGATTGAGGAAAAACAGTATGAAGCTATATTGCGGGCAAGAGGTATTCCGGCAAAGCGAATTAAAAAGTATGGTTTTGCGTTCTGCGGGAAAAAGGTTCTGATTGGGAAAGCCGGATGATGATTGATAAAGAGAGCTCTGGAACAATAGTATTTTGGTTGGGTGGTAATATTATGGTAAATACAGATAGGATGACAGCGGAAATGATAAAAGAGCTTGCCTTTTTTGAAGAAGAGTTGGAATCACTTGCTAAGGCAAGAAACACCCCAATTGCGTTTGATGAAGATTGCCCGGAGACAACTCCTGAACGCGCATTGAAATTTCGGTGCGTGAATTCGCCCAGAGATTGTATCGAGAAGGGCATAGGAAGATAAATTCTATAGTCGTAGTATTATCATCAACAACGCTACAGTGCGACATACGTTAAAGGGGTATTTAGAAGAGCTGTTGGAAAACTTCTAAATACTCCTTATTAAAATATCTGATTGTGGAATAGTACTGGAAGGGTATAATGAGTATGGGAATTGAAGACTGTTATAGGAAGTTTTTTGGAGGCAAATGGGATGTTATCGGATGAGATGAGAAAAGAACTTATACAAGGTCTGACGGATATCTTTAGAAATAATAAGAGGCCTTTGATACACTTAAAGAAAAATGCCAGGCACTGACCCCGGCGCGCGCCTACACAGAAGACCCGAATTATGTGAAGCATGTTATCTCTTGTGCTGAGTGTGGTTGGTTTGGTCTGATGGAAGAAGATACAAATACTGGCTGCGAACCGGAAAATGGTGCAGCTCACCGACTCTTATTGGTTGGTGAGCTGTGCTATGCGTATTCTCCATCTATTAACCTAATTTTACCGTTCCTGGTCGTGTTCCCGATTAGTAAAAAATTCCACATCAGCTCCCCCAATCCAGTCATACCCTCCCCCAATCCTTCATACAATAGTAAAAAATATCCCACGGGGGTATTCCTTTGAAGGATTATATCGAAGAGCGTGCCGTCAGCATTGCCAACTATATCATCGACAATAATGCCACGGTGAGACAGACGGCGAAGACCTTTGGTGTCAGCAAGAGCACGGTACATAAGGACGTGACAGAACGTCTCATGCAGGTCAATCCCACCCTGGCCATGGAGGCCAGGAAGGTGCTGGACCTGAACAAATCTGAGCGGCATATCAGGGGAGGGCTTGCCACAAAGGAGAAATACCTGCACCAGCAAAGCAGCATGGCGTAGAGGAGCGTCAGGGGCCATTCGGAACGAGTGGCTCTTTTCCGTGGGAGGATTCCGGGCTCCACCGGTCTCTGAGGTATCTGCAGAAGGCGTCCGCCGCAAGCCCCATCCCATGCCCGCTGCCGGAGACGATCTCTATGGCCCGCCTGGGAAGGGCGCAGTCCAGGGGTATCTGCACCAGCCTTTTATCCTTTATCAGGGGCAGAGCGGTCTGTTCCGGCACGAAGCCGATGCCCAGATTGCCCAGAAGGAGCGGCAGCATCAGGTCGGAAGTGGCCACCTCCATGTCCAGCTCCATATCCAGTCCCTGAGCCGCGAAGAAGTCCCGATAGGAATCATAGGTGGCGGTTCCCCTGCCCAGCCCGATCCAGGGGCAGCTTTGGAGCCCGCCCAGCGTGGAGATTGTCCTGGACAGGCTCCTATACTCTGGCCCGCCCGCCAGTATCTCTGCAAAATCAAATATTTTCTCGCTGTGAACCGAATGCGGCATGGCATAGGGCGTGGTGACCACGGCGAAATCCAGCTTTCCGTCGGTGAGGCGCTTTATGATCTCCGGGGTGGTGTGGTTGTGGATCTTGATCCTGACGGCGGGATGCCTGCGCCTGAAATCCTGGAGCGCGTCCAGCAGGAACAGGTGCAGCGCCGTCTCCGTGGCGCCGATTTCCACCGTGCCGCTTCGGAGGGAATCCCGGCCGCGGAGTTCGGTCTGGGCGCTCCACAGGTGCCGGTAGGCGATTTCCACATGGGAGTACAGCAGATCGCCCTCCTCCGTCAGGCTGACGCCCCTGGCCTCCCGCAGGAACAGCCGGCAGCCCAGCTGCGCCTCCAAAAGCTTCATCACCCGGGTCACATTGGGCTGACTGTTCCCCAGGGCAGCCGCGGCTTTGGTGATATTCCCGTATTTGGCCACATAGTAGAAGATTTTGAAATATTCGAAGTCGATATCCATATCTGATTGATATACCTCATATATGATAGATATATTTTTCGTATCCTTTCTTCCGTAGTATAATAAGTTTCCGGGAAAATGTAAAGAGGATTCAGAAACGGAAAGGAAGGGTAAAGTCATGAACAAGGATTTGACACAGGGGAATCCCCGGAAGGTGCTGTGGGCATTCTGCCTGCCCATGTTCGGCAGCATCGTGTTCCAGCAGCTTTACAACATAGCGGATTCTTTGGTAGCAGGGAAGTTTATCGGCGAGAGGGCACTGGCGGCGGTGGGGAACAGTTACAACATCACCCTCATCTTCATCGCCTTTGCCTTCGGCTGCAATATCGGATGCTCTGTCATCGTATCCCAGCTCTTCGGGGCGAAGGACTACAGGACCATGAAATCCTCGGTCTATACGGCGCTGATTGCCAGCGGCGTCCTCTGCGCCGTGCTGATGCTTGGGGGCCTCGTCTCCTGCGACACATTGCTGCGGCT
The DNA here is from genome assembly GCA_910585615.1 of uncultured Acetatifactor sp. GTDB lineage: Bacteria > Bacillota > Clostridia > Lachnospirales > Lachnospiraceae > Acetatifactor. The sequence continues at coordinate 14,611 of CAJUFO010000052.1, forward strand.
GATGAAGACCCAGCCGGAGGTCATGGCGGATTCCGCCCTGTACCTGGACATCTATATCTGGGGGCTGCCCTTCCTGTTCTTTTACAATATCGCTACAGGCATCTTCTCGGCCCTGGGGGACTCCAGGACGCCCTTCCTCTTCCTGGCCCTGTCCTCCACGGCCAATATCCTGATTGACATCCTCTTCGTGAAGGGCTTCTCCATGGGAATCGCAGGCGTGGCCTGGGCCACATTCCTCTGCCAGGGGGCAAGCTGCATCCTGTCGTTGGCTCTGGTGCTGAAGCGGTTGCGGGACATCCGGACGGAAACGAAGGTTTTGGTCTTCTCCTGGAGCCTGCTGGGAAAGATAGCCGTAGTGGCCATCCCCAGCATCTTGCAGCAGTCCTTCATCTCGGTGGGGAACATGCTGATCCAGGGCCGGATAAACAGTTTCGGGGTCAGCGTGGCCGCCGGATATTCCGCGGCGGTGAAGCTGAACAACCTGGTGATCACATCCTTTACCACCATCGGCAACGGGATATCCAATTTCGCGGCCCAGAACCTGGGGGCCGCAAGGTTCGGGCGGATCAGGGAGGGCTTCCGGGCAGGCTGGCGGCTGGTGTGGTGCCTGTGCGTGCCCTTCTGCATTGCCTATGTGGCGTTCGGCAGGTATCTGCTGCTGCTTTTTATGGACAGGAGCTCGCAGACGGCTTTACAGACGGGCAGGGAGTTTTTATGGATCCTGTCCCCGTTCTACTTTGTGGTGTCCGTGAAGCTGGTGGCGGACGGAATCCTTCGGGGCACCAGCGCCATGGGGCAGTTCATGGTCGCCACGTTCACGGATTTGATTCTGCGGGTGGTCTTGTCCTTCCTCCTGTCCGGCTGGACAGGCTCCGCCCTGGGCATATGGTGCTCCTGGCCTGTGGGCTGGACCATCGCTACGGGGATGTCCCTTTTCTTCTACCGGAGGGCCTGCCGCAGGCTGGGGGCCTGAACTGCTGAGGGGCGGCATCAGCGCGGCGCTGTGGAACGACAACGAGGCCATCCTGTAGGAAATCCGTGAAAAATCTTTGCCCATTCCGTTCCCGACAACGTATCCCCGGAGAGCATGAAGCGCATCATGAAGGAAGTCAGGCGAATCGGGAAGCGCTGAGGATGCTTAACGATTTCACTTGCCGTGAAACCAGACTGCATAACGCTGACTGGTTCAATCGCATGATTACATTAGGCAGTATTCAGCGTTATGCAGTATAAGCCCCTGCCTCCTCCGTATAGTACTGCGCCTGGGCATGCCACAGCGCATGGTAGATGCCGCCCTCGTCGGAAATCAATGTCCCGTGGCTGCCGGTCTGCACAATCCCTCCGCTGTCGAACACGGCAATCTTGTCGCAGAAGCGGCAGGATGCCAGGCGGTGGCTGATGTAGATGGTGGTCTTGTCCCCGGCGATCTCGTTGAAGCTGCTGTATACCTCGTATTCTGAGACAGGGTCTAAGGCGGAGGTGGGCTCGTCTAAGATGAGGAAGGGCGCGTCCTTGTACAGGGCCCTGGCCAGGGCGACTTTCTGTGCTTCCCCGCCGGATATCTCCATGCCGCTCTCATCGAACTCCTTATAAAGGAAGGTGTCCGTGCCCTCCGGCATGGCGGCCAGGCGCTCTCCAAAGCCGGCCTGCTCCAGGCAATGGGCGGCCCGCTGCGGGTCATAGGAGGAGCCCGCGGCCACGTTCTCCCCCAACCGGAAGCCGAAGAGCCGGAAGTCCTGGAACACGATGGAGAAGATGGACATATATTCGTCGTAATCGTACTTCCTGATATCCACGCCGTTTAGGAGAATCGTCCCTTCCGTAGGGTCGTAGAGGCGGCACATGAGCTTGATGAAAGTGGTCTTGCCGCTGCCGTTTCTGCCAACGATGGCCAGCTTTTCCCCAATCTTGAATTTCAGGTTCACATGGCGCAGGGCATAGCTTTCTGTGTTGGGATAGCGGAAGGATACATCACGGAATTCCACGAAATATTCATTGTCGTCCCGTTTCTCCACAGTGAGGGAGCCTTGGTACATGGGGTTGGGGATGTCCAGGTAGGAGAAATACCGCTTTAAGTAGGTATGGTTCACGATGGCCCTCTGGACATTGGACACCGCTTCGGAGGCCGCAGCGAGCAACAGCATGACGCAGGACACATACCGGGCGATGGAACCCACGGTGATCTGGCCCGAGAGCGCCGCGTAGAGGAGGATCAGGTAGACGCAGAACTTCAGCACATGGCTCAGGGCCACGTCCGCCGCTTTCAGGGCCGCCCATTTCCAGCTCAGCCTCATGGAGAGCCGGTGGTGCTCCGACTTGAGATTTACGCGGAAGCCCAGCAGGCTTTCGGCCATGCCATAGAGGCGGATGTCCTTGCCGCTACTGTAATGGCCGATGTAGTCGCCATATTTCCCACCGAAGACGTTCAGGCGCACGCAGGTATCCAGGAAATGGCTGAATATGGTCTCGCATTTCCTGGAGGCCAGCGCTCCGCACAGGATGGTGAGCAGGATGCCTGCCACGAACCCAAGCTTTATGAGAAGCGGAATCCCCTCCAGAAAGAAGAAGCTCAGGGTCATGGAGAGGGACATGAGGATCCTGGTGGCGCTGGAGACAAGGCTTTCCGTGGAGGACGTGAGATACCACAGGTCGTAGCCGGTCTGGGATTCCATGGCGATCCTTTTCCGCAGGAGCATTACATCCGGGTCTTCAATGGACGCATAGGCCATCTCCATGGCTTTCTGGGAAAAAGCCCATTCCTCGCTTAAATTTAATTCCTGATTGGCTATGTCGCGCCTGGAGGACAGATAGGCGCTCAAGAGGCTCAACAGGAATACGATTCCCACCGTGAGGGCTGCATAAAGGACCAGTGCCTGTACGGGCTGCCTCTCATAAAGCGCGTCTATGAGCCGTGCCGAGAAGTAGATTGGCACATAGGGTATCAGGTTCTGGAGGACGGCGTTCAGGATAAGGCATGTGGCATAAGACCTGCTCAGCGAAAAGAGATGCCGTATGGCCTTTTTGGAAATCTGCATATGTTCTGTGAATTTCATGGCTGTATGTCTCCTTCCCCGCTTTCGGTATAGGGATTGCTGCCCGATTCTTCATAGTCCTCTCTATACCAGCAGCTTTGCTTTTCATAAAGGCTCGCGTACTCGCCTCCTAAGGCTATCAGGTCGTGATGTGTTCCCTCCTCCGCGATCCGGCCGTCCTTCAGATACAGGATTCTGTCGCAGAACTGGGTGGAGGCCAGCCTGTGGGAGATGAACAGGGAGGTCTTCCCCTGGGTCATCTCCTGGTATTGCAGATAAATCTGGTTCTCCGCGATGGGGTCTAAGGCCGCGGTGGGTTCGTCCAGCACAAGGATGGGGGCATCCTTGTAGAGGGCCCTGGCCAGCATCAGCTTCTGGGCTTCGCCGCCGGACAGCGCTATGCCGTCCTCGTAAAGCTGTTTGTCCAGCTTCGTGTGTATCCCCTGGGGCAGGGAGGCCAGCTTTTCGCCCAGTCCCGCCAGCTTCAAGCATTGTTCGGCGCGGTCGAAGTCCGTACCGGTTCCGATCTGCCCGGACACGGTCTCCGCCAGGGAGAAGAACCCGGTCTGCACATCCTGGAAGACCGGGGCGAAGAGGCGGTAGTAGTCATTTCGGCGGAATTTCCGGGCGGAGACGCCGTTTATCCTGATGTCGCCCTCCGTGGGGAGATAGAGGCCGCACAGGAGCTTTACGAGGGTGGTCTTGCCCGCGCCATTCAGGCCTACCAGGGCCACCTTCTCGCCGGGCTTTAAGGTCAGGCTCAAGTCTGTCAGGGTGTCGGTCCCGGCATCCTTATAGCGGAAGGATACATGCTCCAAGGCAATCTCCGGGGCGCTGTGCAGATGGTCGTCCGCGTCTGCCTCTCCGGTGCCGTCCTGTTCCGGGAGGTCCAGGTACCGGCGGAAGTCGCAGACGGCCAGGCTGGTGGAGCGGATGCCGTTCCACTCGGTCATGATGTTGCCGATGAAGGCGGCGAACATGGAGATGGCCGAGAAGTACAGGAGGAATCTGTCCACTGTCAGTTCGCCTTCCAGTGTCATTTTTATCAATAATGCATAAGCCGCGCCGTCCCGCAGCAGGATGACTACAAGGTCTGCTATCCGGGAGAGGAAGCTCCTCCAGGCCATCTGCCTGTTCCAGAAGGCCCGCTGGCCGCACAGGTCGGAATAGACCTGCCTGAGCCATCCGGCCATTCCGTAGATGCGGATATCCTTGCCCGCCCTGAAATCGGCGGTCTCGCCCTGGACGTACCACAATCGGCGGTCGATGTCCGTCCATCTGTCCCGGTGGGCGTATTCCCAGTTGCGGTATGCCCTGGCGCAGAACCAGTTCACGGCGGGGGCGATGGTGAGAATCGGCGCAAGCAGGGGGCTGACAAAGGATATCACGGATCCGAACAGGAGATAGCAGAGGAAATTCTCTATCAGCTTCAGGCTGCGCAGGGGCACGTCGGAGATGGGGCAGACGCCGTTCCAGAGCTGCGTGGCCCTTGAGGCCCTGTCGCTTAGATCCCGGATGTCCTTGCTCTCGTAGTTCTGGAAAAAGCAGGTCATGGATTTGCGCTCTATTTTTATGCTCTGCCGGAAGGTGTATATGGACAGATAGTTTTCGGACATTCGCCCGGAAAAGGTAAGCAGCACGCTTGATACCAGCATCAGCGCGATGACCAGGCCTATGCGGGACGCCATGTGGGCCAGGGAGGCCTGTGCCGTGACCTCCGCCACCGCGAGGGATGGGAGATAGACCTCTGTGTAGGCGAGGCATATGTTCAGGGGCACCGCAAGCGCCAATAGCAGGAAAGCAATCGGCGCTTCCCGCAGGATTTCCCGGAAGCTCCAGAGGGCGTTGTCCAGGGTGGAGCGATAGGGCCTGGTTTTTGGTTTCCTGTTTTCTTTCATGAGGGATGTCCTCCTCGTCTGTTTTTCCTAAGGAAGTGTCTGACGTTTCCTTACGTCTTTCATTGTAACCCAGGAGAACAGAAAAAGGCAATCCGTGCACGAATTGCGTTCAACAGGGCACGAATTGCCTTTGACAGACATTCTGTAAAAGGAAATGGAATTTAGATTTTTTCATAGAAGCAGGCCTCTACGGCAATAATGACTGCTCCCCCTACCTGAATCGTCTGCTTGATGCCGCCGGCCCATATGGGCGCGGACTGCGTCCCCTGTACCATTGCGTTATAAGGAACGTTCACGTCCACGGAGACCCGCTCTCCGCATACGGCCTTTATGACTTTGACCACATCCTGTAGATTGTCGTCCTCTGTACAGGTCATGATTGTAGAGTTCCCCTTTTTCAGGAAACCTCCTGTCGAGGAAATCATCGTCGCCTGATATCCCTTGCCGTTCAGGGCATCCGTCACGCGCTCCGCATTGTCCCTCTCCACAATCGCATAAATCAGTTTCATTCCAGCTCCTCCTCACAGTTTCGTTTAGGCAAAAACAACAGGTTCCTCCTTAAATAATAACATAATCAGCTTTATGGCACAAGACTAACTGTCAACTCGAAGCCGATCGAATCAGCCTTGCAGAAAATCATTCCACGGCGGGCACCAGGAACTCGGAGGTGAACGCCCCGTCCTCGCTGTTGTACTTGCACCAGCCGCCGTGGGCTTCCAGGATGCTTTCGGCCCGGCGCAGGCCGAAGCCGTGGAGGCCCATCTTGCGGGAGGAGAAGAGCTTTCCTTTTTTGGAGGCTTTCGCACCGGCGGAATTGAGCATGGAGAAATAGAGCATCTTTCCCTTCATTCCCAGGAAGAGCCGCAGGAAGCGCTGGCCTTGGGCGCACTGGCAGGCCTCGATGGCGTTCTCCAGGAGATTCCCCACGATGATGCCAAGCTCCAGGTCGGAGAGCAGGAGGGTGCCTGGGACATTGGCCTTGACGGTGACGGCTATGCCCAGGGCTTTGGCCTGGGAGATCTTGGCGGACAGGATGGCGTCCAGGGCTACGTTTCCGGTCTTCAGCAGGGTGTCCACATCCATGAGCTGTTGGTCGAGCTGTTCTAAGTAGGCCAGGGCCCGCTTGGTCTCCCCGGCCTCCAGCTGGCCCTTGAGGGCCTGGAGATGGTGGTGGAAGTCATGCTTGTAGCCGCGCATCTCCCGGTAGATGCCCTGGACTTCCGCCAGATGCTGGCGGGATTGTTCGGTCTGGTATTCTATGAGGTTCAGGTAGGTTTTCTTTCTCATGTCGCTTCTCCTAGTTCCTCTCGATAAAAGCCCGGTTCACTGCATCGTATTTTCCCCTGGCCAGCGGCAGGAGCGTCCCTCCCTCCAGGGTGACTTCCGTGCGGGAAATCCGGGTGACGGCTTTCAGCGAGACCAGATAGGAACGGTGTATGCGGAAGAAATCATCGGTGAGGCGTTTCTCGAAAGAGGAGATGCTCTCCTTTATCCGGTATTCCCTCTTGGCCGTGTGGATGGAGATATAGTGGAGAAAGGCTTCCACATAGAGGATGTCCGGCTCGTGCAGCTTCACGGTCTCGCCCTCGCAGGAGATGATGACGGAGGGCGGCTCTGTGTGCAGACGGTCCAGGGCTTTCGCCAGGACGGCATACAGCTTGTCCTGCGCCACGGGCTTGGTCAGGTAGTGCAGCGCGTCCACCTCGTAGCCCTCGCTGACGAACTCGAAGTGGGAGGTGATGAAGAGGATTTCTACGCGCCCGTCTTCTTTCCGGATGCGCTTTGCCAGCTCTATGCCGGAGATGGCTTTCATCTCGATGTCGAGTATAAGGACGTCGTAGGCGCTGTCCTGCGCATAGGCGAAGAGGAAGGCCTCCGCGGAGGGGAATGTGCGCACCTCAAAGGAGAGGGCCGTCCCGTGGGCCCACTCTGACAGGAGATTTTTCAGGGATTGGAGCTGTTCTTCATCGTCATCGCATATGGCGAAACGGATTGCCATGGGAGTCACCGCCTTTTGGGAGATTCGGCCTTTCTGCCAGGAATAGATCTTTGAGTACAGGGTTCGCGAAGCGGTTCCTGTAATATGGACATTTTACCATACTCTCCCCATAGCGGCAATGCGCAATGCAGATTTTGAGTTTTGAGAATTAGTCTTGACAATATCGGAAATTATGATATCCTTATCTCAGAAAGCATATTAATTTCTGGAACGTCCATATATGAGCTTCAAATCATCTAAATCTCATTCGAAAACTCTATGCTTTGGAACCCAAAATCATTTATGCAAGGCAGGAGTGTACGGTGAGTGTGCTCCTGTCAGAAGGAGGAGAGATGAAGAAACTGGCAGACATGAACCTGGTAGACGACTTTCTGGCCTATAGCCTGACGGCCCACAAGAGGTATGGGGAGGAGGCTTCCCGCTTTATCCTGGAATGTATCTTACAGCGCAGGATAGGGCATCTTACGATAGTGCCTCAGAAGGTCTGGTATGGCGAGGAGCCGAAAGGCCACGGCGTGCGGCTGGATGTCTATCTGGACGAAGAGGATGGAGAGATTTTTGACATGGAGCCGGACAACAACGGCGGAGCCGACAGTGTGGCCACATTGCCCCGGAGGGTGCGGTTCTACCATGCAAAGATAGACGCGGGGAACCTGACGGCAGGGGATGACTACAGTACCCTGCGGAACGTGGTGGTGATATTTATCGCTACATACGATCCGTTCGGGCGGAAGCGGATGGTATATACAATCAAAAACAGATGTGTGGAGGAACCGGATCTGCCCTATGAGGACGGGGCTTGGACGATATTCCTGTATACAAAAGGCACAAAAGGAGAGCCAGCGGAGGAGCTTAAGCAGCTCGCCAGGTACATGGAGCATTCCGCTGCGGAGAACGCTCAGTCCGCGGGCCTGGCAAGGCTGCATGAGATGGTGGCGAAAGTAAAGTCGGATAGGGAAGTGGGGCTTGCGTATATGAAGGCTTGTGAGATTGAGAAGCGTATAAGGACAGAGGGGAAAGCAGAGGATATATTGCTTTTGCTGGCAGCAAAGGGAGAGATAGAGCCTCGGTTGGAGAGAGTCATAACCGCCCAGACAGATACGGAAAAGTTGAACCAGTGGCTGCTGCTGGCAGCAGGGTCGGCCAGCGTGGAAGAGTTCCAGGCAAAGCTGTAAAGAGGCAGCCGACCTCTTTGTCAGGATTCCCATTCAGGGCAGCTTTCCACTTGCGCAAAGCTGCCCATTCTCTCGGATTCCCGGCCAGGAGCTCAAAAGCAGCTATCCACCCCCTGCTGCAATACCCGCCTGATTTCCTCGGTCACTTCGGCGAAGTCCCGCAGCTTCTGTGCGATGGGGCTGCGCCTGGCCGGATTCTGCAGGGCCTCCAGGGTCACGTTGAAGCCGCCGCCCAGGGCCTCCAGGTCTGCACCGCCGTCATGGTTCCACATCTCCCCGCAGCGGTTGTAGAGGGCGCTGACCTCTCGCAGGAAATTGAGGTCGGGATTCAGCGCCATGGCCTTCTCCAGAAAGGCGTGGCAGCAGCTGGCATTGGTGGCCAGGCCGCAGACATAGGCGGTGTGGGCGCTCCAGGGGTCGAACTCCTCCGGCTTCACGTCGTCGAACCTTCCGCCCTCGATGTCCGCCGCCCAGGCCCGGAACGCGGATGCCCCGAAGTAGAAGCTTTCCGTCTCGGTGGCCAGGAGCTTGGGCAGGACGCGGACGGCCTCCCGGTACAGCCAGGCCAGGGAGGGCGTCTCCTTCTTGCTGCCGATGAAGATCCAGCCGGGGTTGGAGAATTCGTTCTGCGCCAGGAAGCTCTCCAGGGAAAGGCGCTCCGGCCGGTTGTTGTTCCCTGTGATGTACAGCAATGTCTTCCCATACTCCTCATAGCCCACCAGTACGCCGGCGGGTGGCTCCCCCAGACCCCAGACGATGACGGGGATTCCTCTGTCGATGTAGGAGACCAGGGTCTGGACATACATGTCCGGGTTTTTGCAAAGGTCTTTGCGGGGGACGAAGGTGCTGGCGTAGCCGCATTTTTCGAAAAGCGCCTCGATGAAGCCAGTCTCCCCGGGAACCAAAACAAAGGAGCTGTCGGCCTCTTGAAGGCTCCTGTGGGGCCCCTCGGCAAGCATATAGCTGGTTATGCCCTCTCCCCGGAATTCGCCCTTGGGATAGTACTGGGTGAACACGTCCCCGGTGAGGCCGGCGAAGAAATTGTAGTCGTAATCCGTCTCCCCAAGGCATTCCATCACATATCTGGCGCAGCCATTGAACCAGTAGTTCTCGCCGTACTCGTCCGTCACCAGGCGGTGGATGATGGGGGTGATGTTGTTGCTCTGTTTCGTGGTCATGAGAAGTTCCTCCTTCTGTAATCTGATTCTCGGGGCATGGGCCAGCTGGGAGACGCGGATGGACCGGAAGTATTTCATGCCCTGGCCGTTGGAGCCGATGATGATGTCCCCGGGGGCGGTGCGGGATAAGTCCAGGGACATGTAGGGGAAGCCTGTGCCGCAGTAGCGGATCTCCCCGTTGATGATCACGGCCAGGTGGGTGGGGCCGATGATCCATGTGACCTGGTTATAGCCCCTGTCCCGGACGCCGCCCCGGCCGGGAAACTCGTAGAGGTCATAAAAGCAGGGCTGGCGGAATACGATGGCCTCTCGATGCAGGGCGGCCTTTGAAAGATTCTCCGAGGGCTGGTTGCCCATGTTGATGCCGAAGCCGTTCTGGCTTAGGTTACCCAGGGAGACGCCGCCTGCGTAGCAGTCCGGCTCTGCCCCGTGGTAGAAAATCAGGCAGCCCTCCTCGGAGCCATAGCCGAACCGTTCATCGTCCCCTCCCAGACGGAATTCCATATCCACCCGGAAAGGCAGCTTCACGGCCACATTGGTGTTCAGCACACGGGTGCTGATCCATCCGGTGTACTCTGCCTCCCCGTTCTCCAGGATGCGGTAATGGGGATCGTTGATGGGGGTCACTTTGTCCAGGGGCACGTCCCGCTCCCAGAGGACGGGGTTCCCGGACAGGATTTCCTCCACGGTGATGGAGCCCGGGGGCAGCTCTGTGGGCGTTTCGAAATAGGCAGGGTCGGTCAAGCGCTGCTTCACGGGCACCAGGAGGCTGACCAGATCCCGGCGCTGGTCCGGGGAGATCAGGTTCTCCAGCAGGGCATGGCGGCGCAGCTTGCCTTCATGGGTGTAGTCGATTTCGTAAAAGGGATTGTCGTCAAAGCTTCCCACCAATCGGCCAAACTGCTCCTCCAGGCCCTCATCCACATAGAGGTTCGCGGAGGCGTAGAGCCCGCCGGGAAAGGGGATGTCCAGATAAGCGGTGCGGTTCTGGAAGCTGTCCTCTATCCGGAGCATCACTGCGCCCTGGGGGCCGTTCTGGTACTCGAACCGTTCATGCCCGCCCGGCATTCCAAGGGAAAGGCCCAGCGCTTGTACCGTGTGCCAGAAGCCGGTGATGTCCGACTCCTGAGGGTTCTGTTTCAGGCAGGAGGTGAGGACGCGCATGGGGGGCAGATAGAGGATGGCGGCATCCGGACGGGGGGAAAGCAGCTCCTGCAGGCGATTCAGGCGGCGGAGGGCAGCCTGGGGGTCTTGTACCGCAATGGGCTGTCCGGGGCTGGCGGCCTGGCCGCAGTGCCCTGGGGAACAGCTTTCCCCCGGATGGCTGTCAGGCTGTGCCCTATCGCACTGGCTGTTCCCGCTGACCGGTTCGGCCGGATCCTCCCGGCTGCCCTGGCTTTCCAACAGCTCCATCTGCTTTTCCATCTCTTCATAAAGAAGGGGCAGGGCGGAAATCTGCTTAATGCCCTTTGCAGTCATTTCCCGGAGAAAGGTATTGATGATTTCCTTCAGCTCGGACAGGGCAGTGACCTCCCGGTCGATTTCCGCTATCTTGTCCGCGAATACTTTCACCAGGGTAGCAATCTCCGGATTTTCGTAGATACGGAAGATTTCCCTGACGGGAATCTGCATTTTGCGCAGTATCATAATCTGCTGCAGCCGCTGGACGGCGGATTCGTCGTAATAACGATAGGATTCTGACGGTAGGCGCGTGCTTTTGATTAGCCCTTCCTGCTCGTAGTACCGCAGGGTGCGGGAGGACAGGCCCAGTTGTCTTGTCAGGTCCGTGATTTTCATCAGGCTCATGGGAAGGCTCCTTTCCGGGTATGGCGTCTGATATTACTATAGCACTTGACGCTGCGTCAATGTCAAGGGGAATCTGGGAAATGTCCTTTTCGAATAAGTATTGACAATGCCGGAAATTATGATATCCTTATCTCAGAAAGCATATTCATTTCTGGAACGGCCATATATGAGCTTCAAATCATCTAAATCTCACTCGGAAACTCTATGCTTTGGAACCCAAAATCATTTATGCAAGGCAGGAGGGGATGGTGAGCGCGCTCCTGTCAGGAGGAGAGATGAAGAAACTGGCAGACATGAACCTGGTATACGACTTTCTGGCCTATAGCCTGACGGCCCACAAGAGGTATGGGGAGGAGGCTTCCCGCTTTATCCTGGAATGTATCCCGCAGCGCAGGATAGGGCATCTTATGGTAGTGCCCCAGAAGGTCTGGCACGGGAAAGAACCGAAAAGCCACGGCGTGCGGATTGACATCTATCTGGACGAAGAGGGCGGGGAAATTTTTGGCATGGAGCCGGACAACAACGGCGGAGCCGCTAATACGGCCGCATTGCGAATTGTATATACGATACAAAACGGATGTGTGGAGGGACCGGGCGCGGTAGCGCCGGACGAAGAGAGGCTCAGAATCAGGAAGGGGAAGAGGAGATATGTACCGCATCATGATCATAGAGGACGACCAGCCCATGGCGGACGCCATGCAGAAACAGATTGAGGCCTGGGGGAACCAGTGCCAGTGCGTCACGGATTTCAGGAATGTCATCTCGGCTTTCGCGTCATACGACCCACACCTGGTGCTGATGGACATCATGCTGCCCTTCTTCAACGGCTACCACTGGTGCAGCGAGATCCGGAAGATTTCCAATGTGCCTGTGGTCTTCCTGTCCTCGGCCTCCGACAATATGAACATCGTCATGGCCATGAACATGGGCGGGGACGATTTCATCCCCAAGCCGGTGGATCCTCAGGTGATGGTCGCTAAGATACAGGCCGTGCTGCGCAGGGCCTACGATATGGCGGGAAAGGTTCCCGTGCTGGAGCACAGGGGCGCGGTGCTGAACCTGAACAACACCTCCCTCACCTATGAGGGGAACCGCATCGAGCTGACCAAGAACGAATTCCGCATCCTGCAGACCCTGCTGGAGAATAAGGGCAGGATCGTCAGCCGGGACACTTTGATGACGAAGCTGTGGCAGATGGATGCCTATGTGGAGGAGAACACCCTGACGGTGAACGTCACCAGGCTGCGGAAGAAGCTGGAGGGCGCGGGGCTCAAGGACTTCATCGCTACCAAGGTGGGAAGCGGGTATATTATAGAAAGCAAGGACAGCTTTCTATAATCAAATAAGGGAATATTATAGAAAGCAAGGACAGCTTTCTATAATCAAGTATCGCGGAGTGAGGGAAAACAGATGGATGGTTTTCGACAGGGAGCCATGCCGCTTTGCCGCAGACAGGGCGGCGGAGCAGATCTGGACTGACATCAGGCAGTGGAACCGCAGAGGGTTCCGCCGGTTCGGGAGTTCTTGCAATGGAGCGGATTGCCAACGGCCAGGGGGGATATCTTGATTGGCGTGGGCGAGAAGCGCCCGGGGAGGTATATGATATGGAAGAGGAGAAGTGGTATGGCATATTGTGGCAGTTTCTGTGGCAGCGCCGCCGGACGGCAGCGCTCCTTGCGGCTTTCGCCGGAATCTATGCGGTGGTCTTCTACCTGTACGACATGGAGACGGAAGCGGTGCTGTACGCGGGAGGGCTGTGCGTCCTTCTGGGGGCGGTGGTACTGTGCGTCTCCTTCTTTTTCTACTATAATGCCCACAAAGCGCGCATAAATTTGCTGCAGAACGTGGAAATCCTGGATGAAGAGCTTCCGAAGCCCCAGACATTGGCGGAGGCGGACTACCAGGAGATGGTCAGGAGCCTGAAAGAGGCCTATGACAGGAACCTGCGGGAGAGGCAGAGGGAGCGCAGGGAGAGCATGGACTACTACACCACCTGGGTGCATCAGATTAAGACTCCTATCTCCGTCATGCGCATGACCCTCCAGGGGGAGGACACAGAGGAGAACAGGGAGCTGCTGGCAGAGCTGTTCCGGACAGAGCAGTACGTGGAGATGGCGCTGAATTGGATGCGCCTGGGGAGCGATTCCTCCGACTTCCTGTTCCGGGAGTACGCCCTGGACCAGATCCTGCGCCAGGCCATCCACAAATACGCGCCCCAGTTGGTGCGGAACCGGATCCGGCTGACCTATGAGCCCACGGACGTCACAGTGCTCACGGACGAGAAGTGGCTGCTGTTCATCATTGAGCAGATTCTGTCCAATGCCGTCAAGTACGCCAGAAACAGCAGCCTGACCATCTCCGTCACACCGGATAAAATACTCCGGATTGCCGATACCGGAATCGGCATCGCCCCGGAGGATGTGCCCAGGATATTCGAGAAGGGCTTCACCGGGTACAATGGCAGGGCGGACAAGAAGTCCACAGGGCTGGGCCTCTACCTGTGCCGCCTCACCGCGGAGAAGCTGTCCCATAAGATTGGCGTGGAGTCCACAGTAGGACAGGGCACAACGTTCTCCATAGACCTGCACAGGGACGCGCTCTGGGTGGAATAGCGGATACGGCTCTAATCCTGGAGGCTTTCTTTTACCCTTTTTAAGTCGCGCTCCAGCTTTTTCTTGAGCTTGTCATACTCCTTGTTAGCGAGCAGTTCCAGTTCGTCTTCGATTCGGATTTCTTCTTTTCTGAGATCGTCTTTGAATTGGATATCAGTTGGCATGGGCATCCCTCACTTTCTGATGATGGCATCTTATTTCATTCTTAATGCCATTATAACAAAAGAGGGATAAAGTGTAAAGCGTTTTGCAGGGGCGGGTTACGGAAGGCTTACAAAAATGTCACATGAAACGGCGGAAATGTCACTCGATTCGATGTCGGTACTTTCCGTTTTTTTGTAGAATAGGGATAGTTCCAAGAACAAAACACAGCAAACAGCAAGGAGGTCGATTCATATGGTTCTATTAGAGGCACAGAGCCTTAGAAAGGTCTATACCACGCGCTTCGGGGGCAATCAGGTCCAGGCGCTGGCTAACGTGTCCTTCTCCGTGGAGCAGGGCGAATATGTGGCGATCATGGGCGAGTCCGGCTCCGGCAAGACCACGCTCCTGAATATCCTGGCGGCATTAGACAGGCCCACCGGCGGGCAGGTGCTCCTGTCGGGGAAGAGCCTTTGGAACGTGAAGGAGAAGGAGCTGGCAGCCTTCCGCCGCAACAACCTGGGGTTCGTGTTCCAGGACTTTAACCTCCTGGACACCTTTTCCATCCAGGACAATATCTTCCTGCCCCTGGTGCTCAGCGGCAAGGACTACAGGGAGATGGAAAGGAGGCTTGGGCCCATCGCGGAGAGGCTGGGCATCCGGGAGATCCTGAAGAAATACCCCTATGAGGTATCCGGTGGCCAGAAGCAGCGTGCAGCGGTGGCTCGGGCCCTGATCACCAATCCCCAGCTGATCCTGGCGGACGAACCCACAGGGGCCCTGGACTCCAAGGCCACGGACGGGCTGCTGCGGATCTTCAACGAGATCAATGAGGACGGACAGACCATCATCATGGTGACCCATTCCACCAAGGCTGCCAGCCATGCGGGGCGGGTGCTGTTCATCAAGGACGGGGAGGTGTTCCACCAGATCTACCGGGGGAACAGCACCAACGAGCAGCTCTATCAGAAGATATCGGACACATTGACCCTGCTGGCCACGGGAAACAGGGACGCCGCAGAGAGAGGCAGGAGGATGATGGCATGAAGATGAGCTTCTATCCGAAATTAGCGGCAGGAAACATGAAAAAGAACGCAAGGACGTATGTCCCCTACATGCTCACCTGCATCATCACTGTGGCCATGTACTATATCGTCAAATCCCTGTCCCAGAATCCGGGGGTCAAAGAGATGATAGGCGGCGGCTATCTCAGCGAGCTGATGTTCATAGGGAGCCATGTGGTGGCGCTGTTCGCCGTCATCTTCCTGTTCTATACGAACAGCTTCCTGGTGAAGCGCAGGAAAAAGGAATTCGGCGTCTTCAACATCCTGGGCATGGAGAAGCGCCACCTGGCCTGGGTGCTGGGCTGGGAGACCGCCTATCTGGCCTTGGGGAGCCTGGTCCTGGGGCTGCTCCTGGGCATAATCATGGACAAGGCCATGTATCTCCTTGTGGGGAAAATCATAGGGGGCGGTGTGCCTTTAGGCTTTTTCGTATCCGCAAGGGTCATCGGGCAGACAGTGCAGATATTCGCGGTGATTTTCCTCCTGATCTGCATCAACGCCATCAGGCAGGTCCATGTGGCGGATCCCATCGCCCTGCTGCAGGCCGGGAACGCGGGGGAGAAAGAGCCTTCCACCAGATGGCTTCTGGCTCTGGCGGGGCTGGTCTCTGTAGGCGGCGGATATTATATCGCCATCACGGTCAGTGACCCGGTGGCGTCCCTGCTGCTGTTCTTCGTGGCAGTGGTGCTGGTCATCATCGGGACCTATCTGCTCTTCACCGCCGGGAGCATCGCCCTTCTGAAGATCCTGCGGAAAAACAGGAAATATTATTACCGGACAAGGCATTTTGTCAGCGTGTCCGGGATGATCTACCGCATGAAGCAGAATGCCGTGGGGCTCGCCAATATCTGCGTCCTGTCCACCATGGTGCTGGTGATGGTGTCCACCACCACCTCCCTGATGATCGGCATGGAGGATGTGGTGAGGGAGCGCTATCCGGCGGACATCATGGTCTACTTCAAGGAGGATGCGCCCCAGGGGAACCAGGCGTACATCGAGGCGATCCGGGCCCTGCAGAGGGAGCGGGGCCTGGCTGTGGAGAACGAGATGGCCTATCTGTACCTGGGACTTTCGGCCTCGCACGAATATAAGTACGAGGAAAGCCATGAGATAGGAGTGACATCGGCGCTGGACTCCATGGATGAATTATTCTTGATTACGCTGGATGACTATAATGCTGTCATGAAGGAGCGGAAGACCCTGGAGGAAGGTGAGGTCATGGTCTATTCCAACCGGACCTCCTATGACCTGCCTGTCTTCAAGCTGCTCGGCAGGGAGTACAGGGTAGCGGAGAAGCTGGATTCCTTTGTGGGCAACGGCCAATACTCGGCCAATATGTGCAACACCATCTATATCGTGGTTCCCGACAGGGAGGCCCTTCTGGAGATTTATGACGCGCAGAGGGAGCTTCTGGGGGAGAACGCCAGGAGCATCAGACAGGTCTACGGCTTCGACATGGATGCCGATGAGGAGGAGCAGAACGCGTTCTACAACGATTTGCTGGACTGCATGGCCCAAAATGGAATCAGCGCCGTGACGGAAGCGCGGGCGGAGGCCAAGTCATCCTTCATATCCCTGTACGGCGGGCTATTCTTCATCGGCGTGTTCCTGGGAGTGCTCTTCGTCATGGCCACGGTGCTGATCATATACTACAAGCAGATTTCGGAAGGGTATGACGACAGGGAACGGTTCTCGATCATGCAGAAGGTGGGGATGAGCCGGGATGAGGTGAAGTCCGCCATCCACTCCCAGGTGGTGACGGTGTTCTTCCTGCCGCTGATTGTGGCGGGGATCCATGTGACGGCGGCGTTCCCTCTGATCTCCAAGCTGCTGGTACTGATGCAGCTGACGAACACGAAGCTCTTCATCGCCTGTACCGGGGCGTGCTTCCTGGTGTTCGCAGTGATGTATGTCTTCGTGTATAACCTGACGGCCAGGACCTATTACAGGATCGTCAGCAGGTAGGAGGGGAAACTGCTGCGGCTTCGGCTGTGAAGCAGAGGACATGTATGAGAAAAAGCAAGCGAAAATGTGTAAAAGAGAAAATCTGAAAGAATGGTCTAAAGATAAGGGAGGAATCAGTCTATGAACCAGTTTATGAGCGAAAAGGAGAAGGAAGAGATAAAGGAGACCAGGAGAAGGAACCTGAAGAGGGCTGCGGCGCTGGCGGTGGTCATCGCGCTTGTGGCCCGGCGCATCCGGACCAGGCGGAGGAAGAGGGAGGCGGAAAGCTGCTAAAGCCTGTATCTGGTAAGGGATTTCCAGCCTCCTGGAAATCCCATTGCTGTCAGTAATCTTTCCTCAGGCAACATGGGAGACTGCTTTAACAGCATGGAAATCAGGCGCGACAGCTCCTGGCGGAACGTGGAAAAATCTTTTCGGGACAGCAGATAGCGCAGAGCGATCACCACAGCAAACAGGTCGGATTTGCCCTGGAGATACTGCGTCCCTTTCCGCGGAATGGACAGTTTGCCATGGAGACGGGTGTCTGGAATATCGATACGTCATCTGAATGAAAACAGACGTTCATTGTGGGCGCAGACATTCCTGAAATGGGTAAGCGTTTTCAGGTATTGGGCAAGCTCTTTTTCCGATACTGCGTGGAAGTGCAGACTGATTTTTGCCTTCAGGCTTGCACAGCGCCAGGATATCATTGAAGCTGGTGCCCGTAACATATTGGCGGGTTATCCTGTCATAATACAGGCTTTTGTAACCATTCATTAAGGCATAATAAGAGATATCTGTCAATATGGACTTCGCAGATTCCAAATCTGGGATAATGAGATTTTTGTCATCAGAGAGCTTTACAAGCAGCTCCTGGTATGTAAGAAAAGGCTTGACGGGCCTGAAAGATTTTCTCGACATGGCTTCTCCTTGAAAAAAAGGAGGGCCCGAGGTCCTCCTTCCGGTCGCAGACATCGCAAGTTTCTGCAACCTAATCACTGTTGTCAGCATAACATATAATATCTGTAATTTCAATATGAAATTACAAAAAGTC
>CAJUFO010000053.1 GCA_910585615.1 uncultured Acetatifactor sp.
TTGGGGAACTCTCGCTGCCGCCTCGCACCGCCCGGCGGCTCTCTGCAAGTCCGAATTCCTTAATGCTCCTCTTCTTCGTCGATGGCATATATGAAACTAAGGCCATTTTAGACCGTTTTCAGCCATCTGTCAAGTGGAAAAGTTAAAATTCATCAAGATATACATTAAATTCAGTCTTCCGCGTTATTCTCCGCAACGCTTGCCGCCCTGGCCGCAATCTCCTTCTCCTGTACATCCGAGGGAGCCTGCTCATAACGGACGAATTCATAGGCGTACTCGCCCCTGCCGCCGGTCATGGAGCGCAGGTCGGTGCAGTAGCCGAACAGGCAGCTCTGGGGAATCTCCGCCTCGATGATCTGCTTGCCGCCGGCTGTAGGGTTCATGCCCAGCACCCGGCCTCTCCTCTTGTTCAGGTCGCCCATGACGTCGCCGGTGTACGCATCCGGCACTGTGACCTTCAGGGAAGCGATGGGCTCCAGCAGCACGGGATGGGCCTCCATGAAGCCTTTCTTGAAGGCCTGAATGGTAGCCATCTTGAAGGCCTGCTCGGAGGAGTCCACAGGATGGTAGGATCCATCGTACAATACAGCCTTCACGCCCACCACCGGGTACGCGGCCATGGGGCCCTTCACCACGGATTCCTGCAGGCCCTTGTCCACGGCCGGATAGAAGTTCTTGGGCACGGCACCGCCCACTACCTCCTGGGTAAACTCATAAGCCTGCTCCAAGTTGTCAGAGGGGCCGAAGCGCATCTTGACATGGCCGTACTGGCCGTGGCCGCCGGACTGCTTCTTATATTTATATTCCACATCGGACTGCTTGCGGACGGTCTCCCGATACGCCACCTTGGGCCTGGACAGCTCCACGTCCACCTTGTACTCGTTCAGCAGGCGGCTGACCACGATGTCCAGATGCTGGTCGCCCATGCCGTAGAGCAGGGTCTGGCGGTTCTCCGCGTCGTTGACCATCTTCAGGGTCAAATCCTCCTGGGTCATCTTCTGCAGGGCCTGGGAAATCTTGTCCACATCGCCCTTGTTCTTGGGTTTATAGCGCATATAGGTGTAAGGCGTGGATACGTCCAACTTTCCGTACTTAATAGGGGTGGCCTTGGTGGCAAGGCTGTTGCCTGTCCTGGCATCGCTGAGCTTGGCCAGCGCGCCCAAATCCCCCGCGTGGAGCTCCGGCACCTCCGTGGCCTTATTGCCCTGCATCACGTAGAGCTTGCCCACCTTCTCCTCCACCTCGGTGTCCACATTATAGAGCAGGTCGTCCGTCTTCAGCACGCCGGAGTTCACCTTAATCAGGGAATACTTGCCGATGAAGGGATCCACGATGGACTTCCAGACATAGGCCGACTTCGCCTTGGAGAAGTCATAGTCCGCATTGTAGATTTCGTTGGTCTTCTGGTTGATGCCGGCGATCTTGCGGTTCTCGGGGCTGGGCATGTATTTCACGATATCGTCCAGCAGCGTGTACACGCCCTGGCACAGGATGTTGGAGCCCATGGTCATGGGCACGATGCTGCAGTCGCACACATTGGTGCGCAGGGCCGCCCTAATCTCAGCGTCCGAGAAGGTCTCGCCGCCGAAGTACCGCTCCATCATCTCCTCGCTGGTCTCGGCCACGGCCTCCATCAGCGTATCGCGGCACAGCTCCAGGTTCGCCTTGTTGTACTCGGGAATCTCGCAGTCCACCACTTCCTTGCCCTGCCAGCGGTGTCCTGTCTCGGAGACTACGTTCACGTAGCCTACGAATTTCTCGCTTTCGCGGATGGGCAGGTTGAAGGGCGCCATCTTCTTGCCGTAGAGGTTTGTCATGTCCTCCACCACCTGGCGGAAGGAAGCGTTGTCCACGTCCATGTTGGACACATAGACGAACCTGGGCAGCTTGTACTTCTCGCACAGCTCCCATGCCTTCTGGGTGCCCACCTCGATGCCGGACTTGCCGTTCACCACGATGATGGCCGCGCCCGCGGCGCTGACGGCCTCCTCGGCCTCGCCCACAAAGTCGAAATAACCGGGGGTATCTATCACATTAATCTTGTACCCTTCCCACTCGATGGGGATAATGGAGGCGTTGATGGAGAACTTGCGCTTCTGCTCTTCCTTGCTGTAGTCGCTCAAGGTGTTGCCGTCGGCTACCTTGCCCATTCTGGATGTGATGCCGGACAGATACGCAAAGGCCTCTGCCAGACTGGTCTTGCCGCTTCCGCCGTGGCCCAGCAGTACGACATTGCGAATCTTGTCAGTTGTGTAGACTTTCATTTGACTTTCCTCCAATTTTTATGTAATTTTGGGTATTTCGACATGATGATGATAAGCGATTCAAATCCCATGAATCCATTTTACTAGACAATTCGCATTTTTACAAGACAATATTGGCATTTGCCTTAATTTTTATGTTTTTTTCTGTTGACTTTCGCGCTTTACAGTATTATAGTGGAACGGAAAAGATACAATTACACCAATCAGGAATCGAGGAAATGCCATGTCTCAACTGACCTGCGGCTTTATCGGACTGGGACTGATCGGAGGCTCCATTGCCAGGGCCCTGAAAAAGTCTGTCCCGGACATCAAAATCATCGCCTACGACATCAATCGGGAGGCGCTCCTTCTGGCCAAAGAGGCGGCCGTGGCCGATGTCGTCACCCCTGCCATAGACGCCAGCTTCACCCAATGCGACTACCTGTTCCTCTGCGCCCCTGTCCGGGGAAACGACGGGAACCTGGCGGCGGTAAAGGCAGTGATGAAGCCGGGGTGCCTGCTCACCGACGTGGGCAGCGTGAAGACGGCCATCCATGAGGCGGTGCGGGAGGCCGGGCTGGAGGAAAGCTTCATCGGCGGCCATCCCATGGCCGGCAGCGAGCGCGTGGGCTTCGCCAATTCCAAGGCCTCTCTGCTGGAGAACGCCTACTATATCCTTACCCCCACCGCCCGGGTCCCCCGGGAGAAGGTGGAGGCTTACCGGAATCTGGTGGCCGGTATGGGGGCCATCCCCCTGATCCTGGACTGCCGGAAGCACGACTACGTCACCGCCGCCATCAGCCATCTGCCCCATGTCATCGCGGCGTCTTTGGTGAACCTGGTACGGGACAGCGATTATGAGGACGGGGTCATGCGGATGGTGGCCGCGGGCGGCTTCAAGGACATCACCAGAATCGCCTCCTCCTCCGCGGCCATGTGGCAGCAGATCTGTCTGACCAACGGCTCCAACATATCCTCCCTGCTGTCGAACTATATCGGAGCACTGGCGGAATTTCGTGAGCAGATAGACGGTAGGCAGGGCGAATCCCTCTTTGAACAGTTCGAGAGCGCCCGCATCTACCGGGATTCCTTCCTCGGCGCCTCCAGCGGGCCGATCAAGCCCGTCTACGGCATCAGCGTAGACATCGATGACAAGACCGGCGCCCTGGCCCGCATCGTCACCCTGCTGGCGGAGCGCGGCATCAGCATCAAAAACATCGGCATCACCCACAACAGGGAATCCGAAGACGGGGTTCTGAAGCTGGAGTTCTACGGGGAAGCCGCCCTGACAGAGGCATCGGGCCTTTTGACGGCGGAAGGCTATGCCCTGCGCACCCGCTCCTGACCTGCTCTGCGATGCCGTCTCCTCCGGCCGGACAGCCCCTCAAACGTGCAGGGGAACGCACTTCCCCACTGCCCGCCGCGGCTCCATGCGCCGCTTGGGCCAATCAGCCAGGCGTTATGCATCCGTATATGGATATGTGCATAAAAAGAAGGCAGAAGCCCGGGCGCTTTTGCCTTGTTCTCAATTAAACTCAAACACTTTCCTCCACGCAGTCCCTCGCGGCTTTCGCCTTTCTCCCCGCCCCATGCCTGCGCCATAAAGCCGCCGCGCAGATACAGAGCAGCATCCCGAACACGCCGCCGCAGGTATCCAGCAGCACATCCCAGGGGCTGGCCCAGCGTCCCGGCACGAAATACTGGTGGAATTCATCACAGGCCGCCGAGAGGAAGACCCACGCTACCGTCAGCAGGCATCTCCCCCTCCCGCGCCTCATCCATTGGCTCAGCAGTGTATACACCAGAATCCCCATGCACGCATACTCCGAGAAATGGGCCAGCTTCCTGATGGGATGCTCAAAAGCCTCCGCCAGCCCGGACATCCTGGCCTCGCTCCAGTCCCCGCCGGACAGGGAGTTGAGGATATCCACGCATCTGGCGGAAATCTCCTGGCTCAAGGAGCCGGACTGCTCCCCGTCCTGGGCGGAAAACTGGAAGATGATGCCGTACAGGACTGCCAGCAATGCCGCTGCTATGCCCGACACCACCCATCTGCGCAGGGCGTCCCGTCTCATCTTATTCGCCATGTACCGTCTGGTATACCTCTATCCTGGCGGAATCCATCTCCGGCATGCCGATGAAGATGGCTCCGTAGCCATAGCCGCCGCCTTTCAGCTCTATCCGCACAATCTGCAGGAAAGCGTGTATCACTTCCTTCGTCCAGATGGTCAGATAGGCCTCGTACACCTCTCCGATCTGCAGCGCCTCCGTGCACTCAAAGCCCACGCCGTTCTTTGACACGTCTGAAATATGGATGGTCACCTCATGTCCGCTGTTTCCGTCCAGCCTCTTGATTACCAGCTTGGACTCCAGATCAGTCCTTCTCGTTCTTCTTCTATCCTGTTCCATAAGCCATACATCTCCTTTGTCCGGTGAAATCGCCTCCACCTGCTCTATAGGTCAAGTATACCATTTTTTGCGCTGCACCACAAGACATAATTTCGGAAACTGCGGCCCCGCTTTGTCCGCTGCTTTTTCCCTGGCTTACAGCCAGGCGGACAATGATGATTTCTCAGCCGGATGAGCCAGGTTTCCCGGCCTCTTCCTCCATCCTTCTGTAGTGCGCGCCGCACGCCTCCCAATATGAATCCACCAGCTCCCGCTCCATCCTCACGATTTCCCCGTGATGGCGCAGCCACAGCCAGGACATGATGGCAAAATAGGGGGAGAAGAACCGGAACAGCCGCAGGAATCCATTGGAGCTGGTGCGGAAATACGCGGCTTTCTCCTGCCAGAGCAGAAGGAAACGCATCACTGCCGACTTCTCCCTCTCCCGCTCCACCCTGCACAGCCGCGCCACCTCCTTATTGTGCAGGAGCCTGGTGGGGCTGTTGAAGTTGGATATGGAGGTGCTGGAGATTCTGTACAGGACGAAAGGCCGGTTCACGTAGGCTACGCGTATGTCTTTATTTTCTCCCAGTATCTTCTGGAAGCAGGCCCTGTCGTTGACCGTCCGGAATTTCAGGATGAACTCCAGAACTTCCTCTGTCAGCAGGGATTTCCGGTACACGGCGGTGCCCATCACCGGACAGCCCAGCCGCACGGCACGGCGCAGCGTCCCTCCCCTGATGAAATTCTGCAGCGCCACCTCCAGGTAGGTGCCGTAAGTCCTTATCATCTCACCGAATCCGGTGAATTTCAGGAAAGCGGTGCACACTATGTCCGCCTCGTCCAGTCTGTCGGTAATCTCGAAGACATTATAGGGCGCCAGCAGATCGTCGCCGTTGAGCACGATGAAGCGCTCCCCCTCTATGCATTTCAGGGCCTCCACATAGTTGACGCAGATGCCGCCGTTCTCCCTGCGGAACAGAAGCCTTTCCTCAGCGAACAGGCCGCCGTTGCCTCTCAGCCATCCTCTGACAGCGTCCGGGCTGCCGTCCGTGGAGCCGTCGTCCGCGACAATCAACTGAAACGCCTGACCCCGGCCGAATTCCCTGATCTGGTATTTGACGCTCTCCAGCGCCTGCAGGACGAAATGGGCCTGGTTATAGCATGTGACTACAAATGTAAACATAACTTGCCTTTTCTCCTAAAATGCACTATGATTAATTGTAATACATATAGAAATGAGGGCTGGAAACTTGATATCCGTAATCATTCCCGTGTACAACGCACAACCCTATCTGCACCGCTGCATCGATTCGGTGCTTGCCTCCGCATACAGCGACTTTGAAATCATACTGGTCAATGACGGCTCCACGGATTGCAGCCCGGAAATCTGCAGGGCATACGCGGAAGCCGACAGCCGTGTCATATATATATCCCAAGAAAACCGGGGCGTGTCCTCCGCCAGGAACCGGGGGCTGGAGGCAGCCCGGGGAGAATGGATCATCTTCCTGGATTCGGACGACTTCATCACCGCTGATTACCTAAGCCTGACCGCAGGGGAAGCCTACCGGGAGCAGGACATGATTCTGTTCCTGTTCGCTCTGCACGCTCCGTCCGGCCCCGATGCCGCAGCCGCAGACAGCGCCCAGAAAGTCCGGGACGGACAAGGCACTGGCGGCTGTGCGGAAAAAGCGCTCCTCTACCGGGGCGAAGAGATAAGGGGACTGATCAGCCGCATCCTGGTGCCCCGGCCTCTGCCGGAACAGCAGTGCGCCGCCATGGATTTCCGCACTCCCTGCGCAAGGGCCTACAGGAGGAACATCATAGAACGACATTCCATTTTATTTTCAACGGATATTCGGATTGGCGAGGATCTGCTCTTCAATCTGGAATATCAGCTTCATGTGAAATCCTGCGCCTGCATCCCGAGGACAGTCTACTTCTATAACATCCACGTGGATTCCTCCTCCCACCACTTCAATCCGGACCTGCGGGAGAACCATGCGAGATTGCTGAGGGCCGTCAGGGAGACTTTGGAGAAAAGCGGCATGCTCCCCTGGCTGCAGCGCGACTATTGTTCTTATGCGCTGGAGAATCTGACCTATGTGCTCATCCGGGAGATATTCAGCCCCTTAAGCCCCAGACGCCACCGGGAGAGCCGCAGCCTCTGCCGCAAGATGCGCCGCGATCCGCTCTACAGAGAGGCGTTCCGGTACACTCTCTCCACCGGCATCCTGCCCCGCAGGGTTCTGGCAGGCGCCTTCTGGCTGCGCTGTTATCTCCTCACGGCCCTGATTTCCCGGGTGAGCTATGCCTGGCTGGAGCGCAGGTAATCCCGGGCCTCCCGCCCTGCCCTCCAGGAATCACCTCGCATGCCTCCGAGCCCACTGCGCCGGCTTCCGCTATTTTCCTGTTTTTTCGGCAATTACTTTTCCGGTAATACGTATAGACCTTTTCCGCCACCCAGCCTTTGACGAAAAATGCCCAGATGACCTCCTTTACCGCGTCCCCCAGGCGAAAGCCTTCGCAGCGGTGTAGCTGGCCCAGGGCCCTCAGGGTCTCCCTCCACCGGCGGTATTTCAGGGAAATCCGGTAGCGGCGGGCTGCCTTCCAGGCCGTGATGCGCTGTCTCAAGGCCTCGTCCTCCATACCGCAGATTTCCGCGATATCGTCTACTAACATCTCATATTCCGCATACCTTTTCTCCTCCCGCTCTTGGGTCAGCCCAGTCCTGGAATGGCTCCCGGCCCTCACCGCCACACCATAGAGCTCCTCCCGGATGGTAGGGCATTTATGCCGGTATACAAATGGCAGCAGCATCTGGAAATTCTGCCCTACGTCATACTCCGGGATATGCCGCTGGGGATAGATATGGAAAAAAGGCTCCGACCTGAGCATGTAGCAGCCGCAGCATACGAAGGTCCTGGACTCCAGGATATCCCAGAAGAGATCCTCTCTGGACAAATCCCCTCTCTGCTCGTCGGCCTTGTCCAGCCGCTCTTTCGTGCTTTCGTCAAAATAATAGGACAGGGATCTGACGCATTGGTACTGAGGGCGGCTTTCCAGGAACGCCACCCTTCTCGCCACGGACTCCGGCTCCAGCACATCGTCGCTGTCGGGCCAGATCAGGTACTCTCCCGTCACATAGGGGAGCCCTGCGTTGATGGCGGAGGAGGCATTCCTGTGGGGCGCCTGTACGATGCGGTAGACGTAGCCCCTGGCGGCGAACCTTTCCCGATAGCTCTCCGCCACCTGTAAGGTGGCGTCCTCGGAGCCGTCGTCCGCAAGAATCATCTCTATCTCGGGATAGGTCTGGGCCAGCACGGAGTCCAGCATCCCTGCCAGATGCGCCTCCCCATTGTAGACCGGCGTGACGATGGAGACCAGCCCCTCCTTCCATTTACTTCCCTCCAGAGCCATGTTCCCTCCTCCCGTTTCCATCCTATTTCACCCCATTTCCAGGACACCTTAAGCCCAGTTTTCCGCGTTACACTTCCGGCGGCAGCCTATTTCACCCGCAGGATTTTCCTGTCCTCAATCCTATACACCACATCGCACTCATTGGCCAGGCTCATGTGATGGGTCACCATGATCAGGGTCTTGTTCTCCTTGATCTGGCGGATGGAATCGATGACCGCCATCTCCGTCTCCATATCCAGCGCCGCCGTGGCCTCGTCCATCACCAGCAGCTCGAAGTCCTTGTACAGCGCCCGGGCCAGGGCGATCCGCTGCCTCTGCCCTCCGGAGACGGCGGTTCCGTTCTCTCCTATCAGAGTGTGCACCCCGTCCGGCATCCGCTGCACGTCCTCCCATATCTGGGCGCATCGCAGGCATTCCTCCACCCTGGCCATGTCGATTTCCCGCTCGTCCTCAAAAAACGCCACATTGTTCTGCACGGTCTCCCCGTTCAGGTACACAGTCTGGGGGATGTAGCTCACCAGCTCGCCCATGCTGGCCCTGCAGGGGCCCTGGGAATCCCTCTGTTCCACAATGTCGTAGTCATCAAAGAACACATGACCGCTCTGGGGCTTCAAAAGACCCAGCAGGAGATCCACGAAGGTGGTCTTCCCCGCCCCGGAAGCCCCGATGATGGCGATGGAGCAGCCCAACGGGATGTCGATGGAGGCATCCTCGAATATCTTCACCCTGTCATTGTACCCAAAGGTCAGGTTCCTGACGCTGACCCCCCTCTCAAAGGTCAGGCGCTTCTGGCGCAGCTTCCCCAGGCGGCCCTCCTCCTCTTTAATCCGGGCATATTTCCCGATGCACTCCCGGATCGCCTCATAGGCCTTCCCGGCGAACTCCACATTGTTCATACCGCTCAGGATGGTATAGGCCATGGGCAGCATCCTGACCAGAGCCGTGATGTACACCACCATGGGCGCCAGAACCGTGGCCAGGTTCGTGCCGAACACGAGAATCACCGCCAGTATCACGAACATGGCCGCCATGATGGAATTCTGCAGGATGACGGCTATGCTGTTCAGCTGGTATTTGTATTCCCCCTGCACCTGGGCGTAGTCGCTGCTGGCCTCTTTGTATTTCCCCAGGACGAAGGCGGAGCGGTCGTCAATCTTCATCTCCTTGAAGGAGCCGTAGGCGATGGTGATCTGGGAATTGGCCTTGATGGAGCAGGCCCGGGCCTTCTCGCCGTAAGCCTTCATCCTCGCCCGCATCCGGACGAACACAAAGGCCATGAGCAGAAGCAATACGGCGCAGCTTATCGCTCCCATCCATTTGGACACATAGATCAGCATCACTCCGTAGCCCGCCATGGTGATGCCGTTCACCACGATCCCGATGCAGTCCATGATAATCTGGATGCAGCTGGTGGTGTCGTTGCGGACCATGTTCAGGGCCTGCATGGCGCTTTTTTTGCTGTGCTCCCGCAGATCCTCCTTAATCAGCAGCTCGTAGATCCTCATGGACAGCTTCTGGGCCCCGTTGTACACGAACCGGTTGGAAACCTTGCTCTTGTACAGTTCGAAGAGGCATTTCAGCAGGGACAACAGTATCATGAACAGTGTAAAAGCTGTCAGTTTATCGGATGCCCGGTTTTCCTGCACCACCCTGTTGATGATATAGATGATGACAGAAAAGCTGAAGATGTCCACCACCGGGCTCACCAGGCTAAAGGCCGCATACAGCTTCCAGGTTCTCTGCTCCCTTTTCTCCAGTATGCCTGTCAGGTATCGGAACATTTCTGTCATGTCACTTTCCTCCGAATTCCTTGTTTTCTCCCTGATTCAAAAAGTCCACGTAGTCGAAATCATCCAGATACCGCCTCTTGCGGAACTGCTTCTTATAAAATGTCAGCACGCCCATCTCTTCCTTCTCCTCGAAGCCCTTGATATGATAGGCCGAGGAGAATTCCGGATATTCCACCTGGGTGAAGACTACCTTATTCTGATAGGGCAGTCGGTCAAAGCACTGCAGCGTCTCATAGCTGCAGCCGTCCTTCTGGGTCCCCACGATGAACAGATTGTCCCATTTGATCCGGGCCTTGCGCTCTTCCCATTTCCTGACAGCTTCCTCAAAGGTGCTGTAATGGACGAAATTGATTCGCACATCCCCCAGCATCCCCACAGGACATCCCGTCTCCCCTTTCACCTCCGTAATCTCCTCTTCCATATATCGCTTCAAATCCCCGGCCATTTTCACAAAGTCATCCATGCCCATGGCCAGATTGACCGTAGGAGTCAAATATTGAAGCCCTATGTCATGATACATAAAGGTGCCGTTACAGTTTGAGGCTATAATCGTGAACTCCCTGTTGCGCAGCCTGTGGAGCTTTCTTTTATTGTATGCTCTCCATTCCATATCCCTGAGCTGGTCGTACAGATATCGAAACAATCTCATGTGCCGCTCCTCCCCCCTGCCAGCCGTCTCCATGCGCCTGTCCAGGTCTGCTTCAGCCAGAACCATTTCAGGAACAGCGGGAAGGGGAGCCTGCGGTACAGGTCCATGAACCGCGCCCGCCCCGCCGCTGCCTGTGTGGGGGCCTTCAGCCTGGGCTGCAGCACATCCTCCCGCCCGCAGGGGAACCAATCCGTCTCCCCCTTCACCTCTTCCCAGATTTCCCTGGCTAAGCCTGTGTGGAGGATGACCATGGAGGTGCCCATTCCGTCATCCATGTCCGGCCTGACCTTCTCGATGCCCCAGAAATCTCCCAGGGTGAAATCACTGTCCCTGTCCACGGTGCAGTATCCGCAGGCGTGGCAGGAGGGCCGTATACTATGATTGGTGAAATACATCCTGCAGAACAGGTCGGCGTTCAGGCTCCTCGCATACTCCCTTCCGTCCACCACATAGGCGCAGGTATGCCCATTGTCCCCCGCCCGCTTGTCCCGGAAGGAGAACGCCGTCATTTTGCCGCCCCGCTTCCGCTCCAGGCTCTTCACATATGCCTCCCATATGCCGGGAGAGGGGGCTCCGTAACAGACCAGATCCGCCATAATCAGCTTCGGATAAGCTCTGCCCAAAAACAGCCGCAGGGCCTGGGCCTGGCAGGGGGTGCCGCAAAAAAGCACCCACCTGCCCTCCTCCAAGCGTCGGCGGATTCGACGGTAGGTTCCCGTCAAGTCGCTCTGCACATATTTCGTCCGCTTCAGGACATCCAGCTCCTGTCTGTCCCGAGCTTCCCCGTGCGCCACCTTCATGTTCCCGTCATAAGCGGCGCCGTAGACCACCCCCTGCCGCCGGAACACATAGTCCGCCAGCAGCGGGAACATGCCGCCGGAGGAGCTGGCCAGGCGCAGCCCTCTTTCCTTTGCCCGGATACCGAAATAGGATTTCTCCGTTTCTTCTGCCTTCCTCCCTTTCATGGGGCATGTGGACGCGCATTTTCCGCATTTTGTACACTTTTTTTCATTTACCTTCGGATACCGGAAGCCCTCCTCGTCCATGACCATATGGATAGCGCCTACAGGGCATATGTCCGCGCAGGCGCCGCAGCCACAGCAGGTCTTTTTCTCACGATATAGCTCCATCCTGGCACCTCTCCTTCCCAAAGCGCTTATCCCCTGCCCAGGCTCCGCAGCAGGAACTCCCCGGAAGCGGCCGTGGCCTCCACTGTCCGCCGCTCTACCGCCTCCCAGTCCACATCCGCATCGATGTCCCCGCCGTCGCCCTCCCAGCATATTTTATCCTCCAGGACGTGAATCCGCAGGACGTTCTGCAGCCTGGCGCTTAAGCTGCTGTGGGCGAAGGCCAGGAATCTCTTTTGGAAGATAATGCTGAAGGCCACCGCGTGGAAGGAATTGGTCACCACATAGTCCGCATGGTGGATGTAGCCCAAAAACTCCGCCGGCCCCGCAGTCACATCCAGGTCGAAGCCCTGATCTACCCCTTGGAGCCCTGCCCGCACTTCCACCACGGACAGGTTCTTCTCATTGGCCAGCTTTCCGGCGTACTCCGCCATCCTCCGGTTGCCCTCGGTGACATAGAGCAGGATGTAGCCTTTTATGTCCGGCGCTTTTTCCGCCTGCTGCCAGGTCTCTCTGTCCAGGAAGAACACCGGATCCAGCACGGCGCACACTTCGCCTCCGTAGCGCTTCTTTACATAGGGGATGGCATCCTCCTCCCGAACGGACAGGGCATCCACATGCCGCACCAGCCTGGAGAAGTCTTCGTCGTACCGGTCAGGAATGGACGCTCCGCCGAAGCTGGCGGCGTAGGAGATGACCTTTTCCTTGCCCCTGGCCGGAAAGGCCCCGAAATAAGCCTTCCGCAGCCCGCAGGTGATGACCGGGTTCCATATCTGGTCGCTGCCCACGATATAATATCGATAGGAAAGCTTCCTAAGCCCCCGGACGGACAGAGCCTTTGGCTGCCCCGGCTCCAGCAGATAGGCCCTGCGGAACCGCTCCATGTTGGCCCGCTGCCTGGAAAAGTCCTGCCGCACCCGCATATGGGCCAGGAAGCCGTTCAACATATTGAACAGGCCCCAGACGCGGCCCTTCAGCCCCTGGATGGGCGCATAGGGAATCCACCAGTGGCGGCCTGTCATATAGGGCGGCTCGTAGCGCACGATTTGAGTCCCTATCCCCTTGTCATTCAGGAACCGCTTCAGCCCGTAGGCTTGGAGCATGGCTCCGTAATTATTGGAACAGTGGAACGTTATGATGCCCACTTGCGCATTCCTTTCCTCCATCTCACCGGCTCCTTCCTTTCGCCAAAATACGAACTAATTTATTTAAAATCACGTATACCGGATAACAGCAAAAGCAGCAGCGGAAAAGCATCCGGTCGCTGAGGCAGATTTCCCGGAACAGCGGATGTCCCATCTGCGAGGCAGCCATCCTTCGCAAGTCCGCCGCGGCTTCCCGCTCTCCCCACTGCCGCAGGGACTCGTAGCTCCTCTTTAGCTGCTCTGCCAGGACAATCTCCCATCGCATGGCATAGTCCGTCCGGCCCTTCCGGTATTCGCCGTCCCTGATCCGCATGGAACACTCGAAATATCGTCTGCCTTTTGCCGTCCCGGCAGAATTTGTGACGCTCTCGGCATGCGCTCTGTAATAGTACCACGCATTCTCGCAGAAGGCGCTCTTCACCTGCCTGTCGATCAGCTGATACAGGAACCAGGTGTCCTCTCCGTTGGCCAGGCTCCTGTCGAACCTGATGTCCCCTATGGCGGAACGCAGAATCAACTTGCCGCCGATGCCGGAGAAAATATCCGTGTGCTTTACATGGAACCAGCTCTCTGTCTTTTCTTCGTCCACCGTCTGCCACCGGGTCTGGTCGCCTTCCGCCCTTGTCAGCGGCTTTCCGGCAGCGGCTCTATCGCCTGCTCCCTGCGGGGCGGCATCGCTGTCCCCTCCGCCCTGCTCCCGGGCCTTCTGCGCTTCTTCCCAGGCCCTCGCAAGCGCCTCGTCCAGCGCTCCGCCCTCCAGCCTGGCGTAGCCGCAGAAGGTCAGCTCCGCCCCGTCTCCTTCCGCCCTGCCCACCATCTCATCCAGCAGCCGGGGATGGATGGCATCATCGCTGTCCAGGAAAAAGACATACTCGCCGCAGGCCCTGTCAATCCCCGTGTTCCTGGCGGCGGAGACCCCCTGGTTCTCCTGGCGCAGCAGCATTATCCGCCCGTCCGCCTCCGCCAGCTCCCTACATATGGCAGGCCCTTTGTCCACAGACCCGTCATCTATCACCAGAATCTCCAGATTGCGGTATGTCTGGTCCGTCACAGAGCGGATACACTGCCTGATGAAAGGTTCCGCGTTGTACATAGGGATAATGACCGATATTTTATTCATACAATCCCTCTCTCCACAGGACCGAATCCACGATCGCAGTTCTACTGAAAGCATCTATCTACGTGAGGCGAGGCCTTTTGCCATACGGGCAATGCTCCGCAGGCGCCAGCTTTTGAAAAAGAGGAGCAGATTCGCTGCGCAGGGGAGGAAAACGCAGATGAATATGCACAGAGTGAATCTAAAGAAGCTTCTGCCATCATATATCCTGTCCACTACACAGCATGTTCCCATGGCCTCCACCGCTACCAGTATACCATATTGCAGAATATCCGCAATATATTCGGCGCTGTTTTTTTTCAGATAATACCGGAAAAAGAAATACGTCCTGCAGACAATCTGGACGATATAGGACACGGATGTACCCAGGAGCACGCCTGCCATGCCAAGCGGCCTTACCAGGAGCAATGAGAGAATCAGGTTGGCCGCGGCGTACAGGACCGAGAGGTCGCGCTCCTTTTCGAACATGCCGCTGGCCGTCATCATCATGGCCGTGGGCAGACTGATGAAAAACAGGTAAACGTTCATCACGCACAGGGTCACGGTGCACTTGTCCAGCCGATAGCTTTCCGTCAGCCAAATGTCAGTGACAAAGCGCGTCATCAGCGACATCAGGCCGGCAGAACAGAACGCGGCCAAAACGAAGAACAGGAAGGTAATCTGCCTGAGGATCTGATAGTTCTTCTCCTGGTTCTTTTCCGTAAGCATGTTGCCCACACTGGGCTGGATGGCATCGGAGATGGCCTTCATGACATTCATGACGGATTGGGTGATCAGGCAGTAATTGGCATATCTCCCTACCACGGCCACGCTGATGAAGCTGGATATGATCAGGTTATCCGTGGACACCAGCAGCTTGGAAGAAAGCCTGGATATAAAGACGTTTTTGATATCGCCCACGAGCATCCGGGCCACCTCCCTGTCCGAAGGCGTCCGCCTGCTCCTCCTCAAAAAAGGATACTTTCTGTTCACATATCTGATGATCCATATGTTCACCGCCGCCTCCACGACAATGTTCAGGCCAAGCGCGAGCTCATAATTCTGCCAAAGCTTCAAAATGACGATTATCAGTCCGTAGTTCAGCGGATTCATCACCAGGGCTGTGATGCTGACGATGTATTCTTTCTGATCCACAATCAATATGGAACGCTTATAGGAGAGCAGATAGGACAAGGCTGTCCGCGCCAGCCACAGGCAGTAGATCAGGCGGACATAAGACAGGGAAAAGCTGTTGCCCTTCAGGAAATTGTGCACGAAGGGCATGACACAGACCCCTGCCGCTGTGATGACGCCGGCAAAGAGGCAAAACGCCCTGCGGTACAGGTTCATCAAGGAGATGATTCTGGACTCGTCCCGGACTGCCAGCGCCTCATAAAGGTGATACACGATTGCCGACGATATCCCAAGCTCAGAGACGGACAGAATAGCTATTATATTGGCGATGACGCTGTTCATGCCAATCAGGGATTCCCCCATGACCAGGTTCATCACGCGCTGGCTGAAAAACCCGATGATAATCAATACGAATTGGGAAACCAGGCTAAATAAGCTGTTCCGTAATATATTCTTCAAACGCATTCTGTAGATTGCTTCCTTTTCATTTATGAAATGTATTTATTAATGCGCGGATTTCCATAGCTTTTCAGGGAAAACTATGCTACAATAATCGGCATGGCAACATTTTCACCCATTTCTGCCGTAGATTGGAACGATTTCTCATGAAAAGAAAAAAAGCCGTTCTTTTTGCCATCCTGATATCATTTGTCCTGTTGACCGCGGGAATGTTCTTGCTGTGCACAGGTATGCGTTTTTCCAGCTATTCCTCCGCTGTGTATACGGAATCGGCCAGAGAGCTGGAAAACCCCTATATCGGCTGGTACCAGATGTTCGAGTACATCCTCTCGGATACCGATTCCTTTGACCCGGTGCCGGTCGAGGCACAGGAGCAGGGCCCCGGACTGGCCATGCTGGAAATCAACCTGCAGAACTACAGGGAATGCCCTGTCAGCAGCAAAGGGCTGGCGCAGCTGGAAGAAATCCTGGACACCTGGCAGTCTACCGGACGGCAGCTGATAGTCCGCTTCCTCTACGATTGGGACGGCAATGGCCTGGAAAAAGAGCCCGGGGACATCTCCCTGATTCTCACGCACATGACACAGACAGCGGAAATCATAAACCGGCATACCGACTGCGTCTATATCCTGCAGGGCGTCTTTGTAGGCTCCTGGGGCGAGATGCACAGCTCCGGCTACCTGGACGAAGAAAGCCTGCTGGCCCTGATCAACCGGCTGGATGCCGTCATAGATTCGTCCATCTTCCTGGCGGTCCGCACACCGGAGTATTGGCGGGTAATCGCCAGATCCCATGCCCCCCTGTCCGCCTCCCAGGCCTTCGGCGGCTCCCTGTCCACCCGGCTGGGCCTCTTTAACGACGGCATGCTGGGATCGGACACGGACCTTGGCACCTACGGCTCCCTGGATGCCCTGGACTCCGCACAGTATTACGGAAAGCTTACACGCCGGGCAGAAATCGAATTCCAGAACGCCCTGTGCGACTATGTGCCCAATGGCGGGGAGGTCGTCATCGACAATCCCTTCAACGATTTCCCCTCTGCCGCCGCGGATCTGGCCGCCATGCATGTATCTTATTTGAATCGCAGCTATGACCAGGCGGTGTTTTCCAAATGGAGCGAGAGCGTCTACACCGGCGACTCCCCTTTCGATGGCATGAGCGGCTATGATTACATCTCCAGGCATCTGGGATATCGGTACGTCCTGCGCTCCTCGTCTTTCCGCTCCACCGCTTCCTGCGGGAAGACGGCATGGCTGTCCCTTGTCCTGGAAAATGTGGGGTTTTCCAGCTGTTACCGCTCCTTTGACGTATCCCTGATTTTAAAAGACACCCTGCAGCCTGCCGAGTATGTGCTGCCGGTACAGACCGACACCCGTCTCTGGTCATCCGGCGAAGAGGTGCAGCTGGATATCCCGCTGGATATCCGCAGCTATGCTACAGGATCCTATGATGTTTTCCTGAAAATAAGCGATCCCGTCTCAGGCTGCGAAATCTTTCTGGCCAATGAATCGGACAGCGACAGGGCTGATTTCTTTGTAGGTTCCTTAGAAATCAAAAAATTCCCCGATCTGGAATCTCTTGCCGGCATTCTGATTGGCAAATAGGATATTTCGTCCATCGCTCCTTCGCCTCAGCGCGAGATAGATCCTGCTTCCCGCCTCGTATTTCCCTTTTGAGGAGAGCCCTGTGGGCAGCAGGGTCGCCTCCCCGCTCTTCCACTGCCGAGGATCCGTGTCCAGGCGCCTGCTCACGGCTTTTCCGTCCCCCGCCTCTATCTCCAGAAAGCAGTCGGCCTCCTGGCAGAGGTTCCCGAATCCGCAGTTTTCGATTTTGATATACAGTTCCTTCCCCTTCCCCTCTTCCACATCCCGTACCACGAACCGATATCCCAGATGCCGCCCGATATAGTCATAGCCGCTAATTCCCGCCCAGCAGCCGGATTCCTCCACCGTCTCCCTCTTCCAGTGCTCCAGCTGATCCGGATGGTATACGCTGTTCAGATAGCCTACATGCATCTCCCCCATCTCCTTCGCCGCCTCCATGCAGCCTACCGGGACCGCATCCGCAATGGCTTCCCCGCCGTTCGGCGTGAATGCCAGATGCTCCTTCTGCCAGGCAAGCTCCTCCTGCCTGCCCCCGGCGCTGTAGGTGCCCAAATCCGTAGGGGAGCCGAACATGCCGTCATTGAACAGTCCCAGACGTCTCACCACGCCCTCCCCCACTCTGTCGCTGCCCGCGATTCTGCGCCACTGATCCGGCGTGCGCACCGCCAGAAAACATGCCCCCTCTGTGGCCTGGTACAGCGTATCGATCAGTTCGCACAGAGATCTGTCGTCCAGGAATTTTGAGCCGTGCATCTCTCCCCAGTTTCCCACAAACACCCCCTGCACCACAAGGATATCTTCCCTGTATGTCCTGACGATTCCGCCCAGCTGTTCCATATGCCGCTTCACCATGGACAGCGTCAGGGGCTCCTTCATCATACATTTTCCCTCTGTGTCATAGACAAAGCGCAGGATCACCTGCTTCCGGTTCCGGCGAAAGTAATCCAATATGCGCGTGACGCGCAGAAGCGCTTCCTCTGTAATCGCCCTGGTCCGGAAAGCGCCTATGTCGATCAATGCCAGCGCCAATTGCTCCTCCCTGCGGGCATCGTCCATCCACGCCTCCTCTTCTATAGAGACAGGGGAATCCCCCGCTGGAGGCTGGGCGGGAAAGGTATAGATATGGTACCAGCCACAGCCAGGATTGCGCAGCGGGGCAGCGCTCTCCCTGTATTCCGATTTCTGAAAGCCCACCGAATGCCTAAATCTTATCCGCACTTTTCAATCCCACCCCCACGTCCATTTTCAACAGCTTCACCTGAATCAGTATGATGAGCACACTATAGATGACCCGCAGCATATACCAGAAGGGCTTCAGCCCGGAATGCATGCTCTTCCCCTCTGTCCGCGGATGCATCACCGCCGGAATCTCCACCACCTTGAACTGAATCAGCATCATCTGAATCAGCATATTGGCATCCGGGTACTTGTCGTCAAAATGATTGTACTTTGAGTAATACAGGAAAGCCTTCCGGCTCAGGCCCTGCAGCCCGGTGGTGGGATCCGATATCCTCTCCCCGGTTATCACGCGAATCATGCCCCGGAACATGGCATACACCATCCTTTTGGGCAGGGATACCGGGAAATCAGCGCTGTCCTTTCGGAATCTCGCCCCCAGTACGATATCCGGGTAGCGCCCCCCCTGGTCCGTTTCCCTCAGTTTCTGGTAGATGACGGGGATATTGCAGACGTCATGCTGTCCGTCTCCGTCCATCTGTATGAGGTATTTATACCCGCGGCGGACCGCGTACTTATATCCTGTCTGCAGCGCGCAGCCATATCCCATATTGTAGAGCTGGGAAATCATGGGATACTGCATCTGTTTCACAATCCAGTTGGTGGTATCCGTGGAGGCATCGTTGATCACAAGGATGTCCGCCACATCGCTGAAATTCATTTCCTCCAGCTGCTCCAGGTGCTCCAGCACCCTCTGGATGTTCTTCCCCTCATTGTAGGCCGGTATGATGATCAGCAGTTCTTTTGTCTTCATCTCTGTCTCCTCTCCTGGCTTTCCTATGTCAAAAGCGCCAGGAGTTGCTGCAGCTCCTGGTCCTGTCCTTCATTTTTCCGCTCTGCCGCCCTGCCCAGGGCCATCCTCCTGTCCCCGTCCGCCAGCAGCGCCGCGATACTGTCCGCAACGGCCTCCGGCGTCAGCTGACACAGGATTCCGTCCTCTCCGTCCACAATCTGCTCTCTGTTGCCGTTACAGTCGGAGGCGATGACGGCACACCCCAGAATCTGGGCCTCCTGGATGGCAATACTCTTCCCCTCGAATCTGGTGGCATGTATGTAGAGATCTGTCTGCGCATAATAGGGATAGGGATCCTCCACCGCGCCCAGCAGCACGAAATCATCCTTCAATCCCAGCGCCGCGATTTTCCGCTCCAGCGTCTTCCTCTGGTCTCCCTCTCCCAGCACGTACCATCTGGCCCTCTGGCCCGCGTCCTTCAGCCGCTTCATGGCGTCAATGGCGACATCATAGGCCTTCTGATATGTCAGCCTCCCCACTGTCAGCAGGCGCATACCCTCATAGCCGTCATCAAAACCTCCCCGGCCCTGGCCCTTTCGCCGGATGCCTTCCCTGTCCAGCAGGTTGTGGAACACCCCTGTCCTGGAGGCATATTCCGGATAGACCGCCAGGAAATGGCTCCTGGCCTCCTCGGAGACCGCGAAAATCCGGTCGAACCTGTCCCAGCAGCCCCGGTCCATCTCCCTGGTGTACCCGGCGCTTTCATAGTCGATGTGGATGAAGCCGCATTTTTTTGCAGCCTTCACATGATCGGCCACATAATAGGCGGAAGCCCCCTCCAGCCAGGCCACCGCCAGGTCGAATCTCTCCTCAAAGCGCAGCGCGCCCTCTGACACCATGCGCCACAGCAGCTTATCCATCTGCGGCTTCCCCCGCTTTTTCATGGATCTATAGTTGGCTCCTACCTGGCACAGCTTCCCGCACAGGCCGCCGTTTCGGAAAAAGGCCCGGCACACCGTTTTCCCCATCCTCCACTTCCCCCTTCGTGACAGCACGGAATGGGCATCGAAAGCCGGATTCAGGAGCCTTACATAGGCCGGCAGTTTCCCCACCATCTCCCCCTGTCCCATGATGACATAGAGCGAGATTTCATATCCGCAGCCCTCCAGCCTCCTCAGAAGCTCCAGCAGGGCCGTCTCCGCGCCGGCCCTGCCCAGGGTGTTAACCGTGAACAGTATCTTCTTCATAAGCGTCCTCTTGAACCTTCTCCAGCTCCTCCAGCATCGCCATGATTCGCTCGCTCTCCTGGTTGAGCAGCGCTACCTGCATGGCCAGTTCCCTGTTCTTCACGTTCAGCTGAGAAATCACCAGGCTGTTCTGCAGCTCTGTGAACACCACCAGAATCCCCACGCAGAAAAGCGCCAGTCCGGTCCCCGGCGCAAGCAGCCTGGTCCAGCTCGAGAAAAAGGGGATGGCCCCCATTAAGACCATGAGCACTCCCGCGATTCCCCATATCACCGCATAGTTCACGGCCAGCCTCTTGACGGAGTTCAGCCAGACGCTGATGGCGATAAGCAAGACTCCTACTACAAAGATTCCGACTCTAATAATATTGACTTCCACTGCTCCTCTCTCCTTCCCATGTGCTTTCCCGTCAGTCCACGGGCTGTTCTGTCCTGTCATATACCTTGGCAGGGGGCATGGTCCCCATCCCGGGCTTCAGCAGGGATCCCTTGCAGAACACATGCGCATCCAGGCGCCTCTCTATATGGCGCAGGCGGAAATAGGCCGCTGTCCATCCCGCAAAGGCTCCCAGCACGAGGCCGCTGCCATACCACAGCTCCGGCAGATGCGTGGCGATTACGCTGCCCAGAAAGGTCAGCAGGCAGAACGTCAGCGATGTGGCCAAAACGCCCCATATATCGTCGAAATAGTATAGAAAGATAATCTCCGCATACATGATAAATACGATAAAATACCCCACTATCAGGCAGGGATAGATTCTCATTGTCAGATTCGAAATGCCGAACATCGGGAGGAACACCATAGCAAGAAGATACACTACCACCGTGATAATAAACTGTATACGCGCCAGGTTCATCAGCTCAGCCGACAGCTGCCGGAACATTTCCTTTTTGGCGTTGTCGATGTCGGCTCCCCTTCCGCCGATTACGGCTTCCGAGTAGGCCTTATATCTCTCATGAAAGTGCATCTCCACCCGGGTGATGAAAATCACCGTGGCGGAAATATTGGTGAACATGGCGAGGCAGGTGGCCATGTCATAAGGCTGGTTACAGACAAAGGTCCTCGCCACCACCAGCTTCATGTCCGTGTTCCAGAACACGAAGTTATGGACGTACAGCCCCAGAATATACAGAAAATTCGCCAATACCAACTGCCAATATTTTGCAAAATACCGGAGAACGGATTTATATCGGTTGCTGTTCTTTGTAAAATACCGCTTCGCGACAGCCATCTCCAGAAAAGCCGTGAGGAAGAAGCCCGTCATCAGGGCGAACAGCATGCTCTCCCTGATGCCCCATCCCACAATGAATCTCAGGAACAGCGAGAACACAAAGGCCCACCCCATCCCAATGGCGAAGAACAGGGACAGTCTCTGATAGTCCTTCGAAATCGAAAGGTAGATCATGGAGTAGAACACCAGGACCAGGGCGATGTAGCAGCAGTATCCCGTAAAGGTATAGAATACGTCCACCTTTCCCACGAAATGCTCCCACAGGCAGAACGGGATTCCCACCAGGCTGCTCAG
This sequence comes from uncultured Acetatifactor sp., assembly GCA_910585615.1. Taxonomy (GTDB): domain Bacteria; phylum Bacillota; class Clostridia; order Lachnospirales; family Lachnospiraceae; genus Acetatifactor. Next base: position 21,795 of record CAJUFO010000053.1, read on the forward strand.
GGTCACATTCATGAAAAGCCCCAGATAATAGCAGGGGCGGATGTCCTCATAGCGCTCTTCATAGATGACATCCGACATATACTTGGAGAGCACGGAGTTAAAGGGGGACGCGGTCAACAGGGCGAAAATGAAGGTATACAGCACGGTGCAGGAGAACAGCTCCCTCTCCACAAGCCCCAGCGTCTTGAAATCCAGAAAATACTCCATGAGCATCACGTTCAGTATGACTACCAGCATCGGCGTCACAGTGGACATGGTGCTGTATGCGAACCCAGCCAGGCTGGTCGCAATCGTGTTCTTTTGATATATTTTGTTGAGTTTAACGCCTATACCTGCCATCTGCCCGTTCCTTCCTTATCTCACCCCATCGGCGGCTCTTCCTTCCAGGGAAGCCCCATTATCTCCGCAAAATCCCTGTAGATTTTCCAATAGTTCTGCCGCATCTGCTCCATCCGGTATCTGGATTGCGCTCTCAGGTAGCCGTTCTCTCCCATTATCCGGCGTCTCTCCCCATTCCGGGCCATGTCCACCATAGCCTGGGCGATCTCCTCCACATTCATGATGTGGGTGACGATGCCGGCTTCTCCGAACCCATCCTTCTCCCCGCAGATCAGGCCGCGGCAGTTTCCCACATCCGTAGCGATGACCGGCTTATGCGCCGCGAAGCTCTCCAGAATGGTCAGGGGCTGCCCCTCGCTGATGCTCGTCAGAATCGTCATGTCCATTCTGCCCAGATAATCCTTTACATCGATTCTGCCGGTGAACACCACGTCCTCGCCAAGCTCCAGTGCCTCCACCTGCTCGAAGCACTCCCCGGCATATTCCCTGTCCTCATCACAGGGCCCCATGATCCACAGCTTCAGCCGGGGCTCCCTCTCCCTCGCGAAGGCGAATGCCTGAATCATGGTCTTCACATCCTTGATGGGCGTCACCCGCAGGATGGCGCCTATGTTGATCCGCCCCTCATCCTCAGGGGTTTTGCCCGGAAGATTCCGCAGAGTTTCCACGGCCACTCCGTTAGGGGTGACCATGGTCTTCTCCATGGGACAGCCCAGATCCACCTGAAGCTCCCTTGCGCGCTCATACAGACTGGTGACCAAGTCCGCCCTCTCATAGGCCAGGCTGGACATCTTCTTGAACTGCTCGATCCATATATTCTTAAAGGCTCCCTTCACCCAATCGGCACGCAGCAGTTCCTCCTCCCTCTCCCTGGTGTAGATGCCATGCTCCGAAATCAACAGGCATCCGCCGTGAAGGGCCTTCCCCATACTTCCCAGCACCCCGGCATAGCCGGTGGCCACACAGTGGTACAGATCCGCCTTCGGTATCTTCATCTTCAGCGTAAACAACAACGGCAAATACAGAGAGCGCATGGTCCACAGGAAATCGGAGAACACCACTTGGCTGTACTGCAGGTCATAGTACTCTCTCACGATTTTCATGAAGTCCTCGCCCATCAGCAGCCTGTCCAGAGAAATCCCACTGTTCTGGAACAGCTTGAACAGCACTCTCCAGTTCACCTTCTGGTTCATAATCAGGCTCCTCAGCGCAAGGTATTCCTGCCGATTCAGCCTGGCCTTGTGCCATCCCTTTCTGTTCCAGTCCACATCCTGCAAATACAGCTCATGGACCTCCGTCACGTTCTCAGGAAGCTGATACAGAAATTTCCCGCTCACGGAGCGATCGCTCACGATTGTCAAAAGGACAAACTCCGACTTCGGAAAGGACTGGATGAAGTTATGCACCCAGGTAGATACCCCTCCCGCCACATATGGATAACATCCTTCCACTATCATGCAGACCTTCACTTGCCCCTCCTTTCCGGACATGCCGCAGAACCCTGCGCTTACCGGTAGAACCTGACGTCCTCTGGTGCCAGCGTGATTACGACCTCCTCGCTGTCCGCTTCAATCAGATAAGCCCCCTTTTCCAGCCGCTTCCAGCTGCCGCCCTCCAGCTCTTTAATCTTCTCATTATGGGTCCTCAGGACAAACCACCTGGAACCGTCAGCTTCGGATATGTTTATCTGAACCGTATCTCCTGCCCTGCTGTCCGTATATTGCAGCGCAAGAAAACGCCGGATGCGGATATCGCATTCTGATACTGTAGTCCTGTCAAAGTCACGGAAGGTATTGCCGTAGGTATCTGCAGTGGTTCCAAAAGTAATTGAAACCTTCTCCCAGACATCTTCCTTCCCATCCGGATACGCCACCCGCTCCATATCGAAGGATATGTTCAGATAGCCCAGGGCCGTCTCCAGGCATTTCACCAGAAAGTCGGATTTATAGTCATAGTCCAGTCCTATGTCAAAGACCCTCTGGCTGGTGACATATTCCGAGAGGAAATCGATAATCCTCAGATCCCCCTTCTCATAGTCGCGAACAACTGTCATGACTGAGGACAGCAGGTCTGCCTCCAGGGCCGTCTCTACATCCTCCTCCGGCAGGTTTCCCGCATAAAAGGAGGAAAACTCATATCCGCCTATGGCCTCTTCGATAAACCGGCCGTCCTCCTCCAGCTTCCGCCGGAGGGACGTATCCGATACGCTCAGGCCGGACAGGCCAATCTCCGCCGATGCTTCATTGAATATCTTCAGATAATATTCCAACTGTTCTTTATCCGGAGGCGCATCGTCCGAGTAGTCGAACTGGGGCGTCAGCATACAGGTGGCCTTATATTGATATTTGTTCAGGACGGCCTGGATATTGGGCCATATCACCTCCTGGAACAAATCCTTCACAGAACGGCCGTAGTACTGTTCCATCTCCGCCCCGTTCTCATCGGCCAGACTTGGGTATCCGGTAAAAACCATATTCTGCGCGTTTACCACCGGGTAGATCTCATAGGGATACATTTCCGCCGACATTGCGGACAGGAGGCCTATGCCTTCTATCCCCTCCATATAGCCCCCGTTCACGGCGAACACATACGCCGTGCCAAAGCTTTTCCTCCAGATGAGCACCGGGTAATCCTCTGTGTCCACGGAAGGGTCTTCCGGGATGCCCTTCATGTATGCTTTGGTTCCGGATGCCAGAAGGTACCAGGGAAACACAGGTCTCCCCGATGCATCCGTCTCTCCTGGGAAGACAATTCTTTCTTCTCTGTCCGTGGCATCCTTTTTATTATCCTTCTCTTTATCTTCCTCAGGGAGATAGACCCGCTCCCCTCCCAACAGGAACCCGCTGTACAGATGCAGGCCCGCCGCCGTCGCCTCCTCCGCCTCCACCTTCTGAATCCCCAGCAGATTCCGCACCTGCTGGTCCTTCTTTATAATGCTTACATCCGGGAGATTGCAGAATATCAGATGTGTTCCCTGCTCCACACACTGTGTCAGGAATTCCACCTCGCCCTCCTGTTCCCAGTCCACGCAGCGGGAATCGATGACCAGCATCTCCGGCCAGTCCCCTTCCTCCACTTCCCCCTCATAGGACGACAGGGTGCCGTATCCGGCGATTTTGCGCCTGGTATAGAGCGCCCATTCCTTGGCTGCTTTTCCATAGATGCCGTCCTCATCGCCTATCAGGACCACCCTGTCACGGGATGCATACAAGGCCCTCTCCTCCGTGCCCCCATCTGTCTCCTCCTCCGCCGCTTCCCCTGAGGCAGCGCTTTCGGGTATGTACATGTTGATTTTGGATGGATAGTCCTCCGCTGTGTCCGTATAGGTATTGACCGTATAATCGTTCAGCCAGTCCTTCAGGTTGTTGGTACCCATGCACAAAAAGAACAGGGCGAACATCAATGTGACGATCGTAAAAAAATTCCGCCGCGATATCATGTTATCCTCTCCTGATCATCCCATAAAGGCTACGACATTACCCGGTTCTGTTATATCCATAGTCTATGGCAAAGTTATATAAGCTGTACTCATTCTGTTGTACGCGATAACACACAAAATCATCCGTCTCATAGTATACTTCCATCTCATTTGGATACAGCCTCCGGAAGGCCTGGGCCCAGAAGTACAGGCGGGACATGACCACCCATCGGGCATCTCCTGCATAAAGGGATAACGTGTCCTTTCCTTTTGGTAGGGCGCTTTGGGCCCCTTCTACAGAAATCTTCCTTCCATAATTCTCATTGTCCGCAAAGAGCGGCACCTTTTCTACGAAAAAGTATACTGTCTTTGTAGGAACCGTAATCGATGCATCGCTTTTCAGGTCTTCCATCTCCCTCAGAAAGTCAATCAGCTCATAGTGATTTCCATAATCTCTCATCATTTGTCTTTCATCGTCGGCAGAGCAAATGGTCCAGGTACCCCCATCACGGTTCTCCCGGTAGATGTTCGACATACAGATAACCGCGTCATTTGTTTCCCCGCCCCCCATTTTCACAGGTGTCTTGATTCCAGTTACTGCCAATGCCACACAGGCCGCTACCAATGTCGCAAAAGACGCGCGATGAATAGCCTTCTTCCTCTGAAACAGCAGAAAGAGAAACGCGTCCACAGCAAGCCCCCATACAGCGCCGAGCCCATACGCAAGATAAATCGCACATCTTGAAATCTCTATCAGCTGCGGAAGGCCTAAGTCCACGGCACCCTGAAGCACCACCAGCAGCAGCATAAAAACAGCAATCGAAACCAGAGTGCCCCCATACTCTCTTCTTCCGAGCACGAGCCACAGCATTCCCAGCAGCAAAAGCGCCGCAATACTGCCCAGCATAAACCACAATACCTCATCCTTCTCGCATGCGACATAAACCTTCACCTTATATAGAACAGGCTGCAGTCTCTGCCGTATGGATATTGCCGGCTTTTCATCAGAACCGGCGGGCGCATTCCCAGCCTCTTCCTCCGCATCCTTCACGTTTTCTTCCCCTGTATCCTCTTCCCCAGAAGAAGTCATCACCGACATTCCCCAATACAGAGATTCCTCTAGAGGCGCCCCCATCATATAGGCAGCCCCCATGGGAAGCACTGCCAGCAATATACCGATTATACCTGCCAGCGCGATTCGCCTCAGATAGCTCCAGCGCAGGCACCGGAAGCAGAACCCTACCGCAATGCCCACGCAGAACAGCCCCGCGATGATCGTATCGTAAAAATGGACTGCCAGAGTCATAGAGATGCTTATAGCGAACATGGTCAGATTAAATTTAGACCTTGCCTGGATTCCAAAGCCTCTCTCCCGGAAAAACGCAATCGCAAAGTAAGCGGCGGGGAATATGAACATCATCCCAAATTCCTGAGGAAGGGAAGCGCAAAATCTGTCATATGTCGCCTGCGAAAAAAAACCGCCTATGGTATACAGAATCATTCCCAGATAAGGAGCATACTTCGACTTACACACCGCGCGCAAAAAAGCCAAAAGTATCAGATGAATCATCAGCGTCTGCACCACGCAGAAAACCCTCAGCAGGACAAACGTGGGAATAGAGAACACCGCATGCAGATAGTAAATCACATTGTGAAATCCAAAAGGATAAATGCCTTCCACAAAAATATTATTATTCCCCAACTCGTTGATCCAGTAATTGTGCACTATTATATCAGAAGCACAATATCCATATACATTGAGCACATTAGAGCCATATATATAGAACACCAGCATGACAATATTCAGAGCCAGAATCAGGTCAGGCCAGTAGGCGGACATCCTCTGTCCCAGCAGTCCGGAGGACATCCTCTGCAGATTTTTCCCCGCCTGGTACATCTGCGTCTTGATGCCCATCTCCCCCTCCGAGATAAGCCTGAGCCTCCTTGTGCCCCGCACCAGGGACAGGGTAAACGTCTTCCTGAACCGGGTGACGGCGACCACCGCAAACGGCAGCAGGCTTCCCAGAATCAGAGTAGGCCCATATGATATATGCAAAAGCTCCAGCAGGTATACCAGATTCATGATATAGAAATTCCCGCACATGAAATACGCCATCCACCTTACAGACGTCCGTATGCCCGCGAACCTCCTGCGCAGCAGAAGACCCGGCGCCAGCAGGGACACGCTCAGGTATGCCGCCAGCACGCCCCCGATCTGCAGAAGCGTGAGCATCTTCATCGACATAAAAAGACCTCCTCAGCCAAACACCCGAATCAGCTCCAGCGTTTCGTTGTCGATTACCACATTGGATCTCTTCAAAGCCCCCAGGGCATCGAAGAACGCCTCTCTGTCCTGCATGGCGAAGTGGAGCTTTAGCCTGCAGGTATATGTGGAGAGCTCCTCCGGAAACCGCTCCGCCATCCGCAGGCACCATTTTCCGGAATGGTCGTAATCCTTTATCTCCAATGTCCTCAGACAGACTTCCTCATACCTCCCCACCGTAAATCTCGCCGGATCCTTTTCATACAGCAGCTCCGCCGCTGAATTCAGGATTTCCACGAACCTGCACTGCTCATAAGCCGAAAAAATACGCTGTCTCAGCACATTGTCCACATAGTCCAGAAGCATTTCCGCATACTCCGTCCGGTCAGGCTCCTCCTGAATCTGCTTCCACAGCTTCTGCACACAAATGCGGAATTTGTTCAGTTCGTCCGACAGGACCGCAGCCGCGTAATGGGATGCCTCCGAGTCCTCGCTGTCCAGCGCCAGCGTGATGGCGGTGAGGGAATTCTGAATGTCCTCCCTGAGCACATTCATCATCACCAGGCGCAGGTTCTTCTTCTCATTGACCAGGACGGCCTCCTCCAGAGGAATGATATCCCTCTCCCGTTCTTCATCCGCCCTCATGCGGACCCTGATACGTTCCTTGCTGAATATGACATCCGCAAGATCCACCTTCTTCCAGAATACCACGATATAGAACAGATGTCCCACAAAGAAGAACAGCGGGCCGATCACCGGGCACAATATCATCACAATGAACCGAAGAAGATAGGTCCTCCTGTTGTCAGACAGCCTTTCCTCCCCTTCCTTATCCTCCATCGCAAACCGGGCTGGCACTACAAACAATATCCCTGCCAGCAGGTAGATGAGCGATATAATCAGATTCACGATGAGGATGAGCAGGAAGATGCGCTCATCCTTAGCCAGGGTCATAGCACCGCCTCCTCCAGCCGGCTGGCATAGCCGGCATTTTTGAACCGCTCCACGATTCCCTCCGCGCCTTCCCGGTTGGTATTGGACAGGAGCACATACAGTCTTCCTCCCTTTAGGATTCCCATATAATCCGTCTGGCGGATGGCGCTCCCCAGAGCGGTGGCGACGCTTTCGTGGTCGTTCCCTCCAGTCAGAATCTCCAACAACGCATATTCCGTAAGCCCCTTCCCCTCCGCATCGGAAAAGGCTTTCACCAGCTGCGTGAAGGCCTCCTCGTCCAGCACATTGGTCCCCTCCACATACCGCCTGTTCTTCAGGGCCTCCAGGTACCGGTTGGCACGCACTACCGCATTCTGAATCAGCGCTCCCACAATCGTCAGCCGATTGGCCTCCCCCAGCGTCATGCGCTCCCAGGGAATGCCCCAGAGCATCAGTATCAGCTGCAGCTTATCCTCCGAATAGACAGCGCCTGCCATGGTAGGCATCTTTCCCTCCATAGTCTTGTTGATATAGACGCGGTGTTCCTTCAGCTCCCCGTACAGGCCCTCCATATCTGTATATTTGATGGAATTCCCCAGCTTCCTGGCCTCCCGGGATGTGGCAGAGAAGAGCCTTGCGTAATCGCCGTTCGCCACCCTGTACACTGCCACGTCCTCACAGTCCATCAGCCTGGAGAGCACCTGCGCGGCATAGAACAGCACCTCCTCCGGCCCGTACTGCTCCAGCGAGGAGGAAATCTCATATATCTTCCCCAGGCTGTCCTTGTGGTTGACAATCTGTGTCTCGAAATTATGCTTCATGCGGACATTGCTGTCATTGATGTCCTCTATATCCTTCAGCTGCCCGTTGAGATATTGGATTCTGGACGAGTTCTCATTCTTGATATAGCGGAGCTGATCCTTCAGATAGCCCACCACCAGCCCAACGATGAACAGCTGCGCCATCCACACATAGGTATTGTAGTCCAGGAGCACCTCGAATCCGGAACGGTTATACATCTGCCGGAAGCAGAACCCGACAATGGCAAGCAGCCCTGAAAAAACGGCCTGCTGCTGCCCATAGACGACGGCGAACAAAAGCACATACAGCAGATAGAAATCCAGGCGGGCAAAGAACCGGCTGCCCACCGCCCTGTTATTCAGCATGAAGAAAGGGATAAAGCAGACCAGGTTCTCGATGAAGGGAACCACCGCCCGGAAAATTCTGCGGGTATTATGCCAGACCTTTACTGCCAAGCCTCCTCCCTCGTCCTCCTCCGTCAGGAAGGAAGAGCTGTGGCGCTTCATGTAGACCGCCACTTTCCTGACACCGGCGTCATAATGGTTGAATATCTCCTGTCCGAACTCCCCCTTGTATCTGCTATTGTCCAGAATCAGGCGATTTGCCATGCCCACCGTGTTGTCCACAATCTCGATGCCGGAGCCTATCTCCCTCTGAATCTTCCTGGCCAGCTCCATCTGCCCGATAGCCTCCGCGGAGGAAATGTGGTAGCAGCCATGCCCGGGCGCCTCCGCGCAGATCAGCTTATAGGCCAGCTCCACGGCATCGTTCAGGTATATCATGGAGGCGACCCTCCTGGCATTGGCGGAAATCCTTCCCGTCTTCAGCGCCTCCAGGCACATGGCGAAGCAGGGGTTGTTCTGTGTCGTTCCAGGTTCCGGCACCCAGTACAGATGGTCGAATCGCAGAATGAATGTCCGCATGCCCTGAATCCGCCGGTAATTGCCGCACATGTCCTCGCCCTGGGCCAGGGCCATCGCCTTGAATCCCTTGGGAGACGGCTCCTGCTCCTCCGTCACATTGTCGATATAGGAATCGCCGAATACCTCCTGGGATGAGAAATAGAAGAACCTTCCCTTTTTCAATATGTCGCAGGCAGACAGGATATTCATGAGGCCAGCCGTATACCGTATCATTTCCTGCTCTGGTTTGCCCCAGTCGAAATTGGTGTCGAACGCACCCGTGAACACAGTGACGTCCGGTTTGATGCTCTCCAGGATTTCCTTGATGCTCGCGCTGTCATAGGGAAAATTATATCTTTCGAACACATGCCTGTACGAAGACCGGCCCTCCCTCTGGCCTGTCAGGAGATAGACCCGGTGGCCATTCTTATTCAACTTGTCTATCATCGCATTCATCAGCACACCGCTGCCGCCTATCAACAATACGACCATTTCGCTTTCCTTATCCAGCGCCTCAAGCTTAACGCCATATCATTCCCTTTATTCCCGCGAGCAATGAGCCAAGCGGCCGTGCTTGCACGGCCAGTTGGCGAATGCCGCGAGGGTCAAATACCCGGTTGCTTGCAGCGGGGTATTTGATTATATCTTTATAATTGTATCAATCAGGTATTTGAAAGTCAATAGCCCGGCGGCCGGTAACGATATATTACACTTTTTATACTAATTCTCTTATTTCAGCCTTCCATATGGAAGAACCGCCCCTTACTGGGGCGGCTCTCCTTCCGCTTTCGTTCCATTTGCCAGCGCGGCCTTTCCTGCCAGGAATC
>CAJUFO010000054.1:0-25008 GCA_910585615.1 uncultured Acetatifactor sp.
CTGGCCTCAGCCCCTGCCGATCATGTCACCGATCTGCTCTATGATAAGCCTTGTGAAATCCGATTCCTGATTCGTCTGCGCCACAGGGCCCTCCCCGGTGAAGAGCATCCGGGTCCGATGTTCCGGGGTGTAGCAGTCCCAGTAGGGCATATCGCTGCCGTCCGCGTCTTTTCCGTTGGGATTCCCCGTGGCGATGAAGTTGGCCCAGTAATTGCACATCTGCCTGGCCAGATCGTAATGCCTGCCCACGAAAGGCCTCCAGCATTTGGCCAGGGTCTCAAAGAAGAACCACAGATCCACGGAGTGGAAGGTGCCGGGATCGTCCCAGCCCGGGATGTCCGCCTGGAAGCTGTAATAATAGTTCTTCCTGGGCTTTGCGCCACCGGCGTTGGCCAGGAACTCGCTCCTCACCGTACAACTGATCCCGCTCACCGGGGCATAGCCCCTCTCCGTCTTCACCCGGGACTCGGGGCAGGCCAGGAACCGCTCTGCCCGCTCTCCCAGAAGCTCTCGGGCCATGCGCTCCAACTGCACCTCATCGGCGGCCGGGATTTCATTGTGGAACTCGTCCCCTGTGTTCCCTGCCATCACCGCCACGTCCACGCACTCTCCCTTTGCGTACAGCACCAGGGGATCCCCCACGCAGAAGCGGTTATCCAGCACCGTGAACATGGCCGGATGCTCTCTGGTGTACTCGTCGTAGCGGTCTCGGATGAATGCGGCGTCCAGCTTCCGGGCCTCCTCCAGGGTCTTCACCCCCAGGAAGTCGAAAAAGGCCGCCCCGTTACGCTCCGCGCTGTCCAGCTTCTCCGGATCTCCGATTCCCCCTTTCCTGTAGGGGCTGCGGATCATGGCGCTCATGATGATGGCTTTCTGGAACAGGCCCTCATTGTCCTTACAGGACATCTGACTCAGCACGCTGCCGCCGCCTGCGGACTGCCCCGCGATGGTGACATTGCCCGGATCGCCGCCAAAGGCCGCGATGTTGCGCGCCACCCATCTCAGCCCCGCCTGCTGGTCCAGGCTGCCGAAATTGGACGGCGCCTCCGGCTGCTGCGCGGTGAGGTCCGGATGGGCCAGATAGCCGAACACATTCACCCTGTAATTCACGGACACCACCACGATGCCCCTCCTGGCCAGGCGCTCCCCGTCGAACTCCATCTCCGCGGGATACCCGCACTGCAGCCCGCCTCCGAAGAACCACACCAGCACCGGGCGCTTCTCCTGCGCATCCTTCGCTCCGGTCCACACATTCAGGTACAGGCAGTCCTCGTCCATGTCGATCTGGGGATCCACATGCCATTCCCTGCAATAGATATCGGTTCCAAGGCCCGGAATGCTTTGCATGGAAATCGGCGCGAAACGATATGCCTCTCTGACGCCCTCCCAGTCCGCCGCGGGCTGCGGGGCGCGCCATCTGTTCTCCCCCACCGGAGGGGCCGCAAAGGGAATCCCCTTGAATGCCGTGATCCTGGGGTCCGCCGCCTCGATTCCGCGCACCATGCCGTTTTCTGTCTTTGCTGTTCTGATCATCTATGCCTCCTTGCTCCTGTTCTGCTGCCCCGGGGCACGCCGACTGCTAAGCTGCCGGGCCCTGGGCAGCCCATAGCTCTATTGTCTCTTCCTGGGGTCGATATGGCCTGATGCGGGACGCCTCCATGACATCCCGTCCGCCATAGAGCGGCGCCTTATTTACCCGCTTTCCTGAAAAGAATCACATTCCAGGACAGGGGCTTCACATGGGTCTTCAGCACGCCGTCCTCAAAGGTTCCGCCCGGATTCTCCACAGGCCGGATGGCGTCCGGTTCCTCGAATGTGTTCCTGGCGTCCAGGTCGGCGGTATGCATCTCCTGATGTCCCGCGAACACATAGTCCTCAAAGCCCTTTACATCCAGGGTCAGAGGATACTCTTCCTCCTCGCTGCGGTTGATGGCGAACACCGCCAGCTGCTCCCGCTCCTTATCCCAGGCGGAGGCGGCGTCGATGTAGTTCACGCCCTCCTTGCCCGTATACTGGGAGGTGTCGTCTATGGCATAGCCGGGCATGTCGAAGGTCTCGCTCTCCACCGCGGTCTCCATGGAGGTGCCCCTGGCGTATTCCATCATCTGGCAGAAGGCGTAATGGGAAGCCGACTTCCACACATGGTCGTGGTCGGAGGCACACAGCGCCCCCAGGCCTCCCGTCATGCAGCCGATCTTCACCCTGTCCGCATGGCGCAGGAACGCCAGCTGGATGGAGAGCATGGACAGCATCTGCAGGAGATCCCCGCCGGGCCGGAAACGCTCTTCCATATTGTCGGGATCGTGGAGGATATATTTCCTCTCCGGGTCGAATCTGTAGTGGGCCCGGATCATATTGTGGTAGCCGTAGCCCGGGTGCAGGGGCGTGTTGGGCCGGATCATGGCTCCGTACTCGTCGAAGGAGAGCATGATCTTCTTCGGGGAGCGGCATTTCGCCCCGATCAGGTCGCAGAGCGCCACCTCCGTATTGATGAAGTCCTCGTAGTAGACGGAGCCGCCCAGCAGCGCTTTCACGTCTCCGGGAGGCGCGCTGTGGTAATGGTGCATGGAGAGATAGTCCACGGAGTCATAGCATTCCTGGAGCACCGTCTCCTCCCACTGGGGATAATGGTCCATGAAAAGCGCCGAGGAGGCGCACACTGCCGTCTCGATGCGTCCGTCGATCCACTTGATGGCCTTGGACACTTCGTTGGCCCGGACGCCGTACCCTCTCGGATCCTTGTCCCAGGAGCCCAACTGCCAGGGGCCGTCCATCTCATTGCCCAAGTACCAGGTCTTCACATCGTAGGGCTTCTCATGGCCGTTCTTCCGGCGCAGGTCGGACCACCAGGTTCCGCCCTCATGGTTGGTATACTCCACAATGTCCATGGCGTCCCGCATGTCCCCGGTGCCCAGGTTGATGGTATAGAGGGGCTCCGCCCCCACCTTCTCCGTCCACTGCAGGTACTCGTCGTGGCCTACCTCATTTGTGATGTACTGGTGCCAGGCCGGGTCCAGCCTGACCTTCCGCTCTTCCTTAGGGCCGATGGAATCCTTCCAGCTCCAGGCAGACACGAAGTTCCCGCCGGGCAGGCGCACCGCCGGCATGTCCGTGGCCTTCAGGGCATCGATGAAGTCCCGCCGGAAGCCCTGTTCGTCGGCGGTGGGGTGTTTCGGGTTGAACATGGTGCCGTTCACCATGGTGCCGATGGGCTCCAGGAAGGTGCTGAACAATCTGGGAGAGATCTCCCCTGTCTCATAGCACGGATGGACCGTGATTTTTGCTTGTTTTGCCATATGTTTCCTTTCTGTCGTCTGTTCTCTATAATCTGTTTTTCACGCGCTTTTAAATGGTTCTGCGGTTCTTTCAGGCGTCTGATATAACGCCGGATCCCTCCCGCCCCCCGCCGCTTCAGCGAAACAGCCTAGGCAGGAAATCCTTGGCGCAGTGCCGCCAGAAGGTCCAGTCGTGGTAGCCGTATCCCTCAAAGGTAACGATGGGCACTCCTGCCGCCAGGACGGCCTCCTCATTCTCCTTCGTGCTCTCATAGCTCCACTCCTGCGTCCCGCAGGCCACGAAGAGCATCGCGAACCGCCTGGAGAATTCCTCCGGATCCAGGAGGATAGCGCTGTAGTCCGCCTCCTCGTCGCGGATGGTCAGGCCGCCGGAGAAGATGCCCGCCCACCGGAACAGCTCCGGATGGGCAAAGACGCATCTCTGGGTCTGCATGCCGCCCATGGACAGCCCTGCCATGGCCCTGTGCTCCTTGTCGGGAATCGTCCTGTAAGTCCTGTCGATAAAGGGAATCCCGCTGCTCACCAATTCCTCCGTAAAGGCGCTCATGGCCGGATGATATGCCCCGCTGTCCGGGAACGCATATCCTGTTCCCATGACCACGATCATCTCTTCCATCTGCCCCGCGGCAATGAGATTGTCCGCCAGATTGGCCAGCTTCCCCTGCCAGATCCATCCCGCCTCGTTCTCTCCGCCGCCATGCTGGAGATAGAGCACCGGGTATCTGCGGTCAGGCTCCTTCTCGTAGGAGGCCGGGGTGTACACATAGCACAGCTTCGTGCGCCCGGTCTCCTCTGACCGGTAGTAGTTCAGGTGGACGGTTCCGTGAGGGTTCTGCCGGATCCTGTATTCCTCAAAATCCGCCTCCGGCATCTCCAAGTAGTTGACGGCCCGGAACCCGCCGTATCCCACAGGCGCGTTCCCGTCCAGGACGTCCACGCCGTTGACCTTGACGCCGTAGTAGTGGAATCCCTTCTCGATCCCCTTCACCTCGCAGGTCCACCAATCTTCTTCCGCAGGCTCCAGAGCAAAACATCCCATGCCCCAGATGTCCGCCTCCACGGTCTTGGCACCCTTTGCCCTGATCCAGAACCTGGCCTTTCCTTCCGCCGCGTCCACCACTTCCGCGCCGCAGTGCTCATCCTTGTATTTCCCGGCGGGCCTGCCCTTCTCGTCAAAGGCATGGACCAGTCCCTTATAAATGGGGTCGAACATCAATATATGCTCCGCGAAGGTCTGGCGGTCCATCTGTTCTGTGTCCAGAGGCGCCTCCTGATACGTGAAATCCGCCTCCCCTGTTCCGGAGCCTGTCTGAGCCTGCGCCCCGCCCCGGAAGATTAGCTCCGCGAAATCCCGCAGGCTGGCGCGCCACACATGCCACTCATGGTATCCGGGATAGCATCTCTGCCCTCCCGCCACGCCCAGGGCCTGGAAGCGGTCCGTGTAAGCCTTCTGGGCCTGGTCCAGCCCTTTCTCGCCTGCTCCTGCGGTCATCAGCACAGTCTCCATGGGGTATTCCTCATGCCTGCTCAAAATCTGCTGCGCCTCCTGGTCCCGCATGCCGGAGAACACGCCCAGATGGGCGAACAGCTCCTGGAAGCGGGCAACGAACTGGGTGGCCTGGGCGGATCCCAGGGAAAGCCCGGCCATGGCCCTGTTGCTCCGCCCCTTTGCGGTGCGGTAATGGTCCTCGATAAAGGGAATGACATTCTCCGCGATCTCCCTGCCGAAATCCCCCGGGAAGAAGACGGGATCCTCGTCCTTCAGGAAAGCGTAGCCGCAGCACATGACCACGATCATCTCCCTGGCTTTTCCCTCCGCGATCAGATTGTCCAGGATGAAGTTCAGCTTGCCGTTCCAGATCCAGCCCGTCTCATCCTCGCCCACGCCGTGCTGTACATAGAGCACCGGGTATTTCCGCCCGGGCTCCCTGTCATAGGAGGGCGGCGTGTACACATAGCATTTCTTCACATGTCCGTTGACGCCGGAGACATAGGTGCGGATCTGGACATCCCCGTGGGGCACATCCTTCAGGAACCAGAAGTCCTCCCCCTCTCCGGGCACTTCGAAAAAGTTGGTGGCCCCAAAGCACCCGTAAGCCACCGGCGCCACCGGGTTGGCGACCTGCACGCCGTCCACATACCAGAAATGATAGTGGAAGCCCGGCGCAATGCCGGACACGGTCTTCGAGAAGTTTCCCTCCCCGTCCCGCTCCAGGGCGATGCGCTCCCGTCCCATGCTGCCGCCTACCCCGGCCACCTCCACTGTCTCCGCCGAGGGGGCGTGCATGGTGAAGGTCACGTCCCCATTGTCCTCCAGCCTTACCCCCCAGATGTCGTCCCGGTATTTCAGGGCAGTCTTGCCGTCCTTTTCCTCCCTGTAGGCCGTCCTGTAGATGGGGTCGAAAAACAGCGGGTGCATGGTCAGTGCCTGATTTCGTTTTGTATGCATATATAACCTCCTATTCCAGTTCCGCATGTCTCGCGGACGATGCCAATCATTATCTCTCTCGATATACAAACTCGCTGAACGCCGCGCTTCCGCCGGCCTCTCTGGTGGAGTACACCGTCAGGCCGAAACGGCAGCCGCAGAAATGTTCCATGCTGAACCGAAGCTGATGCTCCGGCCCGATCTTCTGCCAGCGGCTCCAGAAGCTCCTGTCCTTATAATAGAAGGAACATACATCCTTTCCTTCCGAGAAGTCCGCTTCCAGCTTCAGGACATAGGGCTTCTCCTCCACGGGCACTGCAGCCCATTCCTCCTCCGGCCTGTTCTCCGGGGGGAATTTCCGGAATTCTCCCGGCTCCACGGTCCGCACCACCATCAGCAGCTCCCCGTTCCTGCGGGTCAGCCCCAGGAATCCGAAGCAGGACTGCAGGGCGCAAAGTCCTGCGAAGTCCCCCTCCCTCAGACCCCCGCCGTCCACGGTGACTTCCGCGGCGCAGCCAGGCATCAGCATCCGCTGGGTCAGGGTATTCCTGGCCTGCAGAAGGGAGGCGCACACCTTGTCGGTAGCGACCTGCCAGGTTCCGGCCTCTCTGTCATGGGCAATCAGGGACAAGTCAGGCTCATGGTTGAATTCCCAGTGCGTCTTCAGATCCCCCTTAAAGTCATCGCTGCCCACCAGAGGCGCATAGACATATCCCGGCCTTGTGCTCTCTACGGGGAAATCCTGGGGAATGGTCCCCCGGTCTCCGAAGACGGGATAGTCATCTTCCCATGTCACAGGCATGAGGAAGGGCACCCGCCCCACCGCCCCGCTGTCCTGGAACTGGATCGCGTACCATTTCCCCTCCGGCGTATCTACGATAGGGCCCTGGGCCACGCCTCTGTTCGGAAGCCCGCAATCGTCGTCCAGCACGTCTCCGCCCAGGAACTCCCCTTCCAGGGAATCCGCCACGAAACAGCTTTCCGTCCTTCTCCACATATCGGGCCTGGAATGGATCAGGAAGAGATAATATTTTCCGCGGATCTTATACAGGTGGCTGCCCTCATAGCCCAGGTGCGGATTGTCCTTATCGCTTACGATCAGGCGATGGAGCCCGCCCTCCAGAGGAGCGCTTAAGTCCTCTTTCAACTGTGTCAGCCAGATTTCCCGGTTCCCGTACACGATGTAGACCTTGCCGTCATCATCGAAGAGCAGGGAGCAGTCGTGGAAGAATCCTTCTATATAGCGCTTCTCCCAGGGGCCCTCCGGCCGGGAAGCCGTGTAGAGATAGGTCTTGTGGGTATCGTTCGCCACGAAGCACACATAGTAGGTGCCATCGTGATACCGCAGGGATGCCGCCCACATGCCCTTGCCGTAGATGTTCTCCTCCCCCTCCAGGGTCTGCCCCGGCGTGCTGTCCAGCTTCTCATATACATAGGAAAGATGCTCCCAGTTCCGCAGATTGTAGGAGCGCAGAATCTCGCAGCCCGGCATGAAGTGCATGGTGGTGCTCACCATATAATAGGTATCCCCCACCCGGATGGCATCGGGATCCGGATAATCCAGCCTGGTGATGGGATTGATCGCCGGATATTGCGCGGCGCGCCCGTAGGAATATCCTCTGTCCGACACGACCTTCCCCGGTCTCCACTCAAAGTAGGCCACGCCGTTTTGCTCCACAGGGAAAGAGATCTCCAGCCTGCCGTTCTTCGGCTTCACCCGCCTGGTCTCCACGAAAGGACGGGCGGCGTCCCGCAGCAGCCTGCATTCCTCCGGGGACAGGTTCGCCGGTTCGCCCATGTCATGCCATATTTTCAGCGGATTGCAGCGGGCCTCGTCCACCGTTTTCGTCAGCAGGCATCCCTCCCGCTGCTCCTCCATCTCCAGGGTCAGCAGATACTTCTCTCCTGTCCGCCTGTCGGCCACATTCCATGCCACCCCGCGGTAGCTGCCGTCGTCCATGCTCATCACTACGGCATTATCGTTTTTCAGGATGCAGTGCCCCTTCCCTTCCTTCAGCTTCTTGAAGAAGGCAAAGCTCCAGAAGGTGGGCTTGGGGATACATCCGTTGGCCACCAGGCCGAAGCCTCCGTGGAAGGGCGTAAAGGGCACGCCCTGCTCCTCGAACACGTCCCCGAAGGTCCAGTAGGAATAGGATTCATTGTCATCCCCCAGCCTGGATAGCTGACGGGCTATGTAAGCCGCGTTCTGGTTGGTGTCATGCAGCGGCGCATTGGGGATATAGGAGGTATTGAACTCCGTGATGTGGATTTCCCTTCCCCGGTATTCCGGGAAACTGTCTATAATCTCCCTGGTGGTGTGCAGATTGGCGAAACCGTCCTCGGCCCGCATCAGCTCCGGGTAGCCGTAATGCCCCACCCGCTCCGGCACTTCGGTGGTATAATGGTGCCTGGTGACAAAGTCCGGCGCCAGCCCGTTGTCCCGGCAATACTCCAGGAACGCCCTGATCCATACCTCATCGCTGCCTCCGCAGACTGCCGGTCCGCCTACCCGAAAGCCCTCATCCACTTCCTTCACTGCCGTAAAGGTCCGGTGGAACAGCCTGAAATATTCCTGCATGTCGGCGTGCTCCCAGAATCCCGGCAGGTTCGGCTCATTCCATACCTCGATGGGCCAGCCCACCACCTCCTCCCGTCCGTAGCGCCCGCACAGATGTACCAGCAGCGCCTTCACCATCTCCGTCCACTTCTCGTAGGAAGCGGGGGGCGTGGTATTTCCCTTCCAGTAAAAAATCGTCTGTCTCCCGCTGGCCATTTTCTCCGGCATGAAGCCCAGTTCCAGGAACGGCCTGATCCCCAGCTCCAGATAGCTGTCCATGACCCTGTCCAGATAGGTGAAATTATATTCCGGGACGCCGTCCTCCGTCTCCTGGTAGATCGCCATGTCATCGCAGAACAGCCCGTGCCCCCTGATATACCGGAAGCCGATCTCCTCCTGCACCAGCTTCAGCTGCTCCAGATACTCCCGGTGGAGGGCCAGGCCCATCCGGCCGGTCCCCACGCAGAAATCCACCTGATTGCGGAATTCCGCTCTCCCTTCCGGCGCCAGTACAATCCTTTTTTCTTCCATATTTATGTCCTCCGTATGCTATTACGTTTTAGCACGATTTATAAAAACAGCGGTTCCAGAACAGGTTTCCAGGAGCCGCTATTCCTTTTCAATTTACCGCTTCCCCTCTCCGTCCTGAGGCAGTCCCCCGCTGCTCTCCCTGATGCAGTAGAGCGGCAGATGCTCCCGCCGGATGGGGATGTCGATTTGGCTGTTGCAGGCCAGCAGCATGATGTCCAGCGCCGTCTCCGCCATCTCCATGGAAGGAACGTCCACGGAGGAGAGCGGAGGCCTATTGTATTTCAGAATCCCCGATTCCTCAAAGAATATGATCCTTACGTCCTCCGGAACCCGGATGCCATTGTCCTGGCAGTAGTCCATGATGCCGCCGGCCAGCCTGGAATCCGCCACCAGCCAGGCCGAGGGCAGTTCGATTTTGGAGAGCACTTCCCTGGCCGCCCCATAGCCGTTCTCATAACTGCTGCACCCCAGGTACACGTTCCAGTCTTCCTTCACCCGGATGTTGCGGCTCCTGCATCCCACCATGAAGCCTGCCTCCATCTTCCTCTCGGCACGGCTGTTGTTGTCAAAGCCGATGAACGCCGCCGTCTTGATCCCCGGAGCGGCCATATAGGCAATGCACTGCTCCCCCGACCGGTAGCTGTCCATCATGACGCAGTGGAATTTCGTGCTCTCCCTGCCGATGAGGATGATGGGGATGGTATAGTCTCCTGCCTCCAGCGCTTCCTGGTCTTCCGAAGACAGGCCGCTGATGACGGCCCCGCTGATCCGGTTGCCGGACAGCATCTCCCCATGGCGCATCAGCTCCCCCGGCCTGTAGGGCTGTATCATCACTTCCACCCTGCATTCCCGCTTCTCCGAGGCCTCGTAGACCCCCCGGATGAACCTTCCCACGCGGGAATTCAGATTGTCGGTCCTCCAGAATATGGCCAGCACATAGGGGACTTCCTCCTCCGCCTGGCGCAGCCGCCTGGCGTAGATGTTGGGCCGGTAATTCAGCTCCCTGGCCGCATCCCACACCTTTTTCTGGGTCTCCTTTGAGATGCGGATTCTGTCTCCCCTTCCGCCCAGCACCACCGAGACCGTGCTCTGGGATACCCCCACCTTCTCGGCTATCTCTTTGATCTGCGCTCCTGCCGTCTTTTTCGTCTCCATATCACGATCCCCTTATCCAATCCAGCTTTGATGAATAGTATCAGTTTATCCTCTCCCCTGCATTCTGTCAATGGTTTAATACAGCTATCTCTCCCGGCTTTCGTGAATGGAGCTTATTTGACATCGGGGACCGACATCAACAGCTCTATGACGGTCCCCCATGCATTACATCCTTAATTCCCTTTTCTTACATCAATCACTTTCTGGTACTTCTGGCAGTCGAACTCATACAGCTCTTCGAATCCCAGACCGTTCATCTTGTCCTTCATTTCGGTCCACATCTGGTCAAATTCCGCTTTGTCCTTGGCCATGATCATCCTCCAGGAAGCATCCTTCAGCTCCTGTCCGCACTGGCTCCTGACCAGGGCTATGTCCGTGGTATCGCTCTCCAGCACCACATTCACATTGGCCACTACCTTCATCAGGCCATTGTCCTGATAGTACTGCGTCTGATTGTCCGTGCCGTATTTCTCGGCCCATTCCACCCATCTCTGCTCCTTGGGCTTCTCCTGCTGGGAGGACCAGTAGCCGAAGCTGTAAGGCTCGTTGGTCCTGGGATTGATGGCCATGGAGCCCACGATATACTGGTTCAGCTTCTGGGTTCCATCATTGAAGCTTCCGCCGCCCCACTCTGCGGGCAGTTCCTTTTCACCGTTCATATACGCGGTCGCGTCCTCCGGCTGTACGAAGCGGCCGTCTTCCATCACGTAGTTGATTCCCTCGATGCCGTACCACATGGTGGCCACGCCCTCAGCGCTGGCCATCCAGTCCAGCATGTCCATGATTCTCTTTTCCTTCTCTCCCTCCACCTGGGAGCCCACGCCCCATACGCGGCCGGAACCATAGTAGGAATCCGCCACCTGGTAGATATTCATATCGCTGATAGGCACGTTCACGAAGCCCTTGCCGGCAGCTCTGTCCTCATCGGTGAGGTTGATGCTGGCCAGGCTCATCTCCCAGTTGTACCACAGCAGGAATTTCCTGTAGTTGCGGAGCTTCTGATTGTCCGTGGTGGCCCAGTCCTGGGTGCTGGAATCCGGATCGATCAGCCCTCTCTGGTTGGCCTCGAAGAAGAAGTTCAGCAGCTTGTAATAAGCGCCGTTCTCGTCGATGATGGACATCATGGTGTTGTCATTGCCCAGCAGCACGGAGTCTCTGCCTTCCTGTCCGTACCATTTACAGGTCTGCAGGATGTTCTCCATCCCGAAGCCGTCCCAGTCCTTCCAGAGGGAGATGGCGTAGGCGGAATCTCCGTCCTTGTTGGTAGGATGGTTCTGCTGCATCTGCTCCAGCACATCCAGCAGCTCGTCCAGGTTCTTGATCTCCGGGGAGCCCAGCTCCTTATAGTAGTCCCATGGCAGGCACACGGAGGAGAAAGGAATGCTCTCGGAATAGGTGTCCGCGGAAGTGTTGGTCATCTCGCTGGGGATGCCGTACACCTTGGAGCCGTCCCCCACCTGGCCGTTCCAGGCATCGATCTGGTCCTTGAACACAGCCAGATTCTCGTAATTGTAAATGGAACCTGTGATATCCTTCACCAGCCCGGCTTCCACGCACTCGATGAAGTCGGCATTATCCAGCAGTATCACATCTCCCAGATTGCCGTTGCTGACCCTTGTCTGGTACAGGCCGGCCCCGTCGCCGGATACCTGCGGCGCCAGTATGCTCAGCTCCAGGCCGAACTTCTCCGCCATCATCTTGGCGTACCATCCGCTCTGAATGCCGTGATAGTTTGCCGCCACATCGTACACTTCAATCTGAATCAGGTCGTCGGCCGCATATCCGCCTTCCGGAGCGCCTCCCTCCGGGGCGCCCGCCTCCGAATCCCCGGGGTCCGCGTCCTCCGAACCGGAAGCCTCCCCGCCTGCGGGCTCCTGCTCTTCACTGCCGGATTCTCCGGGCGTCTCCTGGGAGCTTTGTGACCCCCCAGCCTCTTTGTCCCCGCATCCCGCTGCTCCCAGGGCCATCATGGCCGCGAGGCTTAATGCAACTGCTTTTTTCCACTTCATAATAAATCCTCCTTATATTGTTTTCGTGGCTTATATCTGTTGATCCATGGTTACCCTTTTACCGCGCCGATCATGATTCCCTTGACGAAGAACCGCTGGAAGAAAGGATACACCAGCAGAATCGGCGTCACTACGATAATCGTCACCGTCATCCGGACGGAAGTGGCCGTCTGGGCGGTGGACAGGGCCTGCTGTATAGCATCGCTGCCCGCATTGGAGGTCAGCAGCGAAGCCAGCGAGTTGGCCTGGTTGATGTACTGGTACAGAACGAACTGCAATGTGTGGAGCTGCGTATCCGTCATCAGGAGCAGCGTATCCTGGAAGGAGTTCCACTGTCCCACGGCGGTGAAGATCGCCACCGTGGCCAGAATGGGCTTGATGATGGGGAGCACCACGGAGGCAAAGACCCGCAGGGTCCCCGCGCCGTCAATCTCCGCCGCGTCCTGCAGTTCCCTGGGCGTGGATTCCACATAGGTTTTCACCAGTATCACGTTGAAGGGCGACACCAGCGCCGGCAGCACGTAGGCCAGGAAATTGTTGGTCAGGTGCAGGTTCCTCATAGTGATATACCAGGGGATGATGCCCGCGTTGAAATACATGGTCAATATGATGAAACGATACCACAGCTTCCTCTTCCACATGGTCTCCCTGGTGAACATATACCCCAGGAAGGCTGCCATCAGCACCGTGAGGGCAGTTCCGATGAACGTCCTGGCCACCGAAATCTTGGCCGCCTGCAGCAGCCCCGGAATCTGGATGGCATTGACGTAATTGGTGAAATGGACGCCCTGGGGCCAGAAAAGAATCTTCCCCTTGTCGCTCAGGTCATTGGCGCTGATGGTGTTTACAAATATGTAATAAAACGGATAGGCGCAGACCAAAGCGAACAATGCGTACACGATGTAGGTAATGACGCTGATGGCGTAATCTCCCACGCTGCGCTTCATCTTGACTTTCCTGCTCTTCTCTTTCATCCCGATCTCCTCCTACATAAAGCTTTCGCCGCGGACCAGTTTCGCCAGTTTGTTTGCCACACACAGCAGCACGATGCTGACAACGCTCTTCAACATACTCAGCGCCGTGGAGACGGAATAGCTGCCGCTTCCCATGGCCAGATTGTACACATACAAGTCGAGCACCTGTATCGCTTCCTTATTAAAAGAGTTCTGGAATACAAAATACTGCTCCATGCCGTTGGAGAGGAAATTGGAGATGCTCAGCATCAGCAATACCGTGTATGTAGGCAGGATGCTGGGGATGGTAATATGCCAGATAAGCTGCATCCTGGTAGCCCCGTCCACCCTGGCCGCCTCGTAAAGCTCCTCGTCGATGCCCGATATGGCCGCTATGTACATGATCGCCGACCACCCCAGGCTCTTCCAGGTGCCCCACAGCCACATGGTGCTCCACACATGCTTCGAGGACTGCAGGAACAGAATCGGCTGATCAATGATCCCCACCTTCATCAGCATGCTGTTGGCCATGCCGTTGCTGGAAAGCAGATTGTAGGCTATGGAGAACACCAGCACCCAGCTGACGAAGTTGGGGAGCGTGGTGATCGTCTGCACGGCCTTCCGGAAAGGCATGCACTTGATCTCATTCAAAAAGATAGCGAAGATCATAGGCAGCCAGGAGGTGAGGATCGACAGGCCGCTCATGGCGAAGGTATTGCGCATGACCAGCAGCGTCTGCTCCAGCCGGATTGGATTGTCCACCAGGTACTTGAACCACTTCAGCCCCTGGAAATCATCGAAGGAAAAGGGCCTGGGCGGACGGTAATCGAAAAAAGCATAAATCCATCCGTAAAGCGGATAATAGGAAAACACTGCCACCAGAATCAGGAAGGGCAGTATATAGAGGAACTCTCTGTAGGACCTCAGTTTCTTCTTGTTGTTCATCATACCTTTCTTCCTCCTAAAGCCGGACATGCCTTTGTCTGCTTTCGATAAGTTCTATATTGCTATCATACTGCTATTCCGTTGTAGCTGTCAATAGCAATTTAAATTATTTTTATTTTTTAGTTGTTTTCCACAAATCCCAGGCTGCCGTCAGGATTGCGCCGAAACTGCTTCACATACTCCCATCCCAGCGCCGGGTCCATCTGGGCTATGTCATGCCCTTTTTCATGCATGATCACATAATTGTACAGATTCAGCCGCCTCTCGTCCGTCGTGTAGAACCGCTGCACGTCATAGTAATGCCCCGGATGCCTCTCCGAAGGGCGGATCCTCTCCTGCACCTGGCCCGGCACGCCGCAGCCGCAGACATCCGGCTCCTCCGCGGGCGGTGTCTCCTCCACCGCAATGTGGTTGTAGGCCTTCCAGAAGTCATACTGGTACTGCTGGGTGGACTTGGCGCAGACCGGATAGGAGGGCTCCCTGGTCCCGTAGGTATACCACACCGGCATGAGATAGTCGTACTCCTTTTTCTTCTCCATGGCCAGGCGGAAAGGGACTATATCCTGATAGTCCACCTCGCTGGGGCCCACGCGCTTCCCGGGCCAGTTGGAGTCGATATGGCAGATGGCGGCAATCCTGTCCGGGTGCAGCAGCGCCACCACCTGGGCATGGGCGGCCCCATTGCTGAAGCCCGAGAGATAGACCCTCCGGGGATCCACCGGATAGCGGGCAATCATATAGTCGATGAGAGCCATGGCGAAGCCCACATCGTCTGCGGCCTCCGGATCCTCCAGGGAGCTGTTCCACTGGGTCCGGTTGGTCCCCCAGGGGTAGACCGTGATGAAGCCCTCCCGCTCCCCCAGCTCATGGAACTTGCTCATCTCCGCAGCCTCCGCCGGATTGTCGGAGGCCCCGTGGAAGAACATCATCAGCGGCACCTTCCGCTCCGGATGCTCCTTCACCTGCCGGGGCACGCTGGTGAACCAGGTGTGGGGCGTCCTCACAGGTTCCTCCAGCCTGGTGTCCTCCAGGAAGATTTCGAAGCCTGCCCCCTGAAAGTCCATCCGGGGCTCCATATCCCCGTATGCATCCGTGTCCGGGCGGCGCACCCTGGAGAAAAGGAGCTTCCAGGCATCCGCAATAAGCTCCCCTGTCCCTCTCCCGCCCTTCTCCTGCAGGATCCGTCTGGCGGGATTCCTCTTATCGCAGTAGACCGCCGCCTCCCCCTCTTCTCCGGCAGGGGACGCTTCGTTCACGATCCGGAAATAGTTCAGGGCCTCCCGGCTGCAGTCCACCAGATAGGCCGCCATGGGCGCCCACAGGGCCTTCCTCCTGGCCGCCTCGCACAGATGGCCGCCCACGGACAGGATGCCGGCGATGTTCCTGGCCGTACAGGCCGCCAGGGTGCAGGCCATGGAAGCGCCGCTCCCCAGCCCGATCAGGTATCTGGTATCGTTCATGGGATGCCAGACGCTCATCATGGCCTCATGGGTGGGGATTCCGCCGGGATGGCACTTCAGAGGCTCCTCCGTCTCCCGGCTGCAGGCGTCCTGGAAGCGCCGAAATGCCGCCAGGTCGTCCTCCCCCTCTTCCAGCCCGTAATTCCAGCCGCCCCTTACAGGATTGGGAAAGGCCAGGATCGCCTCCTTCTCCTCCGCCAGCTCCCGCATGCCCTGCTCCTCCAGAAGCTCCCGCACCGAGGCCTCGTCCTCCCCGTCCCGGAGCACGGTGATCAGGCTGCGCTTAAAAGCGGTACGCCTCTCCTGGTCCGGAAAATACAGATACATGCTCCTGCCGATGTCCTTCAGTTCCTTGTACACAAGTCCCATTCCTGCACCTCCATGCTGCGCCCTCTTCGGGAGACCTTTCCCGCCCCCTTGGGCAGTTTGCTAAATCGTTATTGCAACTTAAGCGCAATCTAATCTACATGCTTTGTCAATGTGCATTGTGCAAAAAGGAAAGCTCAAAATTTTAGCACATTTTTTCTTTCTCATTCTGACTATGTCCTTATTTATCATGGCATTTTTGCTTGCTAATTCGTTATAGTTTTCTGTTGACAGAAAATCCTCCCCATGTTATACTGCATAACGCTGAATCCTGCCTAATGTAATCATGCGATTGAATCAGCCAGCGTTATGCAGTCTGGTTTCACGGCAAGTGAAATCGTTAAGCAGTATAATATGCAGAGCAACAGGAAAGGAATTTGCATATGGACAGGACAGACAGAGAGAAACCGTTAAAAAGGACCCTGCTGGAGCAGCTGGAGCCGGGCACCGATGAGGACCTGAAGGTACAGAAGATCTCCCCCGGCCTTCCCGAGGGCGTATCCTCCCGGGATGTCTACAGGGACATCCTGCGGATTGCGCTGCCCGCCAGCGTGGAGCTGATGCTCTCCTCTCTGGTGTCCATGGTGGACCTGATGATGGTGGGAGGACTGGGTACCTGGGCCATCACTTCCGTGGGCCTTACCACCCAGCCTAAGTTCCTGCTGATGACCATGGTCATGTCCATGAACGTAGGCGCCACGGCCCTGGTGGCCCAGTCGAAGGGCGCGGGCAATCAGGCGGCGGCCCGAAAATATGCCCGCCAGGCCGTGACAGTCAATCTCCTCATGGGCGCGGCCCTCTCCCTTCTGGGGCTGCTCACCGCGGGTCCCCTGGTCCGTTTCATGGGAGCGAAGACGCCCCGAATCCTGGACGCGGGTACGGCCTATCTCCAAATCCAGATGGCCAGCTTCCTCTTTTTTTCCCTGACCTCCACCCTCACTGCCGTGCTCCGGGGCATCGGCGATTCCCGGACGGCCATGTACTATAACTCTGCGGCCAATCTGTCCAATATCGTCCTGAACTATCTTCTGATCCACGGGCATTACGGCTTTCCCAGAATGGAAGTGGCAGGCGCGTCCCTGGCCACGGCCATCAGCCAAGTGCTGGCCTGCGGCCTGGCCATAGGGGCGGTGTCCAGGCAGAAATGCTATCTGCACATGAGCCTCAGGGACGATTTCAGGCCCTGCCGCCGGGAGATCGGGGAGATTGCCCGCATCGGGCTCCCCGCCGCCCTGGAACAGTTCATGATGCGCATCGGCTCCCTGATTTTCTCCAAGACCGTGGCCTCTTTGGGCACCGTGGAGTTCGCGGCCCATCAGGTCTGCATGAACATCCAGTCCCTGACCATGATGAACGGGCAGGTATTCTCCATCTCCGCCACATCCCTCATGGGCCAGAGCCTGGGCAGGCGCAGGCCCGACATGGCCCAGGCCTACACCACCCGGTGCCGCCGCTGCGGCATGTCGGTGGCCGTCCTCATGGGCCTGGCATTCGTCCTCTTCGGGAGGCCCCTCTCCGGGCTCTATACCGAGGACGCCGCCTGCATCCTAATCTGCGTGGAGATCCTATGGATCGTGGCCTTCATCCAGCCCTTCCAGTCTTCCCAGTTCATCGTGGCCGGGGCCCTCAGAGGGGCCGGGGACACGAAGTTCGTGGCAAAGCTCACCTTCTACACCGTGCTCCTGCTGCGCCCGGGCCTGGCCATCCTGGCTGTCCGCGGATTCCACATGGGGCTGCCCGGCGCATGGCTGGCCATCACCACGGACCAGATCCTGCGCTCCGCCCTCATCGCCCTGCGCTACCGCTCCGGCCAGTGGAAGCAGCTCCCCCTGCTGCGCGCCGGGAAGACAAAGGCATCTTAGGACAGCGCGGCCTCGCACATATGGCAGGCATGAAAAAAGAACTAAGAATCAAATACATAAAATGCAAATCAGATTCCCGGCCGGCATCTGCCCAGGCAGGCGCACCGGGAACCGGAACAGGAGGTAAAAAACATGGCAACAGCAAAAGACATCGACAGGCTTCTGGAAAGCTTTGTGGAGAGGGGACTGCCCGGCTGCTCCCTGAAGGTCATGCAGCGGGGCGAGACCCTCTACGAGGGGTACTTCGGGGTGGCGGACAGGGACACCGGGGCCCCTGTGACCAAAACTTCCCTCTTCCGCCAGGCATCCATGTCCAAAATCCCGCTCTACACCGCCATGATGATGCTCTATGAGCGGGGAAAGTTCCTGCTCTCCGACCCCGTGGGGGATTATCTCCCCCAGTGGAAGGCCAGCCGGAAATATGTGCGCCAGCCCAACGGGTACGTGAAGGTAGTGCCCACGGAGCGGCCCATCACCATCCGGGACACCCTTTCCATGAAATGCGGCCTGCCCTACTGCAATTCCGCCGCCCCCACGGAGGACATCACCCTGCGGGGCATGCAGGAATGCATGAAGCCCCTGTGGGAAAAGGGCCATTACACCTTACAGGAACAGCTCTCCGCAATGTCGGAGGCTCCCCTGGCCTGTGAGCCGGGCACCCACTGGATGTACGGCTTCTCCAGCGAGCTGGCCGCGGGAATCCTGGAGAAGGTCTGCGACAAACCTGCCAACGAAGCCCTGAAAGAACTCCTGTTCGACCCTCTGGGCATGGAGAACACCGCCGCCCTGTTCTTCGGGGACGCCGAACAGCGCATGGTGTCCCTCTATGCCCTGGACGAGAAGGGGGAATATGCCCCCGGCCCCGCATTTTTCGACAAAAAGCACTGCCCCGGGGAGGAGAACGAGGCCGGGTGGGCCAGGCTTTTCTCCAATGTGGAGGACTACTCCCACCTGATGCAGATGCTGGCCTGCGGCGGCGCGTATGGGGGCCTGCGCCTCATGAGCCCCGGGACCATAGACCTGATGCGGGCCAACGGGCTGGACGCGGCCCAGCAGCGGGACTTCCCCGAGGAGGGCTACGGCTATGGATACGGCGTCCGCACATTGACGGACAATGCCGCCGGGAACCTCAACGGCTCCCCGGGAGCCTTCGGCTGGACAGGCGGCTTCGGCACCTGGTGCGAGGCGGATCCAAAGGAGGGCCTCTCCATCGTCTATATGCACAACCTGATTCCAAACGATGAAGGGTATTACCACCCCAGAGTCCGCACAATCTCCTACGGGCTGCTGTGAGAGAATCCTATACAGGCTACAGGCTGCCGCTTCCCGGGACTGCCCGCGCCCCGGGAGGCAGGCTGCGGAAAGGAATGGATAGAAAATGGCTGATTTCAGAGATTTAGACAGACTGCTTCAAAAATATGTGGACGACGGGCTGCCCAACGCGAGCTGCGTCATCGCCAGAAAAGGGGAGATTCTCTACGAGAATTATTTCGGATGGGCCGATAAGGAAAACGGCATCAGGCTGGAGGCCAAACATGTGTTCCGCCAGGCCTCCCTGACCAAGATCGCCATGTACGCCACGGCCATGATGCTCTATGAACAGGGGAAGTTTTTGATGACAGATCCCCTCTATGAATATTTCCCGGAATACCGCGATTCCACCAAGCTGGTCACCATGCCAAACGGCTCCCTGGAGGTGGTCCCCACGGAGGGCCCCATCCTGGTGAAGCATATCTTCAATATGACCTGCGGGCTGCCCTATGAGATGATCGTAGGCGGCGTCCCCGTCCAGCATCATCCCACGGCCCTGGCCATGGCCAGGGAGATGAAGGAGCTCCGGGAGAAGGGATACTTCACCCTCCGTGACCAGATCCGGGCCGCTTCCAGGGTCCCTCTGGCCTTTGAGCCCGGAACCCGCTTCCTCTACGGCTTCGCCAGCGAGCTGACGGCAGGGCTTCTGGAGGCCCTCTGCGGGAAGCCTGCGGAGCTGGTCATCAGGGAAATGCTCTTCGAGCCCCTGGGCATGGACAGCTCGGCCAACTTCCTCTTCGGAGACCTGGAGAGCCGCCTGGTGAAGGACTATTATCTGAAACGGGGGAAGAAGCTGGGGGACGAGGATCCATTCTTCCTGCCGGAGCCGGAGCGGGAGGCGAAATTCGTGGGACCCCTGGGAACCGTTCCGGGCTTCTCCCGGGTCATCACCAACTGCCGCGATTACACCAGGCTGATGCAGATGCTGGCAAACGGCGGCTCCTACAACGGCGTGAAGCTACTGGGACGGAAGACCATCGACCTCCTTCGGACCAACACCCTGTCCCCCCAGGTGCTTTCGGAGGACTTCTCCAATACTTACCTGGCGGGATACGGGTACGGCTACGGGATGCGGATGCTCCTGGACCGGTATGCCGGGCAGCATAATGGCTTCCCGGGGCAGTTCGGCTGGACCGGCGGCTCCGGAACCTGGGCGGAATCCTCCCCGGAGGAGGGCATCTCCATCGTCTATATGCACAATCTACAGCCCAATCTGGAGGAGTACCACCATCTCCGGATGCGGGCCGTGGCCTACGGATGCCTGTGAGTTTTCCCATTCCGTGGGAAGACCGGCAATTGCCGAGGGGGCTGTCCCCGGGAAGGATTCTTCCCGGGGGCAGCCCCCTTTCAGTTCAGGTTTCGGTTCCAGTTTTGGTTCCAGTCTCAGTTCCGGTTCCAGTTCCGGTTTCAGTTTTGGTTCCAGTCTCAGTTCCAGTTTCGGTTTGGTTCCGGTTCCAGTCTCATTTCTGGTTCCACTTTCCGCCCTCACAGGCACATGCATCACCCTGCGGAAACGCTAGTTCCGGACCACCGTAAATGTAATGCATTCCTTCCCTGTCAGCTCCCTGGTGCGCTCGTCCGGCTGTCCCAGTCCTACGCTGACCCGGAATTTCCCGCCGTCCACGATTCTGTCCCCCTCCTGGTTGACTACGGTGAAGGCGTCCTTCCCAATCGCCAGTTCCACCTCCGCGCTTTCCCCGCCGTTCAAAAATACACGGGTAAACGCACACAGCTTTCCGTTGGGCGTGGCGTGATCCGACTCCAGCGCCTCCACATAGGCCTGCACCACCTCTCCCGTGGCCGCCTGGCCTTCATTCCGCAGCCTGACTTTGACGGTCATGTCCCGGGCCACATCCCATTCCACGGTGTCCGCCTTGCCCGCGGCCAGCTCCCGGCCGCCGCACGCCGCCGACTCCGCCTTCACGTCCCCGTAGGTGAGGCCGTAGCCGAAGGGATACAGGGGCTTGCCCTGGAAATACCGGTAGGTCCGGCCCTTCATGGAGTAGTCCTCGAAGGCCGGCAGCTCCTCCGCGCTGTTGTAGAAGGTCACGGGCAGCTTTCCGGAGGGCGATACCTCCCCGAACAGGGCCTTCGCCACAGCCACACCGCCCCTGGCCCCGGGATACCACACCTGCAGCACCGCGTCGGCATGCTCCTGGGCATACCGCAGATCCATGGCGCTGCCCGTCATGTTCAGCACCACCACAGGCTTACCCACCTTCACTACCGCTTCCATCAGCTCCCTCTGGGACTGGGGCAGCAGCAAATCCGCCTTGTCACCGGAGGCGTAGCTGTTGCCCGTATCTCCTTCCTCCCCCTCCAGGGTCTCGTCCAGCCCCACGCACAGGAACACCACATCGCTGTTCTTCGCCACGCTCACCGCCTCGGAGATGCGATCCTGCCGCAAGCCCAGCCCTTCCACCTTGTCCTGGAAGAGATGGCAGCCCTCGGAATAGTACACCCGCGCGTCCGGCAGGGCGTCCTGGATTCCCTCCAGGACAGTGATGTACCGGGAAGCGGTTCCGTGGTAATTGCCCATCAGCGCCCTGCGGCTGTCCGCGTTGGGTCCGATGACGCCCACGGCCTTCAGGCCCTCTTTCTTCAGGGGCAGGATGCCATTGTTCTTCAACAGCACCATGCCCTCCGCCGCTGCCCGCTCCGCCAGCTCCAGATGCTCCCTGCACTCGATCCGGTCATAGGCGGTGTCGTCATAGGGCGTCTCGTCAAATAATCCCAGCAGGAAACGGGTGGTGTAGAGCCGCTCCGCCGCCTGGGTAATCTCCTCCTCGGTCACCAGCCCGTCCTGGCAGGCTTTCAAAAGATGCAGATAGGTGACGCCGCAGTTCACGTCGCAGCCCGCCTTCATGGCCATGGCCGCGGATTCCTCGGGCGTGTCCGTGACCCTGTGGAAATCATGGAAGTCCTTTATGGCCCAGCAGTCGGACACGTAATGCCCCTGGAATCCCCATTTCTCCCGCAGGATGTCCCGCATCAGGGTCTTGCTGCCGCAGCAGGGCTCCCCGTTGGTCCTGTTGTAGGCACCCATCACGGCCTCCACCTCAGCCTCCTTCACCAGCTTCTCAAAGGCGGGGAGATAGGTCTCCCACAGATCCTTTTGGGAGACCCTGGCGTCAAAGCGATGGCGGTCCGCCTCAGGGCCGGAGTGCACGGCGAAATGCTTGGCGCAGGCCGCGGCATGGAGGTATTCCCCGTCCCCCTGGATGCCCTCCACAAAGGCCTTGCCCAGCTCCCCGGTAAGGTAAGGATCCTCCCCGTAGGTCTCGTGCCCCCGCCCCCACCTGGGATCTCGGAAGATGTTCACATTGGGCGACCAGAAGGTCAGGCCCTTGTAGATGTCCCTGTCACCCTCTGCACTGTAGGCATTGTACTTGGCACGGCCCTCATCCGCGATGGCCTCCCCCACCTCTTCCATCAGGGGCGCGTCAAAGGCCGCCGCCATGCCGATGGCCTGGGGGAAGACCGTAGCCACCCCCGCCCTGGCCACACCGTGGAGCGCCTCGTTCCACCAGTTGTAGGCGGGTATGCCCAGCCTGGGGATTGCCGGGGAGTCGTACCTCAGCTGGGAGGCCTTCTCCTCCAGGGTCATCCTGCCCACCAGCTCCTGGGCGCGTTTTCTTGCTTTCTCTCTGTCTCTCATGTCTGTTCCTCCTCTAAAAATATCACTGGGCATACAGAAAATGGATACCTGCCCGAATCCCTCTGACCCGTCTGTCCGTGACGCCTAATACTCCGGCAATGGCCGCCGCTGTACATGCCTTATCCCCGCGGATTCAGCTTATGATTAGACGCTCCTGATTCGACAACGTGGAGTGGCCAGACTGCCTGTCCTATGCGTCCATTCATGGTAGATTTCAGGCAAGCCGTCCGGACTTCCGCGCCCCCACGGGGACAGACTCTAGAATTTTGAAGTGTTTTTATCATAACACAGGGGCCAGGAGATTGCAATCATATGGGCCAAAAAATCCGGGGGCTTTGCAGGGAATCGGGAAAAGTCCCACAGGCCGGTGAATTGTCCCCCTTGTCAAAGACTTTTTAAAAAACAAGGGGCCGCCACCCCATCCTCGCCCACATAGTGCAGCATCGTCCAGTTGAACATCAGCGTGACGATTCCGGTGACAAGCGCGGTCGCCATCTCAGAACATCCGTTCGCTACGTTGGACCCGAGAACTCTGAACCGCAGCCTGGGGTTCCTGAAATGCAGGAGATTCCCTTTCCGTCTGAAGACAAACCATGGCCCTGTATCCCACCGCGCACATGACGATTCCCACTATGACATTCACCAAGATCAGGAACGTGAAATCCTCCTTTGCCTCCTCCGTTTTCTGCTCCCCCATCTTTTTCATGATGACCGCGCTTCCCCCTGTGGCGAGCATGGTGGAAATCGCCGTGACAAGCTGGATGACCGGCGCCGTCAGGTTGACAGCGGAAAGCGCGTCCGTGCCGATCAGGTTCGATACGAACAGGCCGTCTACCATCGTGTAAAAGACATGAACACCGTCATCGCAATGGCGGGCACGACAAACTTCAGGATATTCCCAAAGATATAGAATATTAAGAGGTAAATAATGAATCGGCAGAACAAGCTTCTCACAATCGGTCAGTTTGCGGCCATGCACGGCATCAACAAGAAGACGCTTATGTGGTATGACGAGATCGGGCTGTTCAGGCCTGCCGCCATTAATCCCGAAAACGGATACCGTTATTACGATTACCACCAAAGCCCTGTCCTTGAGACGATTCTGCTGCTTCGGGACCTGGACGTTTCCATCCATGAAATACAGGATTTCATGAAAGACCGGTCTGCAGGCAATCTAAAACAGCTTCTGGAAGAAAAAATGGCAGACCTCGATAAACAGATTGCCCACCTGCAGGCAGTCCGTACAACGCTATCCGCCCACCGCCAGAACATGGACACCCTGCTCACCATGGATCTGTCCGAAATCAGCGTCGTGGAGAGGGAGGAGCGCTGTCTGGTCACTGTAGGGATAGACCGGGGCACCTCCTTTGAACGGGAAGTCGAACTGATCACTGCCGAAACGGAGAAATACCAGCTCGGCCGCCTCCACAAGGCCTCCTATGGCTCCATGATCTCCGTTTCCAGCCTCATGAGCGGCCGGTATGACGACTATTCCCGGCTCTTTATCGAAATCCCCTTCCTCTCCTACCGGGCTGGCCTGCACATGGCTCCCGGCGGAAAGTATTTAAGGGCGTTCTGTAAAGGGGAATGGGACAGGCTGCCGAAGCGGTATCAGGAAATATTCGATTACGCCAGGGAACACGGCCTGACCCCTTACGGATATTCCTATGAAATGGGCATCAATGAGAATGTCATCGAACGGATTGAAGATTATATCGTACAGATTGAGATTCCGATAACGTTACATCCCGTAATAACACAGGAATCATCCCGGAGGTTTGGTTGACCGCAGCCTCCGGGATGCATGATATGGCTTTTGTGGATTTATATCTTGAAATATCAGGTGTAGACCAGGCTGGCACTTACATATCCCCAGATTGTGTGAATCAGCTCTGGTTGGTCTGCCGTTGCGGAAAATACCAGCATCAGCCTTTTATTCTTCTCTACCGTTCTGTTCGCCCTGACCTCTCCTCTCAGCATAGTCCCGGTGAGCGTTTCAGCAGTAATGGATGGCGTCAGGGTAATCAGCGTTTCTTCAATAGGTGAAAATATTTTGCTCGTCTCCCCGGCTTCGTAAAGCTGTGCTTTTATCGTGACAGTAGAGACAGTCCCGGCGGGCAGGGGAAAGACGTT
The DNA here is from genome assembly GCA_910585615.1 of uncultured Acetatifactor sp. GTDB lineage: Bacteria > Bacillota > Clostridia > Lachnospirales > Lachnospiraceae > Acetatifactor. The sequence continues at coordinate 24,665 of CAJUFO010000054.1, forward strand.
CATAAAAGCAATCAGGCTATTAATCTCAATAGGGAAAGGAATCGTAAAGCAAAAACCGCTAACAGATCCCATCAGCTTTTCCACTTCTATCGTGGGGGTTAAAGGCCATGCCGGCTGCCCGCTGGCACCAAAACCGATAAAAGACGGCCTGCCTGGGAGCCCCTCCTCAGTCGTTGACATCGTAATAGGATTTCCCGAAGCAAAGAGGAGCATTTTTTCTGCTGACGCTATGCCTGCGGGCCCGGTCGCTCCGGTGGCTCCGGTTGGGCCTGTGGCTCCAGTAGCTCCGGCTGGGCCTGTGGCTCCGGTCGCTCCGGCTGCTCCCGCCGGGCCTGTGGCTCCGG
>CAJUFO010000054.1:25108-30961 GCA_910585615.1 uncultured Acetatifactor sp.
GCTGGGCCTGTGGCTCCGGTCGCTCCGGCTGCTCCCGCCGGGCCTGTGGCTCCGGTCGCTCCTGTGGCTCCGATTGGGCCTTCATCCCCCTGACACCCTTTGGGTCCCTGCGCTCCAATGGGACCAGCTTCTCCCCGAATGCCCTGTGGCCCGGTTACGCCCTGCGGCCCCATGGCACCTATTGGGCCCGTGGGACCTGTGGGGCCGGGAATCCCTCTGGGGCCCTGGGGGCCGACATCCCCCTGAGGACCGGCAGGCCCGGCAGGTCCCATAGGTCCGGCAGGTCCCGCAGGCCCTATGTCTCCTTTGGGTCCTTCACAGCCGGGGTCACCTTTCGGCCCCACTTCTCCACGAACCCCCTGAATACCCTGAATCCCCTGGGGGCCTGCATAGCCTCTCGGTCCGTCGCAGCCTCTCGGTCCTGTATTTCCGGTAGGTCCTACAGGCCCTGTATTTCCTCTGGGCCCCCTTGCACCGGGAACTCCCGGAATACCCTGTGGACCGATTGGACCCGGTTCCCCTCTGTCCCCCTTAGGACCGGGACAACCGCTATCCCCTTTGATGCCCTGAGGACCTGCCGGTCCCTGGTCGCCTTTAGGCCCCATAGGACCGCGGGGACAGCACGGGGATTGTTCCTGAGCCTGATTGCAGCAACATGGATTATTTTGATTCATAAAAACACTTCCTTTTAAGAAAATCTACTGAAAAATACCTTTCTCAGTAGATATAGTATGCACTGCCCAGAAATTTGCCACATTTTGTCAAAACCAGGAAACGTATCGCCGGAGAATATCCATTACACACCTACCTTTCTGTCCGTCTGAGATACATGCCTTTTGCGGAATTTCAGCGGTGAAATCCCGTTTTTTTCGCGGAAGATGCGGATAAAATGGCTCACGCTGGCGTAACCGGCCATTTCGGAAATCTCCAGTATGGATTTGTCCGACAAAGTGAGCAGGTTCTTCGCATATTCCATGCGAAGCTCCATCAGATAATGCTTGAAGGACATATGATAGTACCTTTGAAAGAACTCCGAAAACCTGGTATGTGAATATCCGGACATGGCAATCAATTCCGCCGTGGATCTGGTAAAATATTCGGGCAGCTTCACAAGGGAAGTGAAATCATAAAGCCAGCCCGGCGGCGAATCCCTTTTACTATGCATTTCCTCGTAGCACATTCCCAAAATATCCGCAATGACAGAAAGGATACAGCTATGGTAGGCATTGGGATTATGGTCAAAGTGCCCTAAGCGGTCCTTCATTTCAAGCCTCGCAAGGTGGGACAGAATTGCCGCGAACCCATCGCTGTCCGCCTTAATCTTCACAGCGTCCCGGGCGCGGACGAGATAATCGAAAAAATCCCGGTCAAAGAGATTGCGGCATAATCCTTCAAGCCTGTCCAAAGAAATATAGACATCCCGATGCTCATGGTTTTCGCTTGTGTCAAGTATCGCATGGGTGGCGGACGCACTGACAAAGTAGATATCGCCAATCCCCGCCTTCTCCGCTTTTCCGTTGGCCACATGGGTGGCATCCCCTTTGACGAACAGGATAATTTCACAATTATTATGCTTATGCTCCATGGCCGGAATATAATTGTTCGCCGTGGAAAGATCTCTGGATTCTAAGAAAGGTATAGGCATATTTACCAATTCTCCTTTTTATTGAGGACATTATTTGGATATTTCTATTCTAGTTTGGACACAAATCATTGTCAACAGGAAAGTATAATGAAAAATGAGGTCTTCGGCAAATGAAAAAATCGGCAAAAATCGATATTTTCTATCCGGAAAGCGAATGAAAACGATAGGCAGCTTCGCGCATATGTGCTATGCTCTAGTTGAAGGGATGGGAGGCTTCCTTTTAGGGAACGAGAAGCCGCCGTTTTGGAAAGGAGAAAACCACAATGGAAACTAAGAACGAAAACAGCATATATCTGTACGATTTACGGACGAATGGCAGGATACGCCCCCTGGGAATCGACTGTGAGCACCAGGCATTCTCATGGAAGATGCAGTCCGATACCATCGGGCAAAGGCAGGAAGCCTACATGATTGTCGTCAAGAAAACGGACGGCAAAACTGTCTGGGACAGCGGAAAAGTCGTCTGCGGCCAGTCACACGAAATCATTTACGGGGGAGAGCGCCTGGAAGCTGCGACCGCATACACATGGGAGCTCAGCGTTTGGGATCAGGAGGAAAACCTGATTGGCGCATCCGCATCCTTTGAGACTGCCCTGCCCACAAAGGAGGGCTTCGGCGATGCCAAATGGATCAGCGCCGCGGAATCCTCGGATGCCGATACCCACCGTCTCCCCGCATTCAGGCGTTCGGTGACCATTTCCAAAGAGGTCTCCAGCGCAAGGCTCTACTCCACCGCCCTGGGGGTATATGAGAACTTCATCAACGGCCAGCGGGTGGGGGCAATCGGGGAGGATGGACAAGTCAGATACCATGAGCTGAAGCCCGGCTCCTCCGAAATGGCAAAGCGGAAATATTACAGCACCTATGATGTGACCGCCATGCTGCATCAGGGTGAAAACGTCCTGGCCGCCCTTACGGGAAATGGATGGTGGAATAGCCTCATCGCAGCAAACTACGGAAAACGGATAGCCTATCTGTGCAAATTGGTCATCCGGTATACCGATGGCAGCGTAGACGCCGTCTGTACCGATGAGAGCTGGAAGGCGGCGGACAAATCCCCCATGGAGACAGCGGATATCTACAATGGGGAGAGCTATGACGCACAGTCCGACCTCAGCTTCCTGCAGGGAGGCTATGACGACAGCGGCTGGAGCCAGGCAGAAATCAACCAGGAGTATTCGGGAGAAATCACCCCATGGATCGGAAGCCCCATCATCGTGCGGGATGACCTGGAACGCCACGCAAAATCCGTCACAATCTATCAAGGCGCCGTGGATGCGGATGAGGAACGTTTCGGCAGAATCAACGTCCTCCGCAATGTGGAGGTTCCTGTCGGCGCAAATACAGAGTTCACCCTCCACGGGGGAGAGACCGCCCTTATCGATTTCGGGCAGAATGCTGCAGGCTGGGAATCCTTTACCGTCAGCGGCAAACCAGGCACCCAGGTCACCATAGAGCATGGCGAGATACTGAACGACCATCTGGGCGAAAAGTCCCGCGGCAACGATGGGCCTGGCGGCAGCATCTATAACCTCAACTACCGTTCGGCCAAGGCGCAGACAATTTATACCTTAAGCGGAATCGGCGAGGAGCGCTATCATCCAACCATGACCTACTACGGCTTTCGGTATATAGAAATAACCGCCACCGATACAGTCCATTTCAAAGAAATCACCGCACAAGTCGTTACCTCAGTGGAGGAGGATGCGGGAGACCTCGCGACATCCGATGAGAAAATCAACCGTCTGCTCTCTCTGGCAAGGTGGGGACAGTATTCCAATTATCTCAGCGTCCCCACAGACTGCCCTCAGCGGGATGAGCGGTACGGCTGGATGGCAGACACACAGGTGTTCGCCACGGCAGGATGCTATCTCGGAAACAATAAGACCTTCCTGGAAAAATTCCTGCAGGATGTGCGGGATGCACAGCCTGAAAACGGCGCCTACGGCGGCGTAGCCCCCACAGGACGGTACGGCAATGAACAGGGGGGCACAGGATGGGCAGATGCCGGAGTCATCGTCCCCTATATCCTGTGGCAGATGTACGGGGACGTGTCCGTCATCAGGACGCACTGGAACTCCATGGTGCATTATGTGGACGGCTTTCTGGGCACCACCGAAAAACACGGCCCCGTGAACATCTGGGGCGACTGGGTGGCCTACGAATCCAATGACGGCGAAATCCAGGACATCCTCGCGGCGGCATACTATGCCTGGGATGCGCAGATGATGGCCGAGATGGCCAAAGCGGCGGGCTTCGACAATCAGGTTGAGAAATATAAAACCTTGTTCGCCGATGAAAAGGCTTATTTCATCGAAAACTTCGTGACTTCCGATGGAAAGATGAGACGTGGCGAACAATCCGTCTGCCTGTATGCCCTCTACCTGGATCTGCTCCCCCACAGCGCGTCGGTAAATGCAGTGACCGATCAGCTGCTTGAAAATATCAAGCGGAACGGAAACAGGCTCCAGACCGGTTTTCTTGGCACTAAGATCATCCTGGACACCCTGACCAAGGTCGGCCAAAACCAGGTGGCGTATACCCTCCTGTTCCAGGAGCAGAATCCCTCCTGGCTCTACACGGTGAACCAGGGCGCCACTACGGTATGGGAACGGTGGAACTCCTATACGGTGGCTGACGGTTTTGCCGATGTGGGCATGAACTCTTTCAACCATTATGCCTATGGCGCCGTGGCAGAATGGATGTTCGCCACAATGGCAGGAATCGGAAACAGCCAGCCGGGATTCAAGCGAATCTGTCTGGCGCCCGCGCCGGATCGGCGCCTGCCTATGGTCAGGGCAGAGTACAAAAGCGCCTATGGTCCCATCAAGGTGGCATCCGAGCTCCGGGAGGAATCCTGGCAATATAGCTTTGCCATTCCCGCCAATACCACGGCCGAAATCCGCATCCCTACAGGAGGCGCACATATTACCGTGGACGGCATGGAAGTTTCCGCCCTGTCCCGGGATAGGGACGGCATCGTTCTCTGCCGAACGGAAAACGACATCGCTGTCTTTGACGCGGCAGCGTCAAAGCATACCATCCTTGTTGCTCTGGTACAGTGAGGCTGATTTCATTGTACCGTTCCTGGGAGACGGGATCTGAGCAAGGCGCGAAATCCATAAGCTCTCGGAATTTCAGAAGGTAAAATCAGGCATTAGGGCAGGACGGCGCCTGGAAAAGTGAGAGAATCGCTCCAAAGGTGTTCCGAAAAGCCGCGTGATATGCAGCCTGGAAATTCCGAGAGAATATAGGCAAGAATCGTATCGTCTATATCTGTCTGCCCCCTCACCTCAATCACAATATCGTCCTCCATATACTCGTCTGCCAAATGGGAGGCATCCAATCCCGTCAGTATTCCATTTACAATAATCAAGCTTGCAACGCTGCAGAGCAGCGGGGTATTTGACCCTCGCGGCATTCGCCAACTGGTCGTGCAAACACGGCCGCTTGGCTCACTGCTCGCGGGAATAAAACCAGCTTCCGGTGCAGAAAGGCCACAAAAAGGGCTGCACAGATGACCACCAGCACCCGGATGCGGCCGATTGCACGGTCAAGGCGTGTTCATCCACAAAGTTTTCGCCCGCGTTCCACAGCTTTTCAAGGAGCACCTGCCGTGTCAAAACGGTTCGCGAATTTCTTACCAGTACCTTTAGCAAACGGTATTCCATGGGAGTGAAGATAACCGGTTCCCCCGCAAGGGCAACGGTCAATTCTAAAAAATTGATAGACAATTTTAGTTCCTCCAGGAGAAAAAGCTACTCGCCATCCCCATGAAAACAGAGAAACGGCAGCCAAAACTCATCAGACAACGCAGTTCCGGTTTGTTTTTTCAGTTACTTTCGGTTATCACTCACATGCTTCCTTTTGCAGCCATGTGCACCATTTTGTCTCGTTCCAAAATATTTTTGTCCACAAAAAAATCCGTAAACATCAGTGTTTGCGGATTTTCCCTACATGCCATCCCTTGGCACTTTACTCCCCGAGTAGGGCTCGAACCTACAACAACTCGGTTAACAGCCGAGTGCTCTACCATTGAGCTATCGAGGATCATATAAGGCTGTGCCCTCAAAACCGAATACTGACAGGCGATACAGTCGCCTTGCGATGCTATCGCCTTGCGGTGCGATCGCCTCATGAACCGACATCCCTTACGCCTTGGTTAAGCTCACGTCCTATTAGTATGCGTCAGCTGTGCACATCGCTGT
>CAJUFO010000055.1 GCA_910585615.1 uncultured Acetatifactor sp.
TGAGGACAAAGATTTTGCAGATGGCAAAAGAACTGCATATCTTTGTGCATTTAGAATCAGAACAGATTTCCGTGGTCAGGGATTAGGGGCAAAGCTGATCAGCCATGTGATGGAGCACATAAAGGAATTGGGATATCAAAGGATATCTATTGGTGTTGACACCACAGATATGGCTAATATTCGTTTATATAAGCGGCTTGGTTTTACAATAAAGGTAAAAGAATGTGCAGAAGATCCTTGCGACAGAGACGAAAATATGCAGCCGAAATCATGTCCTTGCTTTTGGCTGTTATATAAAGAGGTCTAAATAATCTGCTCGGTTAAGCCTTCCTTTACCCTTCCACCTTATTCCAGAGGCCGGGTGTGGGCAGAGCCCACAAGCCCTTATAAATGCTAAGTTTCCGGCTAATTAGTGTCTGCTTTTTAAGGCTATAAGCCATTGATTTTACTGACTTTTCGGCATATTTATGATAAAATAATTGCAGGGGTTCTGCTTCCAGGCATCAATTTTCCTTGCAGTTTTACCCCGAATCTTACCGCGGAATGGAGCAAAAAGCCATGTACAGGCCAAGCGACGCAACCCAGCATGCTTTCCTTGGCTTCAACCAGCCCATGGGGCTGCATATGAACCCGGACAACCGATGGGTGAAGCTGGCCGACAGCATCCCATGGGATGGGTTCGAGGCCAAATACGCTGGCCTGTTCCCCAGCGGTACGGGAAATGTTGCGAAGCCCCTGCGCATGGCGCTGGGTGCGCTCATCATCCAGACGAAGTTCCGGTACTCTGACAGGGAGTTGGTGGAACAGATTTCGGAGAACCCATACCTGCAACGCTTCTATGGGCTGCCCGGCTATCAGGAACAGGCTCCTTTCGATGCCAGCACGTTGGTGCTGCTTGGCAAGCGCACCACCATGGAGATGGTCATGGAGGCCAGAGCCTGGACACGGAGGGCTATGGGCGGATTGAGAAGATATCCTTTGGCCCCTATAACGAGGGGGCCACCCTGCAGGAGACCGTGGAGCGCTTCAGGGAGCGTACCGGGCTCTATCCGGAAAGGGTCCTCGCAGACCAGATATACCGGACACGCGATAACCGCAGGTACTGCAAAGGACATGGGATACGCCTTTCTGGCCCCCGTCTGGGGAGGCCGGCCGCTGTAGCCTCCGCCAAAGCCAAGAAAAAGGAATATCAGGACAATACAGACAGGATTGCGGTGGAGCGGGCTTTCAGCCTGGGCAAACGATGCTATGGCATGGGGCTTATCGTGACCAAACTGGAAGAGATCCATCTGACCACAATCGCATTGTCTGTATTCGTGACGAACCTCTTTAAGCTTCAGAGGCGGATACACTCTGCCTTTTTGTGGCTATGTCAATATCTTGGTACAAAATATGCTATATTAAGTTTTTGCGTAGCTTAGCTGAACTTAATCAGCAGACACTATTTAATCATTATACTACACCCGCTATCCATACACAATTATTTCTATCACCAACGCCTCCTTTAATCCTTTGGCATCGCTTATGCTATATTTTTCTTTTTTAATTTAAAAGGGGCTTCAGAGAAAACTCTCAGAAGCCCCATAAATTCATTGAATTTTCAATCACTCGATGATAGCAGCCACACGACCGGAACCAACTGTTCTACCACCCTCACGGTTTTCTGTGGTGGAAATCGGGGTAATTTTGTGTGATTTTCAGGGCTTTTTCGGTGGTTTTTTCTTTGATATGCACCTTGTATCTGACGTTTTGGGAATTTTTGTTATCATGGTGTTATCATGGAGCAAATTGCGTTTGTTTCGCTTTCAATGCGTTTTCAAATGCGTCTCCCACTCAAAAAACGCATTTAGAACGCATTAAAAACGCATTGAAACACATTAATTTCTATAATACCTAGCTACACGTCCCTGCCCTTCCAATCGCAATATTCCTTCAGATCGCATCTTATCCAAAGTAATTCTCGCCTGCTGCCTCGTAAATCCGCACAGTTCTCGAATTTTTTCATTCGTAATAAATTCAGCAGACTGCAAATATTCCTCTATCAAACTTTTGGCTTTTACATAACGAATCACTGTATCTTGAGTGTATTCTACATCAGATTTAATTGCGTCATAAACTTTAGCTGTCAACATATACTCTTTACCAGATAATCCAATCAAACCATCCCGTACAAGATTATTACAGCTTTTTCGCGTCTCCGTCAAAGGCAACTGTGTCAATTCCTGTGCCTCAGACAATATGATTCTTTTATTATCTGTCAAATACCGCAATATCATTAGTTCCGACAATGGTAGAATCTTTTGCAACTTGTCCTGCTCACTGGCTATAAACTTAACAAAATTCACATCATCAATCGCACTAAATATAGTCAGCGTCACTGCTTCATTGTATGCATGATACTGCGGATATGGTTTCCCTGAAGAAATCATCTCACGAAAGATAATATCAACACCTTGTCCCGTTCTTTGCACATATTTCAGCCTTTGTAATGTCTCCGCAATCAATTTATTTCTCGGCGTGGACGGATGCGTAATTATATTTTTCTCATTCACTCCCTCCGGAAACGCGCCCGGATTTTCAATCACAATTCTATCCGGATAATGCTTTACATATACTGCTCCCATATTCAGATAATCTCTATGTGATAACGCATTCAAGAGTGCCTCTTGAAATACCTTTTCAGAAAAGTCCTCAACTTCTAATCGAAACAGCCCTACCTGTACATTTACGATTTTATTCGTATTTTGTATCTTCTCCGTTAAACGGTCAATCACAGATATTATCGGCTGTTTTAAGTCCAATCGGGAATCATACTCTTCCATATTGTCCGCTGAATAATGAAGATATATCACTTCTGCCTGCGGCAGCAATCGATTAATCGCCGTCTCTTTACCCACAAAAAGCAATCCCGCAACCGTAAGCTTGTCAACACCTTCATCTTCTTTTATCAATCCCAAATCCCTCAAAAAAGACATATCTTCTAATTCAGGTAAGGAAGATTTCGGATCACGCATTTTCAATTTTTCCTTTAGATTATATATCTCCAATGCATTTATATCTTCTACCGTACTATCTGCCATAATCTTTCCTGAAAAGTCAGGATTTTGAATAGAAGTATACTTATTGCTCATTTCATCCGGATAATAGGGTTTTGAATTCTTACCTAATCGTTTTAAGCATCTTCCATCTGAAGTAGCATATGTCGTTCCATCCCTCTCAACTTTTATTGCCAGCACATCTTTTCCCTCATAGTGAATCACTTCTATTTCCGTAAATAACGCCGGACGAGTCCTATCATAGATAGATTCCATAATTTTCTGCTCATCATATCTGTTACAGCCTGTCACTGTTCCATCATCTTCGACACCCAAATAAACCGTACCACCTTTGGCATTGGCAAAGGCAACAAGCTCATCTACAGCTAAAGAAATACGCTCTCGCATATCCTTAGCATATATCCATGTTTTAAATTCAACGGTTAAATTCTCACCTTTTGAAAGAACCTGCTCAAACTCGGTTATTGTCAAATATATGCCCTCCTGTCATTTCATTTTATTATTACGAAATATTTGATATGCCAAAAAATTATTATATACACTCTTCGCACTTTTTTCACATTCCATCATCTGATATCTTTCATTATTTCTAACAACCCCAACATAGGGTATTCCCCTTCTTTTACATATATCAATGATTTCTCGCCGTTGATCATTTTTCATATTCACGCCTAATTAGTGTCTGCTTTTTAAGTCTATAAGCCATTGATTTTACTGACTTTTCGGCATATTTATGATAAAATAATTGCAGGGGTTCTGCTTCCAGGCATCAATTTTCCTTGCAGTTTTACCCCGAATCTTACCGCGGAATGGAGCAAAGAGCCATGTACAGGCCAAGCGACACAACCCAGCATGCTTTCCTTGGCTTCAACCAGCCCATGGCATGGGGCTTATCGTGACCAAACTGGAAGAGACCCATCTGACCACAATCGCATTGTCTGTATTCGTGACGAACCTCTTTAAGCTTCAGAGGCGGATACACTCTGCCTTTTTGTGGCTATGTCAATATCTTGGTACAAAATATGCTATATTAAGTTTTTGCGTAGCTTAGCTGAACTTAATCAGCAGACACTATCTAATAAGCAGTTTCAGTTCATTCCGCTCTCTCAGAAACATCCATAGAATGCTCTGCTGACCATCCGGCTTTTTCCTTAGGAATTGTCGGAAAATAACTGATGCAACTTGTTTAGGAGAAAGCCCAGAAATACAACGAAAACGGCTATAAACTCGCATCAGTTATTTGTAGACAATTCCTTAAGGTTCTCAGTGCTTTCAGCAAAGCCGAAATCCTTTCCTTTTTTGCCGCATTCTGTTTCATTTTCTCTATTGCATTTCTTCAAGCCTGTCTTCATCCTGCGAATACTTGATGAACGACAAAACCTCCTTCAACGATGTCCTGAACTTGTCAAAATCGCCATCCGTTATGGATGCCGGGGCAATCAGGTTAATCTTATAATCTGGCATCAGCGCATGAACCCTCACATCCTGTTTTATACACACTCCACACCACTTCTCCATAATATGGAATCAATGAATCATGTGTAAGCATCGTCATATTTTCGCATTTAGCCTGTGCCAGCAGAATCATTATAACAGAACCAACAATAAATTACACTCTATTTTTCTGCTGTTATTCATTCTACTCCAGGACTGTCATGGCCTCATAATCCGGGATATAGTTCCGCCTGTCCGTCATGATGTCCCGAAGCTGTCTTATGGTGGCAGCAGGATCAGCCCGTGGACTATCGCAGGGAGACCCCTGCTGCCCTTGTCGGATTCGCCGCCCGGCTCTTTCTGCCGGGGACGCAATATCCGGCATCCGCATGGTCCTTCGGATGTCCTGCCATATCTGCACCTTCTACCAACTCCGTAGGAGCCCGGCAGCGGCTGATAGCTCAATGCCGGTGCATCCGAAGTCCGGCATGTCGTGGTTATAAACATAGGCCAGCGGCCCCATCCCCTTCAGGCCATCCCAATCTAGGCCCCATTCCTCCGCATGGTCGCTTACATAGAGGTATGCGTCCATCCTGGCCCTTCATGCTATGCTGAGCCTGCCCTCAGCACGGCTGTACCGGTAGAGGCTGTCGGACAGCACCTCTGCCGGGTCCACCTGCGTCCGGTTCACTTCCCTGATTATCTCCTTCAGCTCCGTGGGCTGCTGGGCACCGATGTCAGGCAGCAGGATCATCTCGTGGATCGAGCTGGGGATGACATAGAGGTCGCGCCCCTCTTTCCAGGCCAGCCGCTCCAGCACGCCCGGATAGAGCACGCAGGCCGCGCCCATGCATCTCCTATCCGGACAAGCAAAAAGGAGAACCCCTCTGCAGAGTCCTCCAAAAACAGATTAAGGAGCGCCCAGCATGTGCCGGTACGCCCCTCATCCTGTCTGTCCTATATCAGTTGCCCTATGTGCCTCTGCCTTTACCCCTGGCCATTCCTCCACACTTCCCTCCCTGACATTAATAAAGGGAGGCCCCACAGCGGGCCCTCCCTCTTTTACGCATATTTCCATTTGATATATCATAATTTCCACCATTTCCTTACTCTTCTGGATACTTTTCTGCAGTTCTGCTTCATCAACCTTATGGTCTGGATCTGGTGTGACTATTTTCAATGGTTCAAAGCTATATTCCAAATCATTCAGAGATGTCCTTCCCATAACCAATACCTCACTTTCTACCGATACCCCATTCTGTACCCCATTTTCACATGAAATCCTGGCGCAAAACGGGGGATTTCATCGACCTCCGCCTCAAACCGCAATAGCGCAAATCCGCATGTCTACTGCCTTTTCTCCTCTTTCCCCAGCTCGTAGGGAGTGACCTGATAGACGTAGTAATTGAGCCAGTTGCTGTAGAGGTTGTTGCTGTGGGCGCGCCACTGGAGCAGGGGCTTCTCCTTCGGGTCGTCATTCGGATAATAATTATACGGAATCTGGATATCCAATCCCTTGTTCAGATCCCGGTAGTACTCATTGTTCAGGGAGTATCTGTCATACTCCGGGTGGCCGGTGACGAATATCTTCTTCCCCTCCTGGGCCATGGCCAGATATACGCCGGCCACCGGGGACTCCGCCAGCACCGTCAGCTCCTTGCAGGCATGGATGGCGTCCGCCGGGGTCTCCGTATGGCGGCTCTGGGGCGCCAGGAAGATGTCGTCGAAGCCCCTCACCAGAGGAATCTTGCGGTTCCTCACCTTGTGCTCGTAGATGCCGAAGAGTTTCTGGGGCAGGAGCTTTTTGTTGATGCCATAATAATGGTAGAGGCCTGCCTGGGCCGCCCAGCAGATGTGCAGAGTGGATGTCACATGGGTCTGGGCCCAGTCCAGGATCTCGCAGATTTCCTCCCAGTAGTCCACCTCCTCGAAGGGGATGTCCTCCACCGGCGCCCCCGTCACGATCATGCCGTCGTAGTCCCTGTCCCGTATCTCGTCCAGGGTGCTGTAGAATTTGTTCAGATGGCTGGCCGAGGTATTCAGGGACACATGGCTCTTCACGTTGATGAAAGTCACGTCCACCTGCAGGGGCGTGTTGGACAGGGCCCGCAGCAGCTGCAGCTCCGTGTCCTGCTTGACGGGCATGTTGTTCAGGATCAATACCTCCAGGGGGCGGATGTCCTGATGGATGGCCCGCAGCTCGTCCATGACGAATATATTCTCGTTGATCAGTATCTCTTTTGCCGGCAAATCGCTTTGTACCTTGATGGGCATTTTGGTTTCCTCCTATATTTCATTCCTATTTTTTCCTATTCTCCGGGGCTGTCCACCTGGTACTGTGCCAGGAAGTCCGCCTCGGACAGAATGGGGATTCCCAGCTCCTTGGCTTTCTTGTTCTTGGACGAATTGGATGCCACATCATTGTTAATCAGGCAGGTGGTCTTGCCGGTGACGCTCCCCGTGACCTTGCCGCCCTTTTGCTCAATGGCCTCCTTTAGGTCGCTGCGGCTGGCGAATTTCTCCAGGGAGCCTGTGATGACGAAGCTTAGGCCGGACAGCGTCTGGCTGCCCTCCTCCACCTTGGGAATCTCAATCTCCAGCTCACCCACCAAATCCGCTATCTTCCGCAGATTATCTTCATCCCGCATATATCTCACAAAGGCTGTGGCGATGACCTCGCCCACACCGTCTATAGCGCTCAAGGTCTCCACATCCGCCTCCTGCATGCGCTTTAAATCGTGGTCAAAGAAGCGGCAGAGCATCTTTGCGTTGGCAGAACCGATATTGGCAATGCCCAGGCCGTATATCACTCTGGGCAGGGTGGTACGGCGGGCGCGCTCTATGCTGTCAATCAGGTTCTGATAGGACTTCTCGCCAAAGCCCTCCATCTCCACGATCCGCTCCCGGTATCTGTCCAGATGGAAGAGGTCCGCGAACTCCTGGATGAATCCCATGTCGATGAACTTCTCCAGGGTGGCCTCCGACAGGCCGTCGATGTTCATGGCGTCACGGCTGACGAAGAGGGTGAAAGCCTTGATCTGCTTGGCGGCGCATCTTACGTTGGTGCAGTAGAGGGACTGGACGTCATTTACCCGGCGTATTTCCGTTGCCCCGCCGCACACCGGGCAGACGGACGGAATCTCCACCAGCCTGTGGCCGCGCATGGCCAGCGCCGCCTCTACGGCCTCCGCTTTTTCCGCAGCATCTACCTCCGTGCCCTCCTCTTCTATGACCTGCTCATCATCTGCGGGAAGCTCCTGTCCTGTCGGAGTTTCCTTTCCTGTGGGCTGCTCTTCTCCCTCCCAAGCTTCCTTTCCTACAGGCTGCTCCTCTCCTACCGAGGTTCCCTTTCCTGTAGGCGGCTCTTCTCCTGCCGAAGCTTCTTTTCCTATAGGCTGCTCTCCTCCCGCAGGGCATCCCTCTTCCGCAGGCCGCTCTTCTTCTGCAAGCCGAATCTCTTCCCCGGCCCGGACATCCTCTGCCTGTGCCTGGGCCAGCAAATCCCTGGCCGTCAGGTTCTCCGCAATCTGCGGTATAATCATGTTCGCCTTGTACACGGTGATGCGGTCTCCGATTCCCAGATGCAGCCCCCGCAGGATGCTGATATTGTGGACCGAGGCCCTGCTCACCGTGGTACCCTCCAGCTCCACGGGCTCGAATATGGCCACCGGGTTGATTAGTCCCGTGCGGCTGGCGCTCCATTCGATTTCAAGGAGCCTGGTCTCCCGCAGCTCGTCTGCCCATTTGAAAGCAATGGAATTCCTGGGGAATTTCGCCGTCCTGCCCAAAGAACGCCCGTAGACGATGTCGTCGTAGACCAGCACCAGCCCGTCCGAGGGGATGTCGTAAGTCTCTATCTTTTTCTCGAAGCGCTCTACGGTATCCAGGATGTTCTCCTCCGTTACCAGATAGTGCTCCACGGTCTCGAAGCCCTGCTCCTCCAGGAAACGGAACTGCGCCTCCACGGAATCGCCGATATCCGCGGTACTGCGCCTGTTCCTCTCCCAGGCATCCCGCAGGCCTGGGGAATCCGCCTCCAGGCCCGCAGGTTCCGGCTTCCCCTCTGCCGCATCCCCGGAATCAGCTTCTCTGGCATCCACCAGCGCAAAGGCGTAGAACCGGACATTTCTCCTGGCCGTGATCTCATTGTTCAGCTGGCGCACGGAGCCGCTGCACAAGTTCCGGGGATTCTTGTACCTGGCGTCCGCATCCTCGATTTCGTCATTTATTTTCTGAAAATCCGAATAGCTGATCACCGCTTCGCCCCGCAGCACCAGCTCTCCACGAAAGGGAATCTCCAGGGGGAGGTTCACGAATGTCCTCGCATTGTTGGTGATGACCTCCCCTATCTCTCCGTTCCCCCTGGTGACCGCCTTCTCCAGCTTTCCCTCCCGGTAGGTCAGGACGATGGTCAGGCCATCCAGCTTCCAGCTTAGGACCGCCGGATGCCCCTGGAGCCATTCCGCAAGCTCCTCCCTGCTCTTGGTCTTGTCCAGGGAAAGCATGGGGCTTTCGTGCCGCTCCTTGGGCAGCTCGTCCACAGCCTCGTACCCCACGCTCATCGTAGGGCTGTTGGCCAGCACCATGCCCGTCTCCCGCTCCAGGACTGCAAGCTCGTCATAAAGCGCATCGTACTCCCGATTGCTCATGATTTCCCTGTCCTGGGCGTAGTAAGCTTTCGAGGCCTCGCTCAGGGCCGCCACCAGATATTTGATTCTTTCGATTTTCTCAGACTGCGTCATATTTCAACCATCCTTCTTTTTTGCTGCTGCGCGTCCTCCTGCGCCATGCCATAGACGGGCAAAGCCCCTCGTGTCCCATGAAAAGCTGCCGCAAGGCGCCGAGCGGCCTGCCAGGCCGGACAGCGCATGCCCTTTCCTGCCGCCCATGCCATAGAGCTGTAAGCAGGCCCGCTCCCTCACAGGCCGCAGTCCCGGCAGAGCCGCTCCACATCCTCCCTGCCCAGCTCCCGGTATTCCCCGGGCTTTAGGTTCCCCAGGGTCACATGCATCACCCGGACACGCTTCAGGGCCCGCACATGGTAGTCGTAGGCTCTGCACATCCGTTTGATCTGCCGGTTCACCCCCTGGGTCAGCACCATGCGGAAGGTGAATCTGCTCACCTGCTCCACCCAGCACTCCCTGGTGGTGATGTCCAGCTCCTCCAGGTACACGCCCCCTGCCAGCTTCTCCAGGAATTCCGCCGTGATTTCCTTATTGACCCGCACCAGGTACTCCTTCTCATGGCGGTTGGCCCCCTTCATCATGGCCTGAATCAGGTCGCCGTCATTGGTAAGCAGCAGAAGCCCTTCCGAGTCCTTGTCCAGCCGCCCCGCGTAAGTGACCCGCACCGGATAGTCCACCAGGTCGGACACGATCCGCTCCGCGTGGCGGTCCTTTTCCGTACAGGTCACCCCCAGGGGCTTATAGAATGCCAGCACCACAGTCTCCTGCCCGGGGCTCACCCGCCTGCCGGACACAAGCACCTCGTCACCGTCCCCCACTGCCATGCCCGGCAGCGCCGTCCGGCCGTTTACCAGCACCTGCCCCTTCTCTATCAGTTTATCCGCATCCCTCCTGGAACAGACGCCGCAGTGGGCCAGATATTTGTTCAATCTCATTTGCTCCATACTTTTACCTTTCCAAAACTTTCCCGGCACAGGCCCACAGGCAGCCTGCCTCCGGACTGGCATGCTGCACGGCCGGGCTCCTGTCCTTCCATATGGGCTGACAGACGGCCGCTGTCCTGCCTGGGCCCCTGCCAGGCCAGTCACTTGCCATGTCTGGAAGCGCTGCCCAAAATCGGAATCCCTGCCTGGATTGGCCGCCCGGTGGCAGCTTCCCTGTCATTCCAGACTCTGCACCTTCGGAATCCCGTCCCCTTCCCGCAGACCTGTCTTCGCCATCCTGTCCGCCAGTTCATTATAATACACATTGGTGTGGGCCGCCACCTTTCGGAAGGAAATCCCGATGCTTTTTTTCCATTCCCGCATGGCGGCGGCATATTTCTGGGTCAGCTCCGTCTTGGAGCGCCAGGCGCCGGTGACCCATTTTTCGATGCCCTCGTAGTCATAGCACAGCTCCACCGCGGTAAATCCACTGCGCATGGCGGTCTTCACCGCATACATGGCTCCCAGCATCTCCCCGGTCACGTTCCTGTGCTGCAGGGACCGGGCATTGTCCCCATTCCCATATTCCGTATATATTTTACCGTCAGGCAGTATGAAGACACAGCCGAAGGCGTATTTTTTCAGGGAATTGTCATAGCTGCCGTCCACGTAGGCCAGCAGCGTCCCGGCGGCGGGAACCTCGTCCCCGTCCCGCACGAAGCCCTGCTCTCCCCTGCCTGAGCCTACCTCCGCTGCGCCCTCGCCGCTTCCGCCGCCATCGGCCTTCCCTTTCCGGCGGACGGCATGCCCCCTGCTTTTGCCGCACTTCTCCGCCGCCCTGGAATGCCCTGCGCCTTTTATGTTTTCTCTACCGCTGTTTTTCTTCAGGGATTCCGCTGCGTCCCCGCCGCTTCCTCCGTCCGGTCCCCCCGAATCCGGAATCTGCTCCAGCAGGGGGCCGCCGTTCCCTGTCCCCTGCCCCGGAGCCTTCGCCCGCGCACCGGAACCGCTCCTTCCCCCGGAAATCTTCCCTGTCCCGGGCGCAAGCCCCAGATAGCCCTCAGCCTCCTCCAGCCCGGGAAAACCCTTGTACACCGCGCCGGGATATCCCTCCACGGATGCCCTGCACTCCTCCCAGCTTTGGAAGATGCCCGTGGACTTCCCTTTTTTTACCGCATAATATTTCTTCGCCGCCATCCGCCCGCTCCCGCCTTTCCTATCGCTTCCTGCCGTATCCCGTGACGATTGCCACCAGCAGGATCACCAGCATACAGATGGAATAATAGTTCACGAAAGGCACCGACGCCGGAGCCACGGCAAAGCCCTCCCCGAACTGGGCGGACTGCTGGGCCGGAATCACGCAGTGCACCGTCCATGGCGCCAGGAAGCAGAACACGCAGCCCGTGCAGTCCAGGAGATTTGCCCGGCGGTATCTGTCCACCCCGGCCTTCTCCCCGATGTCGTTCACCAGGTCGCCCAGGGCCACGATTGCCACGGAAATCACCCCCGTCACCATGCTCAGGATTCCCGTGGACAGGACGATGGTGGCCTCCGCGCTTCGCTCCTTTTTCGCAAAACGGGACAAAAGCGCCCCCACATCCTCGAACAGGCCGCTGCATTCCAGCACGCCCAGCAGGGAGAACACCGCTATCAGCATGGCCACCGTCCCCGCCGTGCCCGTGATGGACGAGATGATCAGGCCCTCCACGGAAAATCCCCCGGGGAACGCCACAAGGTCGCTTACCTGATAGATTCCGAACACCAGCCCTGCCGCTATCCCCGCCAGGATCCCGCAAGACAGGGCCGTAATCAAATGTTTCCGCAACAGACAGAGCACGATGATGGCCACGGGCACAATCAGCATCACAAGGCTCACGGGCTTCGCCACCGCCTCCGTCCCGTCGATCGCCGCGCCTGTGCCTGTATCCCCGGCGAAGAGCAGGAAGAGCACCAGCGCCCCCGCAGCTGCAGGCAGGCTGTAGCGCATCCTGGTCTTCACCACCGTCCCCAGATCCGCATGCTGGGTGGTGGAAGACGCAATCGTCGTATCCGAGATGGGCCCCAGGTTATCGCCGAAGGCCGCCCCCGACACAATGGCCCCGATCATGAATTCCGGCGACGCCCCCGCCATCACGCCCACCGGGAACAGGATGGGAATCACCACGAAGTAAGTGCCCACCGAGGTGCCCGTGGCAAAGGCCAGCAGGCAGGTGATGAGAAAGGTGGCTGCCACGAAAAGTCTGCCGGTAAACCCTGCCGCCACCACGTAAGCCGCAATGGTCTGCACCGCGCCGCTGGAGGAGATCAGCTTGCCGGAGACCGCCGCCAGAATCACCGACAGCACGATCACAGCGAACATGGGCTTGCCCAGCCCGTACACCAGCGCCTCCCCGTAGGCCTTCTCGTCCCTGGCAAACAGGACGCCTGCCACCAGCGCGGCGAAGAACGCGATCACGTATCCGTTCACATTGGACTGGCTGAACGCCGCCCAGGCTATCATGGCTGCCGCTGTCAACAGCGGGATCGCTCTTCCGAAGCCGCCCAGATAAAATTCCACTTTTTTCGGTCTGTTCCCCATATTTCCTCCCTCTATCCGTTCCGAATCATGTTTGTCAATATGTTCTATTTTAACGGCCCGGCCTGTGCCTGTCAAATGATTCTTTTCCCAAAAAATCCGGCCATGTCCATGGAAAGTCCACAGTCATGACCGGAAACGTCAGAATATTCTGTTCACTGTCTTTTCCAGCGCCATTCCCCGGAATACAGGCCGGGCGAACCAGGCAAGTTGCGTTTTTACGATACCTCTCCAGTTTACCATATTTCCGCCCCAGCAACAACGGCACAGCCGCCCGCTTTCCTTATGTAAATTTATCCAGCATAAATTATCCGAAAAAGAGTTTGCAAAAAACGGAAACTACTGTATAATAAAGGAAGGCGATTATCCTAAAGAAAGAGAGAAAAGATATGGCCATTGGAAAAAAGAAAAAAGTACTGATGCAGGCTGTCTCGAAGCTGAAAGCAGCCGACTACTCCGCGGAGCCGGAGCTGAATGGCATCTACGAAAGGCTGGCCGGCGGGCGGAAGCAGTTCGCGGAGCTGTTCGAGAAAAATATCAAAGCGGTCATGCAGATCAGCTCGCTGGATCTGACCATGCAGCATCAGACGGACAAAATCATCGACATCTCCCAGCAGGTGACGAATGCCACGGAGACCATTTTCGGCTCTGCTGTGGGGGCTGCCAGCAACCAGCATGAGGAGCTGGCCAATACCATCGTCAGCGTCTCCGGCGAGACGGATGACGTGTATCAGAAAATCGAAGCAGGCCAGCAGGAGTTGACCTCCATCAAGGACCTCTCCCAGCAGACCATCGAAGCTTCCCGGGAAATGCAGAAGAACATGGACGAACTGTTCGGCATCATCGACCACATCAGCGGAATCATCTCCGGCATCGGCAATATCTCCATGCAGACCAATCTGCTGGCGCTGAACGCTTCCGTGGAGGCCGCCAGGGCCGGTGAGGCAGGAAAGGGCTTCGCCGTGGTCGCCAATGAGATCAGGGAGCTTTCCCAGGAGACCCAGCAGCTCACCTCCGGCATGGAGGATTTCGTGAAGAGCATGAAGGATGCCTCCAAGAAGAGCATCGAGAGCGCCAACGGCACTATCGAGTCCCTGGCCTCCATGTCCGACAGGATCAAGCATGTATGGGCCCTGAACGATGAGAACCATGCCGCCGTGTCCAGAATCAACGATTCTGTAAGTTCCCTGGCTGCCGTCAGCGAGGAAATCAGCAGCTCTATGACCGAGATGCAGAATCAGTTGCGGGAAAGCTCTGATTTCATGCGCTCCGTGGGGGACGATCTGCGGCAGGCCACCCAGCCCGTGGTGGATATCGAGAAAATCCTGGATGAGACGGTACGGCAGATGGGCGAGATGTCCCACGATGCCTTCTACCATCTGGAGGACGCGGAATTTGCCCAGTACATGCGCTCCGCCATCTCCTCCCACAATGCCTGGCTGGCCAATTTGAAGAAGATGGTCTACTCCCAGCAGGTCATGCCCCTGCAGCTGGATTCCTCCAAGTGCGGATTCGGGCATTTCTACCATGCCATGACGCCGGACATCCCCGACATCGTGCCCATATGGAAGGGGCTGGGGCCCAAGCACCAGAAGTTCCATAAATACGGCGCTTCTGCCATCAATGCCCTCAATGCCGGCAGGTACACGGAGGCGGAACAGGTCTACCGCGAAGCCGAGACTTACTCCAAAAGCCTGATTGCGGACATGAACCGCATCCTGAAGGCCCTCGGCGAATAGGCGGGACGGACATAGGACAGATATAGGATGAACATAGGATAGAAACAGGATACAAGCAGCCCGGGAACTCTCCGTTCCCGGGCTGTTTTGCTTATCCTATACCACGCCCTGCGCCGTCATGGCCTCCGCCACCTTTAAGAACCCTGCGATATTGGCTCCCGCCACATAGTTTCCTTCCATTCCGTACTTCTTCGCCGCATCGTCCAGGTTGTGGAAGATGTTCACCATGATGCCCTGCAGCTTGGAGTCCACTTCCTCGAAGGTCCAGCTCAGGCGCTCGCTGTTCTGGCTCATCTCCAGGGCGGAGGTGGCCACGCCGCCTGCATTTGCCGCCTTGCCGGGGCAGAACAGGACGCCGTTCTTCTGCAGGTACTCGGTAGCCTCCAGGGTGGTAGGCATGTTCGCGCCCTCAGCCACCGCAAAGCATCCGTTGGCCACCAGGGTCTTCGCGTCCTCCAGATCCAGCTCGTTCTGGGTGGCGCAGGGAAGAGCGATGTCGCACTTCACCGTCCACACATTGCTGCCAGGCGCACACTCATGGTACTGGGCGCTGGGCCTTGCGGCCGCGTACTCGGTGAGCCTTGCCCGCTTCACTTCCTTTACCTCTTTCAGGAGCGCCACGTCAATCCCCTCCGAATCGTAGATCCACCCGGTGGAATCGGAGCAGGTTACAGGCTTGGCACCCAGCTGCTGGGCTTTCTGGATGGCGTAGATGGCCACATTGCCCGCGCCGGACACCGCCACGGTCTTGCCTGCGATATCCTTGCCATTGCACTTAAGCATCTCCTCCGTCAGGTACAGCAGGCCGTAGCCGGTAGCCTCCGTCCTGGCCAGGGATCCGCCGTAGCTTAAGCCCTTGCCCGTGAGCACGCCCTCGTACAGGCCGGTGAGCCTCTTGTACTGGCCGTACATAAAGCCGATTTCCCTGGCGCCTGTGCCGATGTCGCCTGCCGGCACATCTGTATCAGCGCCGATGTACTTGTGGAGCTCTGTCATGAAGCTCTGGCAGAAAGCCATCACCTCTCTGTCCGACTTGCCCTTGGGGTCGAAGTCGCAGCCGCCCTTGCCGCCGCCGATCGGAAGGCCTGTCAGGGAATTCTTGAAGATCTGCTCGAATCCAAGGAACTTGATGATCCCCAAGTTCACGCTGGGATGCAGCCTCAGTCCCCCCTTGTAGGGCCCGATGGCGGAGTTGAACTGTACGCGAAAGCCATTGTTCACCTGTACCTGTCCCTTGTCGTCCACCCAGGGCACCCGGAAGAGCAGCTGGCGCTCCGGCGTCACAATCCTCTCCAGCAGCGCGTCCCTGCGGTACTTCTCCTCATTCGCCTCGATCACCACGCGAAGGGATTCCAGAACTTCTTTGACAGCCTGATGGAACTCAGGTTGGGCGGGATTCTTGGCCACTACCAGCTCATAGACCTCATCAACATATGACATTGCATCATCCTCCTCTTTCTTTTCTATGAAAAAAGCATAGGACTGCTCCTATGCCTTCTTAAAGAGCCGTTGCTACAGCCCTTCACACTATTGTCCCTAAAATATTATAACCTGCGGCCGCAAAATGCACAACACTTTAATTCACTAAATCGGAAAAGTTTTCAGGTTTTTTTCTCATCAATCTGCACAATCCCTGACTGCGGCCGGAGACATCCGCCTACAGATAGTCCTTCAGGCGCTTGATATTGCTCTCCTCGAAGTCGATTAGCTGCTTCGCCAGCGCCGTGGGACGCTCCCCGGCGTTCTCATTGTGCTTCAGCACCTTCTCCATCTCCAGGATGCCGTTGTTGCTGCCCTTGATCATCATCTCCGCGATATGCTCCGTGCTGGTGTTCAGCATGGTATTGTAATGGATGCCGGTCCTGAGCATGGCATCGGTGAGGACATTGCTCTGATAGCGCTCCGCCTTCCCCTCCATGAGCTGCCTGGACGCCTCATTGTAAAGCTCCGCGTACTTTAAGGATTGTCTGGAAATCTGCAGGGCAAGGTCATCGTCATACACCTTGCCGGAAATGGTGTCGATCGCTTTCATGGCCATCTCCGTATTCCGCTGAACCTCCCTGTATACTGCCGCTTCCTGTGATTTCATCTCGAATGTATCTCCTTCCTGTTCCCAATCTGGCAGAGAAAGCTCTCCCCGCACAAAAAAGCCTTTTACAGAGGAAGCGCCCATGCGCAATCCTCCATAAAAGGCTTTCCCTATTTCCGGATTTTATACATTACTGAGTGACAAATTCCGATTTCACATATCCTACCTTGCCCTCAAACTTAATCTTGCACCAGTCCCCTTCAATCCCCAGAAGCTCTGCCGTATGCCCGCCTACGAAGGTTCCCATCTGCTCTGCAGTCGCACTTGCGGCCGCCCGCACGTTGACATTGGTATTGGCTGTCACAGTGCCCATGCTCTCCTGGCCGTCAGCGGACTCCTCCATCTGCAGGAATTCGGATTTGATATAGCCGTCCGCTCCCTCGAAGACAATCTTGGTCCAGCCGTTTGCGCGCACCTCCTGCACCTGAACCCTGGTACCGCCCTCTACCTGTCCCAGCCTGTCGGCCTGCTCGCTGTCGGAGTTCCTCACATTGACGGTGGTGGTAGCCAGCGCGCTCTGAGGAGTGCTCTGTACCGGCGCTTCCGCGTCCGGGGTGTCCCCTTCCGGCACCGAGCCCTCGCCGCTTTCTTCGCCGCCTTCTTCCCCACCTTCCTCTGCAGGAGGTTCGTTTGCCGTGGCCTGCTCAGCCAGCCGTACGCCCACCGCCGTGTTGACCTGCGTCCCGAGCTCTCCCAGATATGTCAGCAGCTGAGGCTTCGCATCCATCAGCTCATTGTATTCCGCGTTCACACGGTTATTGAACTCTATCACATCGTCCTGCCCCGAGGCGTCACTGATATACTGCTTCTCTTCCTCCGTGAAGTTCTTCTCGTTTTTGATATGGTAAGCGCCCTGCCCATCATCGCGGACATAGAACATCTGCCAGCCGGGAACCTCCTCCTCATGGTTCAGGAAACTGATTCGGTAATAAGCGTAAACCAATATCGCTCCCGTCTCAGGACCGTCTTTCGTATAAACCTCCACATTCGAGATATGATCCACATACTTGGCCATTTCCTCACAGCGCAGCTGCTCGTTCTCCGTAAGCTCGTCATAGAGCGCCGTCATTCCCGCGCTGTCTCCCGCTGCCATGGCATCGTAATATGCGTCGACAATCGCCTGGATATCCTGGTTCTCATTCAGTACCAGGTGAGTCTCCTTGGGCGGTTCCTCTACAGACGGCTCTTCGCCTCCCTCCTCTGGCAGGCTTACAGGCTCAACCGACTCCACAGGCGCTGCGCTCTCGGACGGGGGAACGGACTCCTCCTCTCCCGCCTTCCTGCTGTTGGCCCCCAGCGCATAGGAGACCGTACATGCCACCACCACGATTACGACAAAAGGAATCAGGAGTTTGGAATTCTTTACAATAAAATCACGAATCGATGTCTTATTATCCATGTCATCACACCTTCCTAATATAGCAGAACATCTGCCGCACCTGCGCACAGCCGCGCCGTAACACAAGGAGCCGCATGCGGCTCCCCCAGACAAAAACAATAGAATCCACGCTTCGCGAGTCTTCTATTGTCATGAAAATAGCCAAAGCGATGTAAATGCATCCGACAGGAATCGAACCTGCATTAAAGGCGTCGGAGGCCTTCGTTCTATCCATTAGACTACGGATGCAAATATTACAAAATTGTTACATCGCTTTGACTATAATATCACAAAATTTTTGATATGTCTACTATAAATTCAAGGAAATTCTTAGAAAATTATCTTGACCCTTTTATCGGTGGAATCGTAGTAATAGAGACTGTCAGAAAGTACCTCCTCGGGCGCGACCTGTGTGCGGTTCACCTCCGTGACCATTTTCTTGAGCTCTCCTGCAGATTCGGCTCCTGTGTCCGTCAGCAGAATCACCTCATGAATCGAGCTGGGCAGAATATAGAAATTCCGCTGCCCTTTCCCGGCAAGCCCGTCCAAGAGATCTGGATAAAGCATGCAGATGGCTCCATGGGTCCTCTTCGCATTGCTCAGAACCTGTAGCGGCATCTCCCGCAGGAAGATATCCTCCCCTGCAGAGGCCTGTCCGCCATCCTCCGCCCCTATCTCCTCCAGCACTTCTGCCAAGGAGCTGCACACCCAGGGAAATAGCTTCTGGGTATTGCGTTTCGCCAGCCCGAACAGCTCTGCCGTACAGGTATCCCAGAGCTCCATGTGGGAATTGTGGATGAGAATCGTCCCGTCCCCAAGCGCGTCCCCATGGTAAGCATAGTAGAAGCAGATAGCTAAATCCAGAAATTCGATATATGGTATGTCTTCCAACAACTCTTCGTTCCCTTTCCTGCCGATAAGGCGGTAACAGATTCTGTCCCTCACCCTCTCAAAGGATCGGAAAAATTCCATGTCTACGGATTCCCGCAACATATCCTCCCGGCAGATATCCTCCAGCCTCTGGATAATCGACCCGAAGGTCGCTCCCGCCTCATAGGCTTCCAGAAAGGTGTCTAGATAAATCGTGGGCGCCACGTTCCGGTTCTCTCCCAGAACCAGAAGCCCGTGGAGGATGACGCCGTTGTTCTTTCGTACCTCCTTGCATTCCACCCGGCAATCCGTGCCGAGGGTCTTCCTCATCGCGTTGCAGACCTTAACAGCGAATTCGCTTATATCCATACTCTCCTTCTTTCTGCGCTGTCTTTGAATTGATTCTCATGAACATGCGCAACAGCGCCTGCGCCGAAGCAGACACCAGAAAGAGCAGCATAAATCTATATTGTCTCGGAACAAATCAACTCAGACCCTGGACAGATACTCCCCTGTCCTGGTATCTATCTTAATCTTGTCCCCCTGGTTCACGAACAGCGGGACAAATACCTGCGCTCCTGTCTCCACAGTAGCGGGCTTGGATGCTCCTGTAGCGGTATCCCCCTTGAAGCCGGGCTCGGTATCCGTAATCTCCAGCTCTACGAACAGCGGAGGCTCCACAGAGTATACGCTTCCGTTGTGGGAACAGATCTTGCACATCTCGTTCTCCTTGACGAACTTCAGCGCATCCCCCACGGCATCGCTGTTCAGGGCAATCTGCTCATAGCTCTCCGTATCCATGAAATAGTATAAATCTCCGTCCGAATACAGATACTGCAGATCCTTTCTATCGATACGCGCCTGTGGGAACTTCTCGGTAGGGCGGAAGGACTTCTCGATCACGCCGCTGCTCTTGATGTTCTTCAGCTTCGTCCTCACGAAAGCCGCGCCCTTGCCAGGCTTCACATGCTGGAATTCAATAATCTGATACACATTGTTATCATACTCAATGGTAATACCGTTCCGGAAATCACCTGCAGAAATCATTTTGTATTCCTCCTAATCGTGCTCACAAATATAATTCTACATTAGTTTAATATAAATATGTACAAATTTCAACTGTTTTTGAAAAAAATTTGGAAAAAAATTGGAAAAGCGCCTCAGCCCCGCTTTTTCCCCATGTCCAGGACGTAGTCGATGGCCTTCAGATACCCCACGAGCCCCAGGCCGTAGATCTGCCTGTCGCAGGCAGGAGCGGTGACGGACACCTTCCGGAACTCCTCCCGCTTCGTGATGTCGGAGATATGAATCTCCACCTTAGGCACCGTGATGCTGGCCAGGGCGTCCCGGATGGCATAGCTGTAATGGGTATAGGCCCCCGGATTGATCACGATTCCCTCCGTGCCGTCGAAATAGGCCTCCTGTATCCGGTCGATAATGGCCCCCTCGTGGTTGCTCTGGAATACCGTGATGTCATTTCCCGACTCCTCTCCCTTCTTCCGGATCATGTCCAGCAGATACTGATAATCCTGGGCGCCGTATACACTCTTCTCCCGGATTCCCAGGAAATTGATGTTAGGCCCGTTGATCACCAAAAGCTTCATCCTGTTCATCTCCTTTGCGATGTTTTCTATGATATCCTCCATCTCCATGTCGTCCACGTCCAGGATCACGTCCGCGCAGGACTCGTAGGCCTCCCTCCTGCCCTCCATCAGCTCCCGAATCCGTCCCAGAGAATCCGGGCACTGCAGGAGCGGCCTGGTGGTATCCTCCTTCAGCCGCTCATACACCGTCTCCGGCCGCACCCGCAGGAGCACCACCGTCCCCAGGCGCTTCAGCAGCTCCCTGTTCTCCGGCCGCACCGGCGTGCCGCCGCCCACGGAATAGATGGCGCGGCGCCCTTTCTCCGCAAGCTCCGAAAGCAGTTCGGTCTCCAGCCTGCGGAAATGCTCCTCCCCCTCCCGGGCGAAAATCTCGCTGATGCTGCGCCCTGTCCTGCGCTCTATCAACTTGTCCGTATCCTCCACCGGCCTGCGCAGCCTGTAGGACATCCGCAGCCCCACGGACGTCTTCCCGCTGCCCATAAAGCCGATCAGTACCAGGTTTCTTTTGCTCATCCCAAATCCCCTTTGTCTCTCTCCGTCCATGATTGCCCATATCCGCCACATCGCTTCCGGCATATTCCGTCCCCGCCAAAGCCTCCATAAGTCCTACGGCCCGTCTGCCGCCCTAGGAAATATGCATGGCTTCCTTCGCCTTCTCCGCAAGCCCCGCGTCCACCTGGGCCCCTGTCCAGAGTTCATAGGCTATGATGCCCTGGTACAGCAGCATCTTCAGCCCGCCGAAGGCCCTGCCGCCGTTTTCCTCCACCAGCGCCATGAACCGGGTCCTGGGCGGATTGAAGACGAGGTCGTAGCCAGTGTGGACCTTCCGGTAAAAGGCCGTCTCCTCGATGACCGCATCCTCCGTCTTCGGGAACATCCCCACGTTGGTGGCCTGGATGGCAAGATACCTGTCCCCGGGCAGGGAGGCGCATTCCTCCAGGGCCAGCGCACTTGCCGGCTGCACCCCCGCCGGAGCCAGGCCGTTGACCTCCCGGGCAATCCGCTGCGCCTTCTCCAGGGTACGGTTCAGGATGAGGATCCGCCTAGCGCCCTTCCGGACCGCCAGGATGGCCACCGCCCGGGCCACGCCTCCGGCTCCCAGGATCAATACGTCCTCCCCCTCTATCCCCACGCCGTCCTCGCTCATGGCGCGGTAGAGCCCGGGCATGTCCGTATTGTAGCCCTTGAAGCCGCCCTCTGTCCGCACCAGGGTGTTCACCGCGCCGATGGTCTCCGCAAGAGGGTCTATCTCCTTCAAAAAGGGTACCACGTCCCTCTTATAGGGAACCGTCACGTTCATTCCCAGGAGGTTTAGCGCGTAAGCGCCCCGAACCGCATCTCCCGCATGTCCCGCAGGCACATGGAAGGGGATGTAGACCAGGTTCTCCCCCAGCGCCTGCGCCAGTGTATTATGTATGGCCGGTGACATGGTGTGCTCCACCGGATTGCCCATGACCCCGCAGACGCGGGTGTAGCCGTCTATCTTCATAAATCCCTTTCCTCTCAAACTTACGTTTCCCCGCCAGCCCCGCAGCGCCCTTCTACGCGCCGGGCGTACCCTTTTTCCGATGATAGAAAAACAGCACGATACGCTCCAGACGGCGCTTGAGCACAATCTGAATCTCCTCCTTCGGATGGATGGGCTTCACCAGGTAGGTGACAATCCCGGCCTTTTTCGCCCCCCACACATCCGTGAAGAGCTGGTCTCCCACGAAAAGGGTGCTCTCCGGCGCGGTGCCCATCAGCTCCATGGCCCTCTCGTACCCCGCCCGGCCGGGCTTGCCCGCATTGCACAGATACCGGGAGCCCACGCTGTCCCCAAAGGGCTGCACCCTGGGCTCCTTGTTGTTGGACAAAAGCACGGTCTGGAAGCCCGCCTTTCGCAGGCCTGCGAAAAAGTCCACCGCCCTTGCATCCGCAGGCGCGCCGTGGGGCACCAGGGTATTGTCGATGTCGAAGATGATGCCCCGGTATCCCCTCCCGTACAGCCCTTTATAATCGATTCCATAAGCGCTCGGCGCTTCATTGTCCGGATAAAAGATTTCTAACATGTCTCTCCCCATGCCGCCTGCAGCGTATCACGTCAAAAAATAAGCCCTGCCTCCATCGGCCTATAACACTATAGCATGTGTGGCCTATGGATTTCAAGGCTTTTCGCAGATTTCCGGTAAATCATTTCTCGGATACGCACAAATACTCCCCCATCCACTGCATGATCTCATTCTCAAAGGGAAACACATCCCCCTCCGGCGCGGGCAGCTCCCCGTAGATTTCCTTAGTCTCCGTGGAGGAATACCCCGTCTCCCTGCAGACCGCCTCCCACTCCCCGATATCGAAAAGCGTTTCGTGCAGGGAATAGCTTTCATCCAGGGAATTGTACAGATGTTCCCATTTTTTCGTGTTCTCCGAGGCGTGGTCTGCCACGATGCTGATGTTGTACACCGCATGGCCGCCGGGCTTCAGCACCCGGTATGCCTCCCGGAAGCCCTCCATCATCTTGGACTGCATGCTCTCGAATCCGCCGTTGGACACCACCATGTCGATGCAGCCGTTCCGGATGGGCAGACGGGCGCAGTCGCAGGCCAGGCAGACGATGTCCACGTAAGGGTTCGCCATCTCCTCGCTGAAATACCTTTTGTTGTATTTGAGCACACGATGGGAGACATCCGTCATGATCACCAGGCAGGGCCAGTTGATGCGCTGCAGATCGTATTTGAGCCCGTTGCAGGTGCCGCAGGCCATGTCCAGGATGACCCGGGGACGGAGCTTCTTTATAGATTGCCAGCGCACCTCGCTGCAGGGGACCGCCCCCATCTGATAGCGGGGATTCCCCGGATGGCGCTGCTCTCTGAGGTAATCCTGATAATTCCTCATATACAGGGACCAGAGCTCTCCCGGAATCTCACGGGAGCCGAAATACACCACACCGTCCGTCACATCATAACGATGGCCGCCTTTACAGGCAAAATATATCGTATCATCCTCTCCGCATTCCATGGAAAGCGCTTCCCCGCATTCCGGGCAGCACATTAACTCCGCCATGCGCCGCAGCCCCGGCTCCGTATTGCCCGTCATCTCCCCCAGGGCCTTTGCGAAATACGGCGCCGTCTCCCGTAGGGTGTTCTCCCCCAGGATGCTGGCCGGGATGGAGACCCTTTTCTCCTCCTGGAGCGCACCTCCCTCCATCCTGGCAATGCCCGCCTGGATCGAAAACTCCAGGTTTCCCCTCGCCAGCTCTCTGGCCATGCCGTCAAGCTCCGCCTCGGTGCAATAGGTGGACAGGCTTCCCAGGAACCTGCGCCTTTCTGCATCCGGAAAAAGGGCCTCCACGCTGGCCGGGAGCGCTTTCTGTCCGCTTTTCTGTACGAACTGCAGATCCCCCTCCACGATGCTGTCTATGGTCATATGGAAAAGCCAGGCCAGCTCCCGGAACATGTCGATGTCCGGCAGATTCTTTCCGCCCTCCCATTTGCTCACCGCCTGTGCGCTGACCCCCAGCTTGTCCGCCAGCGCCTGCTGGGACAGTCCTGCTTTCTTGCGCAGGACTGCTATCCTGATTCCTATCTGTTCCCGATCGATCATCTTTATACCTCCCGTCTCGTATCGTCCTCTCTCCGGCGGCACTGCCCCGGATAAGGACATTATATCGGAAAAGGCCGACGGCTACAAGAAAGCGGAGGTTGATATTCCCCGCTCCAAAATCAACCATAAGGACATCAGGACGGCAATAAAAAGTAATTGCGTGCCGGCGGGGCCTGTGGCCGACTTTGAGGCATTTCTGCCATCTCCCCTGCTGGCGGGCAGAGAATTCAGGAGGCAGAAAATGATTTCGGCGGCGGATAAAGCCTGATTGCCAGGCTTATCCACCGCCCCGTCATCTTTCACGCCCCTACCGGGCAGAGACATATTTATGCAGCGTCCTGCGCACCGCCCCAGGGCCTGCGAACAGCTCCGCAGCCATCCCCTCGATGCGCTCTCCCAGGCCCGCCGCATAGAGATCCACGCCGAACACGTCCCTGCGGCCAAACAGACTCCTAAGGCAGGAGAAATCCTGTTCCCCCTCCTTCACCTCCAAAGACGCCACGATGGCCCGAAGCTCCTCCAACAACGGATCCGGCGACGGCTCGAAGGCCTTGCCCTCGTCGTCGATGCCCCGCAGATACCGGGCATATCCCGCCAGCACCAGCGGCAATAGCACCAGGTCGTCCATATTCAGGCCCCTGGCCTGATAGGCCTTGATGGTCTCGCCGAAGCGGATGGGAATCTTCTGGCTGGTGTCCGTGGCGATGCGCTGGGGCGCGTCCGGCATGAAAGGATTGGGCAGACGGCGGTTCAGCACGGCATCGATGAAGTCCGCCGGCTTCAACACCCCCGGATCCGTCACCACCGGCATGGCCTCGATATGGCCCAGCTTGGTAATCAGCCCCCTGATGTCCTCGTCAGCCATCTCCGCGGAAATCAGCTCATATCCCAGCAGGCACCCATAGATGGACATGGCCGTATGCAGAGGATTCAGGCAGGTGCAGACCTTCATCCGCTCCACCTTGTCCACCGTCTCCCTATCCACGTACATCACGCCGCCCAGCTCCAGGGCCGGACGGCCATTGGTATAATTGTCCTCGATGACCAGATACTCCGTCTCCTCCGCATTGACAAAGGGCGCGGTGTAGGTGCGCTTATCCGTAAGGATGGTGTAATTGTCCTCGAACCCGTCCTCCGCCAGCATCTTCTGCACCTTCTCGTCCGGGCGGGGCGTAATCTTGTCAATCATGCTCCAGGGATAGGTTACTCTGGCGGGATCCTGCACATACTCCAGGAATTCCCCGGGAACCAGCCCCTCCTGTGCCCACCTGGTGGCATAGGCGATGACGGCGGATTTCACCTTGTCCCCGTTGTGGGAGCAGTTGTCCATGCTCTGCACCGTCAGGGGCAGCTTCCCGGCCAGGAAGCGCTCATACAGAAGCAATGTCACCTTGCCCATAATCAACACAGGCTTCAGCCCCCGCTCCAAATCCGCCGGAGCCACCCCGTACCCCTTCTCCGTAATCGTAAAGGAAATCATCTGCAGACTGGGATTTGCGAAAATCTCCGCCAGCCGGGCCCAATCCGCCTCGAACTGCGCGTCCGCCTTCAGGCTCTCCGTCACGGAAGCAATCACCTTCTTCTGGATATTCCCGTCTGACTGCAGGCAAACCAGCAGGCTTAAATTGTCATAGGGCGCGTATGCCTTGTCTATAATCTCGAAATCAAAGCCCTCAGCCACGATGACGCCCCTGTCATATTTTCCGGAGTCCAGGGCCTGCTGCAGAATAGCCGCCGGGAACGCCCGGAACAGATTCCCCGCCCCAAAATGCACCCAGGTAGGCTCCGCATGGGTCTTCTCCCGCACAGCCTGGATGTCGAACCGAGGCAACTGATACCCTTTTTCCGCCCATTCCGGGCCGATTCCATTTTTGATGTCAAGCAATTTCATAAATGCTACCAACTCCTTTTTCCGGAAGCCTCCCTCAGGAACTGTCCTCTTTTGCAGGGCGGTTCCTGTAGAGGTTTCCTTTTCTTATACCGCCACGAATCCCTTTCGGCAATTCTTCCACAGGGCTTATTTTTTCTCAGCTGGAATGCTCGGAACGCTGCTTTTCCATGGAATCCTATTTTTTCTCCATGTCCAGCTTATCCAGCATGTCCCAGATGCCCCACATATACATAATGCCCAGAGCCCGGTCGTACAGCCCATAGCCGGGACGCACATTGCCCGGGCCCTCGTCCCACAGATGACGTCCATGGTCGGGGCGGATATACCCCTCAAACCCACAGTCGTGATAAGCCTTGATGATATCCAGGATACCCGTGTCCCCATCGCAGTCCCTGTGGCTGGCCTCGGAGAAATCCCCGTTGGGGAAATGCTTCACATTGCGGATATGGGCGAAAGCAATCCTGTCACAGTGCTTGCGCACGATACTGGCCACATTGTTCTCCGGATTCGCGTTCAGGCTTCCCGAACAAAGCGTCAGACAATTGTAAGGATCGTCCACCATCTCCAGGAAATGATCCACGGATGCAGCGTCCACCAGCAGCCTCGGCAATCCAAAGATATCCCATGGAGGATCGTCCATATGAATCGCCATCTTGATATCGCACTCATGGCACACCGGCATCAACTGCTCCAGAAAATACCTCAGATTCTCCCAAAGCTTCTCCTTAGTCACAGGCTTATAAGCCTCGAACAGCTCGTCCAGCTTACGCATACGCTCCGGCTCCCAGCCCGGAAAAGTCAGCCCATGGAGATTGTTCAGGATATAATCCGCCATCTCCTTGGGATCGTCGTGAATCTTGTCCGCCTCATAGTACAGAGCCGTAGAGCCGTCCCCCACCGGATGGAACAGATCCGTCCGCGTCCAGTCGAACACCGGCATGAAATTATAACAGATGACCTTCACCCCAAACCTGGCCAGATTCCGTATCGTCTGGATATAATTGGCGATATACCCATCGCGGCTTGGCAGCCCAATCTTAATATCGTCATGGACATTCACGGACTCCACCACGTCCATATTGAAGCCATAAGGCTCCAATGCTTTCTGCACCTGCGCGATTTCTTCCACTTCCCAGACCTCGCCGGGCATCTTGTCATGCAGCGCCCAGACGATACTGGTCACGCCCGGAATCTGCTTAATGTCGGACAGCTTTATGCTGTCATTACCCTCGCCATACCAGCGAAAGCCCATTTGCATTCCCATAAACCAATACCCCTCCTATCTTCTCGGATTTTCTACAGCAGCGCATTGTAAGCGCTTACATTCCCTATTTTAATACCATTTTTCAGCTTTTGCAAGCATTCTCTCTCAAATTTTCCGTATTTTTCCTTAACCATTCCGCGGAAAACCAGGCGCCCCTGCCGAGCAAAGGCTCCCCGCCCCCGTCCGCCGTCCCACGCCGCAACCCGCCAAAGAACTTTCATCAGGCTAACCCTTACAGCCGGACTAAATCTTTTACAGCCTAGTATCCCAAACCCCACAATAAGAATCTACCGGATCCTGCCCCAAGAAAGCCTCCGCACCCGCCATCAGCTTCTCCACCAGTGCGTCAAAAGTACTGTCCAGACTATCATAAGTATTGATATAAGTCCGCGCCTGCGGAATATCCGCCAGCACAAAAGGCTGCTTCGTCCCAACGACGATCACCGGAAGCTCATGCACATACCAGGGAATCTCCCCGCCTCCCTTAGTCATGCCGAAAGCAGGCCGTGCCACCGGCTGGAACCCACCGGCGATGTCCACCATAGTAATAATCAGATCCTGCTTCGCCACAAAATCCCGGATAGTATCCTTTCCGGCAAAATACAGATTGACATTCGGCTTCCCGCCCTCCTGTGCCTCCTTCAACAGCTTCTGGATAGGGCTTTCATAGACAAATACCTCAAAGCCCTTTGCCTCCAGCCTGCCTTTCAGCTTCTCCGCGGGAGACACCTTATTCTTATTCATCAAAGCACCCAGCCCCGGCGCCTCCAGCCCCTTCACATAGACGATCATAATCCTCTTATACCTCTCAGGCGTCAGAGGCAGCACATCCTTGTCCTTATACTTCACCAAAGTGACAGCTCTGTCAGAAATTTCCCGCTGCATAGCCTTATGCTCCGCGCACCCCACAATCTCCTCTACCTGCGCCTTGGGCGGCACCAGCTCCGTCTTCGCCTTCCTGTGCAGCCCCATATGGGCCTTCAGAGCCAGGATCCGGTGCAGGGCATCGCTCAGCCGCTCCTCCGTGATCCTTCCATCCAGATACCCCTGCTTCATGGCCTCGAAATCCTCGTCCATATCGTTGAAGAACAGGAACATATCGATACCGGCGGCAATAGCGGCGGGCATCAAATCCTTACGCTTCATGCGGCAGGTCAGCCCCACCATGTGGGAGGCGTCCGTCAGCACCATGCCGTTGAAGCCCAGCTTCCCCCGCAGCAGCCCGTTTATCAGCTCCGGCGAAAGAGTCGCGGGCATGATATCATCATCCGCAATCTCCGGATTGAAATGCCTTGTATAAGCAGGCTGCATGATATGCCCCGCCATGATGGCCTCCAGCCCGTTGTCGATAAGGTTCTGGTACACCTTGCCAAAAGTGGCGTCCCACTGCTCACAGCTGTAGTCATTCACGCTGTTGGCCACATGTTGGTCGCGGAAATCCAGCCCGTCCCCGGGAAAATGCTTGGCCGCGCAGCAAAAGCCCGGATTGGCATGGGCGCCGTCCATATAGGCCTTGGTCATCTCCGCCACCCTGTCCACATCGTTTCCGTAAGTCCGCAGCCCGATCACCGGATTCTCCCAGTTATAGAGGATATCGCTCACCGGTGCAAAGGAGAGATTGCAGCCGATCGCCGCGGCCTCCTTATTGGACATATAGCCCAGATTATAGGCATACTGCACGTTGCGGGTAGCTCCTATCTTGGTCTGGCTGCCGATGGTGGTGCCGTCCACGCAGGCCCCGTCCCCGCCGTTCTCCGTGTTGCAGGCGATGATCAGGGGAATCCTGCTGTTCTCCTGGAGGATGCGGTTCTGCTCATGGACCTCTGCGGCCGTGGCAGGATTGTAACGTATGCCGCCGATGTGGTACTTGTCCACCGTCATCTTCAGGTACTCCTCGTCCCTGCTGGAGCCCATGTTGAAGAACAGCTGCCCAATCTTCTCATCCAGGCTCATGCCCGCGATTGTTTCCTCCACCCATTTACAGTCCTCGTCGGACAGATAAAA
>CAJUFO010000056.1 GCA_910585615.1 uncultured Acetatifactor sp.
TGGCTTTTTTCCGAAAGACAGCGTAAATGGATTGTTCATGGCGGCCTCTTATATAACTTTACTATTTTTATATAACTCTATATAACATTATATAACTTTGTATCTATTATATAACCTTATATAACTTCGTGTCAACCCAAATCCATAAGAAAACCGGGAACCTGTCTCCAGATTCCCGGCCTGTGGCTCTCTATGGCTTCAGCCCACCCTCTCCCTGACAAGAAAAGGTTCTATCTCTTCCAGTATCGTCGTATCGTCGGAATCCCATATCAGCCGCTGGGGCTGCGCCAGATCAAGGGCGAACACGCCCAGAATCGATTTCGCGTCTACGATACGGCGGCCGGAGCCCAACTCGAAATTGGCATCTGCCATAC
The DNA here is from genome assembly GCA_910585615.1 of uncultured Acetatifactor sp. Taxonomy (GTDB): domain Bacteria; phylum Bacillota; class Clostridia; order Lachnospirales; family Lachnospiraceae; genus Acetatifactor. Next base: position 375 of record CAJUFO010000056.1, read on the forward strand.
TGACTGTATTCACAAAGTCCCTTACCTGATCCACATCCTCAAACTTAACCAATACCTGCTGCATAACTAGTACCTTTCCTCGCCTTTCTCCGGAGCATCGCTCCGACTATTTTTTTCTCTTTTCCGAGGAAAAATAATATATCAGGTTCTTCTTTTTGTAAATTGTCGTTTTCCATAATCTTTTTAGATTATTTTGTGTATTTTCATGGATCCGTTTCCACTGTTTATGCAGACTGCCCAGCAGGCATCGTCCATTGAAATCCCGTGTATGTCACTATGAGATAAAGTAAAGTCTACGGACGATGCGAGGCCCCGGCCGGAGCCTCAAAGCGGCTTCCTGACAGGAATCCGGAGCCGCTTCCCGGAAACGCAACCTGCCCCAGATTCTCATCCCAGCGTATCCCGGTACACCCGTAGCACGTTTCCATAAAAAATCTTGTCCAGCTCCCCTTCCGAGAATCCGGCCTCATGGAGGGCCTCCCAGAGCCGCTCCATGCCCTGGGCCCCGGGGAGCTGCGCGTGGGTGGGGATGCCGTCGAAATCGCTGCCCAGCCCCAGGACCTCCACGCCGCCCACCCTGGCGATGTGCTCCGCATGGCGCACCACCGCCGCGATGGTGCCGGGATTCTCCTGTCCCACCGGCTTCTCCTCCAGGAAGTCCGGGCAGAAGTTCAGCCCCGTGACGCCTCCCCTGTCTGCCAGCTTCCTGATCATATCGTCCGTCAGGTTCCGCACGTTGGGGCACACCGCCCGGGCGTTGGAGTGGCTGGCCACGAAGGGTTTCCTCGTCACCTCCAGCACGTCCAGGAAGCCCGCGTCGGACAGATGGGACACATCGGGGATAATGCCCAGGCGCTCCATCTCCTCCACGAACTCCCTGCCCCTGGGGGTGAGGCCTCCCGTCACATTGGGCGTATGCATGCAGGCGTCCCGGGCGGCCTGCACCGCCAGGCGCTGCAGCTCCCACCCTTCCGTTCCCGGCGTGCATTTGCGCAGCCTCTCCCCGGCCTCCTCCAGTCTCTCCCGCAGGAATCCATCGAAATTAGGATGGCCGATCTCATTATCGAAATTCCAGGTAAGAGTAATCATCCGGACGCCCATCCGGTAGAGCTCGCCCAGCTTTTCCAGCTCCCCTTTGCACACGCCGCCCTCCTCCACGGTGAGCAGGGAGGAAAGCTTGCCGTCCGCCTCATTGCGCCCGATGTCCTCATAGCGCAGCACCGGGGCCAGGATGTCCCGGTTGCGCTCCAGCTCCTCCAGATAGTATCGGTACATGGCGCACACCGCCTCCCATGGATCCCCGCACCTGCCTAGGGGGATGAACATGGCAAAATTCTGCAGCAGGTAATGGCTCTCCCGCAGCCGCTCCAAGTCGATGTGGCCGCTGTTGCGCCGCAGGGACTGGGGCTTCCCCTCTTCCTTTAGATGAAACAGTCCGCCAATCGTGTCGCAATGCATGTCTATGACTTTCATACTGACCTCCATTCCGCCGTCTTCGCCAACGGCTCAATCATAATCGGCTGGCCCATGCCGTGTCCTTTACGGCCGCGCCACGCTCCCGATATTGTTACAGCCCAGTCGGAGACTGAGCTGCAGCTTTAACGATATCCTTTTCTCATTTCGCCTGGGGCTTATCTTCCCTGACCGCGAAATCCGCCCCGTTATCGGCAAAGGCAGTGCGGTTCTTCCCCGGCCTATCTTCCCCTCACCGCGAAGTCCACGCCCGTATCGCTGGGCCTGTCGTCATCGAACTTGTAATCCTTTCCGGGAAGCACCGCGTTCAGGATGATGCCTGTCAAAGCGCCTACGGCGATGCCCGAGAAGCTGATGTTCAAATCCCCGATGGCAAAGCCCACGGAGCCAGCTGCACTATAGTTGATGCCGATGGACAGCACTAAGATCAATGCCGCGATGATGACATTGCGGGTCTTGGAGAAGTCCACCTGGGTCTCCACGATGTTGCGCACGCCCACCGCCGAGATCATGCCGTACAGCACCAGCGACACACCGCCACAGGTGGCAGTGGGCATACAGCCGATGATCGCGGCGAACTTGGGCGAGAAGGAAAACAGGATCGCGAACACCGCCGCCATCCGTACTACAAGCGGGTCGTACACCTTTGTCAGCGCCAGCACACCTGTATTCTCGCCGTATGTGGTATTGGCCGGCGCCCCGAAGAGCGCAGCCATAATCGTAGCCAGGCCGTCCCCCAGAAGCGTCCGGTGGAGCCCCGGCTCCTTGATGAAGTTCTTCCCTACAGTAGAAGATATGGCGGAGACATCGCCGATATGCTCCACAATCGTGGCCAGCGCGATAGGCATGATCGTAATCACGGAAGTGATCAGCAGGGACGCGTCGCCCTCCGACAGCGCCCAGAAAGCCGTCTGGTTCCAGTGGATGGGCAGTCCGATCCAGCCTGCCTCCTTCACCGCGGTAAAGTCCACCCGTCCCATGACGGCCGCCAGCACATAGGAGCCGATTACGCCGATGATGATGGGCACGATTTTCACCATGCCCTTGCCCCAGATATTACAGACGATCACCAACGCGATGGCCACGATGGCGATCAGCCAGTCGGAGGAACAGTTGTCGATGGCGGACTGGGAAAGGGTCAGGCCGATGGCGATGATGATAGGCCCTGTCACGATGGGCGGGAAGAACCGCATCACCTTCCCTGTGCCGAAGAGCTTGATCAGAAGGGCCAGAAGCAGGTACACCAGCCCCGCGCAGGCCACGCCGAAGCAGGCATAGGGCAGGAGCCTCGAATTGTCCGCCGCGTTCCCCGCAGCGTCCGTCATAGGCGCGATAGCCGCGTATCCGCCCAGGAACGCGAAGGAGGAACCCAGGAACGCGGGCACCTTCCCCTTGGTCAGCAAATGGAACAGCAATGTGCCCAGCCCCGCGAACAGCAATGTGGTGGACACGTCAAGGCCTGTCAGCATGGGCACCAGTATGGTGGCGCCGAACATGGCAAACATGTGCTGGACCCCCAGCACCAGTACCTTGGGCGCTCCCAGGGCCTTCGCATCATAGATGCAGGCGTCGCCGATGCCCTTACCGCCGACCCCGGAAGCCGTTTTCTTTTTCTCGCTCATGAACTCTTCCTCCTGTATCCGTCAGACAGATCTCCCCCACCTGACTGAATCCGTGCCGTCACAGGACATTCCGCAGCCTTTTCCGCGTCCCGTCCACGTATGGCTCCTCATAGTAAGAGGCTGCAGCCGCTAAACCACAACCTCTGACAATTATCATAATATTTCTTTCCCCATCCGTCAAGAAGAATTCATAAAAACTATGGACTAACCGATACCGCGTGAGTCTTCAGAAAATCCTTCCAGATATCGATGTACACCGCCTTCAGGTGCACCCCGTCAAAAGTGTACTCCGGCACCATGCCTCCGCTTTCATCGCAGACCAGCGGGTTCACGTCCAGGAAGAAGACATGCTCGTTGTCCGCCAGCCGGGCGATCCCCTCGTTGCGGGCGATGATGCCCTCGTTGTTGATATAATCCCCCTGCTCCGAGCGCTCCGTGGTCACCTTGATGATGGCCTGCAGATAGATGACCGCATCCGGCTGCAGCTCCCGCAGATGGGCCACCGCCGCCTCATAGGCCTCCAGGAAGGACTCCACAGTGCCCGTCCCCATCTCGTTGATGCCTATCATCAGGTAAATCTTGGCAAAGGAATTCTGCTGCAGGGCCTCCTCCACGGTAATCTTCCCGTTCTCGCCGGGCACGATTTCCGCCTCGAACATCTCGTACACCGTCAGTCCCGTGGAGGCATAGAATGCCGCCGTGTCCTCCAGGCCGCCGTACTCGAAGAGCCCCATGGTCCTGGAATCCCCGATGAACACCGCGTCCGCGAAATAATCGTCCTCCACGGTCATGTAGGCCGCCTCCCCGGGCGGATTGTCCTCAGCACCGCCCTCAGGAGGGTTAGCCTCCGGCGGATTCTGGCCCTCCTCTCCCGGCTCCTGAGACTGGCCGCCGTCTGGCGGCTGCGCAGAGCCGCTTTCCCCGGTCTCCCCATCCGGCGGCGGGGCCTCGTTTCCGCTGCCTGATACGGTTCCCTGAATCCCGTCCTCTCCCTCCGTCACCAGGCCGCCCTCTGCATCTTTCTCTACACTGTTACCGGAACCGCTGTCCGGGGAGACCGTACCCTCCGGTTCCCCCACATCCTGGCCAGTCTCCGCATCCCCCAGGACGCTTCCGTCAGCAGGCAGCACGTCTTTCCCTTTTTGCCTGTCATACCAGCTTTTCACCTCCCACAAAGGCTCCGCATAGACCTGCCATCCGTCCACACGGGTCAGATATATGATTCCCATCCCCACCAGCAGTATCAGATAAGACCATTTTTTCAGCCATTTCATATATTCATCACCTAATTCTATTTCCCACGATTCGCGGCAAGTCCGTACAAACGTCCCGCTTGCCGCCTAAAAATTCAGGTACATGAAAGGATTATTCCCCTCCCTCTGCAGCCGCCAGACACAAATCCAGAACAGCACCGCCAGCAGAGACATCACCAGCCAGCTGTCCTTGAAGCGCCGAAACAGCTTCTGCAGCAGCGGCGTGGAGGCAATGGCCCCCAGGGCGAGCAGCAGTCCGTAATTCACCAGGGCCTTGTGCCAGTCTCCCGCGCTGACCCGGATGCCCGGAACCACACGGAACATCCTGCCCAGGAAAATCTGCAGCTGGCCGATGTCCGTGACGGCGAAGCATACCCAGGTAATAGGAATGTACGCCCACACAAAGAGACGGTTCAGCAGCTTTCCCGGCACCTTTTCCAGCACGGCCATCACGCCCAGGGCATCCAGCTGCCGCTCTACCACGATGGCCAGCCATAAAAGCATCCCCCATATCAGGAAATTGCCCGTGCTCCCATGCCAGACGGACGTCAATATCCATACCGCCAGCAGATGGCACACCGTCCGGTACTCCCCTTTCCGGTTCCCGCCCAGAGGGATGTACACATACTTCCGGAACCACCCTCCCAATGTCACATGCCATCTGCGGTAGAAATCCCGGACGGAGGTGGCCATGTAGGGGTTCTTGAAATTCTCCGGCAATGTGAAGCCCAGCATCCTGCCCAGGCCCATGGCCATCAGGGAATACCCGTAGAAGTCGAAATATATCTTCAGGGAATAGGCGATGGCCGCCAGCCAGGCCAGCGGCGTGGAGATGCTCTCGAAGCCTGTGACCTGCACCTCCTGCCACAGCAGGCCGATCCTGTCCGCCAGGAGCACCTTGGCCGCCAGCCCCATGGTGAACACCTTCAGCCCCTCCTGTATCCCCTTTGCCGAGAATTCCCGGGAGGCCATGTTCTTCCGAAGCTCCCCATAACCTACGATAGGGCCTGACAGCAGCTGGGGGAACATGGCGATATAGGTGGCGAACTTCAGGAAAGAGGGCTCCCTGCGCTGGTCCCCCCGATAGACGTCTATCAGGTAGGAGAGGATCTGGAACGTATAGAAGCTGATGCCCAAGGGCAGCGAGTCCCCTATCTTCCCATATTTGAACAACCCCAGCATCCCCACATTGTACAGGATGGCCATGGCGAATGTCACCTTGCGCCTTCTATTTAGTTTTGATTTATTCCTTCTAAGCCCCCTCTTCTCTCCCGTATCCTCGCCCGCGCGTCCTGTCCTGTGCTGCTCCCTTCGTGCAATGTGCAGGCCAAAGAAGTAATTGACCAGAATGGACAGCATGAGAAGCGGCAGGTACCTCTGCTCCCCATAGGCATAAAAAATAAGACTTCCTGACAGAAGCGTCACATTTTTCATCCTCTTGGGGACCAGACTGTAAATAATCAAAAATAACGGAAGAAAGAAGAGTAAGAATTCTATGCTACTGAATACCAAGAATCATCACATCTTTCACCGGTTGTTGTCATATCAGGTTCTCATATCGAGTTCCTATATACAATACTAACTTGCTTTTGCTCATATTTCAACTTAAAAATAATTAATTTCTCCTTCCAAATCGTTACAAAAACGTAGCAATTATGTAAAAATTTCCTGCGGTCTCCCTGGAAGCCTGATCCCGTCCTATCCGCATGCAAAAGAAAAAGGATGCAAATCCCTCAGATACTGCTCTGGTCGATCTGCATCCTTATATTTATGTCCCTTTCTATCCAGCTTACACCGTACCGCTATAACGGGAGCCTCCCTGTACATTATAGGATCCGCCTGCCGTGTAGCTGTTGGCGGCATTTGCCTGGGTGGTCATGTAATAATCTACCAGAGACGCGTTGGTGGCAATGGAAGAGCCATAGTCCTTGAAGAACTCCTGCACCTTGGACATGTCCGATTTCTTGAAGGTGTCCTCGTCTATCTTCAACCTGCCCTTCGCGTCCACGCTGATGCCGAAGCTTTTCAGGGCATCCGCGTTGCGCGCCGTCTTCTCCCTGATATAGGACAGGTTCGCCACCACGCCTGAATTGGAGCTGGACTCCGCCGCATCGAACATCTTGTTGTAATTGCTCACGAAGCTCTTTGCCGTGGCGAAAATCTTCTTGACATCGTACTCGTCCGTCTCGTTGCCGTCCTTGTCCTTTACCTTCTGATATAAGGCGTCGGAGGCAAGGGCCTGGCTGTCCGCCTTGAGGGAGGATGCGCCGGAAGCCGTCTTATCGTTTGTCCCCGTGCTGTCCGTACTGGTCGTCCCGGAGGCAGAGCCCGCGAAGTGGAGGCGGGATGAAATCATGGAGCCATAGCTTAAGACATTATCGCTGGAGAACAAATCCTGCACCTTGGAGATATCCGTCTCCTTCAGCTTCCCCTCATTGAGCATCAGCGTGCCGTTGGCATTGACCGTGACACCGATTTCCGAAAGCTTATTCGCATTGGCCGCCGTGCTGCTCATCATATTCGCTACGTATGCCGTCTTGTTGGTCAGCGTGGAGTCCTTTGCCGTGGTCACTACGTTATTGTAGTTCTCCACATAGGCCTTCACCGCGGACACCACCTTATCCGCCGCGCTCCTGCCGTCTGTAGAATCCGTATAGGTATTGTCGTTCTGCAAGGTGGCCACAGAGGAGTCGAGGCTGGAAAGCCCTGCTGTCAGATTCTTGTTGGCCTTCTGCGCCTCCTTGGAGACCTTCGGATGCATCTTCTCTTCCAGAATCTTGTCCAGGATATTGCTTGTTCTGCCATTGCCGGAGGATGCCTTGCCTGTACTGATATTCTGGGCCGTCCCGTAATAGGCCTTCATCAGCTTGCCATAGCTGCCGTTCTTGATGCCGGCATAATCCGACAGGAAATTCAGATTGCCCAGGCTGCCGCCTGAGAGGCCCTGGAACAGATACGAATAATCCGAACCCGTATTACCTACATCGATGCTGATACCCATATAATCACTCCTTTATATCTGATGAAACTTTCCGTGGAATATGTTTCTTCGATGGAATATACCCGTTCCATTTCGAAGCATGCTTATCATTCTATATATCGTCAGAACAGTCTTATTCATTAACCATATTCTGACAAATAAAATCCTACAAATATATAGCAATTATGGGAAATTTATTGTAAACTAACTATAACACCAACAGAAAGGAAAACGCCATGAAAGAACAATTATACACCATCCCCTTAAACGATGCCGTGAACGCAGGCGATGAGTGCCCTTTTTGCTTCATTGAGCGAAGCGTGGAGCAGGATTTGCTGGATTTCGTGCTGGGCAGCGGCTCCTCCTACATGGAGGCGGATATCCGCGAGATGACGGACAAGGCAGGCTTCTGCAGGCAGCATTTTAAGAAGATGTTCGACTACGGCAATACTTTGGGCAATGCCTGGATCCTAAAGACCCATTACCAGAAGGTCATAGGCGAGATGAAGAACGAGTTCGCCCATTTCAAGCCCGCCAAGACCTCCCTCAAGGACAAGCTGCGGAAGGCCGCGGACGCCAACCCCATCGCCGCCTGGGTCCGGAAAAAGGAATCCACCTGCTACATCTGCGACCACTTCGCCGACACCTACGCCCGGTACATGGACACCTTCTTCTATCTGTGGAACCAGGACAGCGCCTTCCGCCAGAAGATCAAGGACGGGAAGGGGTTCTGCCTCCACCATTTCGGAGACCTGTGCCAGGCCGCGGACGCCAAGCTCTCGGGCAATGCCAAGGACGAGTTCTACAGCGTCATGTTCCCCCTCATGGAGAGCAACATGGGACGCCTGTCCGAGGACGTGGCCTGGATGGTGGAGAAATTCGACTATCGCAACAAGGACGCGGACTGGAAGAATTCCAAAGACGCAATACAGCGGGGTATGCAGAAGCTCAAGGGCGGGTATCCTGCGGACGGCCCCTACACCATGAGCAAATAGGCCTCATTTGTACACGATGCCCCTGACCATGTCCAGATAGCCGCAAATCTCCTCGTAGAGCATCTCCGGCTGGAAAGAAGCGTCCTGGAACCGCTCCGTCATCAGCCCCTTGATGGTGAAGTCCAGCATCTTGCGCAGCCTCTGTCCGTCCACGCCTTCCGGCAGGGCTGCGTAGTCGATCTGGACGTCAATGGAGGCATAGGTTTCCGAAAGGGCGTTCCGCTTCTCTTCCGTGGACAGGAGCGCCTCGTAGGAGTCCTCGGACAGGGAGCGGTTCAGAAACTGCTGCATGTAGGGATATCCCTTCATGGCATGCATCTTGGCGCACTCCATCTGCTTCATCAGCGCGAACAAATCCGTCTCCTTGGCGTTCACGGTGGACCGCAGCTCCAGATTCATGAACCGGACGCTGTAGTCATATATGAAGCAGTACAGGCCCACCTTGCTGCCGAAGTAGTGGAAGAGCAGGCCCTTGCTGATGGCAGCCTCCTTCACAATGTCGTCGGTGCTGCCGTGGCGGTAGCCCTGCATGGCGAATATCTTCAGGGCGGAATTGATGATCCTGTCCTGCTTCTCTTTTTTTATATCGAAGAATTTGCTGTTCATATGTAGACGTTCCTCCAATAGGGGATATGGAATCGTGAGAAATCCTGGCAATTCCTATAGGAATTATACCATGTTCTGCCCCTGACGGAAAGCAAATCATAAATTTTTAGTAAAATTATGCATATTCCCTTTTCAATTCTGCAAAATAGTATTAATATCATAATAGCACTTGGATAATGGAATCGTTTCTTTGATTCCATTATATCAAAAAACGAACCTGTTGAAAGGAGTCCCCTATGGCAAAAAAATTTGGAAAGCTTTTATTGGTCAGCGCTGCAATCGGTTCCGCGATTGGTGCCGTCTATTATTTTGCCCGCAAGAAGGATGCGGAGCGTGACAGCGCGGAAGATGATTACGACGATTTCAGCGAAGAGAATGAGAAGGAAAGCGATTCCCGCAGCTATGTCCCCTTGAATCCCGAAGGACAGGCTGAGGGGAAGGAAAGCGCTGCCCCCGCACAGGAGGAAGCTCCTGCCGATTCAAACTGTGCCGCACAGGACACTTCCGATGCCTCTGCCGGCCAGGATGGCTTCACGCCTCTCGCGGAGCAGGTAGCGGACACCGCCCAAAAGGCTGAGGAGTCCGTGGAAGAGTTCTTCGATGAGGAGGACAGTACTGACGAAGAGCCTCCCATCGGCGACAACTGACCGGTTCTTTCGCAGGGGGCGGCAGTTTCCCTCAAAAGAGACAGCTACGCAGGATATACGGAGCTCCTTTCCGCTGTATCCTGTGTTTTTGTTATCCCTTTCCTTTCCAGACCTCCTTCAGGCGCGCCACGCCATCTCTTATTTCCTTGTCTCCCAGCCCGCCGAAGCCCAGCAGCACGGTCCGGCTGTCAGGGGCCTCCTCCACCATGCTCTCGGACAGGCCATAGACCCGCACGCCCCGCTGTGCCGCCCTCTGAATCAGCTCCCTTTCATCCATGCCGTTCTTCGCGGTCAGCAGCAGATGCAGCCCCGCGTTCTCCCCCGACACCTGAAAGTCCTCCCGCAAATCTCCTAGGCATTCCAGAAGCACTTCGTGCTTGGCCCTGTAAATCTTGCGCATCTTGTTCAGATGACGCTCGAAATACCCCTCCCCGATGAACTCGTTCAGGATGCTCTGGTCGATGCGGGACACCGTGCAGGAATAAAAGGAGCAGTCTGCCCTATATCTGGCAAGCAGAGCCTCCGGCAGCACCATGAAGCTCACCCGGATGGCAGGGGCGATGGCCTTGGAGAAGGTTCCGATATAGATGACCTTTCCATGCCTGTCCGAGGCCAGAAGCGCCGGAATGGGCTTGCCCCGGAAGCGGAATTCACTGTCGTAATCGTCCTCTATCAGATATCTGTCCTTCCCGCCGTCCGCCCATTTCAGCAGCTCCATCCTCCGCCCTATGGGCATCACCGTCCCTGTGGGGAACTGATGGGAGGGCATCACATAGGCCGCCTGCACATCCGCCTGCGCCAGTTTGTCCGCCCGCATCCCGCACTCGTCCATGTCCACCGTGGCGATTGTATAGGCAAAAGAGCGGAATATCTGATAAGACCTGATGTAGGTGGGATTCTCCATAGCGATCCGCACATGGCGGCCCAGAATCTTTTCCAGCAGAAGCAACAGGTAATCGTTTCCGGCCCCTACGACAATCTGCTCCGGCCTGCAGTCCACGCCTCTGGAAGAATGGAGATACCGGCTGATCGTACAGCGCAGCCCCCAATCCCCCTGAGGCCCCCCTTTCGCGAACAGGTCGCTGTTGGCATAGGTCAGGATGTTTTTCGTGATTTTCTTCCAGATGCCGAAGGGGAAGCCCGTCATATCGATGAGATAGGGCGAGAAGTCCACGGCCGCCCGGGCACCCATGCCCTTGTCCCGCCCTGTCTCGTTCCCGCCTGGCACTGTGCTATCCTGCCGCCGCGCGGCCCTGCCCTCTCCCGCGGCCCCATCTCCCTGTCCGGGCCTGCCACCCTGTTCTCCCGCCCGGACGCCCTCCCCAGAATCGCCGGGCAGTTCCATGTCCCCGTCCAGCAGCAGCAAGTCCTCCACAGGACAGACAAAATACCCCCTGCAGGGCCTGGACTCGATGTACCCCTCGCCCAGCAGCTGCCCATAGGCATAGTCCACCGTGCTCCTGGCCACCTGGAGATATTCCGCCAGAGCACGCGTAGAGGGAAGCCTCTCCCCTGCAAGAAGCTTCCCCCTTCTGATTTCCCCTCTGATATGCTGATATATCTGCTCATACAGACAGATGTCCCCCTCTGTCCGTATCTGAAATGTCATTTCATTCAAAACGTCCTCCCGCTTACCCCTGCTGTTGCTGTTTCTTCTTCATGTCCAGCATCACCTGATCCTTCATGTCCCTGGCCTTGTCCTTGATGCGGGAGTTGGCGCTCCTGGAGGTGATGATGCTGCTCAAAAGCCTTACGGACATATCATAATCCTGGAACCGCGCTGCAAGCACCGCCAGCAGATAGTCCACCGTGACCTCGTTCATGCCGCACAGAGGGAACATCTCCGTCTGTCTGGCCTCCGTGAAGCCCTTGTAGGCATTGGCCAGAAGCTCGTTCTCCTGGGTCTCCCATTCCGCCACGCGCTTTTCGTCCGCTTTGGCCTCCTGCTCCTTCAGGCTCTCCAGATAGCCTCTCGTGAGCCATGCGTACTTCAGGCATATGTATGCTTTTTCGCTTGGTTTCGCACGTTTTACCACAGACCCCACCAAGGCCAGCTTGTACCGCTGTATGGCCTCCTCATAGGTATAGGTCTCCCCCTGGCTGGGCGGGATGCGCACGGTCTGGCTGATCTTCTCCCGCACCAGCCTGGCCTGGCTGGAGGTGATGCCTGTGAAATAGCGCATCAGCGCGGCATAGCCGCAGACCGGGCACATCACCACCTCATACTTGGCCGCGTCAATCCCCTCATACCTGGCCCGGAGGTCCGCATCCGTGCCCAGGAGCTTGGCCTTGTTGGACTTCATGACCTTGGAAGTGAAAGAGCTGTCGCACACCGGGCACACAAAAGACCTGTCATAGATCAAATCCTTTTCCTGGACCTTGGGCGCCGCCACCTGCTCCTGTTTCTCCGCCTCTTTTTTCTTCGGCTCCTCAAAGAGGCTCACATCCTCCAGGTTCCCCAGGCCCAGGCTCTTCAAACCCGATAAAATCCCCATACTCTCCTCCACCTCCCCACAAGTCGTCCCAGGGCCCGCCCGGTGCCCCTGCCGCCCTCCGCCACGGAGCATAAATCCCCCTCCCGGCACCCCTCCCTACATCCATGTCTCCCACAGGAGACATGCCCGGTCTGCCTTTGCTTTACTTGGGCAGCACATAAGAGCTTTTCAGCGAAACGATGCGATTGAACACCAGGGCATCCGGCCGGGAGTCCTTTGCGTCCACGCAGAAGAATCCCTGCCTCACGAACTGGAAGCGCGCATACTTTTCCGCCCCCGCAAAGGCAGGCTCCAGCTTGCAGTCCTTCAGAACGGTGAGGGAGTCGGGGTTCAGGTTCAGGCTCCCGTCCTCATTGTACACGCCCTTCTCCTCATCGATGATATTCTCGTACAGCCTGACCTGGGCGGACACCGCAGCGTCCGCTGCCACCCAGTGGATGGTGCCCTTCACCTTCCGGCCGTCCGGGCTGTTGCCGCCCCTGGAGGTCGGGTCATAGGTGCAGTGCACCTCTGTCACTCTGCCGTCCTCGTCCTTGACGCAGCCGGTACATTTCACGAAATAGGCGTTCATCAGGCGCACCTCATTGCCCGGGAACATGCGGAAATACTTCTTCGGCGGCTCCTCCATGAAGTCCTCCCGCTCGATATACAGCTCTCTCCCAAAAGGCACTTCCCTGCTGCCAAGAGCCTCGTTCTCAGGGTTGTTCCCCACGGTGAGCATTTCAGTCTGCCCCTCCGGATAGTTGTCGATGACCAGCTTCACCGGATCCAGGACTGCCATCAGCCGGGGAGCCTTCGCCTTCAAATCCTCCCGGATGCAGTACTCCAGCATGGCGTAATCAGCGATGGACTGGGCCTTGGACACGCCGCAGAGATCCACGAACATCTTGATGGACTCCGGCGTGAAGCCTCTCCTGCGCAGGGCCGCAATGGACACCAGCCTGGGGTCGTCCCAGCCGTCCACAATGTTCTCCTGCACCAGCTTCTTGATATAGCGCTTGCCCGTGACCACGTTCTTCAGGTACAGCTTGGCGAACTCAATCTGTTTGGGCGGCTGGGGGTATTCCAGCTCCCGCACCACCCAGTCGTAGAGGGGCCTGTGATCCTCGAACTCCAATGTGCAGATGGAGTGGGTGATTCCCTCTATGGCGTCCTCGATGGGATGGGCGAAATCATACATGGGATAGATGCACCAGGCGTCTCCGGTATTGTGATGACTCATGTGCGCCACGCGATAGATGACGGGGTCGCGCATGTTGATGTTGGGCGAGGCCATGTCGATGCGGGCCCGCAGCACCTTCTCGCCGTCTGCGTACTTCCCGTCCTTCATCTCCTGGAACAGGCGCAGGTTCTCCTCCACGGTGCGGGTATTGTAGGGGTCGTCCTTGCCCGGCTCGGTGAGGCTTCCCCGGTATTCGCGAATCCGCTCCGCGGTCAGGTCAGACACATAGGCCTTGCCCTTCTTGATCAGCTTCACCGCCGCCTCATACATCTGGCCGAAATAGTCGGAGGCGAAGAACAGCCTGTCCTCCCAGTCCGCCCCCAGCCACTGGATGTCCTCCTTGATGGACTCCACGAACTCGATGTCTTCCTTGGTGGGGTTGGTGTCGTCGAAGCGCATGTTGAACTTGCCGTGGTACTTCTGGGCCAGGCCGTAGTTCAGAAGGATGCTCTTGGCATGGCCAATATGGAGGTAGCCGTTGGGCTCCGGCGGGAAGCGGGTGTGCACGGTGTCGCATACGCCCTCCGCCAGATCCTTATCTATGATCACTTCTATAAAATTTCTGGATTCCGTGTCGCTCATCTGTCAAATCCTTGCCTTTCCTGTGATGTTTACAGCTTGCCGCTGTGGCTCATTATATCATAACAACGCGATATCTTTCAACAGGATTCAGTGTATTCCTGAAAAAATATCGGCATTGTCAGGACTCCCACAGCTCCAGGATTTCCGCCCTTTCCGCATTGGCCAGGCAGACATATGTCCTGTCCGTGTGCCGCCCGGTGGCGCAGAAATGGTCCATGACATATCTGGCCGAGAGCGGCATCTCCAGCGAGGCTATGTCCTCCAGCGAAAACCACCTGCATATGCCCTCGTTGGAGGCCAGGTTGTCGTCCACATGTTCTTTTATGTTCGCAAAAAAGTAGTAATTCTGCCTGATTTCCCCTTTGACATTCCGCAGGGCTATGTAGCGCAGGGCCAGGCCCCCGATGTCCTCCGGCCTCAGGCCAAGCTCCTCGTACAGCTCCCGCAGCACGCAGGCTTTGGCGTCGTTGAGCTCATCCTTCTCGAAATGGCCCCCTGCGGAGCCTGTCCAGACATCATTGACCACTCTTCCGCCCTGTCTGTATAGGAGCAGCACCTTCTCCCCTCTGAGCAGGTATATGGCAGTCATGTTCCTCAGCTTGCCTTCCAAGGCGGCATCCCTCCTTAATCATAGTTCCGCATCCGCCCAGCCCAGCGCCCAGCCATGGGCAGATGCTCCCTTTCTTATTATAGTTTCCATCAACCCTGCGCAGCGCGATACTATCTCTGGTTTTCCAGGAACCGGATATGGTCCTTTTCCACGAGCACTTCGAAACGGCAGAGCTGCTTCAATATACTCTTCTTGATTACCAGGTTCACCGGCCTCTCATACAGCTGCCCGGATATGGTCAGGTACAGCTCCGGATTGCCTGGCACATGGTATCTGTTCCGCTGGTCATGCTCCCAGTCCAGCTCTCCCCTGTCCAGCGCCCGGGCCGCCGACAGCAGCGCTTCGTCGGACAGGAATTTGTTTACATATTTCCTGAGCACCTGCTTGTATATCAGCATGCAGCCGCACAGGGTGAAATCCTCCGCAGCGATTGCGCCCAGATCCGTGGTGGCGGCCCGGGGCCAGACGAGGAGGTAGGCATCTGTCTGCAGCCCGTCCTTCATGAACCACCCCGTATTGCCCCTGTAGTAGATTTCCATGGCAAATGTGGGGATGTCCCTGTTGATGTATTGGAGCGCGGACTTCTCGTCTACCTTCACATCCCGTGTCCCTGTGGTCAGGATAAGGTCTACGCCGCTTAGCTGGGTCTGCTTATCCTCTGTCCTTTTGAAATCCTGTATGATTTTGTCCTCCACCATTCTGGAATACAGACAGGTATCCAGGAAGGAGGCCAGCGCCTCCTCTCCCCGTTTGTCGCTTTTGAATTTGCTTTCCATGATACCGCGCTCCAATCTGTCCTGTTTTCTGGACAGACAATCAGTCGTTCACATCGTTTCCGGCGGGACATTGCACGGATACGCATATGCCGCCCGGCTTGACATAGAACCTGTCGGTTTTGGGCAAGATTTAATCGCTACATATATATCCTCTATCATTATGCCGGACTTCAATGATGGAACAGCCTGATTCCCGTAAAGGCCATGACCATGCCGTACTTGTCGCAGCACTCGATGACCGCATCGTCCCGGACGGAGCCGCCGGGCTGGGCGATATACTTCACGCCGCTCTTGTGGGCCCTCTCGATATTGTCGGAGAAGGGGAAGAAGGCGTCGGAACCCAGGGTCACATCCTGCATCCGGTCCAGCCACGCCCGCTTCTCCTCTCTGGTGAACACGGGGGGCTTTACCTTGAAGACCTTCTCCCAGGCGCCGTCCGCCAGCACGTCCATGCACTCGTCCCCGATGTAGACATCGATGGCATTGTCCCGGTCGGGCCTGCCCAGCTTGTCCGCGAACTGAAGCCCCAGCACCTGGGGGGACTGGCGCAGGAACCAGTTGTCCGCCTTGGTGCCCGCCAGCCTGGTGCAGTGGATACGGGACTGCTGCCCTGCGCCGATGCCGATGGCCTGGCCGCCTTTTACGTAGCAGACGGAGTTGGACTGGGTGTATTTCAGGGTGATCAATGCGATCTTCATGTCGATCAGCGCCGCCTCCGGTATCTCTTTGTTCACCGTGACGATATCGGAGAGCAGATCCCCGTTCACGTCCAGCTCGTTACGGCCCTGTTCGAAGGTGACGCCGTAGACCTGCTTGCGCTCTACCGGGGCCGGGACGTAGGAGGGGTCGATCTGGATGACATTGTAATTGCCGCCCTTCTTGGCCTTCAGAAGGGCCAGGGCCTCCTCGGTGTAGCCGGGAGCGATGCAGCCGTCGGAGACCTCGCGCTTGATCAGCCTGGCCGTGTCCCTGTCGCAGATGTCGGACAACGCGATGAAATCGCCGAAGGAGGACATCCTGTCGGCGCCTCTGGCCCTGGCGTAGGCGCAGGCCAGGGGGGAGAGCGGGCCTAAGTCGTCCACCCAGTAGATCTTCGCCAGTGTCTCGTCCAAAGGCAGGCCCACCGCCGCCCCCGCCGGGGACACATGCTTGAAGGAGGTGGCCGCGGGCAGGCCTGTGGCCGCTTTCAGCTCCCTCACCAGCTGCCAGCCGTTGAAGGCATCCAGGAAGTTGATGTAGCCGGGCCTGCCGTTCAAGACGGTGACGGGGAGGGCGCTGCCGTCCTCCATGTAGATCCTGGAGGGCTTCTGGTTGGGGTTGCATCCGTATTTCAGTTGAATTTCATTCATGATTTCATCTTCCTTTCCCGATTTTCTGTTCTCAGATTTTCTGCTCTGTCCTCAAATCTTCTCACTGTTCTTCCCGCTTCTTTTTTGCGGCCATCCGCCTATTGGTTCTTGTTCAATATCCGGGTCTCGTACCGGCCCGTGGCGATGTCGATGAAGCGGACGAACAGGGATACTTTGTTCTCCTCGTTCAGGCTCTCCCACAGCATCCCGGCGAAGCTGTGGATATCGCCCTGAATGGCTACCTTTTTAGGCTCTCCCTGGAAGCTGGGCAGAGGGTTCCCATCGTGCATGTAGGTGTGGATGAAACGGCCCTCTCCGGCGGCGGGGCTATCGTAGCTAAAGGTATATCTGTTGCAGCAGGAAGGGTCTCCGTCATTGCTCTTCAAAACAGAAAGCCAATAGGCGAATCCAGCCTCCTGGATATGCACCAGTCCGGAGATCCTGGGGGTGTAATTGGGCCCGTCCGGCTCGAACTCGCGGCTGCGCAGGGACTGCTCGAAGGTCAGCCCCTTGGAGAGGCCCTGGTAAATAGTGTCCGTCTGGTCGCCATTTGTGACAATGATGTCATTTCCCCGTCCCTCCCCGGCGGCGAATACCCGCACGGGCGCGTAGATGACCAGGCTGGGGTCTGTGAGCTTGGCCGGGTCAAAGGCCTGGGTGCGGATGCCCTCCCCTTCCGTGACGAAGACCCGGTTGCGGCTGTTCACGCTCCTGCCCATGATGAAATAGGCAATCACCGCCTTCTCGCCGTCATCGGAGCGCCCGATGACGATTCCCCTGCCGGGGTAGGTATTGTTCTTCAGTTCCTGTTCCAGTTGCAGCATAGTTTTCCTCCTTCGATGCTTCGATTTTCGTATGGCGCGCCTTTTGGGTACGTTGCGAGTTTCTTTTGCTATGAACAAAAATGCCGACACCCAGGCACCCCATAACGAGTGGCGCCCAGACGGTCGGCATTTTCTTACGGCTGCACTCCCTGTGGGTTCTCCCACTTCCGTCAGTCATGCAGAGCTTTCCTTACTTGCTTCTTTTTATCCGGTCTTTCGGTTAAGTCGGAAAGACCGGATATGATTATCTTACACGTCCTTGAGAAAATTTGCAAGAGGTTTTTGCTTATCCTCTCCTGCGCTTTCTCGTCCAAAAGAATATCCCGCAAAGGGTACCGCCTGACAGGACCATGGAAAGCAGATACCATTCCATATGGCTGCCGTCTCTGGTCTTCGGGCTGCTTCCCGTAGCCGCCGATGCCTGGCTTTCGCTGGAGCTTCCCGATTCCTCCGTACCTGGATCCTTCGTGTCGCCTACCTGCGCGACTTTCGTCCATCCGACAGAAATCGGTGACAATCCATATACCTTGAACCGGATTCCCTCTGCTGTCTTTTCCACAGTGGGATATTCCGTGTCACCGGCGCGATGCCCATTCATGTCTTCTGTGAACAAATGGCATACCACGAAATCGTTGGTATCCTTCCCCGTACCCTGAGGATACGGCAATGTCACGGTCAGTCCGCTTGCAGGGAAATTGCCCTTGTCCGCCTGTACCCATCCTGTTCCGTTCACATTCACCATCAGCACCACATCATAGACCTCTATGCTCTCCCGGGGGATGCTTCCCGCCTGGCTCTGGATGTTCAGCCGCATCTGTTCCTCGATTTTCTCCGGCGTATTCAGGTTCTCCAGCGCCAGGAATGCCTGAGGCACCTGGGAAATTCCCGTCTCCATGGACAGGCTGTACTGCACGCCCGCCCCGGATTCCGGCGGAGTCGCCAGATTGCTGTTCACCGCGTTGATTCTTCCCGTGAATCCGGGCAGGGTTTCCGGCAACTTATAGTTGCCCGCCTTGCTCCCCTGAAGCACCGCCGGGTTCTTCGGGTCTGCCCAGGCAAGCGTCACCTTCTGGATGCCCGCGTTCACCGCGGCATAGGTACCTGTCAATCTGGAGGCGGGGCATGAGAACACCACATCCGCCTTATCCCCCTCGAGGATTCCCGATACTCTCAGCTCTCCGTACAGCGTGGCTTTATTACCGTTCACCGCGCCTTCCTTATCCACCGCGGCCAGGCCCTCTACATCCCAGGCAAGCGTCTTGGGAATCACGTTCAGGATGCAGCTTGCCGTAGCACTGAAATACTCGTCCGTCTCCGAAGCCTGTGCCTGAATCCCCGCGGTTCCTGCCCCCAGGATACGGACATTGCCCGCCTCGTCCACCTGCGCCACATCAGGATTGCTGCTGGTGTAAGTCACCTTGCTCCCCTGGGCCGCGTTACTCACAGACAGGGTAAAGTCGCTGTCGCCGTACACCTTGTTCAGTACAGGGCTGCTGAATCCGAAATTCGCCTGCTCCATCTTGTTAGACACCACTACTGTGACCGTGAAATCGAAGGCAAGGAAATTCGTGGACTTTGTCACAGGCACCGTGATGACAGCCGTCTTTCCCGCATTTTCTTTGTCATTTACCAATTTTCCTGACAGCGTGGCGCCGGCCATGGAAGGAGCGCCCTCAAAAATATGTTCCTCATCCGCCACTGTGATTTCACCGAGCTGATAGCCTTCCGGAAGCAGGGATGCCATGTCAAGCGTCAACTCGCCGCCAAACCTCACGGATACGGATTTAGTCGTCTCTCCTGTATATGCCACCTTATTGATGGCGAAGGTCGTCTCCACTGTGCCGCTCCAGGTGTAGTTGCCGCCTGCTGCCGGCTTGACCGCTACCTTTGCGGTACCCGCATTCACGTTGTTGCTCCAGACCGCTTCGTAGTCCGATGCCGCCATCGCCTCATCGCCGTTCTTTACGGTCAATTCCGGCGTTATTGCCTTGCCGGTATAGTCGTAACTGCCCAGGGGCTCCAGGGTCGGCGTGATGGACATGGGCCTGATCTCGCAGGGGACGTCCAGCGTGGAATTGCTGAGACTATAATTCCCGGAAGCTGTTCCGCTCATGGTGAGGTTTACCTTCACCGTATTCTGGCCGCCCACGTTGGGGTTTGTGTAATCCCCGGGTTCCGCTTTGACAGTCACGCCATCCGTATCCTTCTGCAGTATATTGGACAATGTCAGCTCGCCCGTGGCCGTCCCTGCTTTCGTGGTCTTATCGTAGACCTTGCTGACCTGATAGCTTCCCGCAGCCACAGTCACAATCCGGCGGTTTATATTTACCGTTCCGGTGCAGACGATTACATCCTTGTAGGTCTTTCCTCCTACGGTTCCGTTATACAATACCGCGAAAGGCTGATCTGTTCCCGCGTTGGGCATGCCGGTCTCCCGCAGGGTGAAATGCCCCTGGTCGTCGTCCCTGCCCGTTCCCGCTTCTGCCGTCAGGGCTCCGATGGTCACGATATCCGACCAGGAATCTCCGTATGCCGCGCCGGACTTAAGCGTCACCGCATTGGAGGCTGTCGCCGGGGTTGTGCCTACCAGGAATACGATGTCTCTTACGGTAAAGGTGATTTTACCTGTGACGCTGTTGTAATTAGGGGTATCCGGCCGGAAGGTATAGCCAATCTCCCCTGTGGCATTCTCCTGCAATGCCGCCAGCTTCGCCTTCAGCGCTTCATATGTCATATCGCTCTGATCATCGTAAGAATAGGTCATATCCCCGCCGACAGGCTTGCCGTCCACGCCGGTATAGGTGGGCTCTCGGAAATTTCCCACTCCCAGCAGGACGTTCTGCTTCTTCTCCACTGTCTCTGTGCAGGAGGCGGGAGCAATCTTCAGCTTGCTTTCTGTGAAGCTGATATTATAATTAGTGTTATTATCATTGGTCACCGTTCCCTGTGAGATTGTGTAGCCTTCAGCATTTACGTCTTCTCCGGCTGCGCGCGCCAGTTCGCCGAACAAGGAATAACCTTCGACTTCATCCGGGGCGCTAAAGGTGAGGTCAGGGTCTGCAGAGCCGTATGTCTTGGTCTTTGCATCCGCTGTCACGGTAATCGGTTTACGGTTTACGGTCACCGTTACGTTGGTGCTGACGCTTGCATAGCCGGTGCCTGCATCTGGTACAAATATGGCCTTAAGTGTCCTGGTTCCGGCCTCCCCGTAGGATGTTACGCTGGTATCCCATTTGAAGGTACCGGCCACTGCGCCATCTACGCCAGTTGCGGAACCGCCTTTCAGTACACTGTCTGATACCTCATCTCCAAATGTCACCTCTACATTGTCCGGCGCCGTAACCGTAAGGGTGCCTTTGTATTTGTAGTTCTCACTGGCAAGCTCGAGGATATCTGATCCAAATAAACCTAATTCCTCTGCATCATATTTATAATTTACACTTGATGCTTGACCGTTTTGATAATTGAAATTGCATGTATATCCGCCAGCTACGGACCCGCTGGCTCCGGCCAGAAACAGCTTGTCCGGCGCACCAATCGAGTTGCCATCGCAGTTTGTCACGTCCACCAGATAGTTATTACCATCTAGCGTAACTATATTCCACATATGCGGACCAGCACCGGTTCCGCCAGACATAGTTCCGGTAACGGTATAGCAGATGGCATTGCTGAAATCAGACAAATCACATAGGTACTGGAATGCCTTGGAATAGCCCTCGCATACTACCTCTGTACTCTCATCATTATCGAACACCCATACCAACTGCCAAGGATTGCCATAGGCGGTATTAGTGGCCTTATCCGCTGCACTATAATTATAGGAGACAAGGTTACATATCTCCTCCATGTAGCCCCTAAGCTTCTCATAGTCCGACTTAGTTGCGTATTGATTTACTATTTCCTGCGCTTTGGCAGCCGCAGCTTTGGGAGTGGCGACTTTGCTCGCGTCAACCTCATTCGCGCTGCCGTAATCACTTGCAACAGCAAAAGTGACGTTTACATCCAACAGCACTCCCGGCTGGGCAGAACTCGTGCTATACGTAGAGTTTATTCCTCCGCCACTCGTCTTGTTGAACCAATACAAGTCATAGGGGCAGTCCATTAAAAGATAGCTAAGGACATCGCGCATTACCTCGCTAAGCTTTTTCTTGGCATCCTCAGTTGTAGTCACATTGGTAAAGCTTATGTTTCCCACGTTGAATACCGTAGAGGTCATCTCACCTTTAGCCACTTTCTCAATATTAGCTTTCAGTGTATCATATATTTTCTTTGCACTTGTATCCTCTAGGCGGTCTCCGCCCACATTCCCATACAGCGAAACGCCAGAATCTCCATAAAAGAGCTGCGCGATATACCCTTCGAAGAGCTCGTCATTGCCCGGCATGTCAATCTCCGGCACGACCACCACTTCGCTGCTCTCCAATTCTCCGACCTCGCCCTCATCCGGGGCATCCTTCCGCGCGTCCTCCGGATTTATATCCTGGGCCCCTTCTCCCGGCTCTGCCGAATCCGCATCATCCGTTTTGTCTTCTACCGGCTCTTCCACACCAGAGCCAACCTGGTCCTTCTCTCCCAGCCCCTCAGGAACCGCCTCATCCGGCTTCTCTTCGCCTGTGTCCCCCAAAGCTGCGCCATCCGGCTCTTTTCCATCCAGAGTCTGCTGATCCGCATTCTCCGGCTCTTCCGTGTCCGGAGCCTCCGAATCCGCATCATTCGGCTCCAATGGCACCGCAGACAGAATTCCCTTACTTTCAGGCTCCGCTTCCTCAGAAGGCACCTTTTCCTCCTGGATGCCCCCCCTGTCCGCTTCCTGCGCAGATGCCGACAGCATCGTGTAGTCCACATTGCTGCCGATTAACGCAACCGCCAGCAGCAGAACCAGAACACATTTCCACCAATGTTTCCTTCCCTTCATGTCCCTCTCTCCCGTAAATTTTTATTTTGGATAACAATTGCCGACATGTGTATTATACCATATTGCCTTTTTTTGTCAAAACTATTTTCGCTGTTTCCATCCGTTTTTCCAAAAAGCCTCTTTTCCGAAAATATTTTTTGTTACATCCCGATTTTTTCAAACTGCCTCATTGCATCTATCCCTTCTTTCGGTTATGCTATTGCCCAGGAGGTGCGCATTATGGCAAACGAAGAGAAAAAAGATTTCAACGCGATGCTGAACGACAGCAAGGACATGCCCAAAATCCAGATCATAACGGATGAGAAGAGCATCCTGAAATACGGCGGGGACAGGATGTATTTCGCGCCGCCAATGGACTATGACAGGGTGATGCACCTCGTGCCTTTCGGAAAGCTGTTGACCGTAGGGGCCATACGGGAATATTTTGCCAGACAGAGCGGCGCGGATTTTACAGAGCCGATCACTGCGGGCATATTCGTCTCAATCGCCGCCTGGGCAAGCTTCCAGCGCACGGACCGCAAGACGCCCTACTGGCGGACGCTCAAGGCAGACGGGGAGCTGAACGCGAAATTTCCCGGCGGCATAGAGGCGCAGAAGGAGCTACTGGAAAAAGAAGGGCACACTGTCATACAGAAGGGAAGGACGAATATCAGGTATTACGTCAGGGATTACGAGAAGGCGCTGTTCGAGCTGTGATTCCGGACAGAGGGACGGCAGGCTGGGGCCGACTCGGCAGGCTGTTCCACCTGGGAGGCCCCGCTTGCGGAAAAACGCGGGCTTCCCAGAGCTGCGGCGCGTCACCCGACCTTCAGCCCAAGGCAGCCTGCCCTTTTCTTAAAGCTGAGGTACTGCCTTTCGGTGATGAAGTCTTCTCTGGTGACAGGGGCCGTAAAGTGGAAGTCCACTTCACCCATGGCTTTCAGGGCTGCCTGCCTTATGGTCATCTCGCCGAACTGATAGGGCGCGTCCAAGTCCTTCATATATTCCCCTTCGAATGCCTTATTATGGTCGAACAGGGGATGGCAGCCCAGAATCTCCATGGTTTCCATATCATAGAAAAAGCCCCAGTTCTGTCCATGTCTGTCACGGTTGCTGATCAGGAAGTCCACAATCCACATCTTGTAGATGCTTTCCCGGTCAATCCGGAACATTTCCTCCTCCGGGTTCATGCCGTTTACATTGCAGTAGGAGATGAACTCTATGCCTGTCAGAATCGCTTTTGCCTCTGTGGTCATGCAGGGACACATGCAGACGTATTTATCTTCATCCTTCCCGGCCTCGTAGTGGACATGTTCCACATTCATTTTGTCCAGCAGATTGGAGCACATAACCTCTATCCTGGACTCCGTATTTCCATTCGCCCCCAGCTTATAGAGCCACAGATTGCCGTCCGGATGGCGTCTCCACGCCTTCGCATAGGCTCCGTTGGTGGTCAGTTCAGGCGTGATCATGGAACCCTGTGGGGTGAGCGATTTTCCATGCAGGGCCACCTGCGCCACTATCTCGTTCAAAGGATTCTGCTTCACATCGACTTTGCTCCAGGTAATTTCCTCATCATCGTCAAACTTCAGCCAATAGGAATCCGATACGGACACCGCCCTGCAGGTCATGGCAATCCTGACCCGCTGCTCATCAGTCCCGGTCTGCTCAAAGCGGAACAGATTATAAATCCATTTCGCGTTGGCGCGGCTTAAGAGCAATATCCTGTTAGCCAGCCAACTGACGATGGCTTCCTCGTTCTTTCTGGCTGCTATCATGGACTGCGTCATGTCATAGGAGGATTTTATGCTGCCGGGGTCCGGCATCCTGCGCAGCTTCCCTCTGATGGGATAGGGCAGGTATTTCTCATTCAGGATTTCATATTGCAGCGTCTCGAAATCTACCTTCATGACTTCCATATCTTTCAGCATTATCGTAAAAGGCCTGACACCGTTCATTTGGGCACCTCGTTTCTTTTAAAGATGGTTCTTTTCCGGCACTTCATTTTTTACAGTGTATCAGGCATTCTGACGAAATACAATACCCTGAAAGTGCTTGCGGGCCGTCTGGCTGTCCTCTTTTGGAGGAGGCGTGCTAATGGCACAGAACTTAGTCGGAGATTCTGGGATTTTCAACATTTTCTCGGTTGAGCATCTGCTTTCTAAGGCTTTTGCGTCCCTGCTTTGTAGGCAAGCCTACCTTTTGCAGTAACTTTTCCCACATATCTGCTCTGACTGCCGGTACTCTGACACGGTCTTGCCGGCTATTTTGCATGCCTTCTCCAGGGAACACTGCAGCTCCTTCATGATATTCTCTATGATTTCGATTACCTGGCTGGCGCTGCCTTCCGACCTGCTGTCCTCCATCATCTCTCTTATGGCCTGGCACATACAAACTCCTTTTAAATCCATACTTTTTTACACAAATGCAGTAAAAACAAGGTTTGATGAACACAAATAATTTGGATTTTATTTTAATTACACTCATAAAACTTTAAAACTATTTTTGTAAAACCGAACCTAGAGAACAATTTTTGCTTAATTTGTAGCATCAGATATTGTATTGAGTAAAAATAAATCCAAACATTTTATCAGACAAAACGCTTGAACAAGAACTTCGACCTCACAAAAACGCCTACTGGTGCATCCCTCCAAAAGGAAACGCAGAATCCGTAGCCTGTATGGAGGATATCCTGGACATCTACGAAAAGCCATATGACCCTGCTGTCCCAGTGGTATGCATGGATGAAAAGCCATACCATCTGCCGGGGGGGGAGGCCAGGGAGCCGCTGCCCATACGCCGGGGGGATACCCGGAAGACTGATTCCGAGTATGTGCGCGGCGGTACCTACAGCATATTTGTATTCGTGGAGCCTTTGGGCGGCATGTAAGTGTCCGGGAACACCGCACTGCGGTTGACTGGGCGGAGGAAATCAGGCATCTGGTGGATGTCCGCTATCCTGACCGCGACAAAATCATACTTGTCATGGACAACCTGGATACCCATGCCATTTCCTCCCTGTATAAGTCATTTCCAGCCCCGGAAGCCCGCAGGATTGCCAAAAAACTGGAGATCCATTACACGCCCAAGCATGGGAGCTGGCTGGACATTGCTGGAATAGAACTTAATGTGATGACACGCCTGTGCCTGTCCCGAAGGATTGATGACATAGGTTTACTGCGGCAGGAATTGGCTGCATGGGAGAGCGACCGCAATGAACATACAGCCTGTATCCACTGGCACTTTACCACCGACAAGGCCAGAACCAAGTTGACATCGCTCTACCCTAAGTTTGACACTACAAATGAAAAGCAATTTAACTAATTATAATCAGGCCAGCACACTAGCCCAAATAAGCGATTCTATAGCCCCAAAATTATTACTCAACATGAAAATCTCTGGTTTACGCATAAAACGAATAGTTGTCCGTATTGCTAAAACCATAATTGCAGATCCCAGCAAGCGCTTTGCTGCTATAATCGAATTCTTCTTTAAAATATCCTTGCTGCCTGAACACTTATGGGTTAATCCGCTCATAAAATACCTAATATAATTCCTCTTTTGCTATTCCCCGCACTGTGTCCAATAATTGTAAGCATAATTGCAATTGCTTTTTCTATATCAATCCACCCCATACGCTTTCCTTTAGTATCATTTTCATTGTTAGTCTGCTTCATCTTATCCCTTTCCGTAACTCCGGCAGTAACGAATCATTGATTATTCCAGGCCTTTCCCTGTCTCTTTCGCCTCCCAAATTAAAAAGACTGAATAAACAAGATTAAAAAGGCGACATAAGGGATTCAGATTACATACTCATCTAATAATTTTTTTATTTTCTTTTCAATAAAGCTTTCCACTCTTTCCAACGGCTTTGTCAATATATTCCTACATACTATATCAACAACTATGCATCCAACCAGCACAACTATAGAATAAGTAAAAATCACTAGACAAAAGTACCAATAAGATACATACTCAGTCAAATTAATGAAACATTCCAACAGAGCTCTAAATGCTCCTTCAAATAAATATACGGCGAAAATATGTGCCGAAATTCGGTTTATTTTATTTGAATGGAATTTTTTATTCTTAGCCAGCAAAAATACTGCGATACTACCAAATATTATAAATATCGAACAATCTCTTGCAAAAAGAGCAATGACTCCGTGATCTTTTAAAATAAAGAATGTCATCATCAAATTTAGCAGAAATTCTATAGCTATACTAGCTGCTCCTATCACTATAGTGCGTTTTTCATTTATACCATACAATCTGATATATCGCCCAATATAGTACATCAGAATCATATTCATCAAACCCTTTCCACCGTCATTCATAACGTGAAAATAGCAAAATGTGGGAATGACAGCAAACAAGAAAAACATTAGGCATATTAAGTATCCAAAATCCTTTTTGGATAATTTACGAGGTGCCAAATTTAAAAATCTTGAAAAAATAATAATAATAATAATATACGCCGTGATATACCAATATTTACCTGAACTAATTGGAAGCAATGATTTTATTATATCTTTGTAGTTAATCTGCCTCAATCCTATAGAATAAATCACAGTACTTAAGACTGAATAAAACAAACACCAAAGCCACAGATTAATCACTTTCTTGTATGATTCTTTTACCTCAAAATACCCGGAAATTAGTCCAAAAATAGATACACCCATATTGAATATGGAATTAATTAGTACTCCCAAAGCTAAATTTAATCCTCTGGCAGCAGCTCGATAAGAGCCAAATGTATGCATTACGATAATTCCCAAAATACAAATCAATCGAAGCCCTTCAATTCCTGATTCTCTACAGCTGCTGTACCCCCCCGATTCTCTATTACCAAACCAATTCATCTATAACACCCTCACTTCCCTAGCAATATACGGCTAAAAAGTTCTGATTTTTTGATGATATGTATAAACCAGAAACAGATACACAACCAGCAAACTGCTGTAATAAAGCTACCGTAAAATTTACCCCCCCAAATACGATGATAAAATCCAATCCGCCATAACGGTGAAAAAAGCAAACACCAATGAATTGCGTATATAGGAAGAGTATTCTTCCCTATATCAACAACTATTTTTCTGATGTAGTTGGAACAGAGACGACATACAACAATCGAAATAGATGATATGGAAATAACTAAAATCGACCCGATTATTCTTTTCGGCAATAAAGAACCAAAATACAGAACTGCTGCTATTGTTGGAAATGAGACAATCTCGAGTATTATTCTTACAGTTTTAAACTGTTTTGGTGCCATGCCACGCTGAATCAAGTATACCGCAAATCCCAAGCATATCCATAGATAGTGCCATGCTCCAATAGTAAATTCTGAGAAGAATGGAATCCTACCAACAATTGTAGCTGGAATCAATCCGCAAAAACACCCTATAAAATTAGCAATTAACAATTTTGTATTCAATCTTTGCAAAACGATTTTAATAATAAAAAATATTATGTCGTACCAAAATAGAGCCCTTAAAAACCAAAAATCTGATAAAAATACTTCTCTTATTATTCCTCCGAAAGCAAAATTTCGATAATCGCCCGGCATAATACATGACAATAAATAATGAATAGTCATCCAGCAAAGATATGGAAGAAGTAAACGTTTGATTTTCTTTTTAATAAATGTACTATATGAATCATTGATAGAAAACCCCAAAGTATACCCACTAACTAAAAAAAGCAAAGGCATCTGAAAAGATAGAACGATTGTAAATACAGTCGATAAAAAATTGCCACCTGTGCGGTTGCGAGTGGTTAGGAGCGGCAATAAAAAAATGACAAAAT
>CAJUFO010000057.1 GCA_910585615.1 uncultured Acetatifactor sp.
AAGTATTGATTTTTCAATGTACGAATCCCACTTTAGATGTGGGAAGTTTGAGTTACATAGCCCACTATGCGCCCTTCATTTGACCCAAATCTCCCACAAATTGTGACGCACATCTGGCAGAAAGCAATTTTCAAACACGCTCTAGTACCCCAATGCATGAATCCTTGAGCAATCAGCACCCGCTGTCCGGACCCCACAGGCAAAAAGCCCTCCCGCCTGCTTTCTGCCCCCGCGATCCTGTTTCATGTCCTATAGTATACAAAACTGCCGGGCCATAAACCACATGCGCCCGACAGCTTTCTTCCTATTTCTCCTGTTTCGGCGCTTCCGCTTTGCCGGTTCCCTTCCCTGAAATCTCTTCCTGCTCTTTCGCAGCGGCCTTCTTATCTTTCGTCCCTGCCGCTCCTTCTGCCTTCTCCGGAGCCTTCTTCTCCTTCTGCGCCTTTTCCAGAGCCTCTTTCTCCGCCTTCTCCAGCGCTTCCTTTTCTTCCCGCTCTTTCTTCAGCTTCAGCTCCTTCTTCTCGTTCTCCTCCCGCTGCTTCTCCTCGGAAAGCCTGCTGCTGATCCTGGTGAGGCGGTAGATTTTCTCGATTGCCCCGTCGGACATCATGTCCGAGGACATCCGCCACTCCCAGTTCCCCCCAAGGGTGGAGGGGTGGTTGATCCTGGATTCCGCATCCAGCCCCAGGTAATCCTGGACGGGAATGACGCAGGTATTGGCGCTGCTCATCATGGCCATGCGGACAAAATCCCAGTATTTCTCATCGTCAGGCGTGGAGGCGTTGTCCATGTACTCCGCGGCGAAGTCCTTGGACTCCTGGTCCAGCCCCTTGTACCACTGCACCAGGGTCTCATTGTCGTGGGTGCCGGTGTAGACCACGCAGTTCCTGTCGTAGCTGTGGGGCAGGTAGTCCGTCTCCTCCCTGGGGTCGAAGGCGAACTCCAGCACCTTCATGCCGGGATACCCGCTGTCCTTTAAAAGCTGCACCACGGAATCCGTCAGGAAGCCCAGATCCTCCGCGATGATCTCCTTGTCCCCAAGCTGCCTGCGCAGGGCGTGGAAGAGCTCCATCCCCGGGCCTTTCTCCCAGTGGCCCCGCTCCGCGGTCTCATCCCCGAAGGGAATGCTGTAATACTCGTCGAAGCCGCGGAAATGGTCTATCCGCACCACGTCATAGAGCTTGAAGCAATGATCCAGCCTCTGGCACCACCAGCGGAAGTCCGTCTGCCTGTGGTAGTCCCATTTGTACAGGGGATTCCCCCAGAGCTGTCCTGTGGCGGAGAAAGCGTCCGGCGGGCAGCCCGCCACGGCGATGGGCTGGAAGTCGGCATCGAACTGGAACATCTCCGGATGGGCCCAGGCATCCGAGGAATCGAAGGCCACATAAATCGGAATGTCCCCGATGAACTGTATTCCGTTATCATTTGCGTATTTTTTCAGTCTCTTCCACTGGACATGGAATTCGTACTGGAGGTACTTGTAAAATTCGATGTCGAAATAGCATTCCCTCCTGTAGTAGTCCAAGGAGTAGTCCCAGCGCTTCTTGATGTCCTCGGCCCATTCCTCCCAGGCGGCCCCGTCAAAGCGGAGCTTCACTGCCATGAAGAGGGCGTAGTCCTCCAGCCAGTCCGCATTCTCCTGGACGAAGCGGATGAAATCGGGATTCTGGGCGATATTGCTGCGCTCGTAGGCCAGGTGCAGCAGGGGGAAGCGCTCCTCATAGATCTTGCCGTAGTCCACCTTGGCAGGGTCGTCCCCGAAATCGCAGGCCGCGCATTCCTCCTCGGTCAGCAGGCCCTCCTCAATCAGGACCTCCAGGTCGATGAAATACGGGTTCCCCGCAAAGGAGGAGAAGGACTGATAGGGAGAATCCCCGTAGCTGGTGGGCGACAGGGGCAATATCTGCCAGTAGCTCTGGCCCGCCTCCTTCAGCTTGTCCACGAAATCATATGCCTCCTTGGAGAAGCAGCCGATGCCGTACTTTGACGGCAGGCTGGCAATGGGAAGCAGAATACCACTTGCTCTCTTCATAACTATTTACCCTGTCCTTTCTTAGGAATTTCTTTCACAATTCCCTGCGTTCCAACGCACGTTTGTATCCTGATTGATTACGGCTCCCCTTTCGGGAAAGGGACTGATGCGTCACGGGAAACCCGAAAAAAGGTATGTCTGTACAGCGGCATCCTCAGCATGGAAGTGTTCCAGAGCCTTCGGAAATCCGCGTTCTCCACTTTCCGATTGTAACCATTCCCGCTGCAGTTCGACAGCTCTGCCAGAGAGTCCGCCAGGAAAAGGCCTGACTCGTCATAGCCTACTACAGGAACATAGTGCAGCCATTTCCTGCCGGGATATGTGCGGATGAGAACGATGGGAGGGGTCCCGCCGGCAATCTCCCTTTTCAGCGCGTTCAGGTTTCCGGTGCAGTAGACCGCTTTCAGGCCCTGCCGGGCCAATAGCTTCTTAACGCCCCGCGGGTACACGGAACCGTCCCTGCGCCTGCACGGCATTTCCCGGTACAGCCCCTCACCGGACGCATCCTGTCCGAAATGCCGCAGCACGAAAGCGGAGGCATAGGCGGAGCACTCCATGGCCGACTGGAAATCGATCCGGTTCGGGCCTGTCGGCAGGAACCGGGACGGATAGCATCTCCGGGCAAAGCACGGGCGTAAAACCCCCATCAACAGGCAGTCTACTATCGTGATGACCATAACTGTCTGTAGAACGGCTGCCGCCAAAAAACGGAGAAAAACCGGATTGCTGAGCATTCCCATGAAATCGGCCCTCCTTAAGCCTCTATGAGGCAGCGTCTTCCCCCGCCCCTGTCTTCCCCAGGAGCATGCCGCTGCGGGCCGCCACCCGGATGGGTCCTTCCGGCAGTTCCACCTGTCTGCGGCAGTCCGCTTCCAGCCCGTCCGCCAGAATCTCCCAGCGCCCCGGTCCCGGACCGTCCTCAAGCCCCGGGCTTTCCTCGGCCCACATACTATCCTCCGGCAACCCTACCGCGAAGTCCTCCTCGGAACCGTTATATACGATGAACAGCTCTTCCCATGGGGAAGCCCCGCTGCCGGGATTCCGATCTGCGCCGCTCCGATTGTCCACCCGGAAGGACACCACGCCCTCCCTGTGTATTTCCTGGCAGCCGATCCGCTCCGCCGCGGAGGGGGATTTGTCGCACAGGCCCGGCAGCTTCTTCCGCAGGCGTATCAGTCCCCTGTAATACTCCACCAGTTCACTGTACTCCGCCGCCCTGCTCCAGTCCAGCATGTTCAGCTCCGGCGGGGCGCAGTAGCTGTTCTCGTCCCCCAGCTTCGTCCGCCCGAACTCCTCCCCCGCCTGGAGGAACAGATTCCCCTGGCAGGTGAAATAGATCAAGGCAGCCAGCCTGTTGGCGGCAAGCACGTCCTCGTACCCCGCGGAGAAATCCGCATCCTCCCCGTGCATGGACAGCACCAGCTTATCCCAGAGGGTGAAATTGTCGTGGGCCGACACATAGTTCACTATCTGGCCGCAGCTTTTGGGCACATATCCGGCCCCGCCCTCCCGCCAGCCTGTCACTCCCTGGAGGACAGCCTCCTCGAACCCCGTCCCTCCGTTGACGAATCCGGGAGCTGTCCCGTCGAACACGCTGCCCTTGATGGCATCCCTGGTATCGTCGCAGAAGATGGCGATGCCCTCCTGCAGCATACCCACGTTCTTCTTCACCGCGGCCGTGGTCCCCTCCTCCATGGGGGAGGGCCCGGCGCTCCAAGGCTCTCCGTAGAGCAGCTTCTCCCCGGGGCCGAATGCCTCGTCCAGCTCCCTGCGGATGCGGTTCATGAGCTCCACGGTCATCAGGCCCATAAGGTCGAACCGGAATCCGTCCACATGGTACTCCCTGGCCCAGTACAGGACGGAATCCGCTATGTAATTGTCCGCCATGGCCCGCCCTGCCGCGATGTCGTTGCCGCAGCCGGAGCCGTTGGACAGCTCTCCGTCCTCCCCCCGGCGGTAGTAATAGCCCGGAGCCGTCCGCTCCAGCCAGGAATCCCCTCTGTGGGTGTGGTTGTACACCACATCCATCACCACCCGCAGGCCCGCCCGGTGCAGCGCCTGGATCATCTCCTTGCACTCCCTGATCCTCACCGTTCCGTCACTGGCGTCCGTGGCATAGGAGCCCTCGGGCACATTGTAGTTCACTGGGTCGTAGCCCCAGTTGAACTGCCCAGCATCCCCCGCCTCGTCCACAGACCCGTAGTCGAAGAAGGGGAGCAGGTGCACATGGGTCACGCCCAGGCTCTTCAGATACGCCATGCCGGTAAGGGACGGGCCGTTGGCAGGACGCAGTCCTCCCTCGGGACACAGGCTTCCTGCAGCACCCGCGGCATCTGCGGAATGCGGGCTGCCCCCAGAGCCTCCCGCCCCGATGCCCTCCACCGTGAACGCCTTGTACTTCCCCCTGAAAGCTTCCGGCACCCCGCTGTCCGGGTCGTGGGAGAAATCCTTGATGTGCAGCTCGTAGATGATGCGCTCCCCGCATTCCTCCGGGGCCGCATCCGACGAAAAGCCCGGCGGATCCGTCAGCGCCAGGTCCACCACCATGCTCCGTGCCCCATTGCAGCAGCAGCCCACAGCGTAGGGGTCGGCTGTCCGCCTGTCCTTTCCCTCCGTCCGTACTATATAATCGTAATACATCCCGTGAAGGCTCTCCGCAAATTCCAGCGCCCAGACTCCCCTGTCCTGAGGCTGCAGCTCCTTCTTCAGCCAGGCTTTGGAAGAGCCGCTATGGTACAGCCGCAGCTCCACCCGCTCCGCCATGGGGCTCCACACCTTGAATACGGTGCGCCCGTCCCTGCAGACCGCTCCCAGGTCTTTCCCGTCATACCCATATCTTTCGTCAAATTCCCTGCTGTAGGTCAAAGCCCCGTTCCGCTCCATATAGTCTGCCAATCCTCATTTCTCCTGATTCCGGCCCGGCTCCATGCTGTCCGCCCGGTTCCGGTTTTACGCGCCGCTGCCGCTTTCCCCATGGCCCCAAGGGCAACGGCACCGCAGGCCATGGCCGTCCGTCCATCCATGCGCCCGTTACAGGCCGTCCGCTCCTCCCGGACAGATTCCATCCGCCCGGTTCCGGCGCTGTCTCCAGTTTACATCACTCCACCCGCAAAGTCAATCGCCGCGCCGCATCCATAAGCGATTCATCCCCCTGTCCTGCCCCTGTTCTTCCGAAACTCCATGGGGCTGCAGTTCACCGCCTTCCGGAAGACGCGGTTGAAGTAGTAGATGTCATTGTACCCGGAGGAAAAGGCGATCTCCGTCACGGAATCCGAGCTGTTCAGCAGCAGCTCCTTGGCCCGCTCGATCCGCACCTGCTGCAGATAATCCCCGAAGGAAAGTCCCGAAAGCTTCTTGAAGATGATGCAGAAATAGCTCCTGCTGCAGCCGATGTATTCCGCCACGGTGCTGGTGGAGAGATCCTCCTCCAGATGCTCCTTCATGTAGATGACGGCCTTCAAAATCCTCTCCGCGTCGCTCCCCAGAGACCGGTCTGCCATGCTTTCGTATACTTTTGACCGGTAAGACGAAAGCCACTGCACAATCTCCTCCGTGTCGGAGAAAAGGGGCACCATGATTTCCGGCAGCTCCAGCATCCCCTCCAGCTCCCCGATATACCGGGCGATCATCATCTCCAGCCTCCGCACGTTGGACGCCTTGGGCTCCACCTGCGAGATCAGCTCCTTCAGCCGCTCGAAGGCCCCGTCGGAGAAGAACCAGTGCTGGGTCCTGCACACCTCCCAGATAGCCGCCAGCTCCTCCCCCATCTCCTTGGGAGGCACGGCCTTGTTATTGCGCTGTTCGTATTTCTCCAGAATCCGCTGGAGGATGGCGTCCCCATTGTCCAGCTCCATGGAGGTCTTGGAGATATAGTCCAGGCCCCCCAGCCGCAGGGTGGCCTGGACATAGGAGAAGTTCTCGAAGAAGGACAGCACCACGAACTGCACCTCCGGCTTGATCTTCCGGCACTCCTCCATGAACTCGATCCCGTTCATCTCCGGCATGTCGATGTCCACGAACACCAGGTCCACCGGGTGCTCCCGGACGAACTGCAGGGCCGTCTTGCCGTTCTGCACGTCCCCCGCCACCACCATGCCGTAGGCCTCCCAGTCCATCAGGGACACCAGGCCCCGCCTGGCCAGTTTGTCGTCATCCACTATCAGAACCTTGATCATGTATGCTCCTTTGCTATCCGCACCGGAATGATGATGGTCACCTTGGTGCCCCTTCCGATTTCGCTGTTGATCGTCAGGATGGACTCTCCCTTATAGAAGCCCTCCAGACAGTGGCGCACATAGCGCAGCCCGATTCCGGCCGTATCCCCGTCTCCGTTGTTCTTGTAGCAGAAGGGGCGGTTGAGCTGCTCCAGCTTCTCACGGCTCAATCCGCTGCCGTGGTCCTGGATGGTGATGACCGCGCAGTCCTTGCGCTCATCCTGGAATATCCGGATGTCCACCACCCCCATATCTCCCAGGCCGTAGCGCAGGGCGTTCTCGATCAGGGGCTGGAGCAGCATCCGGATTGTCTCCGTCTCCAGGTACTCCCCCTCCTCCACCTCCATGGTGGCCTCGAAGTCATACCGCTGCCGCTGGAGGTTGATGTACTTCTGCGCGATCTCCACCTCCGTGCGCAGGGTGCTGCTCTTCTCCTCCTTGCCCAGGTTGTAGGCCAGCAGGGACTTGAAGTCCGCCAGGAACCTGCTGATGGACTCCTGGTGCTCCAACTGGGCCATCCACTGCACGGAATTCAGGGTGTTCAGGAGGAAATGGGGATTGATCTGGTACATGAGCTTCTCCCGCTCGGTCTTCTGCCGCTCCTCTTCCTCCGTCTGCACTTTGGTCAGGAGGTTCTTGATGTCCACCTTCATCTCGTTGATCTTGTGCATCAGCTCCCTGAATTCCCTGACCTCCAGATCCTCGCTGACGGGCTCCAGCTTCCCCTCGCCCACCTCCTCGATCGCCTGTTCCAGAGATTTGATGGGGCGGCCCAGCATGTTCCTGGTGGCCAGCATGATCAGCAGGGCCGGAATCGCCGTGAGCACGCACAGCAGGAAAATCTTCTCATACCATGCGATCATTTCTTTCAGGTACTCTTCCTGGGGCACACCGTTCACATAGATGAATCCCATATCCGACCGCCTTGCCACAAGATAGTAGTCACCGAAGCCCCCCGAAAAGCTGCCGTCCTCATCCAACGCCAGATCCAGGACCTGGTCCCGGGCGAACAGGTCGCTGTTGGAAAAAAGCACCTTTCCGTTTTCATCCAACTGCATGGAAAGATAGGAAGCGCCCCCCCTGGGCGCATAATCCTCTATATTGGATTTCATCTCGATGTAGATGTCCAGCGTCCTGCCGTCAAAGACCTGACGTTCCTCCAGCAGGGAGACTACAACAATCTCGCTGCTCTTCCTTTTGGATTTGTGGAGAGCCTGGAACTGGTTCTCCCCGATCTGCATCACGCATCCGGCGGCAAAATCCTTGTCCTTGAAGGCCACGCTGTCGAACAGCTCCTCCTTGGTGTCGCTGTCTATGTATATGGCCAGGTTCACATAATTATTGATGAAGCCGATAGAGACAATCTCATCCTCCAGCTCCCGCCTGCGCTGGTATTTCTCGAAATTGTTCTCCGAATACAGGTAATCCTCCAGCATGGAGCCGATGCTGCCGTCCTCCCCCATCTGCTGCATCATGCGCACCATGGTGAAATAGCAGAATTC
Organism: uncultured Acetatifactor sp.; assembly: GCA_910585615.1. Classification (GTDB taxonomy): domain Bacteria; phylum Bacillota; class Clostridia; order Lachnospirales; family Lachnospiraceae; genus Acetatifactor. The sequence goes on from CAJUFO010000057.1 coordinate 7,749, forward strand.
CAGATGGTCCATCTCGTTGCTCATGTTGGCCATCAGGGAATTCTCCAGGCGATGCTGCTCGACGGACTGGATGGTGATGCTGGAGACCATGTAGAGGGAAAGGATGCAGGCCACCAGTCCGATCATGCTGATCAGGAGAATCCGTCCCTGCAGGGATTTCGTGATTTTTTCCCTCATCATATCCAGTCCGTCCTGACGGCGATCCCCAGCTCCTCCAGCTTCCCGCAGGCCATCTCCACAATCCCGTCATAGACCTGTTCCGGGTCGTGGCAGTCGGAGCCTACGTACACCGAAAGCCCTGCCTCCCTTACCTTTTCCCAGAATCTGTCGAGGGGATATTGGTAGCGCTCCCCCTCCGAGAACTGTTTCTTCCCTCTGCGGAAGCCATTGGCATTGTACTCCAGCGCGAAGCCGTATTTGGCCGCGCCCTCCACGATGATGTCGCAGGCCCTCTCGCAGTGCGCATCCCAGGGCAGGTCGTTTAAGAAAATCAGGTCGGGATGTGCGGCGTACCTGAAATACCCGGTGCGCATGGCTTCTACGATGTTCGCGGCGTAGATCTCGTAGTCCCGGGTATCCGGCAGCTGGTAGACATTGATCAGCTCGCCGTTCTCCTTTTCATAGAAGTGCTGGCCCAGCAGCAGATAGTCGCAGTCCTCCCGGGATAGGAGCTTTTCATAATAGGCCCTGTCTTCCCGGACATACTCGCCCTCGAAGCCCCGGGTGATTGTCAGGCTGTCGCGGTAGGCCTCACGGAGGGCAGTAATCTCCCCCAGGTACTCGTCCAGCTCCTGATAGGGCATGCGCAGGCCGAATCGGTCGTCATAAAAGGGCATGTGGTCGGAGAAGCCCAGCTTCGCTACACCCGCCCTGACGGCTTCTTCCACATATTCCTTTGCGCTTCCTCTGGCATGGCGGCATCTGTCACAATGAGTGTGGTAATTTACACGTTGGATTGTTTTGGTCATGATCCTTCTCCTTTTTCTGGTCTGGATGCATATAAAGGAGTTTCCGGCCGGGGGCATCCCCGGGCATGTGCCTTGATTCCCGGTGCCGCACGAGCCTCACGCCCCGTCGGCGCACCCGGAACCGGAGCCCGGCACAATGCCCCGGATGGGGATATTATATCATATCCCGTTTTCCCCGCACAATAGGAATGGAACAACCTTTATAGATACATCCGCATTTCTCTTTCCAGGAGGGCGTCCGTATGCGTCCTGATGATAATCGGCGTACCGTCATGAGTGAGACGTCCTTCCGATACGCCCACCAGCTCTTCCGTCAGAAGGTTCTCATAGCTGCCGTCCGCCATGTGGGCGGCTATCTCTCCGGTGTAGCCCTTCAGGCTGAATATCCCCACCACGCACTCCTGTCCCATCTTGCACCACAGATACGCTACGTCCTTGTCGTCATCCCCGAAGCTGCCGTAGATGCCGTCTGCCGTAAGCTCTGTCCTCTTGATTTTCGCACACCTGGCGATGAAGCCGGAGATGTCCTCCCCGCCTGAGAAATCCGTGGCGTCTTTCTCGAAGATGCTGGGCCTGTGGGAAAGCATCCTCTCCTGCCCCGCGTATACGAACGCGGTCCCCTTCAACAGGAAGCTTAGGGCCGTCCAGTTCAGGATGGACCGCTTATCCTCCACATGATGGGCGATCCTGTCCTGGTCGTGGTTCTCCAGGCAGCGCAGCTTCACGAAATTCTCCGGGTATGTCCCTTCCTGCTTCTCGATCTCGTCCAGGTACAGGGACAGCGGATGCGCGCCCTTTCCTTTCACATAATGCAGGAAGGAGGGCCAGATATCATAATCATAGCAGATATCGAACACATCGTACAACTGGGAATCCGTGGCGCAGTACCCTCCCTGGCTGCGGATGAATTTGATGAAATGCTTCTCCGTGGACTCTGCCAGCCAGATGGCCCCGGGCCTGACCTGCTCCACAGCTTCCCGGGCCTGCCTCCAGAATTCCACGGGGACTCGGGGCGCCACGTCGCAGCGGAAGCCGTCCACCATCTCGGCCCACATCTTCAGGGTGTCGATCTGGTACTGCCACAGCTCTTCCTTGCCATAGTCCAGATCCGCGATGTCGTTCCAGTCCGGCACCAGAGTCACGGTGTTCCCCTGTGCGTCCCGCTTGAACCAGTCCGGGTGATTCTCTATCAGCCAGGAATCCGGCGATGTGTGGTTGTACACCACGTCCAGGATGCACTGCATGCCCCTTTTGTGGATTTCGTCCGTGAGGTGCTTAAAGTCCTCCATGGTGCCCAGGGCCGGATCCACCTTCCGGTAGTCCTTTATGGCGTAGGGGCTCCCGTCCCTGCCCTTCCGGTTCAGGACGCCCGTGGGCTGTATGGGCATGAACCAGATGATGTCCGTGCCCAGGGCCCGGATGCGGTCCAGGTCCTTCTCCACCGCCGCGAATGTCCCCTCAGTCGTATGGTTCCTGACGAAGAGGGAATACATCATTTTCTGTCTCAGTTCAATATTGGTATTTGCTGCCATTTTCTCTACCTCTTTCCATCATATTCACAACAAAACCCGGATGCACAAAAGCGGCGGGATGAAACTCCCCGCCGCCTCGTTCCAGATTGCTTATTCGTTCACGGCTGCCGTGACTTCGTCCAAGATTTCCTGGCCGCCCTCAGCGTACCACTTGGTCACGAAGTTGTCGAACTCGTCAATGGGAGCCTGGCCCAGGATGATCTTCGCAAAGGTCTCCTCCTCCAGCTTCTGCAGGTTCGCCCACTTGGTAGCCATGGTGTCCGTCTGGCCGCTGTAAGCGTTGAAGATCGGCTCATAGCCTTCCTCCACCAGAGGTCTCTCACCTATCATGATGGATACCAGACGGGGGATGTTGGAAGCCGCAATCTCATTCTCCAGATCCCAGTACTCTATAGAGAAGTCGTCCTTGGGATCCTTCTTCAGCACTTCAATGGCATCCAGGTCGCCCTTCAGCAGCTTGCGGCCGGTGGTGTCCACGTCTTCCTTCTTCACCTCGCCTAAGTTGAACTTCTTCAGCCACTCGTAGGAATACTCGATTTCGTCAGCATTGTCGTACACATTGAACAGAGGATATACGCCGGAAGTGGAGGTGTCCGCCACCTTGCCCTCATTGACCCAGCTCTGCTCGTTCTCAATCAGATAGTTGATGATCTGTATTGCGGCTTCGGGATGCTCATAGCCCTTGCGCACGCATACATACTGCCTTGTAGGATCGGCCATGGGGGAGTAGAACTTCCCGTCCGCTGCCAGAGGCGCCATATAGGCCATCCACTCCTGGCTGCCGTCCAGAGTCACGCTGTCCACGGTATAGCCGCACCACCAGGGTCCGAAGAAGATGCCGGCCCTGCCTGCGGTCACAGGCTCAAGTGCATCGTTTCTGACAAAGACTTCGGGATCGATCACGCCGGCTGCGTACATCTCGGCCAGCTTCGCCAGGGCATCCTTGGTCTGAGGCTCTACGGAGCCATAAGCCACCGTGCCGTCGCCCTTGTCCAGCCAATACTCGGGATAGGAATTATATGCGCCGAAGACGGGATCCAGGCCCCAGCGGTTTCCGCCTACATTAATCAGCTGGTCGCCGGATGCAGGTCCTACGATACCGATGGTATTGTCGCCGCCAAGCTTCGCTTCCACAAATTTCTGGGCCACCTCGATGACCTCTTCCACAGACCTGGGAACCTCCAGCTCCAGCTCATCCAGCCAGTCCTGACGAATCCACATGATATTCACGCCGCCTGCAGTGATTTCCGGAGCGGGGATCGCGTACATCTCCCCATTGTAGGAAATGGCATCCATCAGGGCGTCTCCGCCGGAACGGACATACTGCTTGAGCTGATCGGAAGCATACTCCTCAAAGACATCGGTAAGAGGCTGTATCTGGTCGTATTTCAGCATGGCAAGATACTGGGTCTGCCCTACGTTCACGGCATCCGGAATGGTATTGGACGCGATGCAGAGATTGATCTTCTGGCCGAAGTCGGAGCTGGCGCAGATCCAGTCATACTGTACATCAATGTTCAAGTCTTCCTTCAGCCACTGGACATAACGGCTGTTCTCCACGGATTCACCCTCCGCAAAGGTGGTGTTGGGATCCAGGCCATGACCCATCTTAATGGTAACGGTCTCCTCAAAGGGCTGCAGAGCCTTGGAACCGCCGGCAGCTGCCTGGCCGCCCTCCTCGGATTCCTCTCCGGCATCCTCCCCGCCATCGGATTCCTCTCCGCCGGCCTCGGACTCTTCACCGGACTCCTGGGGAGCCGCGGAAGACTCTTCACTGGATTCCGGCGCGCTGCTGCTGTCTCCGCCGCCGCATGCAGTCATGCCCAATGCCAGGCTGCCGACTAACATGAGTGAAACAAGCTTCTTCAATTTCATAATACTTCCCTCCTAATTTTATTTGTATTTTCGTTGGGATTCTATGTAAGGGCAATCATCCCTTCACGGATCCCAAAGTAATACCTTTGACGAAATACTTCTGCAGGAACGGATACACAATCAGCACGGGCACCATGGCGATGAAAATCTTCGCCGCGTCCAGGGACTGGTTGTTCAGCTTGGAAGCAGCCGCGATCTGTTCCACGTTCATGGTGGAATAGTCCAGGGTCACCACCATCTGCTGGATGTAGGTCTGCAGGGGATAGCTGGCCTCCTTGGTGCTCAGCACCAGGCCCTGGAAGAACTCGTTCCAGTAGCCCACGATGGTGAACAGGGTAATGGTGGCGATGCTGGGCTTGGCCAGAGGGATATAGATGGAAGCCCATATCCTCCAGGGGCCGGCCCCGTCCACCAGCGCCGCCTCCTCCAGCTCGGAGGGGAGGTTCTTGAAAAAGTTCATGGCCAGTATCACATTGTACACCGGAAGCCCGCCTGCCAGCACCAGGCCCCAGATATTGTCGATCAGCTTGTAGTTGCGCATGGTCAGGTACCAGGGCACCGTACCGCCGTTGAACAACATGCAGAAGATCAGGAGCCACATGAACATGTTGCGCTTGGGGAACTGGGCCTTTGTCCTGGAAAGGGGGTAGGCCGCCATCAGGATGCAGCCCAGGCTCACCACGGTTCCCAGCACCACCCTGCAGATGGAGTTCCAGAAGGCCTGGAAGAAAGCGCCCTCGCCTACGATCTTCTTGTAAGAGTCCACATTGAAGCCCACGGGCCAGAAGGATACCAGTCCGGCATTCACCGCGTCCTTGGAGCTCAGGGATACGCAGAGCACGTACCACAGGGGCAGGAGGCAGAGCAGGCCGATGATCACCAGTACAATGACATTTATCACATCAAATATTTTCGATCCTACGGAATTATCTTTTATATTCATAGCGCCCTCCTATTCCAGTTCCGCTCATTTTTAGAATAATTTATATCCCGCGAACTTGTCGGCCATCCAGTATCCCAGCGTGATCAGCACGAAGCTCACGACCGACTTCAGCAGACCTACCGCGGTAGCCAGGGAGAACTGCAGGTTCACAAGACCGGCTCTGTACACCCAGGTGTCCAGGATGTCGCCCGTGGAGTACACCAGCGGATTGTACAGGTTGAAAATCTGGTCGAAGCCCGCGTTCAGCACATTGCCCAGGGACAGAATCGCCAGCAGGGCCACTGTCATCTTGATGCCCGGCAGGGTGATGTGCCAGATTCTCCTGAAGCGCCCGGCGCCGTCCACCGCCGCCGCCTCGTACAGCTCAGGGGCGATTCCCAGCATGGTGGCCAGATAGATGATTGCGTTATAACCGAAGTTCTTCCAGATATCCGTTCCGATTACCAGGGGCCGGAACATGTTCTCCATACCGAAGAAGTTCACGCTGTCCCCGCCAAAGAAGTTGATCACCGAGTTGATGGGGCCCACATAGCCGAAGATGTTCAGCACGATCTTGGCCAGGATGACCCATGACAGGAAATAGGGAAGATATACGATTGTCTGGATAGGCCTGTACAGTTTCTGGATGCACAGCTCATTCAGCAGGATTGCGAACACCAGCGGTACAATCAGGTTCGCGATAATCTTGCCCAGCGCGATCACGATGGTATTGACCATGACCTGTCTGATGTCACTCATCTGGAACATGTACTCGAAGTTTGCGAATCCCACGAACGGCGACTTCCACATGCCCAGCCCGGGATTGAAATCCTCGAACGCCATCACGATGCCCACCATGGGCACAATGTTGAAAAGCACCAGCCAGATAATTGCCGGTATCAGCATTATGTAATAATGCTTCAGGAACTTTTTGTTGAACATATTCCCGCCCTCCTTCAAGTTTATGAAGTTTTTATTTGTTGATAATGCAGATTTTATCATTTTTACCAAACGCTTTCTATGTGATATTGTCAAAAAATAAAAGTGATCCATTTCCAATTTCGACTGCTTTTATCGGAAATATGATCACTTTTAAGTCAGTTTTGTAAAATTTGTTATTTTTGAAGAGAACATTTTTCATGCCGCTTTGGCAATATGCTGTCCTACCAGATGAAAAGCTCCCTGCCGTTCAGCTTCATCAGCGCCTCCAGGAAATAGTAGTCTCCGTAGATGATGGAGAACTCATGCTCCTGGTCGTGGTAGGCCGCGGTGCATTTCTCCAGGAGATTGTCCTCCTCCTCGTTCCAGCGCACCCGCTCCTCCGCCAGGGCCCCCAGCATCTTCAGGGCCGCTGACAGGTAGATCCTGCTCTGGCGGCCTTCCTTCAGCTTGGCCAGCTCTATCAGGCCGCAGGAGGCGATGGCAGCCGCCGTGGAATCCTCCAGCGCCACGTCCACAGGCTGGCGGAAGTCCACGGGGATGAAGCCGCTCTCCGGGATGTTGGCGATGAAGTAATTCGCCACACGCTCGGCGGTGGCCAGGTAGGCCGGATCCTTGGCGTGCAGGTGGCTTAATGTAAAGCCGTACAGCGCCCAGCTCTGGCCTCTGGTCCAGGAGGAGCCTTCCCCGAAGCCCTGGCCGCCGTAGCTTTTCACCATTTCGCCGGTCTCTAAGTCGAACTCCACGATGTGGTTGGAGGAGCCGTCCCCCCGGATGAAGCTCTTGCCTGCCGTATCGGCATGGCTCACGGCTATCTGGGAGAACCTGGGGTCTCCGGTCTCCTCGCTGGCCCAGTACAAAAGCGGCAGGTTCATCATGCAGTCGATGATGGCCCATCCCCTGTGGTCGTCCGGCCCCCAGTCGTTCCAGGCCCGGATGAAGTTCCCCCGGTTGTTGAAGCGCCCGGCCAGGTTCCCGGCGGCCAGCAGGCCTCTGTTCCGGGAGGCGGGATTCTTGGTCACGCGGTAATCCGCAACGGCCGTGGGGAGCCACCGGAAGCCGTTGTCGTGGTCGAGCCTGTTGATGTCCATCAGGCAGGCGTCCAGCTTCCGCTCGTTGTCCTCGGCAATCTCCTTGTAAAGTTCCTTTCCGGTCAGGGCGTACATCTGCCACATCATGCCGCCCCAGAAGCCGTTGGTCCACCAGCCGATCTCCTCCCCGGACTTGTCGTCATGGACGCCGTGGAGGGTGGTGTAGGGGATTTTGTCCTTTGACCGCTCTGCCACTCTCTCCAGCTTGTGGGCCACCCTGTCCAGGGTCTCCTGGGCCCATGCCTGTTCTTTTTTGTTTAGCTGCATTGTTTCCTCTCCTTTCCTAATATCAAAGATACCTATCCAGCCACTGCCAGCGCTGTCATAACAGCATCTTCAGACCACCGCCTCGACAATCGTCCTGCCTTCCATCAGAAGCTTTTGCACGCCTGTCTTCTTATTTTTATTGAAATTGAAACTGACCATATAACCCTTAGTCAGATGATAATCGTCCAGATAGCCAATCAACTGCCGTTCCCCACGACTGTTGTACTCATTCCCCCGCCAAATTTTCATCTCACAGACATACTGCTCCCCCCGGTAATCAATGATGATGTCCGTCCGCCTCATGTCGCGGGTTCTGGCTTCCACGTAGTAATTGCCCACCCCATTGATGATGGGCTTTAAGTAGAGCAGGAAAAACCGTCTGCCATTTTCCTCTAGAAACGACTCCTGCGCATCCGAGTAGATGTCTGTAAAGGATTCCACGAAGCGTTCCAACACCAGCTCCATATCCAGATGGCCATCGCAGACAAAACGGTTCCGGTCTTCCTCAGCGGCTCTGTAGATTGTGCTGTTCAGCATCTCCTCCGACAGAAACAGATTATAGAGCCTGGTCTCAAAAATCCGGTTTGCTATCGCTACCGCCCCATCGTGGCTTTTTATCATCCCAAACATTCTCCCGATATCCAATACACGGTTGTCCGTATTGAAGACAAATTTCTCGCCCCTGAACAGGATTGCATAGAAAGTACGCTTCAGCTCCGGGAAATCCTCCAGCTTCTTCACCATATCGTCAAACAGCGGATTGGACTCAGCCAGCAGTTCTTTGACGGCCTCCGTCACGCCGTTCTTCGTCCATGCGGAGCATCTGTCTGGAAAGCCCTCTTTTCCCGGAACGACCATATCCATAAGCTCGCATAAGCGCGACACCAGAAACGGATAACCGGAGGTGTAATCATGGAGCAGGCCTGCTATCAGCGGAATGTCCATGCCAACATGATGATTCCCCTCATACTCCGCCAGCATCCCCGCGATGTCCTCTGCCGAAAAGCTCATATCCAGAGCCAGATTAGCCGCGATGTTCCAGGGACTGTTGTACTGATGCTCTGAATCCTGCCGTATCCTCAGCTTCAGGTTCCGGACATCATAGACTCCTGCCAGGATGACAGACTGGAAAGTAGGCTGCTTCTTCCTGGCCAGGAACTTTTTCCGAAGCAGTCCCAGAAAGGTGATGAAAATTCCATGGTTGCCCGCCTGATCCACCTCGTCCACCATCAGCACCACCGGGCGGTCTGCCTCGCCGCACAGCCTGGAGATAAAGCCGGACAGCTTCATCATGCTGTATCCCTGCGGAATCTCTTCGTTCAGCTCCCGGCATTCCCCCCCGAACCGCTTCGGAGATGCCCTCCACGCCCTCATAGCAAAGGACATCATTCAAAAGCCCTAAAAAAGTCTGGCAGAAAACCTCCTCAGAACGGCACAGTTCATCCCCTATGCCCTCGAAGCTGATGGAAAAGACGCTATAATGTCCCGACAGCTTTTCGGCCAGCAGATTCATCATTGTCGTCTTTCCGTACTGTCTTCCTCTGTTTATAGTGAAATACTGTCCTTTGTCAACCATCTGTACGATTTTCCGCAGACGGCTGTCCATAATGACCATGTAATGCTCCTCCGGATAACATATACCTGCCGTATTAAAGCATTTCTCCATATTCTTGCCCTCACCAGCCACTCCGTGACTACATCTTATACTGCCTAACGATTTCACTTGCCGTGAAACCAGACTGCATAACGCTGACTGGTTCAATCGCATGATTACATTAGGCAGTATTCAGCGTTATGCAGTATAAAAATGTATGATTTTATTTTAGCATAGATTTGCGGAAGTCTCCACTCAAATTTTTCCATTGTAATCTTCTTTTACCAAAAAGAGAAGGCCCTAGGCACGTATTACCCAAAGTCTTCTCTTTCCTTCATTTTTCTGTCAGCTTTCCAGATAAGTTTTACTGCCACAGCAGGCTGATGCCAGCAATATGATTATAAATTAACCGCTTGTCCCTGGCATTAATTTTTCCATTGCCGTCCACGTCCCCGACCATGAATTCATATCCGGTAAGAGAGGTGCCTGCAATGTGGTTATAGATAATTCTCTTATCCTTTGCATTGACTCTCCCATTGCTGTCCACATCCCCTATAAGGCAAATTTCTGCATCCAGCTTGACGCTTTCTGCCTGTACAGCAAGAGAATACTCCCTAGTAACATGCCCTGCTTTGCTAATCTGCAAGGTATAATTCCCCGCCATAACATCCATAAACCCATATTCTGCTGAAAGTCCTTTTACCGTAGTCTCTGCTACAACCTTTCCTTCTCCGTCCAGTAACTGCAATTGTACGTTTTTCTCCTGATCTCCAAAACTGGTCACCCTGCCAGAGACACCCAAACCGTCATTGACCTTAGCCAATATATAACGGGAACAATGACTCAAATTAAAAAAAGCAAATTTGCCATCGAACCTTACATTCCCATCTACTACTTCCAATACCTTTTTGTCTGGATTATAGTAATACAGGCAAAGTGTTCCCGCCTCAAAATAATTGCCGACATTTACACCTACCTCAATGCTTCCGGGGAAACCTCCTTCATGGAGAAATCTCAAATCGACCTGCTGTCCAGACGGTGCTACAGCCAAGACTTCTGGGTCGTTTGCATCCACAATAATCTGAAAATCAACCTCCCTCGCCGGATTCGTAATCTCATTTCCCTGAAAAGTCCAGCGATAAATCTCTTCTCCTGATGCATCCTGAAACACAAAAGACAATTCTTTACCACTATCCTGCAGTTCTGTAAATATTTCCTGCTGTTCAGTCCGCGATACCGTTTGGACTTCCTCCAAGACATATTGGATTTCTTTTATCTCTTCCGACTTTAATGCATCCAGGATTTCATTGTAATCAGAAGATACAATACGTTCTTCCACTTTTGTCAAAATTGTACCAGTAAAGTCAGCAGTCAAATCCCTTGTCTGATTTCCTGCAGAATCTTTATAGAGACCCGGCAATGCAACAGCTATATCCCATCTTCTTTCAGGTGTCGCCAATTTCTGTAATGAATCACATCCTGAAAACATAGAATCTGCAGTCTCAACATATGCCATATTGAGACTGCTTATATTTAATTCCAATAAATTGCTGCACCCCTCAAACATTTTGTCCATAGACACATAGGCTGTACTATTTGTTCCAAAACTGTTTAAGTCTAATTCCGTCAGGCTGCTGCATCCGAAAAACATAGAACTGTAGTCTGTCGGATTCGTCACTTTAAGATTTGTAAAGTCTATGGCTTTCAAATTGTTCAAGTCTGCAAATAAGGAACCATAACTCTCTTTTATCTCACAGTCTTCAAATCTGATATATTCTGTCTCCTTCGGAAAACAAGAGGGCTGATAGATGTACATTACACTTCTGTACCCTTTCCCTGTTATCACAGTCGTTTTTGTCTCTGGATCATAAACCCAGAGGATATCATTGCTTGTTCCATCTACAAAGCCGACATTTTCATTTTCTGTTTTCGTTAAAACAGTATCAGCAAAAGCCGCCGTCAAATCCACTGTTTGCTTTCCCGAAGCATCTACATAGTAAGCCGGGAGCCTTGTCACTGCTTCACCCATTACTTTCGGCGTATGCAAGACCACCAGGGAATCGCATCCAATAAGCATATGCTCCATCGTCGTCACATTTCTGGTGTCAAAGCTGCTCAGGTCTAGCTCCCCCAAGGTCTGACATCCACCGAACATTTGATCCATATTCCTTACACTTCCAGTATCAAGATTGCTTAAATCAAGTGTCGCCAAGCTGCTGCAGTCATAAAACATCAAACTCATATCCGTGACCTGACTCGAATCAAAATTGTCGAGATTAAGACTGATTAAGCTGCGGCATCCACCGAACATGTCCTGAAAACTGGTTACATTTTTCATCGTCAGCTTTGTAAAGTCAACTGCCTTCAGCTCATTCAGTCCATAAAACAGCCATGCCAGAGAGCCCTCTATCTCGCAGCCTTCAAATATAACATATTCAGTTTCTATCGGAAAAGAGGACTCGATATAACCACTAGGCTGATTCACTTCTCTTATGCCCTTCCCGGTCACTACAATCGTTTTTGTTTCGGGGACATAAGTCCAACTCACCTGGTCATTCGTTCCATTCACATATCCTGTCAGTGAAGAATCGTCCGTTCCTGTCCTGGTTAAGGTTGTATTGGCAAAAGCCGATGACAGTTGGTTGGTGCGCCTACCATCAGGAGTCTGAAAAAAATCAAGCAATTCAACCGTAGTTTCACCGATTGTTTGAGGGGCATGCAAAATCTTCAAGGCATCACAGCCAACAAACATACCCCAGGTATTGTTCACTGCCTGGCTGATATCGAAATTGCTCAAATCTAAATCGACAAGACTACGGCACCCACTAAATATTTCCGCCATATTGCTTACGTTTGCAGTATTAAAACTGCCCACTCCCAAGTCAGCCAATTTCCAACACCCCGCGAACATCCCATTCATAGTGACTACATTCCCAGTATCGAAACTGTCAATTTTTAAATCAGCAAGATTTCGACAATCCTTGAACATTTCATTCATAGTACTCACATTCCTGGTATCAAAATTACTTAAATCCAGGTTTTCCAACGCAGCGCATAACATAAACATTTCCTGCATATTTGTAACGTTTCCTGTCTCAAAATTACTTACATCCAGGATCTTCAGGTTGAGACAATCCGCGAACATGCGATGCATATTTGTTACGCTTCCAGTATCAAAACTGCTTACATTTAGACTTGCTAAGTGGTCACAATATCCAAACATTTCATTCATGTTCACCACTATGCTGGTATTGAAATTAGCCAAATCCAGTTCCGTCAAGCTTCTGCACGCAGAAAACATAGCAGACATGTCTATGACCTTCTCCGTATTAAAACCTCTTAAGTCCAGCTTCTTCAAGCCTGTACATCCGCTGAACATATACGACATTTTTTCTACATTTCCAGTATCAAAGCCGCTTAAGTCCAAGCTTACCAAACTGCTGCTATCACTGAACATACTATTCATGTAAACTGCACTACTGGTATTAAAGTTGGTCAGATTTAAATCTCTCAGATTAGTGCATGATGAAAACATAGTTTCCATATAAACAACATTGCTTGTATCAAGGCTGCTTACATCCAATGTAGCCAGGCTGCTGCACCCACTAAACATACCTCCCATATCTGTCACATTACTGGTACTAAAATTTCTTAAACCTATATCGTGAAGACTGCTACAACCCGCAAATAGATGTCTCATATCCGTTACATTAACGGTATTAAAGCTGCTCAAATCCAATTCTGTCAGGTTGCTGCACCCGCTGAACATCCCCTCCATATTCGTTATGCTACTCGTATCAAACTGGCTCAAATCTACCGTGCATAAGTTCTCACATCCCTGAAACAAATTGGTTGCATTTGTCATTCCGGACAAATTAACTTCCGCAGATGTTATCGAGTCTCTATATTGTCTCCACAAATTATTGGAATAGTAGTTAATCGGCTCAGTAAAATCCCCTGTCCCCATTATCGTCAGCTTTCCGTCTGCACTGACAGCCCATTCTATGTTTCCATCCTTTCCGTTTGCTATGTCATCCTCTGCCCGCGTCATCACCGAAGCCTCATCCTCACTTATCTCTTTTTTCTTCATCCTGTCTTCTTCGGTTACATCATCTCCCAAAACAACGTCCTCATCAATAATCCCGAAAGGTTCCGCCGTTTCTGCCTGATTCGCTTTCTGCACTCCATCGATATTCTGAATTGTGTCCTCTACTCCCTGGCTCTCAATGTCTACAGGCAATGTTTCTATTGCCTCAAGGGCATAGGATGTGGGCGATATACTTGTCAACAACAATGCTGCCGCTATAGCTCCAGCCCAATATTTTTTCCTCATACCATTCTCCTCTCTTTCATCCGCCTTAACGTCTTACTCAAATAAAGGCAGCCAATTATTCAGAAGGCCTAACTTCCCATTTCCCAAAGTCAGGCCTTTCTATGTTTCAATCTTTATTCTCTTTCCCTTTTTCTACGATAGCCAAACGCTCCAGCAGCCAATACCAGGCTCGATACCGTCAGCACAATCCAGACTCGACGACCGCCCTCGTCTCCAGTTCTCGGTGAATCTATATTGCTCTGATTCTGAGATGTCTGTGCATCGGATGACGCACCTGCATTATTATCCGTATTATTGCCTACGTTATTTCCTGTATTATTACCAATGCTATCGCTTATATTGTTGCCCGTATTACTACCTATATTATTTCCTGTGTTACTGCCTATATTATTTCCCGCATTACTACCTGCATCATTTCCGCCACTGTTACTACCTGTATCGTCCGCTTTCTCTTTTACTGTAAAAACAGCAGAAGCTGTTTTTCCATCCGCATATATTACACGGATTGTATGCTTTCCGGAGGACAATGTATCCAGATAAGCCTTTTTCAGCGTAATGACGGTGCTTCCCTCTTTCACTTCATAATTTATGGCATCAACTATATCACCATCCACTTGCAATTCTTTGAACAGCTTATAGTCGCCATCCGCCGTAATGGTCAGTTCAGCCTCCGTTCCAATCTCATACACAGCATCCGCTCCGCTGGTAACTATGTAAAACCGTTTATACCCGCACACGTTACAGTCGGAATCCGTATCGGAAGCGTATTTATGGGCCTCCTTCAGTTCTTTTCCACAGACACTGCAGACTTTCCAATGGCTTTCCTCATCCATCAGCCATTCGTTTCCACTATGCCCTTTTGCCTTGATTACTACATCTGCAAGCTCTTTTGTTCCCGCCTCATCCGCAAATATCTTTCCGCATTTACTACAACTGTAGTATTCCACATTTCCATCCTTTTCACAGTCTGGCTCTACAGCTTCCGTCTTAGTCATAGTATGGATACATGCTACCGTCACCGCGCAGGATGCCGTCTTTCCACCGTCTTCAGTCGTGACTGTAATCTTTGCGGTTCCGGATTTTACTGCCGTCACTGTTCCATCTGCAGCCACAGTGGCTATTGCAGGATTGTCGCTGCCCCATGTCACGGCTGTGTTGTCTGCGTTTTTCGGCTCTACAGTAGCTGTCAGCTTCGTGGTTTCTCCTTCTTTTAAAGTAAGAGTTTCCTTATCCAAGGTAACATTACTTACCGCAATCTTGCCTTTCTCTACTGTAAAAGCAGCGGGGACAATCGTGGTGCTGTACTCATTCAAATCCAGAGAATTGTCGAAACAGGTCAAGGTATCCCTGTTTACATCTATACTCTTCTCTCCCAATTCTGCGTCCTGACTTACGATACAAGAAAATGTCAGGAACTGCAGTGTCGCGGTTCCCGCATATCCTTTTGACCTAGAGCTATGAGACCATTTGGGCCATCCATTCCTGGGCTTGACTATCTCGTCCGCATCCGTATCAAAAACATCGGCTAACCCCTCTGGTATGGAGACAGATTCATCAATGATGGTCATCCCGTCTGGAATGAGCAAGTCGAACTCCAGTCCTCCCAGGCCCAATTCACCGACTGGTCCGATAGACACCGTAAACGTCACGGTATCGCCCGGATTCACGGTGCTTTTGTCCGCAGTAATGGTCAATGTCACCTCGTCTGCGGCCTTTGCCGTTGCCGGCACTGTCAGCACTGCCAACAGTACGGCAAAAAACATTGCTACAATTCGTTTCATAGATTTTTTCTCCCTTTCTGTGTTTATTTATTGCTAAAGCAGCTTATCTGCTGTATAGCTGAATTTATACCGCATATTGAATAGTTTTGCCTAATTCCAGAGAAGCGCATTTCCTGCTATATGGTTGTAGAGCATCTTCTTGTCCCTGGCGTTTATTCTGCCATCGCCAGTCACATCGCCCACGGAGAATGGATATCCTTCCAGCGGGGATGTGCCAGCTATGTGGTTATAAACCATCTTCTTGTCTCTGGCATTGACCCTGCCATCACCAGTCACATCGCCTACCAGCCATAGCTCCATGTTTTGCTGAGTTGTGCTATCGGCGGTAACAGTGATTGGGTAGTCGCGAGTTACATGATTCTTTTTGCATGCCCTCAATATATAGCCGCCTGCAAAAACATTTTCCAATACATACTGAGCATTTCTTCCCTTTACCTGCGTTTCCGCAGTTACAATCCCGTTGCTACTTATCAATTGAACCAACACTTCCTCATTTTCTTCTCCAAATCCAGAAACTTCACCTGAAATACTGTATCCCTCATCCTCCATTTCCTGCTCTCCTGCAAATACAGCCTTTAAGTTAAGATTATCCCTTGCCATGAACTCATATATCTCCGATGTCGTCAACAATACATCATCCTCATACCAACCGATAAAACGATGCCCGCTCTGAGGAATTGCTGTCAAAACAGCCGCATCACCTCTTACATAAATCCCTTCTCCAGATATAGCATCTCCGCTTATACCATCATTTGTTTCTATGCTGCAATTAATTGTCACGCATCCATCCTGAGAAACAGAGATATATTCATCTGCCGGAATATTTTCTCCATCTGACGATATTAGCCATAAAGAATCCATATTTCCAGCAAGCGTATCCGGCAGCGCTAAAGACACTGATGTACCGGGGTCAAGCGGTATATCGTAGAAATTCATTCTTCCTATCGGAATGCTACCTTTATCATACTCCTCGACACTACAGTTCATCATTCCGTAATCTGTTCCCAACGCAATAAATGATATTTTTTCATCGGTATAGGAATCTACAATAACAGCATCGCCTCTCTCTTCCATATAGATTGTATTTGTATACCAAATGTCATCATCCCCGACATAGCCAATCTGCTCCCCATTCGAGTTCCAAACAGTCACACTAATCGGACAGCATAATATTGTACGCCACATTCTTTGCAATATATTTTCTTTCAGGTTCCCATTTATGTAGTCAATATATGCCTGATATAACTCCTTTCCTGCTTTATCCAAGTTCTTTGCTGCCTTTTTAGCTAGCCTGTCTACAATGGTGGTATCTTCAAATTTTAGCCCGGCTATTGTACCTATTAGCTTATCCGCAGAAGCCATATCTCCCTGCACAATTTTTCCTACAAACTGATAGTACTTATTACAGGTAATCAAGTCATTACATAAATCACCTACTCCTGCCATATTCAGTTGGGCAGCATATTTATTTATGCGGGCTTTCAACCATTTTTCGGTAAATTTCGATATCGACTCTCCCAGAATATCCTGTGCAACCGCAGTATAAACATTGTATATGGCGGCATTCTCCAGATTGCTCAGTTCTTTATAATAGCTGCTGATGGCTGCTCTGCATTCGGATACTGTGGATGTAATTTCTGCTCTATAGCGCTTTTGAGGTCCTTTTTTGTTATAACATGTTATAGTTCCCAATTTTGTCCCACTAAACTGAAAACATTCAACCTCCATTACCACATTGCCATACTCATACTTTTCGGATGCATTGGACAGAGACTTAAAAACCGTGTTCACAATACTAAGCGAGTTTGTATTATTGCCAAAATCCATTTTGCTACATGTATTGTCGCATAGAAACTTCGCTAAAGCATTATATGCACTGTCTTTCCATGCATTAGGGAAATTTGTCGCAAAATTCAAGTATTTGCTTCGAGATGTACTATCATTCTGTTTCATTTCTTTTGCTTTGCTTGCAATAATCGTTTCCTGTTTTCCTGCATCTGAAGACGCATATTTTTTAAGCGCCTTATTTACCTTTGCAATATACTCATTATATGCTTCTGTCCATTTATTTCCATAATCTTGCAGTAACTCGTATCCTTCTTTTTTCTCCTGCACTTGATAGAATGGTTTCTCTGTTTTTGGTTTATTCCCCAAATTCTTTACCAGGCAACTGGCTCTTCTGCCGTCAGAAAAAGTTATTGTAATTCTAGCTTCTCCTGATGACATACCCTCACCCTTTACCTTTATATAGAAGTAGATAGCGTCACCCAAGCTACACACTTCTTCCACAGAAACTATTGATATAATATTTTTATTGCTGCTTGTCCATTCGAAGCCGCTTTCGCTAAAGCTACCATCATTCGACACCTGAACTACAGCAAGTGCCACTTCGCCAATGTAAACATCCGAGCTTCGGACATCTATACCATCCTCGCCCCCCTTTGCTTCCTCCGATGTAACAGGAACTGAAACAAGAGTTCCATCTGGAGCTGTAATCAGGATATCCGCTGTACCGGTCTCTTTCATTTTCAGATGGACCGTTGCCGTTTGTTCTGTCGCATCTGCCGTAACAGATTCACTCATATCTTTTTCAATACTGTTTACCTCAAAAATCTTGTTATCAGACGAGACGAGAGCCAAGTCATCAACCGTATACTGATCTGAATTTAGCAATAGTACAGCTGTTATGATATCACCGCTGTAACCACTCACAGGGTTGCCAAAAGAATGGCTGTCTTTCCCAAACTTTATTTCCGTCTGCGTATCGCTTTCTGCACCTATCGTGGCTCCGTTTATTTGATTATGACCTATGTTTTCTGTTGGGATTACGCCATTTACGAGAGTGGTTGCTATGGAATAGCAATTGATTATCCTAAATGCTCCTCCAACAATTCTTCCTACATTATACACCCCCTCACAAGTGATATTTTTTCCATAATTATAGCTATCAGCAATTCTCGAACTATAAAGAGCTCCTGCAATTCCTCCTACACAAACACGATTTTCCATTGTTTCGAGGCTTGAGCAAGAAATATTTCCATAATTAATACTTTTGTTTATACCACTGTCTGATGATGTTTCTCCTATAATCCCTCCTAAACCAACATTTGGTCCATCGCTGACCCTATAGCCTCTATATGCAATTATATTTCCCGTAATATCACCATAGTTAAAACAGTTATTTATTTCTCCATGCTGCCCACATATTCCCCCACAATATAAAAAGCTATCTGCCGTAATTGTAATATTACCGTAATTCATACAATTTTTGATTACAGTATTTACAGTGTTAGTTCCACCTGTAATTCCTCCGCATATTACTTCACCTGCGCAATCCCCGTAAACAACACTCTCTACATAAATATTTGCATAATTACTCGAATCATTGCAGTTCCCGATACCAGTAATCCCACCGACCCGTACTGAATGTGCATTTCTGACCCTGATGTCGCCTGATATCGTACAATTTAAAACGTTTATCTCGCCACTCGCACCGTCCCAACACTTATTCCAGCTATCACCTACAATACCACCAACAATAAAAACACCAGCCGAAATCTCATTATTACAATATATATCAATATTGCAATTTTCGACTGATACATTTTCTATATTCCCTTCGCTTTCACCGAACAATCCAATCACGCTATCCAGACAATTGTCCCTTTTAATTGTTAGATTGCTAATGATATATCCATTACCATTATAAGAACCACTAAATTTTACGTATTTAGTAGTTATATTTCCTTCTTCCTCCTGAATGTAGGAATACCCAATCGGCTCCCAATTCCATCCGCTCAAATCAATATCTGCAATCTGCACATAATGAGCCTCCAGATTATTTCTTACTGCATCCAATTGTTCTGCCGTAGCTATCTGATAAGGGTTTTCCTCAGAGCCATCCCCTCCCGCAAAAGCGACGCTTCCCGCATTCTCTGAACCCAATATATCCTGCATCTCTTCCGAATCCGCATTATCCTCGAAATCTTCCAATTGCTCTTGTATTTCATCCTCCCTTTTGAATGTTTCTGGTGCAAGTTCTCCTATCTCTGTAGATGCTGATTCCTCTGGTGCTTCAGGCTTTTTTTCAATTTCTAGTGTTCCATTTTCTAAACTATTAGTTCCCTCTTCTGAAGCATTCCATAATATCTCCGATACATTTTCTCTCACTAATCCAACTACCTGATAAGGCTCTTTCACATTATTTGCTGCATGTGCAATACTACCTGTGTCGATATTTCCAACCAGTAAAATTATAGCCAACAAAAATGTTATAACTTTTTTCTTCATCTGGCTCCCTCCCCATACTTTTTATTAATTCTTTCCTCAGATACTCCTATCCCAATCTCTCCACCCCATACCCAAAATCTCGCAGCAATACCTTATCGTTTCCCCTCCCGCACAATTATTCTTCACGACTTACAGCGCCTTTCCGTTTCCCCATGCTCAATCATGCAATCCCGCGCATACTTCATGGATTTTGCTATCATCAATATCACCTTCTGGCTCTCCAGCGGGAGATCCACCGCATTATTAATGATTTCATTTGCTATAGCCGCATTGTTTGCCGAACCTTTCTGCTTTGTCAATGTAATCCCCTCTTTTCATTTGCTTTGTAAATGAATTGTATCATGGTATTTTCGCATTGTCAATGAATATCATAATATACCTTTTCATTTACAGCGCTTTTTTTCCTTGACAATGAATTTGTGGTATTGTATACTCTCGTAGAGGTGATAGAATGAATTCTTTAGGTGAAAGATTGAATTATGCCCGCAAGAAGAACGGCTATACACAGGACTCCCTTGCCACAGCGATTGGAGTGTCCCGGGGAGTCATCTATAACCTTGAAAAAAATAAAACTGAACCGCAGGCCATTGTAATCAATGCCATCTGCAATATTTTGAAAGTCAATAAGGACTGGCTTGTCAATGGGGAGGGGGAAATGGAAGACACCCGTGATGTTTCCCAGAGTGCCAAAGTATTGGCAGAATTGTATAATATCGCAAAGGAATTATCAGAAGATGAGCAGCTCTATCTGCTGGATACTGTTAAAGCGTTAAAGCAGCGTTTAAAACGGAACAGGGACTAGGCGGTAACCCAATATATAAATTGAATCTTACTTGCCGCCTACAGTACAGTGGGCAGCAGCATGCATACTCGCCGTGCGCTCTCTTTCATTTTGCCGTATCTTAATTTCAATCGCTTCATTCAACTCCGCAAAATTACTACATGTCAATCTACGAACCACATGCTTCTCATGCGGTTTTGATGAAGCCTTTTTCGCAAATGAGCGAACCTTGCTATTCATATAAGCCATCTTTGTTTCCTTTCCCTTGTTACCAAGATAAAGTCATGGATGTTAAATCATGCCTTAGTCCAAATAAACATTTTGATTGTATCATAAAATTAAAACTAATTTTTGATTATCCTTTTATAAGTTCTTATATGCCGGTATA
>CAJUFO010000058.1 GCA_910585615.1 uncultured Acetatifactor sp.
AACGGTATCCATCGTACCATTCCTTGATCAGATGGAGCTTGTCGGTGCACTGGAACCTTTCCGCCATGGCCTGTCAATATCGATTATCCCCTGCTCGGAAAGCTTCATGGTACAGATGGCGGTAATGAACTTTGATATGGAGCAGGCAGGGAAAATCGTCCTCTCGTCTACCTCCCTTTGGCTTTCCTTATCAGAAAAGCCATAATATTCATACCCGGGGTCTCCATTCTGCCCTATATAGGCACAGCCGATTCCCGGGAATCTTTTTATCATGTCAATCATGTTCTCAGCCTCCCAAGCATAAAATCATCTGGACAGATATTTTATTATAGCCTACCTGAAAGGTTTAAGCAATTTAATTGTCTTCCACGAAATTTATTTCTTCAACGATGCGTTCAAGCTGCTGATTTTAATATGATGGCGGATTGTTTCCATTATGTCTTCCGAAGATATATATCAGAATCATATTACGCAGCAGAAAATCCATCCCCTACTCCAGATAAAACACCGGCCCCTTCGCCGGAAAAGGGAGGCTCCTTCCCTTTGGCACCAGGAAGGCATGATCCCTGCCGAAAAGGTTCAGCCTGTCGCACTCGCAGTCCGTGATGATTAGCAGCGGTGCCTCCCTGGGAAAGTCCTTTGCCTGCTCCAGAAGCTCCACCCCAGGCTGGAGCACCGTACCGCCACGCCCCCGCACCCGGACGCTGCCCGCGATGTCCGCCGCCTCCATGTACCCCTGGTCATAGGGAACGGCATCGCAGAACACCACCCGCAGCCGCTTCACGTCCCGGGCGGCGCTGTAGCTGGCGATGGCTCCCAATGCCGCGGCCAGGAGCCCTCTGTCCATGGAGCCCGAGGTATCCAGCAGCACCCCGAAGGTCCGCCCCGCCTGGGCTTCCTCCTCATAGCGGTAGGAAGGCCTGGGGATGTCCGGCGTGGCCGACTGCCTCCGGCTGAGCCTGGCGTATGTCCGGCGCTTTTCCAGAGGCTCGAACCGCTCGTCGAACCACTGTGCCAGCTCCACGTCCCAGGGGATGGGCGGCTGGGACAGCGCCCTGATTTCCTCCACCAGTCCCTCGGGAAGATACCCCCTGCCATGGACCTGGTGGAAATCCAGGCCTCTCTGGATGGCTCCCCTGCACCAGGCGTCCAAATCCACGAAATCCCTGGAATCCTGCCAGCCTGGCGGCCCGAAGAGGATGTCCCTTCCATGCTTTACCAGCTCCCGCAGAGTCTCTTTGATTTTGCAGATGGCTTCGCTGTTCTCCATCCAATGGGCCACTGCCATGTAATTCATCTTTATGTATTCGGCTGCCTCATCCGCCTTTCTGTTCTGCTTCCTGCAGCTTTCTATGGTTTTCTCTCCTGCACTGCCACATGCCCTTTCCGGTTTCCAGCAGCAGTCCCACAGCGTATCTGCCTGTGCTTTTTCCAGAAATCCGGGTACGATCAGCACCTTCTGCGCTCCCACCTCCGCTGCCAGGTCCACATGGGCTTTTGCCCTGTCCAGTTCCTCCCTGTGGATAAAATCGTAGTGCTCGTAGACGCAGCTGATTTTCAGCCCTGCCTCTTTGATTTCCCGGCACAGCTCGGCACCGCCTTCCCCAAGCTGGGTGCAGTTGATCTCCACTCCCTCGATGCCGAAGCTCCTGCAGGCCTCCAGCAGCTCCGAAAGCTTCCTGCCCTCCTGCTGCACTGCCTGGGTGATGTGGTCATAAAATACGGAAAGCTTCATCATCTGTCTCCTTATAATGTCACGCGTATTAGCACCTTTTTTCCGTTTAGGCGCTTAATAACGAAATTCTGCGCATTCTGGTAAAATTTTGGTTCACGCTTAACTTCAGTGCTTCCCCTCCAATGTCCTCCAACACCTCTAGCCATGGGGCACCTCCATCATTGATGGCCGAAATCGCCAGTGACAGCCCACAGGCAGGGCTCACCAGCAGATAGCTGGTAAACTGCTCCGTGCCGCCGGACTTTATCACCGCCCCTTCCCTCAAGGGAATCCGGTTCCTGTTGTAGAGGGAGTCCCATCCCAGGCAGTAGTCTGCCGCATCGTATGCCCCCTGCAGAAAGGTCGCTCCCTAGGGATGCCTGGTCTCGTCCAGATAGGCCTGTCCCACGATGCCCCTGGAATCGATGAAGAGGGAGCCGAACATGGCGCACTCCGGCACAGTGGTATGAATCGCCCCTGCGCCGAAGCAGTTGTAGTATTCAGGCTCGTCACCCCGGCAGGCTACCTTCACATGCCCTTCCGCAAGCCTTCTGCCCACTCCCGTGGAAAAGGCTCCTGCCAGTTCTGTTATATGCTCCCGCAGCCACTGAATATAGGGCCTGCCTGTCACCGCCTCCACCACTTCCGCAGCCAGGTCGAAGCCGTCATTGCAGTAGCTGGAAAACCTGCCCGGCCTGGCCCGCAGCTTCACAGTCTGCCAGTACGCCGGTGTAGCTCTTGGTATTTCTTAGCTGGACTTATGGATCTGTATCTCTATTTTTCAATCTTTATTCTCATCCCTTTGCCATTGTATCCAAATGGTACTGCCTCAAATCCACAGCTCTCATAAAATTTCTCCATACCTCTAATTGATATCAAATTAATAGTACTGTATTCTCCAGCCATAGTTTCATTTTTTATAGCATCTATTATGGAATTTACAAGTTTTTTTCCTATTCCTTGTTTTTGATATTTTGAGCTGACTACTACGTCAACTAAAAGATATGACATACCATCCCCAATGGCTCTGGCCATACCGACTGTTTTGCTATCGTATGTCGCCTTTTTTATAATTGTGCTATTCCTTATAGCTTTTTCAACAATGAGTGGATTTTTTATTTCCCAGCCTGCTTCTACCCTCAATTTGTTATATTCATCTACGTTTATATCATCGTGTATTTCAATCATCATTTTCACCATTCCTCTAATCGCAAATTCATCCAAAAACCGACCGCTGTTTTTCGTTTTTCAGATTCTTTCAATCACGCAGCTATGCGCTTTCTTTTTTGCATCATAGCCGATTCCCACCAGCACGATCTCGCCGCCATAGTCCTTCAATACGGCAGGGTAATTCCGCTCTTTCACCTGCCGGATTGCTCCCTCGGACGACTTGTTCCATTTCAGCTCCACCACCAGCGCCGGAAGCGTGTATCTGCGCTTTGGCAGGTATACCACATCCGCGATTCCTTTTTCGGACGGCAGCTCCTCCACCTTCAGGTACTGATCCAGCGCGGCAATGTACGCGAACTTAATCACGTACCGCAATGCCTGTTCATCATTATAGTAGGTGGGCGCATATTGGGAATCCCGTATCTCTTCTATAGCCTTCGCTACCGCCTGCCCATCTCCCGCCATGGTGTCCTCCAGAAGCTTTTTGGAGCGTCCCAGCAGCTCCATCCATTTCCTGCTTGCACCCGTCCCCTCCAGAATCTGCTCAAACTCTTCCCTTACTTCCTCATTCGGGACATGCGCCGTCCCCTCCTCATTCCAGGTAAGGTATCCCAGATGCATCAGGAGCGTCAGCACGTCATCCCGGCTCTTGAAGGTCTCGAAGTCATTCTCGAACCTGTCCGTCCTCACCTCGATTTCCTCATCGGATATCAGCCTGGCGATGGTCTCCTGGAGCCCCTCGAAGTCCATGTTGATATATGTCATCAGGGATTCCGCTGCCGATGTCCTCTTCCAGTAGGCGCGGCACTTCCGTTCAGTTTATGCCCCAACCGGCCAAAAGTCAATCCTCTCCGGAAAACCATGCCCGTCCCGTCAGCACGGGTAATGAAAGCCTTTATTGGCCTGCGCCAAAATATCCCGCAAGAGGGCAATCCTCCTCCGGCAGTTTTTATTTATCATATCCTGTGCCGTCCTGGTTCCCCTCGGTAAGGACATGATCCAATTCGCAACCTCAATGGCCTGATTGCAGGATGCTATGATTTCCTGATTGGTCTTCTCGTTTACACAATCTCCCAGCAGCATGGCGGTCCTTATCATATCGAACCGGTCGATGTCATCGCAGTCCCTTACCGACATCTGGAATACCGTCATGTCCTCTGGCAGGGTGTCTGTCAGGGCGTGCAGGGCGATTCCCCTTACCATTTCCCGCAAAGGTTCCTGGGGATAACCTATCATTTCCAGATAGCGCTTTGCAATGTCCGCGCTGAAAAGGGGATGCCTTTTGAAATCATCCCCACATTCCCTGTATCCCACATCATGCAGAAGGCAGGCTATGATCAGGTCGTCCTTTGGAAGGCCTTCCGCTTCTGCGATGACAGCCGCATTTTCTGCCGCCCTGAGCGAATGCTCATAGCGATAAAGCATATCCCCCCGATCCGGCGTGGGGCCTAGCATGTCGTATACGAATGACCGAACGGAAGCAATTGTTTTATCATCATCCGCATGCCTCATAAAGATTTTCAAAGCCCTCTCCGACAGAACTGTGCCGAATGTATCCATTTTCCCGCCTCCTGTATTCTTCAGAATTTTTTTATTGCACAATTTCATACCCGGCAGCCTCCAGGATGTCCAATGCACTCTGGTAGTTTTCTGTTTTGGTCAGGACGTAGTCTGTGTCGAAAGTGGAAAGCACAAATATGCTGATCTGATTATCCGCCAGGATTCCGGAGATTCCAGATAAGATTCCAATCAGGGAAAAATCCAGGCTGCCCTGGACTCGGAAGGCTTTCCATCCGTCCTCTCTCCTAATTACATTCAGCGGCACATTGTCCGTAATACATACCAGAGAGTTCTCCTCCTCCGTTTTGCCCACAAAGCAGTAGTCCGCAGTCAAATCAACAAGAGAATAGTCCGCTACTTTGCATACCGAAAAATCATAATCTATCTTTTTTATCCGCATGATATCCTGTCCCCCATTCTCTCATTCTACCGGCAGCCTCTGTACGCTTCACCTCAACCCGATTCCCTTCAGCACATGGTTCGTGGTCATATCGGCAGGCTCATATTCCAGCTCCTCCAGAGGAAAGGGCAGGGGCGAGCCGCCGTCCAGCTTGATTATCCTGTAATTCGTCCGCAGCCTCTGGGCGTTTCGGAGCACGGACTCCCTTACGGAGGGCTTCCTGATCTCTTCCGCATGGAGGAGAAGGTTTTCCAGCGTGCCGAATCGGTTCAACAGCGACGCCGCCGTCTTGGGGCCGATTCCCTCCGCCCCCCTGATATTGTCCGCCCCGTCGCCTGTGAGGGATTTGAAATCCGCGTACTGTGCGGGCGTGATGCCGAACTTTTCCCGGAAGGAATCCGGCGTCCAGAGCACCGAGTCCTTCCCCCGATAGCGGAAGACGGACACCCGGTCTGTCAGGAGCTGGAAAAAGTCGCTGTCGAAGGAGGAAATGACGATGTCCGTCCCTCGCCCGTAAGCCAGGGCATAACCGGCTATCAGGTCGTCCGCCTCGCAGTCAGTGGTCTCCGTATGTGCTATGCCCATGTAATCCAAAGCGGCGTATACATCGTCAATCTGCGAGAACGGACTTTCTTCCTCGGAGACCTTGCTGTAGTCAATCCGGTTGGACTTATAATCCGGATCCAGTCCGGCGCGGGCATTCTCATGCTCCCCGTCGAACAGCACTGCCAGCCAGGCGGGTTCAAACCTGCGGAGGATCTTCAGCAATGCGCCCACGAACCCCAGCGTCCCCTGAATGGGCTTGCCCTGTTCATTTACGATCCTGGACGGCATGCCGTAGAACATCTGGAACAGCAGGTTGCTGCCGTCTACAATCAGAAGCCTTCTATCCATATCCCGCCTCAGCCGCCTTCCTTTCTGGAGCCTTGCCGTAGTCCGCAAGCCTTCTCCTCTTTCCCTGCCCGCTATTCTGTCGTCCGCAAGCGCTCTCCCGCTTTCCCTGCCTGCCAGCCATTCCGCTGTCCGGATTCCGTCTGCTAGGCATAGTTTCGCCGGAGCAGACAGAATTGACGACCTTTCCTATGCAAGTATATCATGATTTCCTTTTTGCCACAATAGATTCCGCATCCTGCCCGAATCCCCCTTTTCCGGACAAAAAAGACGCATGGGACATAACCGTCAACCATGCGCCTTTGCCTCACGCCTTCCTGAACGCCTCCATGGGATCCTTGCCCGGAATCCCCGGCTCGGTCATGTGATAGGGATCCATGACCCTGGCCAGCTGTGCCTCGTCCATCAGCCCCCGCTCCACGATCAGCTCCTTCACGGACCTGTCCGTCTTCAGGGCCTCCTTGGCCACCTCCGCCGCCGTCTCGTAGCCCACATAAGGGCAGATGGCTGTGATGATGCCGATGCTGTTCTCCACCATCCGGCGGCACCGCTCCTCGTTGGCCGTGATGCCCACGATGCAGTTGTCCACCAGGGTCTTCACCGCGAAGGTCAGCGTCTCGATGGACTGGAACAGCTTGTAGAAGATAATCGGCTCGAAGGCGTTCAGCTCCAGCTGCCCCGCCTCGGCGGCCATGGTGATGGTCACGTCGTTGCCGATGATGTTGAAAGCCACCTGGTTCACCACCTCCGGGATCACCGGGTTAATCTTGCCCGGCATGATGGAGGAGCCGTTTTGCCTGGCAGGCAGGTTGATCTCTCCCAAGCCTGTCCTGGGGCCGGAGGACATGAGCCGCAGATCGTTGGACATCTTGGACAGGTTCACGGCACAGTTCTTCACGATGCCGGAGACGGAGGCGTAATTGTCCAGGTTCTGGGTGGCGTCGATCATGTCGTAGGACTGCACCAGATCCTGCCCCGTAAGGATGGACATGTTCTTTACTACTCTTCTGTAATACTGCACGTCCGCGTTGAGGCCGGTGCCAATGGCAGTGCCCCCCAGGTTCAGGCTCTTAATCTCCTCCTTGGCATTGTCGAAACGCTTGATGTCGCGGCTAATCGCGGAGGCATAGGCGTGGAACTCCTGGCCCAGGCGGATGGGCACCGCGTCCTGGAGCTGGGTCCGCCCCATCTTGATCACGGAGTCGAACTCTTCCGATTTCTTCAAAAGGGCCTGCTCCAACCGGGAGAGCTGCTCCTGGGCCTCGGTAATCAGCTTCAGGGCCGCCATCTTGCCGCAGGAGGGGAATACGTCGTTGGTGGACTGGCCGAAGTTCACATGGTCGTTGGGGTTGACTATACTGTAGTCCCCCTTCTTCCCGCCCAGGATTTCGATGGCCCGGTTGGCAATCACCTCGTTGGCGTTCATGTTCAGGGAGGTTCCGGCGCCCCCCTGGATGGGATCCACGATGAACTGGTCATGGAACTTGCCCGCGATAATCTCGTCACAGGCCTTGACGATGGCGTCCGCCCGCTTCTTCTCCAGCTCCCCCACCTCGAAATTGGTGATAGCTGCGGCCTTCTTGATCTGGGCCACGCTGTTGATCAGCTCCTTGTGCATCTTCAGCCCTGTTATGTAGAAGTTCTCGTGGGCCCGCAGGGTCTGCACCCCGTAATAGGCATCCTCCGGCACCTCTTTTTCCCCGATGGAGTCGTGCTCTAGGCGGTATCTCTTCATTTCTTCCTGCATGGTCTTCCCTCTCCGTTTCTTCTATAAAAAATCCATTGCGCATTGAGAAATATGTCCCTCTTGACTTTACTATATATCCGGGCTACAATATTTTCAAATATTTATAAAGATATACTTCATATAGCTTGTGGGCTATATAATATCCGGGCTGGCAAAGGGAATCCGCAAGTGCGCAGCCGAAACCGCAAAGGAGAGCCACTATGTTCCAGGGAATGCACTACGTCTATGAGGTCTACAAGGAAATGAGCTTCTCGAAGGCCGCCAAAAACCTCTTCATCAGTCAGCCCTCCCTGAGCGCCGCCGTGAAAAAGGCAGAGGCCCAGATCGGCTTCCCCGTCTTCGACCGCAGCACCAATCCCATCCGGCTCACCGAGCTGGGGGAGGAGTACATCCGCTCCGTGGAGAACATCATGGACGTGGAGAAGCGCTTCAGCAATTATGTGGAGGACCTCCGGGGCCTGAAAAGCGGCGCCATCGCCATCGGGGGCACCAACCTCTTCGTCTCCTATGTGCTGCCGCCCCTGCTCTCCCGGTTCACGGAGCAGTACCCTTTCATCCATGTGAACCTGGTGGAGGCCACCACCGCCCAACTGGAGGAGCGGCTCTTCTCCGGATTCCTGGACCTCCTGATTGACAATCAGTCCGTAGATGCATCCATATACGAAAAAACGTTTTTCTGTGAGGAGCACCTTCTCCTGGCAGTGCCCAGCCATTTTCCCTCCAATGAAAGGCTGAAGGGCTATGCCCTCTCCCTCTCCGACGTCAAAAACGGCCGCCATCTGGAGTCCTCCGTCCCTCCCGTGCCCCTGGAGGCTTTCCGGGAGGACGCTTTCCTGCTGCTCAAAAGCGGCAACGACACCAAGGCCCGGGCGGAAAAGCTCTGCCGCGACTGCGGCCATTTCGCGCCCCGGATCAAGCTGGAGCCAGAGCAGCAGATTACGGCCTACAACCTGTCCCGCTACGGAATGGGCATTTCCTTCAACGGCGACATCCTAATCCGCCACATGCCAGACGACCACCGCCTGGTCTACTATAAGCTGCCCTATCCGGACGCCGTGCGGAACGTGAATTTCTATTATAAACGGAATCGGTATATGACCAGGGTGGTCAGGGAGTTCCTGAAGCTGGTATGAGCCTACCCCTCCCCCCGAAACGCCCCGGGCGTCATTCCCGTATGCCGCCGGAACATGTCATAGAAATGCTTCCGGCTGTGGAACCCTGCCTCCAGGCCCACCTCCTCCACGGTCAGCTCCGTCTCCCGGAGCAGCTTCATGGCCCTGTTGACCCGGAGGATGTTCACATAGTCCGTAAAGGAAATGCCGAATGTCTCCCGAAACAGCCTGCTTAAGTAGCTGGCATTGTAGGAGCTGACCCGGGCCAGCTCCTCCAGGGTGACAGTGGCGAAATGCTCCGACAGATACTCCAACAGCGGCGTGATGGCCCGATGGTGCTGGGCCTGGGCCTGATGGCCGGCCTGGTACCGTAGAAGACTGACACAGAGCCTGTCCGCGCCGCTTTCCATTACATATCTATAGTACTTCCCCTTCTGCTCCCGCTCCAGCAGCAGCTCCTCATAGATGCCCTCCACCTCCAGCAGCGTCCTTCCCGTCAGGTGGAGGAATGGCATCAGCTCCTGCGTGGGCAGGCCGCTTTTCCCCCGCAGGTACGCGCAGGACAGGATGCAGTTGTAGATCATCAGATCCTCCAGGGGGAAATTGGCGTGCACCTGGCCCGGACGGACGCAGAAGATATCCCCCTTCTGCAAGATGTAATTCGTCCCCTCCAGATAGGCCACCCCTCTGCCGCTGTGGACATAGAACAGCTCCAGGAAATCCACATGGGTATGCAGGCGTTCCGGCTCGTAGGAGTCCACCAGAATCTCCGACGGCTTCCGCTCCCCCTCCTGGGCCCAGAGGCTGGCCGGGCTTTTCCTGCCCTTTTGCAGGAAGTCCCTGCTGGCCCAGACCGAGTCCTCCCCGGCCCATTCCGCCATGTGATAATGCAGCATATCCGCCCGGCAGCTCTCCTGATTTTCCATCCGATTCTTCCCCCTTCCTCCTCCCAGACATACCGGCTACAGCCTCGGCGCCATTCTTAAGGCACAGACAGCCGGCACGGAACCGGAAGAATGCCAGCATCCAAAAATTCAATACAAAAGAGTCATTCAGCCATATTGTCAACAGAGTTGATTTTGCTTTATCCTATATATGGAAGGAATGCCTGACGGAAGACCACCTCCCCCCGGGCATCCCAAGGGGCTGTCTTTCCGACAGTTCTTCCTGATGACCATTATAATAGAAAGATTGGTTTGATGAAAGGAGATTTTTATGGAACTGAACTCCAAAGTGCTCTACGACAAAATCATGGGATGCTGGAACGGAAAAAACATCGGCGGAGTCCTGGGCGCTCCCCTGGAGGGGCGCAGGGGCGTCTTCGATGTGCGGTCCTATCTGCAGAAGGATATGGACGGCAATCCGCCTCCCAACGACGACCTGGACCTCCAGCTGGTATGGCTGGCGGCGGCGGAGAAGTACGGCCAGCAGCTCACCCCGGAAATCCTGGGGGAATACTGGCTCACCTTCATCACGCCCCACTGGAACGAATACGGCAGGGGAAAAGGCAACATGACCGGAGGCCTGGTCCCTCCCTTAAGCGGCCATGTGGAGAACACCTACCACAATAGCTGCGGGTGCTTCATCCGCAGCGAGATCTGGGCCTGCCTGTGCCCGGGCAATCCTGACCTGGCGGTGAAATATGCCTACAGGGACGGCGTCATCGACCACAGCGAGGACGGCCTCTATGGGGAGCTGTTCTGCGCCGCCCTGGAGAGCGCCGCCTTCGTGGAGTCCGACCGGGACACGCTGGTGGAAATCGGCCTATCCTACATCCCGGAGGACTGCCTCGTGGCCACAGCCGTGAAACTGGCCCAGGAGTGCTTCCGCCAGGGCCTGACCTGGCAGGAGGCCAGGAAACGCATGATGCAAGAGGTTCCCGGCACCTTCGGCATCCAGGGCAGCACGGACGGCAATACAGAGGGCTTCCCCACCTCCCCCGCGGGCAACGATGCCCCCAACAACATCGGCCTGATGATAATCGGCTGGCTCTACGGGGAGAACGACTTCGGCAAGAGCCTGTGCATCGCCGTAGGCTGCGGCGAGGACACGGACTGCACCGCGGGCACTTTGGGGGCCATCCTGGGCATCATCCAGGGCAATGCGAGGCTGCCGGAAGAATGGCTGCGCCCCATCAATGACAAGATCAACACCCTCTGCATCGAGAAGACCAAGGCCCATCTGCTGAACGGGATTCCCGGCACCGTGACGGAGCTTACCGACAGAATCGCCCAGGCCATCCCCAGGTTCCTGTACCGGGATATGTGCGAGCT
This sequence comes from uncultured Acetatifactor sp., assembly GCA_910585615.1. Lineage (GTDB taxonomy): Bacteria > Bacillota > Clostridia > Lachnospirales > Lachnospiraceae > Acetatifactor. Next base: position 10,868 of record CAJUFO010000058.1, read on the forward strand.
TCTGCCCGATGGCGGATACCAGGTCTTCTCCCAGGGGAACCTGTTCTGCACCGCCCGGGATGCAAATTTCGTGCCCGGCATAGGCGGGGTCGGGTTCTCGCAGGACAGGAACCCGGTGTTCCATGAAAGCTTCTCCCCCATGACGATCCGCAAGGACCACCACATGTTCCGGCTCTATCTGGAGCACCCCCAGGGCGTGTTCCTGCGAAGCGGGGAGAATCTGGCGCTGCGGCTCACGGTGGAGGCCACCGCGTTCAGTTGCCAGCAGTGGATGAACATCCGGATATACGCCCCCGACTTCCTGACAGTGCGTCCGGGCAGGGCCCTCAGTCTGCCGCTGCACAACACACGACAGACACCCTCCGTGGTGGAGCTGGCCCTCTCCGCCGGGGATTCTCTTTCCGGCGGGATTCCTGCCGGGGAGGTGGATGTGCTGATAGAGGTCTCCCTTTCCGGGCGACACAGCTATGAAGTCATTAAGACGCGGCTGTATGCTCGATGATGCCTTTGTCCTCTAAAGCGCCCTCATAGAACCCATGCCGGAATCCCCGGCACTGTCATACAGGAATCCAGCCATCAGGCCCTGTTCCGGAATCAGCTCCCAACGGACTGATTTCGCTTCAGGGCCTTTGGGGCCGCTACAGGGAAGACTACAGGGCAACTTCCGCTTATAACCATTCTCGGGGCTTGAACCAGCCTGCAATTGATGATATCCTTAAAGCAGAGCCAGAAGATACCGGTATCAGCAATAGGAGGTCATTATGCTTACATCAAAAGAAGTGGTGGATAAGAATAAAAAAGACTGGAACAGCTATTCGGAAAAATGGTCCGCTTTCAACCATTCGGAAAAAATCCTCCGCCCCATTTTAGACAATCCCGCAAAAGCGTTCCACAAGAAGACCTGGGAGCTGATCCAAAGCTATCTTCCCGACCTGAGGGGGAAGCGGGTCTGTGTGCCCTCCAGCGGCGATAACCTGGCCGTATTCGCTTTCGCCCTGTCCGGCGCGGCAGTCACCTCCTGCGACATCTCCGAAAATCAGTTGGCCCACGCCAGACAAGTGGCCGCCAGAGAAGGGCTTTGCGATGCTATCGAATTTGTCTGTACGGATACCATGAAGCTGGAAGGCATCCCTGACGGCGAATACGACCTGGTATACACCTCCAACGGCGTACATGTATGGCTGGACGACCTGCCATCCATGTACGCGAACGCAAACCATATCCTAAAAAAAGGTGGACTCAATATCGTCTATGAAATCCACCCGTATCTGCGCCCCTTTGACGAGAATCTGAACATCCGGAAGCCCTATGACGCCACCGGCCCTTTCGAAGACGAGACCACCGTCAATTTCCATTGGAGATTGCAGGATATCCTGAACGCGGTCATGCATTCCGGCATACGCCTGGAGCATTTTGAGGAAATGTTCGACAAAAAGGACTACGAACGGCCTTTCTGGCTAAAGACAGAGGATATCATAGGCGGTGCCACTGTCAGTCGGGAAGAGGTGGACAGGATGTACGACTGGACCCGGAACCCGCGGATGGCATTGCCGCACTGGTTCTGCCTGGTAGGCAGGAAGATATGATGCGCGAAGCCCCGCGAGCTTTTGAGGCTGGTGTAAAAGCGGCATGGACGGCACGGCGAAAGGATGACGTCCTCCCCCTTCCGCCGCCTGTTCCAGGTGCCGGCCGCCAGACCGGCACAATCAGCCGCCCATGCCAGGGCGATGTCCTACGCCATCACCTCCAGCACGCTCTCAAATCCCTTTTCCACCGCAATGTCCATAGCCGTCTCGCCGTCATTGTTGGGGCGGCTGTAGTCGGCTCCTTTTTTGACCAGGTACCTCGCCGCGCTCTCGGCATACTCCCGGAGGGCGTAGTGCAGCGCGGTATTGCCCTCGTTGTCCTCCAGATTCAAGTCGGCACCTGCCTTGAGCAGCTCCTTTGCCACGTCCTTGTCGGGATTGAGCATCAGGGCGGTCCTGCCCCTGTTGTCCCTGTGGTTCACGTCCACTCCCCTGCTTAGGAAGATAGGCAGCAGTTCCTCATGGCCAGACAGCAGCATTAACGGCGTCTGCCCATCGTTCCTGGGGATGTCCAGGTGCTTCAGCTCCTTCAGCACGCTTGCCCTCTGCTCCACGCTGGACTGCCTGCCTCCCCGCTTCTCCTTAAGCGCGCAGTGGGCGGGAACCTCCCCCTCTACATCCTTCCTCGTATCATCCGCCCCGGCGTCCATAAGCAGCCTCACCACATCCCCATGCCCGGCGATACAGGCCTCATGGAGGGGCGTCATCCCTGCCCGGGCAGGGGCGTCCTTGGCCAGGTTCAGGTCCACGCCCTTTTCCGCCATGACACGCAGCATCCCCGCATGTCCCTCTCTTGCGGCCTGGTGGACGGCAGCCTCCCCCTGATCGTCCAGCTGCTCCATGGACTCCCTGGAAAAAAGCATTGCCGCCTCTTCGAAGTAAGCCTCGCCCTCCTGGTCACGCTGATGGTCAAAAGAAGCTACGATACAGGCCGGAGTCCGCCCCCTGACCACCGCCCTGTCCATGTCCACGCCCAAATCCAAAAGCTTCCGGATAGCTCCCGTCCCATAGCACGGACGGAGGCATTCATCCCGCAGGCATTGCCTTTGCCCATGGTAGTGGATGGGCATGGTAAGGACATCAGGCTTATCCCGGAAAACCTCCAGGAGGCTCGCCTCCTCGTCCGACACCAAAGCATTGTGTAGAATCTCCGTGACCTCCCCCAGGTCGTCATCGTCATCCAGGTCTGCCCGGGAGACCAGCTTATTCGCCAGATACAGGGCAAGGCCCATGCCGTCCCTATTGTCCTCATGGACCTCCGCGAAAGCATTGCTGGCCACCTGGCTTAGCGGGAATAGTTCCAGGCCATCCCCCTCCCCCGGAACGGCTCCATGATCCTTCAGGGCTATGTACATGGCCATGTCCCGGAAATAGGCCGCGTGCCCTATGGGCTTCCTGCCCTGACCGTCGGCTATGTCCATCATCTCCGGGCACCGCTCCATCAAAAGCAGCGCCGCCGTCCTGTGCCTGTGCTTTAAGGCCATCATCAGGAGCGTATTGCCCTCTTCGTCCACATAATCGGTGGCGGCGCCCTTGTCCAGGAAGACCTCTGCCAGGGGCCATGTATAGTTGGAGCAATATTCCCTGGAAAGCATGCGCACAAGGGGCGTCATTCCCTCCTGGTCCTTTTGATTGACATCACAGGTCAGCAGGCGGGCGATATCCCTCCTCTGCCCCGCGCTGTGCTCCAGGCAGGAGGAGTCCATCTCCAGCCCCTGGATTCTGGGGAAGACAAGGAAGTGATACGCATTCATGCCTCTCCCGTCACTGGCGGCTGGGTCTGCTCCATAGGCAAGCAAGAGCCTCGCCATTTCCTCATTCCCGCAGGCGCAGGCCAGAAGAAACCCGGTCAGCCCGTGGCCGCCCCCGTCCCGCCTGTCAATCTCTTCCCTGCCCACCTTTCCGCTTTGAATCGCTTCCTTCACCGCGTCAAGGAAATTGTGCCAGACCAGCAGCTGGAACAGGGGCAGCCCCAGGGAGCCTACCGGCGCAAAAAGCTCCTCCGTCCCGCATTCCGCCACGCAGGCTCCCACATCCCTCAGGGTCTCCTCAGAAAAAATGCTGTATCTGTAGATAGCCTCCTCGTGATTCCCCTCCCACCAGGGGTTGAACTTGGCCTGGCTGTACTGTTGGCTGGACTCCACCAGCATATCCGTAAGTTCCTTCTGATTCATGACAAACCTCTCCTTTCCGGGCAAAGCCTGACAGTCCGATTGCGGACTATCGGCGCCGCCTATGTTCCTCCATATTTTAGCACCCTTTGGGAGGCTGTACAATAGCGGGCGCGAAAGAAACGGGATTTGACAATCTTTTTCCGGAGTGGTAGGATAAGAACATAAAAAGGAGAATCACCATGCAATTAGACAATATGCTGCTACAGGCCTGCAAGAACAATCAAAAAGGCGTGGTTCAGACATTCCTCAAACGAGGCGGTGTGGACGTGAACAAAAGAGACGAATCCGGCAATACCCCCCTGATCTATACCTGCATGAAAAGCGCCAGAGATCTGGTAAAGCTTCTGCTGGACAATGGGGCGGACGCTAGTCTCGGCAACCAGAAGAACCGGATGCCCCTGCACTTTGCCGCCCAGGCCGGCAATTTCCAGATCATCTCGCTGCTGTGCCAGGCGGGGGCCGACGTGAACTGCACGGACAACGATGGCGTCACCCCTTTAATGGTGCTGGCCCAGAGCGGCAAAACCGATGCCGCCCTGCAGCTGCTCCAGAATCCGGAAGTGGACATCACCATCAAGGACAACAGCGGTCGCATGGCCATCGACTACGCCACCTCCGCCGGGCTAAGGGATTTGGTGAAAGCCCTTACCCAGGCGGGAGAGCCCCATACCGATACATATGGAAACACCACCCTCCACCACGCATGCTGGAACGAGCAAAGCGAGGTGGTGCGGATTCTGCTGGAAAGAAACCCGGCCAGCGTAAACAGCCAGAATGATGAGGGAGAATCCCCCCTGATCCTGGCAGTGCGCAGATCCAATCTGATGATTGCAGAAATTTTGCTGGCCGCAGGCGCGCGGCCCGACTGCGCGGACGCAGAGGGCGTGGAGCCCTTACATATCGCCGCCGAGAAAGGCGACCTATTCCTGGGGAAAGCCCTGCTGGCCGCCGGCGCCGGCATCAACCGGAAGACCTCGGACGGGCTGACTCCCCTAATCCTGGCCGCCAGAAACAGCAGAAACGATTTCACCGCCATGCTCCTGGAAACGGGAGCCGATGTGAACAGCGTGGACAATGACGGGCACAGCGCCCTGTACTATGCCTCGGAGGCGGGGTATTCCGAAATCGTGGAACAGCTGCTGATGGCCGGGGCGGATTCCTGACAGAGCTTCCGGGGGCAGGAATATATCTCAGGTTTTACACTAAAAGTAACGGGAAGCCAGCAAAATCAAGGCTTCCCGTGTTTTGTCCGCATGTGGTATACAGGTCTGCTCTGAAAGTAGAAAAGCCTGAATCCACAAAGCACCCAGAAAACGCACAAGGGACAAAATGTGGTATAAGGCTTGGCTCAGTTCGCCACATTATACAGCGAATAAAAATATGTCTTCTGCTCCATCAGCTCCTCAAAAGTTCCTGTTTCCCGCATCTTTCCATTCTTCATTACGATAATCCGGTCATATTGCCCAAGCAGGCCCGGGTTCATTTTGTGGGAAACGATAATCCTTGTCATTTGTTCCATGCCCAGTATCTCGCTCATGATATGGCTGGATGTCTCGGCATCTAATGCGGCGGTGGCCTCGTCCGCAAGGAGCACAGAGGCATCCTTCAGGAAGCATCTGGCGATGGAAATCCTCTGCTTTTCCCCGCCGGAAAGGTTGCAGCCATCCTCTCCGCACAGATATCCTTCTCCCCTATGCCGGATCAGCTCTCCCAGTCCCGCCTTTTCCAGGGCCTCAGATACCTTTTCCTCCGGGAATTCCTGAAACATGGTCACGTTCTCCCGGATTGTTGCGTCAAATATAAAGACATTTTGCTGGATTTCCGAAATATGGTCCACCAGAGCTTCCATGTCCACTGCCCGTGCATCTACATCATCATATGTAATCAAGCCGGAATACTGATCGTAACATGCCATGATCAGGCGCAGCAGCGTCGTCTTGCCGCTTCCGGACTCTCCCACGATTGCATAGCTCTTCCCCTGTTCGAACCGCAGGGATACATCCTCCAGCGCCCTGTGCCCATCGTAGTCGAAAGATACATTCTTCAGGGATATGGTACCAATCGAACCGGGAGCCAGCCCGCCCTTTGGCTCCCGCTTTTCCGCCAGCAAGGTTTCCTGCGCTTTGCGAATCAGTCCGCCTGCCGCTCTCCGTCTGGCAATGAGGCCCGGAAGCTGGCCAATGGGACCTGCGATCTGCCCCAACAGGCTCACGAAGACAATCAGGACTCCTATGGTAATGCCCTTCCCCGTGGCCGCCAGATACCCTCCTGTCAGGAATATCCCGAACTGAGTCGTCACGCTGCCCAGCACGGACCACAGATTGATTCTGCCGTCAACAATGTTTCTCCTGTATTTGGCCTGTTCCAGGGACTGGTTATGTCCCACATACAGCTTCAACGCCGCTTCCTGTGCATGAAAAGACTTTATGACAGGAAATCCTCTCAGAATATCCTGAATCCGTTTAACAAATTTCGCGTTCTCATCTGATACAGCCTGAAACTCCTTTTCCAGCTTACCGCCAAATAATGCCGAAATGATAATCGGAAGCAGCATAAGCAAAAGCGAAGCTGCCGTTAGGACAGGGCTGTACCATAGCATCAGGCAGAGGGCCGCCGCCAAAAAGAACAGATTCGAGACGATCTGTGCGGCTCCCTGGAGATAGTCGTCCTCTATTACGGACACGTCATTGGTAAGGGACGACAGGCCGGATCCGCTTTTCCCCTCAGAGGCCCGCCATGACCCAAGAAGCCCCACCATGACCCGTTTCCTGTAGCCTGTGACCGCATGTCTGAGGAATGAGCTTCTCACATGGTACAGGGCAACGGACATGGCGGAGATGACTGCCAGGGCCTCCACAGTCCGCAGGCACATCCCTCCTATCCTTTCCAGGCTGCCTGCCGTGGCCGCATCCGTTATCTCCTTTAAAAGGACTGAAACAACCAGATTTGCCAGCCCGTCACAGATTGTCAGCGCAAGGAACAAGCAATAGCGTATCCTGTTCTGCTCATAAAAGCTTCTTTTTAGATTTTCTGCCGTTTTCATAAATCCTCCATTCCTTATGGCCGATTTCGGAGACGATGCCATCATAGATCTCCCGTAGGACAGAAAACTCCCTTTCATCCTCCCTGCTGCAGAGAAGCATGTCCTGTACCGCGTCAATCGCCGACTCTCCATGGCCGTCATACACTGTCTCAGACGCATGGTCAGTGAAACAGGTCTTTCCAGAGTAATCCGGTTCCGCATCGAATCTCTCCGCGTTTCCTATGGCCTTTTGCAGATAGTGTCTGATGTCCACGGCGTAATCCGTATGCTCCGCAGAGCCTTTATAGGCATACACTGTGGCAATCATTGCTTCGGCCATAGCTGCTGCCCGGATATAATAACCGGTCTTTTCGTCCTGCACGGACGCGCAGAAGCCTTCCATCCAGACCGCAAGCTTCAGCAGGGCATCGTATCTTCCGGTATTAATCAGTACGGAATACATGACCCAGCAGCATTGGAACAGTTCAAATGCCTTCTGCTGGAATACTCCCGCCACCCTGTCCCACGCCCTGTCATATTGCTTCAGGCCTGCCAGGAAATTGGCAATCATCCAGTCGTTCACATTGGATATATTATATTTCTCCAGATAGGAAATCGCCTTTTCCTTTTGCCCGAGAATGCCATAAATGGTTCCGATTTTCTGATGAATCTTCACACTGCTGGAAGAGAGGCCGCCATCCTTCTCTGACAATTGCGCCACTTTTTGATACAACTCAATGGCCAGCGCAAGATTCTTCCTCGCCTCTTCTCTTTTGTCGCACACCGGTGAATTCATCTGTACAATGGCTGCCATGTAGAGAAGTTCTCCGCATTCATACAGGACCTCTGGCTGGTTCGGGAATTTCTGCAGAGCCTTCTTCGCCTCCGCCGCGCCCGCTTCGTACCGATGCTCATTTTCCAGAGTCCTGAGATGCTCCACCGTCTGTCCGGCGCTTCTGTGGCACCATCTGTACCCCAGCAGGGCATCGACGGATTCCTGGAAAAAATCGGCCAGTTCTACTATTGTTTCAATATCGGGTACCGAAATGGCGCTCTCCCACTTTGACACTGTTCCCACCGAGACGTCCATTGCCTCCGCTAACTGCTCCTGTGTCAGTCCAAGTCTTTTTCTGTTCGCTTTGATATTCTGTGATAATCGCACTTCCATAAATCAGGCCTCATTTCTTATTTGTCCGGACAGATACAGTATATCTCCATTTGCGCCTCATGAACAGCGCACAGCTTTCAATTTCGTAAAGATATTTTTTTCTTATCAGGAAAATTTATGGCCATTTCCATAGAAATCCATCCCCGCCATGCTGACCATGCTCAGCATACTTGACTTTTCCAGGAAGATATGATACCGTAACTATCATATGACACTTTACTGCTTTAAATCGAAAACGTGATGGAGACGAAACAAAGAACAATGGGACGCGCAGGATGCCTCCCACTGTAGCGGACAGGAGGAAAAAGAGATGCCAGTCATGGAATTCCTGGAAAGGAACGCGAGAGAATACCCGAACGAAATCGCATTGGTGGAGCTGAACCCGGAGGAAAAGGACACCCGCAGGACCACCTGGAAAGAATACGAGCTGATCCAGCCCGACCGCTTCGAGCCCTACCGCCGGGAGATCACCTGGAGCGTGTTCAATGAAAAGGCCAACCGCTTCGCCAACATGCTCATCGGCCGGGGCATCAAGAAAGGGGACAAGGTGGCCATATTGATGTACAACTGCCTGGAATGGCTCCCCATCTACTTCGGCGTGCTCAAAAGCGGTGCCATCGCCGTGCCCTTCAACTTCCGCTATGATGCCGGGGAAATCCTGTACTGCGCGGAGCTGGCAGAGGTAGACATGATTGTCTTCGGCCCCGCCTTCATCGGGCGCATCGAGGCCAACGCGGAGCGGCTCTCCAAGGGGAGGCTATTGATTTACGTGGGGGACAACTGCCCCACCTTCGCGGAGAGCTACCACGAGCTGGTGGCGGACTGCTCCAGCCAGACCCCGGACGTGCCGCTTACCGACGAGGATTTCGGCGCCATCTATTTCTCCTCCGGAACCACCGGCTTCCCCAAGGCCATCCTACATAAGCACCAGAGCCTGACCCAGGCAGCGGAGATGGAGCAGAAGCACCACGCCACGGGCAGGGAGGACACTTTCCTGTGCATCCCGCCCCTGTACCACACCGGCGCGAAGTTCCACTGGATGGGCAGCCTGGTGGCGGGCAGCAAGGCCGTGCTCCTAAAGGGCACCAGGCCCGAGACCATCCTGTCCACCATCTCAAAAGAACGCTGCACCATCGTATGGCTCTTGGTGCCCTGGGCCCAGGACATCCTGGACGCGCTGGACGCCAGGCTTTTGCACCTGGAGGATTACGAGCTGTCCCAGTGGCGGCTGATGCACATCGGGGCCCAGCCCGTGCCGCCCTCCCTGATCAAGCGCTGGAAGGAATACTTCCCGAACCATGCCTACGACACCAACTACGGTCTCTCCGAGTCCACAGGTCCGGGCTGCGTCCATCTGGGCATGGAGAACATCCACAAGGTGGGGGCCATCGGCGTGCCGGGCTACCGCTGGGAATGCAAGATTGTGGGCGAGGACGGAAACGAAGTGGCCAGGGGCGACGTGGGCGAGCTCTGCGTCAAGGGTCCGGGGCTCATGACCTGCTACTACCGGGACGAGAAAGCCACCGCCGAGGCCTTAAAGGACGGATGGCTCTGCACCGGGGACATGGCCATGCAGGACGAGGACGGCTTCTATTTCCTGGTGGACCGCAAGAAGGACGTGATCGTCAGCGGCGGCGAGAACATCTACCCTGTGCAGATCGAGGATTTCCTGAGGCGGCATGACAAGATTAAAGACGTGGCCGTCATCGGCCTGCCCGACAGGCGGCTGGGCGAGAAGACCGCGGCCATCATCGAGATCAAGGAGGGAATGGACTGCACCGAGGTGGAGATAGACGAGTTCTGCAAGGAGCTGCCCAGGTACAAGCGCCCCAAGGAAATCATCTTCCATGAGATTCCCAGGAACGCCACGGGCAAAATCGAGAAGCCAAAGCTGCGCAAGATGTACGGCGCGGACCAGCTGGTGGCCCAGGAGAACAGAGGGTAAGCCTGAACCTAAAAATACCGCCCCCATCCGCCCTGAGTCACCCCCCTCTGCAAGCAGCGGGGGCGTTAACCCTCGCTGCATCCGTCAAGTTCTTTGGACTTTGGCTCATTGCTCGCGGGAATCAGGGCCAGCGGGGCGGTTTTCTATTTCTGTATACAATTATTCGAATTTATCAGAACATATTTGCGTGTTCTTCCATTACCACAGGGTTCTATTTTTTTATCCTCAACAAGCTCCGAAAGCAATGCCCTAATCCTCGCCTGGCTCAACCCCAGATGCTCTGCCATATCGGCGGAACCTGCGCTGCCGTTTTCAGCGATAAAGGCAAGAATCGACTGCTTATTGCCAATCGTCTTTGCAGCCTGGCTGTTCCTCTTTGTCGTTTCCGCTTGCTTTTTCCGCTTGCTTTTTCCGCTTGCTTTTTCCGCTTGTTTTTTCCGCTTGTTTTTTCCGCTTGTTTTTTCCGCTTGTTTTTCGATAAAAGCAAGCGTCAGGATAGTTCGGTCAGGTCCATATTGTTCCTCTACGATAGGGTTCTTCCACCCTTTCTCCGCCCACACGGAATAGATATCCGGCACTCCGCTTCCAGCCCTCTCACCAATGGAAATCAGGTTCAGCATTTTCATGATTGCCTTATTCCGCGGATCCGAGATGCCTCCGCGGAGCATCTGCGCCTTTCCTGTCCGGATGCTTCCCGGATTCTGCATGACAATCCGGTCTCTTTCCTTAAGAATCACAATCCCTCTCGGCTGATAGAAATCTGTATTCACGATACAATTTGCAAGAGCCTCCCTCACCGCCTTATGCACCGGGGTGTCCTCAATACGGGTCACGCCGTCCAGGGCAAAGGGCTTCTCAAAATCCCTTGTCAGCTTGTTGTATACCCGAAAGAAAAAGTCGAACAGATTTCCCGTCCAGTCGCCGGAGCTTGATTGAATCCGGTCTGTCCATCGAATCGCAGGATCCAGAATCTCCCGGAAATCCAGAAAATAGTCGGGAAAATGTCTGACAATACGGTATTCCTCACCAAACATCAGAAGTCCCGCAGCAGTCGGGCGCAACTCCCCACTTTCTTTCAATCGTCCCGCCGCGCCGATTTTCTCCAGATACTCATCCCTTGGAAGCTTTTCCCATACGTGGCCCGGTCTCACCGCAGAATGATAATTCCGGTATCCTTGAACAGCTTCATCATTCAAGTCAGCAAGCGTAAACTCTTCCAGAACCATCATATCCATGGTGTTCTCCGGCTCATCCCGCAGCATCGCCCTGATTTCTGACGGAGTGCAGTGGTAATCGCCTTCCCAGTTCCTGCGGAAAGTGCCACTCCACATGTCTCCATTGATATAGACAGGCTTCTGCTCCCTCCCTGCCCTCGGAACGTGAATCACCATAATGACATCATCACCCATCTCATACGTCACGACATCCTTGTCCATAAGAAGATTGATGCTGGTTTTATTCCGATTATTGATGCAGTCCCAGAACTCCTTTTTCATTTTAGCGGCATCCTGCAGTCCTGTGGTATAAAAGCTACCGTCAGGATTCTCAACAACCCCCAGAATGATGATACCCCCATAGCAGTTTGCCATAGCCGAATAGCTTTCCCACAGGCTGTTCGGTAGCCCGCCTCTGGCTTTCTTCACCTCCAGCCGATTATCTTCTCTGTATTCATCAAATTTCCTGATATCGAAGTCCATCAATCTATCGTCTTCCTTCCCTGCGTCTATCGAAAAAAGTTCAAGGCCATTACTTATATTATACTTAAAATCTGACGCTACATCAACTATAGAATCCAAGCTTTTTCATTGGTTTTTTCATTGATTGACTTTTCCCGCCGGATATGATACGGTAAGTACCGAAAGGAACCGGAACCATGCCAAATACCAAGTTAGCCCTAGAATCCTCCCTAAAGAAGCTCCTGCTGCGCAAGCCCTTGGACAAGATCACCATCAACGACCTGACCGCCGACTGCGGCATCAGCCGCATGTCCTTCTACTACCATTTCCGGGACATCTACGACCTGGTGGAGTGGGTCTGCGTGGAGGACGGCAGGCGGGCCCTCCAGGGCAAGAAGACCTATGAGACCTGGCAGGAGGGGCTGGAGCAGATTTTCGAAGCGGTGCTGGAGAACAAGCCCTTCATCCTGAACGTCTACCGCGCCGTCAGCAGGGACAAAATCGAGAGCTACCTGTACAAGCTCACCTACAGCCTGATCGCCGATGTGGTGGAGGAGAAATCCGCGGGCACAGTCCTGGCGGAGGAAGACAAGGCCTTCATCGCGGAATTCTACAAATACGGCTTCGTAGGCGTCATGCTGGACTGGATCGCGGAGGGGATGAAATCGGACTATCAGGAAATCACCCGCCGGGTCTGCGTCCTGATGCACGGCAGCATAGATAATTCTGTACATAATTTCAAATCTTCAGGAAAATGACCTCCCTGATTTTATCAAAACAGCCCGAGTGATAAGTTTTTTATCATCCGGGCCGTTTTGTAAATTGGAAAGCGCATAAAAATGCTTTAAGATACCATCATAAGGAACAGCACACAGAGCAATATCAGAAAGGATGGTACCACATAATGGCAAAGAACAAAAAACTCGCAATCACAGCAGCAATCGCGGCAGGCGCAGGCGCCGCCGCCATAGCGGCAAAGAAGCATAAGACAGGACAAATGTCCGCCCAGAGGAAGACAGTCCCCGGCGCAGCCCTGAAAGATTACCGCAACACGGAGCTGGGCAAGCACGAAAAGAACAGCAAGGGAATCTACTACACCAACGGCAACTACGAAGCCTTCGCAAGGCCCAGGAAGCCCCAGGGCGTGGAGGAAAAGAGTGCCTACATCGTAGGCAGCGGCCTGGCCTCCCTGGCGGCGGCCTGCTTCCTGGTCCGGGACGGCCAGATGCCGGGTGACCATATCCACATCCTGGAGGCCATGGACATCGCGGGCGGCGCCTGCGACGGCATCTTCGACCCCACCAGGGGCTACGTCATGCGGGGCGGCAGGGAGATGGAGGACCATTTCGAATGCCTCTGGGACCTGTTCCGCAGCATCCCCTCCCTGGAGACCCCGGGCGTGTCCGTGCTGGACGAATACTACTGGCTGAACAAGGAAGACCCCAACTACTCCCTCTGCCGGGCCACCGTGAACCGGGGCAAGGACGCCCACACCGACGGCAAGTTCAACTTAAGCCAGAAGGGCGCAATGGAGATCATGAAGCTCTTCATGACCAGGGACGAAGACCTGTACGACAAGACCATCGAGGACGTGTTCGACGAGGAAGTCTTCGGCTCCACCTTCTGGCTGTACTGGAGAACCATGTTCGCCTTCGAGAACTGGCACAGCGCTCTGGAGATGAAGCTGTATTTCCAGCGCTTCATCCACCATATCGCGGGCCTGCCGGACTTCAGCGCCCTGAAGTTCACCAAGTACAACCAGTACGAGTCCCTGATCCTCCCCATGCAGAAGTACCTGGAGGACGCGGGCGTGGACTTCCGGTTCGGCACCGAAGTCACCAATGTGATATTTGAGAAAAAGGACGGGAAAAAGGTGGCCAAGGCCATCGAGTGCAAGGTAGGCGGCGTGGAGCAGGGCATCATGCTCACGGAGAACGACCTGGTCTTCGTCACCAACGGAAGCTGCACCGAGGGCACCATCTACGGCGACCAGGACCATGCGCCCAACGGGGACGCGGAGGTGCGCACCAGCGGCTGCTGGAGCCTGTGGCGCAACATCGCCAGGCAGGACCCCGCCTTTGGCCATCCGGAGAAGTTCTGCTCCGATGTGAGCAAGACCAACTGGGAATCCGCCACCATCACCACCCTGGACGACAAAATCCTGCCCTACATCACCGATATCTGCCAGCGTGACCCCAAGAGCGGCAGGGTAGTCACCGGCGGCATCGTCAGCTGCAAGGACTCCTCCTGGCTCTTAAGCTGGACCATCAACAGACAGGGACAGTTCAAGGAGCAGGATAAGGACAAGGTCTGCGTCTGGGTCTACGGCCTGTTCACGGACGTGCCAGGGGACTTCGTGAAGAAGCCCCTGCGGGAGTGCACCGGCAGGGAGATTACCGAGGAATGGCTCTACCACCTGGGCGTGCCCGTGGAGGACATTCCGGGGCTTGCGGAGCACAGCGCCGTCTGTGTGCCCACCATGATGCCTTACATCACCGCTTTCTTCATGCCCAGGAGGAAGGGCGACCGCCCGGACGTGATTCCTGACGGATGTATCAACTTCGCGTTCCTGGGACAGTTCGCGGAGACACCGAGAGATACTGTCTTCACCACCGAGTACTCCGTGCGCACCGCCATGGAGGCCGTGTACGGACTGCTGGGCGTGGACAGGGGCGTGCCCGAGGTCTGGGGCAGCGTCTACGACATCCGGGAGCTCTTGGACAGCAGCGTGAAGCTCATGGATGGCAAGTCCCCTCTGGAGATAGAGCTTCCCGGCCCCCTGAACGCCCTGAAGAAGCCCCTGCTCCATTTCGTCAAGGGCACCGTGATTGAAAAGGTGCTGCGGGACCACCATGTGCTGAAGGACGGCATGCTCTGATCCGGCGAATGCTTTCCCCATGAAAATCCTATAGGAAAATGCGCCTCCCCCCGTCCGGCCCGGAACCAGGGCCGGACGGGGGAGTTTTTTGCGGGATAAAGGGAATAAACCTTGCAATCTCCCCGCGCTTACTCTACACTAAAGCTATCAACCGCACCTCGTTTTTCAGGCAGCTTTTCATCATCAGGAAGGAGGAAATCATATGAATTTCCGTCAAGTACATCTGGATTTCCATACCAGCGAGAAGATACCGGGTATCGGAAGCAAATTCAGCAAAGCGCAGTTCCAGGAGGCGCTAAGGACAGGGCATGTAAACTCCATCACCCTCTTCTCCAAATGCCACCACGGATGGGCCTACCATCCCTCCAAGGCCAACGAAATCCATCCCGGTCTGGATTTCGACCTGCTGGGCGCCCAGATAGAGGCGGCCCACGAAATCGGGGTCAGGACGCCGGTCTATCTGTCCGCCGGGTTTGATGAGAAGATGGCCCTGCGCCATCCGGAGTGGCTGGTGGTGGGCAAGGAGGAGGGGAAGCTCCAGCTTCCGGACTTCGCCACGCCCCATTACCATCTCTTCTGCTTCAACTCCCCCTACCTGGACTACCTGCTGGCCCAGATTGAAGAGGTGGTGCGAAATTACGATACGGACGGCATCTTCCTGGACATCGTGGGGGTGCGCAGATGCCACTGCCAGTATTGCACCCGCACGCTCCTGGAGGAGGGGAAGAATCCCCTGGACGACAGAAATATCTTGGAGCTTGGCGAGCGGGTCTATAAAAACTATACGAAAAGGGTACGGGAGACCATCGACCGGATAAAGCCCGGCCTCCCCGTCTTCCACAACAGCGGTCATATCCAACGAGGCCGGAGGGATTTGGCCTATGTGGACTCCCACCTGGAGCTGGAGAGCCTTCCCACCGGCGGCTGGGGCTATGACCACTTCCCCCTCTCCGCCAGGTATGTGCAGCAGCTGGGCATGGACTACCTGGGCATGACGGGCAAGTTCCACGGCACATGGGGCGAGTTCGGCGGCTTCAAGCATCCCAACGCCCTGCGCTACGAGGTGAGCCTGGCTGCCGCCAACGGGGCCAAGAGCTCCATCGGAGACCAGCTCCATCCCCAGGGCGAGATGGACATGGCCACCTACAGTCTGATCGGGGCCGCTTACGGAGAGCTGGAGGAAAAGGAGGAATGGCTGGACCACGTGAAGCCCGTGGCGGACGTCGCCCTGTTCTCCTGCCAGGCCAATTCCAGCTTCCTGGACAGCTCTCAGGACGAGCGCAACCCGGACGCCGATGCGGGTGCGGTGCGCATGCTTTTGGAGGGCCACTACCTGTTCGACGTGGTGGACGCGGAATCGGACCTGGGCCGCTATAAGGTAGTCATACTCCCCGACTGCGAGCGGATCGTCCCGGCTCTACAGGAGAAGCTGAACGCATTCCTCAATGGCGGCGGCAGGATTTTAGCCTCCGGAAAGTCGGGGCTATATGAGGACAAGGACATCTTCGCTTTTGATTTCGGAGCGGCGTACATCGGCCAGTGCCCTTACACACCCTGCTACTTCCGGCCTGATTTTGGGATGGAAGGGCTCTTTGATACCGCGTATGTGCTGTACTCCCAGGCGGAAATGGTCTCCCTGGCCTCCGGCTCCTCATTGGGCCGCCAGGAAGTCCCCTATTTCAACCGCACAGCGGAGCATTTCTGTTCCCATCAGCATACGCCGAATTCCGGCGAGCCCGCAGGCCCCGGCATGACACGGGGGAAGGACGGCATCTACATCGGCTGGCAGGTGTTCTCCGAATACGCCAGGCATGGGGCCCTGATCTCCAAACGGATGGTACAGCATGCCCTGGATGTGCTGCTTGGCGGGGAGAAGACCCTGGAAACCACCCTGGGCGCACAGGGAGTAGCCACCCTGATGGAGCAGGAGGGCAGGTATGTCCAGCATCTGCTCTATGGGGTTCCGGTAAAGCGGGGCAGCGGCGTGGAAATCATAGAGGACCTGGTGCCCGTCCATGGTGTCAAAGTCCGACTCCGGCTGCCGAGGGCCGTTAAACAGGCCTATCTGGCTCCCCAGAGGGAGGAGATTCCCTTTGCCCGGGCGGACGGGGCTGTGGAATTTTGCGTGGAAGAGGTCTGCTGCCATCAGATGGTGGTTTTGGAGCATTGACAATCCAGGAGAATACCGATATATTTTATAGCAAGCCCTAAAAAGCTAAAATTGAGGAGGTTCTAACATTGGAAAAACGAGTTCTGTCAGTCGCTTTAGCGCTGTGCCTGCTTCTTTCTTCCCATTCAATGGCCAGCGCCCAACAGGAGATTCCATCGCCACAAAGGAAGGCTTCTTTGTACCAGGAGGGAGTCCCTCTGCCTGTGGAGGATTCTCTGCCGCAGGAGAAGGACACCTTGTCCCAGGAAAGCCTCTCTCCGTCCCTGGGGGAGGATTTCCTGCCACAGGAGGATGGCTCTCTGGAGAAAGCCACCTTATCACAGGAAATCCCTTTGCCACAGGAGGAGGCTTCCGCGGAAGAATCCCTGTCCTTACAGGCCACGGATGGCGCAATCCCTACACCGGCGGAAGCCTATGCTGCCATGATCGCATTGAAGGATCAGGATGCGTATAAGGAAGGAACGACATGGACCAACGATGAGCCTTATTCGGATTCAACGGGCTACTACAAGTGGAAGGGCGGTCCCCTTGATGGGCACAATATTAGTGCCGTGGGCTGCGTAGCCTTTGCCTTTATACTCAGCGACGCGGCATTCGGCAGTCTGCCTGCAAGGATGTACGCACCGGGCGCTTTTACATTCGAGGACATAAAGGTCGGGGATATCCTGCGGGTAAGCAATGATGCCCATACCGTAATCGTGCTGGAAGTGAATGCTGCTGGCGTGGTGGTGGCTGAGGGGAACATCAGCACCGGAGACCATAAAGGCAAGGTCCATTGGGGACGGGGAATCTCCAGGGAAGAGGTGATGCGCGACACCAGCCATTATATCACCCG
>CAJUFO010000059.1 GCA_910585615.1 uncultured Acetatifactor sp.
GGAGCGAACCCGCTCTTAAAGCCCCGCAGCCGCAGGGCGTTGCCCACCACGAAGATGCTGCTCAGGCTCATGGCGGCCGCGCCGAACATGGGGTTCAATTTGATTCCAAATATAGGATACCACACTCCGGCCGCCAATGGAATCCCTATTGCGTTATAAAAGAACGCCCAGAATAGATTCTGCTTGATATTGCGGATGACGGCCCGGCTTAAGCGCACCGCCGTCACCGCGTCCCGCAGGTCGCTCTTCATCAATATGACATCCGCGCTCTCCATGGCCACGTCCGTCCCCGCTCCGATGGCCATGCCTACATCCGCCGCGGCCAGGGCGGGGGCATCGTTGATGCCGTCCCCTATCATGGCTACTTTGTGGCCCTCGGCTTTCAACTGCCGTATCTTTTTCTCCTTGTCCTGGGGCAGGACTTCCGCCACCACCTCGGCGATGCCCAGCCGCCTGCGCACTGCCTCCGCAGTCCTTTTGTTGTCCCCGGTGAGCATCACCACCCGGATGCCCATCTGCTGGAACTTCTGGATGGCCACATCCGAGGTAGGCTTGATTTCATCTGCTACGCCGATGCAGCCTAAGAGCCTCCCTTCCTGGGCCACCAAAAGAGGTGTCATCCCCTCGTCCGCGATGCTCTGAATCCCCTGCAGCACCACAGGGTCTATGAAGATGCCGTTCTCCTCCAGGTAGGCCTGGTTCCCCACCAGATATCGCGTTCCGGCCTGTGCGCCAGCATCCTTTCGCGCCAGGATGTCCTCCCGCTGCGCTTTCGTAGGCCTGCCGGCTTTCATGGCTTTCCGGGCTGTCTGCGATTCCCTCTCCCGGGAGCCCTCCTCCGGCACCAGGTTCACCGACGACATAGGCCCGTCATCCTCAGGCACGAACCGCCTCGGCGGTATATCCTCTGCCAGCACCCCCTCCACGCCTCTGCCGAACACTGCCTTGAAATCCTTAATCTGCGGCAGATTCAGCTTCATGGAAGCGGCATGCTCCACCACGGCCTCCGCCAATGGATGCTCGCTCTTCTTCTCCAGGGCCGCCGCAATCTGCACCAGGGTGTATACGGACATATCCTGCACGAATACGCCCACCTGCATGCATCTAAGCTTCCCGGCTGTGATCGTCCCCGTCTTATCCACGACTACAGCACCGACTTCTCTCGCCTGCTGCAGGGCCTCACCGGACTTGATCAATATACCGTGGCTGGCCCCCACGCCGGTGCCCACCATGATGGCCACCGGCGTGGCCAGCCCCAGAGCGCAGGGACAGGATATCACCAGCACCGCGATGGCCGTGGAGATGGCGAACTCCGCCCCGGCTCCGGCAATCAGCCACGCCGCCAGCGTCACCAGCGCGATACCGATGACCACCGGAACAAACACCCCGGCCACCTTGTCCGCAAGCTGGGCGATGGGGGCCTTGCTGGCGCTGGCCTCCTCCACCAGGCGGATGATCTGTGACAATGTAGTGTCCTCCCCCACCCTGTCGGCCCGGCATTTCAGGAACCCGGCCTTGTTCACCGTGGCGGACACCACCTTGTCGCCCTCCCTCTTTTCCACAGGTACGCTCTCCCCCGTGATGGCCGCCTCGTCCACGCTGGAATATCCCTCCAGCACCGTGCCGTCCACCGGCACCAGGCTCCCGGGCTTCACCAGGAAGACATCGCCGCTTCGCAGCTCCTCCGTGGGGACCTCCGTCTCGGTGCCGTCCTCCGAAAGCACGATGGCCGTCTTGGGCGACAGGTCCATGAGCTTGGTGATGGCCTCGCTGGTCTTGCCCTTGGAGCGGCTCTCCAGGTATTTCCCCACCGTAATCAAGGTCAATATCATGCCCGCGGACTCAAAGTACAGGTCATGGGAATACTGTTCCACCACCGCCATGTCCCCATGGCCCAGGCTGTAGCTGATCCTGTACATGGCAAAGACGCCGTATACGATGGCCGCCGAGGCCCCCAGGGCAATCAGGCTGTCCATGTTCGGGGACAGATGCCGCAGTGTCTTGAAGCCCACCGCAAAAAACTTCCGGTTCATGTACACGATGGGCAAAAGCAATAGGAACTGGGTCATGGCGAATGTAAGGGCATTTTCGTTCCCGTGGAAATAGCGATGTACGAAGCCCGGTATGGGCAGGCCGAACCATTCATTATACATATGATACATAGCCACGTACATCAAAGGCACCAGGAAGCCGATGGAAATACCCAGACGCCATTTCATGGCCCTGGCCTCCTCCTTGGCCTTTTTCTCCACGCTGTCCCGGCCCGCTGCCCGCGAATCCGGCGCCGCGCCGCAGGAGGCCCCCACCTCGCAGCTTTGTTTTTGGTTTTGCACCGCACCGCCGCTGCTTTCCCCAGCGTCCCGGGCCCGCCCATGGGCCCCGCCGATAACCAGCACCGCGCCGTACCCGGCCTTCTCCACGGCCGCCACGATTTCCTCCCCGGTGAGGTCCTTTTGGTCATAGCTGACCTCCATGGTCTCCGTCAGCAGGTTCACCGAGGCCTTCTCCACCCCCGACAGCTTGTTCACCGCCTTCTCCACATGGGAGGAGCAGGCCGAACAGGTCATGCCGGATATATGATACCTCTCTTTCATCGCTTTTATGTCGCTCCCTTCTATAATTTATTCCCGCGAGCAATGAGTCAAGCGGCCGTGCTTGCACGGCCAGTTGGCGAATGCCGCGAGGGTCAAATACCCCGTTGCTTGCAGGCGCCCTCCGCTCTCTCAGCCCCTTCCCCCCTTGCCGCGGCTCCGCTTCGCCCTGAGCCTGTCTTTCCGCCCGGATTCCGCGCAGCCCCACGACATGAGGTTTCCCCGGCAGCCGTCATTTTAGTTTCTTCATCAGCTCCACCGCTTCGTCCACCACCGCCAGATTTCCCTTCCGAATCTCCTCCACCACGCAGGTCTCCATATGCTCCTGCAAAATCACATACGCAAAGGACTGCAGCGCGCTCTCCACCGCCGCTATCTGCGTGAGCACATCCCCGCAGTAGCGGTTCTCGTCCAGCATCTTCCCGATGCCGCTCAACTGCCCCGTCATGCGGTTCAAACGGTTCTTCAGGCCTTTCAGCTCCCGCTCCCCGCGAGGCGTCCCTTTCTGATGACAGCCGCAGCACGCCCCGTTTCCTGCGCATTCTTTCCGTTCCTGTTGATTCGTAGTATTGCCTTCCGCCATCTTTCTATCCTCCAATCCCTGTTCCAACTTTGCCCTGTCCCATATCCAGATGTAAAATACCCCATAGGGGTATCCATCCTCATATCTACAGGATATACCCCCACAGGGTATCTGTCAAGTGCTATTATTCCACTTTTTGAAAAAAAGAGCCTGTCACCCCATAAGCGATGCCGCCACTACCTGGGCATAGACCCGCACCAGGAAATCATTGGGATGGTTGATGCCGTTCCCTGTCATGTCCTCGAACCTTTTCCGGGACAGGAGATACTCGCTCACTTCCGTCATAGGCGCCACCGCCACGCCCGGCGTGTCCGCCGCAATGCTCTTTAAGCTCCACTGGTACATGGGCTGGAAGCAGCCCCACCCCATTCCGTCCGGATTCGGCAGCATGGTGGCCACCAGCAGGAATTCCGCCCGGGGCGCGGATTTCCGCACCCTATGTATCATCTTTCGGATGTTGTCCTCATATCTGCGGGGCTCCACAGTCCCCCCGTCGTTCATTCCGAACCCTATCACCACCAGGTCCGGCCCATGGGCACACACCCGTTTCTCAAGCTCTGCAAGCCCCCATGCGCTGTCGGTCCCTCCCAGCGCCGTATTCACCTCCCCAATCTCCTGATAGCCCCAATGGGACCTCCACTCCATGGTCACAAGCTCCGACAGCCGGGGCAGAAAAGGCTCCATCTTCCAGATGCTGCTCACGTCATACCCCTCCATGATGCTGTCCCCGTAATACACCGCCTTCATGGGCCTGCGGTTTCGCAGAAGCCCTATCGTCCCGGGCAGGGCCTCCCCCTGATACCCTGGCACCGTCCCATGCCATCCGTCCTCATGGATATAGGTCACAGCCACCTGGTGAGCAGCGTAGACGTCCCCGGCATCGAACCGGATGAACTTCCCCGCCTGCCGGCCGCTGCGAATGGCGACCGTGGCCGGCTCGGGCAGATAGAACTCTTCATATCTCCACTCAGGCATGGCCGAGCCTGGCACCCTGACCAGCGTCCCATCCTCCAGGCAATAGTCCTTTCCTTCCTGATACACCGTCTTCCTGTCCAAAGAAGCGACCTCCAGAATCCTCTCCGCCCTATAGGCCAGGGGAACCGGTCGTATCCGCCCGTCCTCCCCGCCGATAAAGGCAACCGATTCCTCATACACTGTGTCCCCTGTCCAAATCGGAACCATGCGCTCTTCCTGCCATCCCATGATATCTGCCCCTCCTTCTTCTGTGGCCCGTCCTTTGCAATCCGCGCGGCAGAGACGCGCCATGCCGGAAGCCAGGCCATTTTCTCTGCAGGAAATCAAATACCCCGCTGCAAGCAACGAGGTATCAAGCTTGCAACGCTGCAGAGCAGAAAGTGTCCTTCGGACACTTTGGTATTTGACCCTCGCGGCATTCGCCAACTGGCCGTGCAAGCACGGCCGCTTGGCTCATTGCTCGCGGGAATAAGGCCATTATATCATCACTCCCCTGCCCTGCCAACATATAATCCTGCTGATTTCCCCTGCATTTCAGGGTTCTCCGGCTCCTTGGCCGAAAGCCCATGAAGCCCCGGGCAGATCCCGGCCGAATCTCAATCGAATGCCCTGTACCGGAGCGGGGCTTCCTGCCTGACCTCCCCCTGTACACGGAAAATCTCCTCTCCTATCCTGACCCGCTCCCCCGCGGTGTCTTTCACGCTGTGTCCGTACCGAAAGCCCTCCACGCAGACCCTCACGTCGCAGGAGACCCCCTCCGCCGCCAGGCCCTCCCTGTCGAACTCCAGCAGCAGTTTCCCTTTTCCCACTATCTCATTCTGCACCACCCTGGGCCGGTAATACCTCCCCAGCAGCTCATCGCCCACATCCCCCACCTGGACATACAGCTGCGTCCCGAACTCCGTCAACAGCCGGAATGCGTTCCCCAGGGGAAAGAGCCTGGTGATTTTCCCGCCTGCCGGGGCGAACACCTGGCCGGAGTCAGGGTCCACTACCACAGTGGGCTGTTCGCCGTCGCTCTGTTCCGCCACGTAGCCGGACACGGGACTTCCCACAGACCAGCTCTCCCTCTCCTCCTCATGGTTCCCCTTTCCCCGCCGCAGGAAATGCCGCCCTTCCCTGGCAGCAGGTCTTTCCCTGGAATATGCTTCCACTCTGGAATGTCTTTCTTCCACAGAATGCCTCTCTTCTATAGGAGAATGCCTCTCTTCCGTGGAACGCTCTCCCTCCGTCCGCTCCGAAACCTCCTCCAAGGCCCCCACCTGTCCATACATAGAGACCCTGCCCAGCATAAAGCCCACCACTACGGCTGTCATCATCCACATCACGCCCAACATCAACATTTTCCTTCCATCCTTTCCTTTTGCTCCATATCCTTCCATAGAAAGCCCCTCTAAAATGGATATCTAATGCCAAGTTTTCCCTATGAGAAAAAAATTATGTAATATTAGAAAAAAAGTGTTGACAATTCTTGAAAAGAAGGCTATACTCATACTCGTATTCTGAATGAAAGTCATGGAACTCACATATTTTTGTAAGTCGCTATTACTTTGATGACGATTTACAAAAATATGTGATTTTTTTGTCCGACGTTTAAGAATCACAAATTTTCATTACAAGGAGGTACCAAGATGAACAACGGTACAGTTAAATGGTTCAATGCACAGAAGGGTTACGGTTTCATCACCAACGATGCGACCGGCGAGGAAGTATTCGTACATTTCTCGGCTATCAATGCGGACGGCTTCAAGTCCCTGGAGGAAAACCAGAAAGTTACTTTCGATACCGAGTGCGATCCTCAGAACAGCAGCAAGATTCGTGCTACCAACGTAACCGTGGTAGGCTGATTGCTTCTATTGAGCCAGATGACAAAAAGCACCGGGGAAATCCCGGTGCTTTTTCTTTGTCTTTTTATCTTCCGTCTCCTGTCACCTGGTGGACAGGAACTCGTACTCCCGCTTGGCCTGGGCATCGTCCGGGTAGTTCTTCAGATAATTCTCCATCAGGATGCTGGCCTGGCGGTAGTCCCCCAGATGCTCATAGGCCACGATCTCGTTAAAGCTCAGGGTCTGCATCATGGTCACGTTCTGTAGCTGCATCCCCGCCTGGAAGGCATTCAGGGCATTTCTGTACTCCCCCCTTGCCATCTCGCAGAGTCCCAGCTGGTTGTAAATCTCCGCGTTTCCCTCATTTTTTTCCAGATAGCTGTTGTAGACGTTTGCGGCATAATTGTAGTCCCCTGTGGCCTCATAGGATTTGCCCAGGTACAGATAGCTCTCCACCCCGCCCGTCTCCCTGGCCTCCTCCAAATCCAGATAAGCGCTCTGGTACTCTCCCAGGTAGTAATGAATCCGCCCGCTGGCGTACTTGTCCATGTCCTTGTCGCCGGAGGCCAGCGCCGCCTGCAGATACTCCCTGCCCGTCTCGCCGTGGTCGAAATAATCCAGCACCTGATAGATTTGTATCAGCCTGTCGTAGTTCTTCGGATCCATGGAGATGACCTTATCGAAGTCCGCTTTTGCCCCCTCATAGTTCCCCTGCACCAGCCTCACGTTCCCCCGCAGGAAATAGGCGTCCTCCGCCCCGGGGCGCAGGGCCAGCACAGCGTCATAGATGTCCTCCGCCTCGCCGTACCGCTGGCTCTTGGTATAAGCGGCGGCCAGATAGAAGTTCAGGTCGAAATCCACATTCTGCACCAGCCCGTCGCTCCCCGCCAGAGCCTCCTCGAAGCACACCGCCGCCTGCTCATAGTCCGTGAGTCCCATATAGGCGATTCCCCTGGCCCTGTCCACCAGGCGGACATTCTCCCCGTTCTCCTGTGCCAGGTCCAGCTGCTCCAGCGCCCCCTCATAGTCCAGCTCGCCGATCATCTGCACGGCTCCCTGGGTCCTCTCGCCGCTGCCGCCGCAGCCACTTAGGGCCGCAGCCATAGCCGCCGACAGCCCCAGGCAGAGCATCTTCTTTCTGAGTCCTTTAAGCCGCATAGTCTTCCTCCAGATGTGAAGTGCAGTGAGGGCATCTCACCGCCTCTATGGGAATCTCGCTGAGACAATAGGGGCATTTCTTCGTGGTGGGAGCCGCGGGGGGCTCCGGCTCCTTTTTCTTCACCCTGTCCCCGATGGCATTGATTCCCTTGATCAGGCAGAAGATTACCAGGGCAGTAATCAGGAAATTGATGACCGCCGTAATAAAGTTGCCGTAATTCAGTACAGGGGCATTCTCGCCGCTGCCCAATGTCACCGTCAGATAGCTGAAGTCCGTTCCCCCGAATATGCCAAGCAACGGTGTCAGAATGTCCGCGTTCAGAGAGGTCACGATGGAGGTAAACGCGCCCCCCACAATCACGCCCACTGCCATGTCCAGCACATTGCCCCTGGTGATGAATTTCCTGAATTCCGCAATGAATCCCTTTCTGTCAAAGTTCTTGCTGTCCTTTGCCATAGTCCTCTTCCTGTCCTTTCCCGGAGGCCTGTCCGCCTGCACGCGCCGCCCCGCTTCCTATGTATCGCTTCCTTCTCCCATAGTAACACAAGATTTCCTCCGCCACAACCCATTTGTGTGCTTGCCCATTCTAAAAATTTGGTATATACTGGAGACATGGTCTGCGAGAGCAGACAGGGAGGTATAGACATGACGAAACAGGAAATATCGGAAATCAAAAAGCTGCTCACCCCGAAAAACTGCTCCATCACCCGCATCGCAGGCTGCTATGTGGACGGGGAGAAGAATAAGAAAGCCCTCTTCGGTCAGGCCTTTCTGGCGCTGCCCGAGGAGGAGATGTTCAAGTATTTCGAGATTCTGAGAAAGGCCCTATCCGGTACCTTGGGCAAGAACCTGCTGAACCTGGAGTTCCCGCTGTCCGGCGAGTGGATCGAAGACGCGGCTGCGGATACGGCAGATGCCGGGGAGGCCGGGGACGCTCCAGACAAGGAAACGCCCGGTGCCGGAAACGACCCGGGAAGCGCCCCGATGCCTGCCCCGGGGGCCGCCGCTGGAAACGGCCCGGCCGCCGATGCCCTGAACGCCCACGGACTCCTGCTGAAGCTCCGGGACAGCAAGCTTAAGGACGACGCCCTGCTGGAGGAGTATTTCGACCGCATCATAGAGAACTATGAGTTTGTAGGCAATTATCTGATTCTGCTGGTGCACGACGTCTACGATGTGCCCGGCAGGACATCCGATGGGCTGGACATGGAGGACGCCTCGGACGAGATATATGAGTACATACTCGCCTGCATCTGCCCGGTGGAGCTGTCCAAGCCGGGGCTGAGCTACAATCCCGAGGAGAATGCTTTCCAGAACCGGGTCAGGGACTGGGTGGTGGGCCTGCCGGACACAGGCTTCCTGTTTCCCGCCTTCAATGACAGAGGCGCGGACATACACAGCCTGCTCTACTATTCCAAGAATCCGGAGGAGCTCCAGGAGGGCTTCGTGGACAGGATCTTGGGCTGCCCCCTGCCCCTGTCTGCCGGAGGCCAGAAAGAAACATTCCAGACATTGATAGAGGACACCCTGGGGGAGGACTGCAGCATCGAGATGGTGAAGGACATCCATGAGCGCTTCACGGAGCTGGCCCAGGAGAACAAGGAGGCCCCTGAACCCGTGGTCCTGGACAAGACCCAGGTCAAGACCATCCTGGCGGACAGCGGCGTGGCCAACGAGAAGCTGTCGGAGTTCGACAGACACTATGACGAGACCGCCGGGGAGAGCACTTCCCTGCTCATGAACAATATCATGGAGACCCGCTCTTTCGAGGTGAAGACCCCGGACGTGGTGATCAGGGTGAAGCCTGACCGCACGAATCTCGTCGAGACCAGGCAGATAGACGGCAGGGAGTGCCTGGTAATCGCGCTGGACGGCGGCGTCGTAGTCAATGGAATCACAGTGCGGACCGCAGACGGACAGGGCGTGGGGCCGGATGAAGCGGATGAGATATAATTATTCAGATGGCATATGATGCATGGAATGCATATAATACATCAGAAGGGCGCCTGAGCGCCGACGGAGGAGGAACATATGGGCTGTTTGGGAAATCTGATCTGGTTTATCTGCGGAGGGTTATGGCAGGGGCTGGGCTGGACGCTTGCAGGCGTCCTGTGGTGCATCACGATCATAGGCATCCCCATCGGGACACAGTGCTTCAAGTTCGCCTCCCTGGCGTTCTTTCCCTTTGGAAAGGAAATCGAATACGGCGGCGGGGCCATGTCCCTCCTGGCGAATATCCTATGGCTTGTCTTAAGCGGGATTCCGCTGGCCGTATCCGCCGCTGTAAACGGCGTCCTGCTGTGCTGCACCATCATCGGCATTCCCTTCGGGCTGCAGTGCTTCAAGATTGCAAAGCTGGCGCTTATGCCATTTGGGGCCACGGTGCGCTAGCCGTGGACCTTATTCCAAATTCCAGGAAATCCCCTCATCCCCCAAAAGCGACATGCCGGATAGCCAGCATATAGACATCCCAAGGCTGCACCAGCAAGTTCCTCTCCAGCCGCTCCCTGGCCTCCTCACGTTTCCCGTTCCTCAATAGCAGCAGAATCTTCACGCCCTCCAGCTCCCTGCACAGCGGGCAGGTGCAGGAATGGCATATCTCGCATCTATCCTCCATGTCCAGCAGCTCCTGCAGCCGCTCCTCGCTCTCTGTGTAATAGGCCGCCAGGAACTCCAACTGGAGATGGGCTTTCTGTCTGTTATAGTACTTGCGCCTGCCCACGGTCTTCTCCCTGTCCAACCAAAACTGGAGCCTGGCCGCGTATCTTTTCCCCTTCTCCTCATCCCCGCAGAGGATGCAGGCGAACACGGCGTCGCAGATTTTGTCCTCCATGGTCTTCTCCGACAGGCCGTTGCGGAACATCTGCTCAAAGGCCCTGACCGCGGCTTTCCTGCTGCCGTACAGAAGTTCCCACCAGCCCCTGCAGCAGTAGTACGCCGGATAGGAGGCCGTGTTCCGCTTCCCGGAGACGGCCGATGAGCCGCTTTTCAGGAAATGCAGGAACGACTCCGCAAAGCCGCCGCCCAGCTCCCTGCGCCACTGCCCCAGCACCTGCCTGGCCCGCTCCTTCTCCCCCGTGGCCAGGTACAGGTTCGCCAGACGCTCATACCTGGCCCAGTCGTCCTTCACGTAGAACCGCTCATAGATGGACGCAGCTTCTCCTGCCCTGCCCGCCCGCATGGCGAATTCGGCCAGGTTGTCGCCGAACCAGTTGCTCCTGTTCTCCCCTGCTATCTCCTCGTACCGGCGGTAGGCCTTATATGCCGCCCCGGCATCCCCCAGCAGGGCGTAGAGGTTCCCCTTGTCCGCGTAGATGACAGGGGACATCTCCTGATCCATGTACAGGATGGCCTTTTTCAGGCAGACCAGGGCCCGCTCATAGTCCCCCTGGTATTTGTAGGTGAAGCTTAAGCCGTTCAGGGCATAGGGGTTGGATGGGTTGATGTAGAGGGCCTTCTCGAAATCTTCCCTGGCCTCCTCCAGGCGATGGGCGGCCCTGTGGAACAGCGCCCGCTCCACCAGCATGAAATCATCGGGATAATGATATAAATATTCCGTCAGGATGGGAAGCCCCTTCTCGTAATATTCCTCCTTCCCCTCCTCCACATGCTTGAAGTAGCTGCGCCGGAATTCCTTCAGCTTCTCGTTGAGCCGGCTGATGTCCATGACCTCCTCCCGCATCTGGAAACGGTAGGCATCCAGGAGCACGCTGCCCACTCCGTTCTTCTGGGCATCCTCATACACCTTGTCGAAATCCTCCCGCCGGTTCAAATCCAGATACACCTTGGCCAGGTACTCATAGGACTTCACGAAGCCGGGAAAATACCGGATGCACTGTCCGGCAGCCCTGACTACGCCTGCGGCGTCAAGCTGCCGCCTGTAGGCTTCCAGCATGGAGGCATACGCCGCGAAGACCTGGAATTCCTCTATCAGCCGCCGGCATACCTCCAGGCTCAGCTCATACTCCTCCATGGCCGTATAGATCTGAGCCATTTCCAGCAGGACGCCCACGTCCTTCGCGCTCCCTGTGAGGATGCTCTTGCCCTCCTCAATCGCCAGGGCGAATTTCTCCCTGTCCCTGTAGCCCAGGCTGTGGCAGCACTGCATCCGGATCAGGCGGGCCTGCCGCAGCCTGTCCCTGTCTTTTCTATCCTCATTCTCGTCTGCGCCGGCGCTTTTCGCCATCTTGGCCTCCAGAGCTGGCTCCCAGTGCCTGGTCATGGCTATGGCCTCCTCATAATCGGCCTCCTCCGTATAGAGCTTCGCCATGAGCCCGTAATACTCCGCCTCCTTTTCCGGAGGCAGCTTCCCCTCCAGCCCAAGGGCCAGCCGGATGCCCCGGGCGGTCCTGCCGTCCTGCAGGTAGCACCAGCAAAGCTCCAGGCCGCTCTCCCAGTCTCCGCGCTCCCGGTATCCGGCTTCCAGCCCCTTTTCCAGTTCGCTGTTGATCTTGGCCAGGAGCTCCATGAACCCATCGTCCGCCCCTGCTGTCAGCACCCGCTCCGCGCATTTCTTGGCCTCCCGGAAGCGCCCCTCCTCATAATGCCATTCGGCCAGCCGGGCGTTGGCCATGTAATGGCTGTCGTTCTCCGCCTTCAGCTCCTGGTAGAGTCCCGCCGCCCGCCTCCTGTAGCTGCCGTTGTCCTTCTGGCTCCAGAGGATTTCTGCGAAATTGTAGGAGATCATAGGATCCCCCGGGTATTCGGCCAGCTCCCTCTCCAGCAAGTCCACAGCCTCCCCGATTCTTCCCTGCCGCACCAGCACATTGGCCCGGCTCACCTCCACCACCGGATGCCGGATGCCCGTGGCGTCCGCCTCCTCCAGGCAGCGCTTAGCCTCCTCCAGTCTGTCCTCGTGCAGCGCCTGCCAGCAGCGGTCGTAACACTCCAGGAACCGGTCGTAATCCCCGTCCTCCGGCCCCCGGAACTGGGTGAAGTCCAGATCCTCCCCCCGTTCGCACCGGCCCGCGATGTAATATACGAAATTGGCCGGGAACCTCTCCCGCAGGAGCTTCGCGTCCTTCACGATGGACAGCCGCCTGTCGAACAGCTTCCAGACTTCCGTGGGCAGCTTGAAATGCTCCGTCAGGAAGCGCAGCAGCTTCTCCCGGCAGTTCTCTTCCTCCTCCAGGGACAGGAACACATCATCGTCGAAAAGGGCCTTCCAGAGTTTCACGTCCTGTCTGGAGCGGATGTTTCCGTATATCTCCACGGCCCGCTCCAGCCACAGGCCCGAGGGGGTGGTGTCCCTGGGGGGCTCCTGCTCGTCCCCCTCCGCATCTTCCGTCTCTCTGGCGTATCTGCAGGCCTCCTCATAGGCCCTCCGCAGCCTCTTGAAGCCCTCCGGATCGTCCTCCGGGTTCGTCTCCGTCAGTTTCTCCCTGTAAGCGCCCTTCAGTGCCCTCTCGTCCTTTGTAGCATCGATGCCAAGTATCCGAAACGCTTCCTCTCGGTTCATATCAAGCCTCTCCTTCCGCTACCGCCCGGTCTGTCAACCCGCGTCCGCACAATCGAGCAGGGGAAAGCCTTCCCCCTACCCGCCGTGCGCATATATACTGCGCACCAGTTAAATTTGCAGCGCGACCCGACTGCAGACCGCCAGCCAGGTACTTTCCCGGGGACACCACTGTAAATCCTGGCGGTCTGCAGTATAAAAAGGGGCAGAAGAACGCTTCTGCCCCCGTAATCCACCCATTTCCTAAAACACGAACTTATCCGCAAAATAGGCATCCAGCTCGCCGATCGCCACCCTCTCCTGCTCCATGGAATCCCTAAAGCGCACGGTGACGCAGCCGTCCGTCTCGGAGTCGAAGTCGTAGGTCACGCAGAAGGGCGTGCCGATTTCATCCTGGCGGCGGTACCGCTTGCCGATGTTGCCTCTGTCGTCATACTCGCAGTTATACTTTTTGCACAACTGCGCGTAGATCTTCTCCGCGCCCTCGCCCAGCTTCTTGGACAGGGGCAGCACCCCGATCTTCACAGGCGCCAGGGCAGGATGGAAGCGCAGCACGGTGCGCATGTCGCCGCCCTCCAGCTCCTCCTCGTCGTAAGCCGCGCACAGGAAGGCCAGCACCACTCTGTCCGCGCCCAGGGAAGGCTCTACCACATAGGGTATGTACTTCTCCTTCTTCTCGTCGTCGAAATAGGTCATGTCCTCCCCGGAGGTATTGGCATGCTGGCTCAGGTCATAATCCGTCCTGTCGGCGATGCCCCACAGCTCGCCCCAGCCGAAGGGGAAGAGGAATTCGATGTCCGTAGTGCCCTTGCTGTAGAAGCACAGCTCCTCGGGGCTGTGGTCGCGCAGGCGCATCTCGTCCTCCTTGATGCCTAAGGAAATCAGCCAGTCCCTGCAGAAGCCTCTCCAGTACTGGAACCACTCCAGATCCGTGCCGGGCTCGCAGAAGAACTCCAGCTCCATCTGCTCGAATTCCCGGGTGCGGAAGGTGAAATTGCCCGGCGTGATCTCGTTGCGGAAGGCCTTGCCTATCTGGCCGATGCCGAAGGGAATCTTCTTCCGGGAAGTCCTCTGGACGTTCTTGAAGTTCACGAAGATGCCCTGGGCCGTCTCAGGCCGCAGATAGACTACGCTCTTGGCGTCCTCCGTGACGCCCTGGAAGGTCTTGAACATCAGATTGAACTGACGGATGTCCGTAAAATTGTGCTTGCCGCAGCTGGGGCAGGGGATATTATGCTCCTCCACGAAGGCCTTCATCTGCTCCTGGCTCCAGGAGTCCACGCTCTCCGTAAGCTCCATGCCCTGCTCCCCGCAGAAGTCCTCAATCAGCTTATCCGCCCGGAAGCGCTCGTGGCATTCCCTGCAGTCCATCAGGGGATCCGAGAAGCCGCCCAGATGGCCGCTGGCCACCCATGTCTGGGGATTCATGAGGATGGCGCAGTCCACGCCTACGTTGTAGGGGTTCTCCTGCACGAACTTCTGCCACCAGGCCCTCTTTACGTTGTTCTTCAGCTCCACGCCCAGGTTGCCGTAGTCCCAGGTATTGGCCAGGCCGCCGTAAATCTCGGAGCCCGGATAGATGAAGCCTCTGGCCTTGGCCAGGGCCACGATTTTGTCCATTGTCTTTTCCATGTCGAAACCATACCTTTCTGTTTTCTATTGTCCAGATGCATCGCCCGCCGGACCGGCTCAGCGATACAGAATGCACACAGGCCCTTCCGTCCCCGATGTGTCGATGCTGCCGTCCGGATTCACCGTCGCCCCCGGGCTCACATGCGTCACCTTCCCGGGACAGTAGATGTTGGCCTTGATTCCCGTAATGACTACATTGCCGTCTGCATCCTGTCTCAACTGCTCCTCCGAATAGGGCGCGCCGTCCTTTACGCCCTCCAGGGCCATGCCCGCCGTGCGTCCCTCCTGGGCCGCCTGGGACGCCGTCCCGAAGTACAGCTCCTCCTCCAGGAACCCGGCGGCGCTCTCCCAGCCGTCGAACCGGTATGCCACTACCACCTTCCCGCTGCCGTCCTCCAGCGCCTCCACCTTGTCCACAGTCACAGCGGCCTCCCTGCCGCTGGCGCTGTTGAACTGGGCCGCTTCCTGGGTGGCCATGGCCTGGAGCTCCGAGAGCACATAGTCGGCTTTATCGAACAGCCCCACCTGCCATACGGTGACCTCCCCCTCCTTACTGACGGCCACGGAAGGGGTGTCCACGATATCCGGCACCTTCGCCTCCCCGCAACCCGACAGGAACACGATGCACAGGCAGAGGGCTGCCGCAAGTCTTCCATATTTTCTCATCATCCCGCACTAAGCCTCAATCTTTCCTTCTATATTTATGCTCCCCTGTGCGCTTTGCGTGCACACAGCTGTGCGGCTTTTCCCCTATCCCGAAAAGCCATAAGTAATTGTACCAAAAACAATCCGTTTTTTCAACAGAGAGTTTGCAGAACTTCAAGGCTTTTGAACTGCTGCTGTCCCGCAAAGCGCTTCATGTACCGGCCCGCCACGGCCTGCAGCTGCCCCAGTACCGCTTCTGCCACCTTGAATGTGTAAAGCTTCTCCAGGGGGCTGGACGTTATGTAGTACAGCGCGTACAGCGTGGAATCCTCCGGCATCCCGCCCCCCAGAATCCCCTCCAGGGCTTCCCTGGTGAACTCCCCGGGGAACTCGCCGTTCACCGCCATGGCCCGGCATTCAAAGACGCAGCGCACCAACGGGTTCGGCAGGGCCGCGGCGCAGAGCGCCCTGAGGGACTGGTACAGCAGCTTCATCATCTCCCGCTCGTCATTGCCCTCCCTGGTACAGAAGTCCGTCACCTCGGCAAAATACATGCCGTAGCAGGCGCCGATGTAGTCGGACCGAAGTTCCTCAAAATAGTTCCTGATGTCCGCCTCGGCCAGCGTATAGGCGTTCCTGCCCTCATAGAGCCGAAAGCTCCCAAAGGAAAAGGGATTGGTGGCCGCCGCCAGCCGGTTGCCCGGTTTCCTGGCTCCTCTGGCAAAAGCCGCCACCTTTCCCTTCTCCTTAGTCAAAAGGCTGATACGCCTGTCGTACTCCCCCACCAGGCTCTGCTTCAGTATGATTCCCGTCACCCATATATAGTCCTGCATGATTGCCCTTTTTAATCTGTTCCTGCCTCGCGCTGGAAACGAAGGACAGATAGTCCTCCACCTTCCCGCTGCTCTCGAACTGCTTCCAGTATCCTTCTTCCATTCCTGCATCCTCCTGCGTACCAAGCTTCCCGCCACGTCCCGGCGATGTCCGGCCTGTGGCTCAGAACTTCTTTCCACACTTAGAGTCTGCATTTTCGATTTTTATATTCGTGGATTTATCTGGCAGGTCTTTCTAATCTTTGCCGGAAATATCCTTCTGATTGTAGCCGAAATTCCGCAGCAGATGTTCGCTGTCCCGCCAGTCCTTGCGCACTTTCACGAAGATTTTCAGATTCACCTGCATCTCCAGCATCTCCTCGATCTCCCGCCTGGCCTCACTGCCGATTTTTTTAAGCATCTGGCCGCCCTTGCCGATGATGATGCCCTTGTGGGAATCCTTCTCGCAGACGATGGCCGCGTCGATGTGGCAGATTTTGTCAGCCTCCTGCATGGACTCCACGCTGACGGCGATTCCGTGGGGCACCTCATCCTCCAGCAGGCGCAGGGCTTTCTCCCGAATCAGCTCCGCCACGATCTCCCGCATGGGCTGGTCGGTGATGGTGTCCTCGTCGAAATAGGCAGGGCCCTCGGGCAGGTACTTGAAGATGCACTTCACCAGTTCCTCCGTATTGTCCCCCTTCAGGGCGGACACGGGCACGATCTCCGCGCAGTCTATGGCCTTGCGGTAGGTGTCGATGAAGAACAGCACCTCGTCCTTCTTCACGGTATCCGTCTTGTTGATCACCAGAATCACAGGGGTCTTCACCTTCTGCAGCTCCTCGATGATATGCCGCTCCCCGGCTCCGATGAAGCTGGAGGGCTCCACCAGCCACAGAATCACGTCCACCTGATCC
This sequence comes from uncultured Acetatifactor sp., assembly GCA_910585615.1. Lineage (GTDB taxonomy): Bacteria > Bacillota > Clostridia > Lachnospirales > Lachnospiraceae > Acetatifactor. The sequence goes on from CAJUFO010000059.1 coordinate 16,596, forward strand.
AGGGTGGTCTCGGCGGCGGTGACCATGTACTCGCCCAGCTTGTTCTTGGACTTGTGGATGCCCGGCGTGTCCACAAACACAATCTGACCCTCCTCCGTGGTCAGCACGGTGCGGATACGGTTGCGGGTGGTCTGGGGCTTGTTGGACGTGATGGCGATCTTCTGTCCTATCAAATGGTTCATCAGCGTGGATTTTCCCACGTTCGGCCTGCCAATCAAGGTGACAAAGCCTGATTTGTAAGGTTTATTCTCCATTTCTACCTCATCTGTCTGTCAATATTTGTTTATGGCTGCATCTGTCTGTACAATAGAATCCAAGAGAGGATTCTATTGTCTAGTATACAAGAGCTTTCCGGAAAAATCAATTGTGCCGCTGTCATTTTTCCAGGTTATTTTCATTATTTTCTTTTTTTCCGTCCCCGGCTTCCGGCGCAGCGCTTTCCACGGCGCCTGCCTCCCATTCCTGCATCCGGACCGTCCGGGCCTGTATCCGGGCTTCCTCCCGCTGCCTGTTTTCCTTCTGCCTGCGCTGTCTGATGCGGGCCTTCCTCCAAAGCAGGACGGCCACCCCGATTCCACCAGCCCACAGCACCAGATAGGGAAGATGGGTCAAAAACCAGATGGCGAACTCCATCAGGCCGTCCCCGATGTCCCGCAGGCTCCTCAGGAAGCCCTCCACAATCCTTTTTCCCGGACCAGGCTCCTCCTGGCGCACCTCCGTCAGCTCCCTGACCTCCGACACATGGAGCTCGACAGTACTGTAGTCTATCAGGTTGTCCAGGGTGCGCAGCTTGGACTCCATGCTCTCCAGCTCATAGCGCACCTCCGACAGGCGCTGCTCCAAGGCGATAATCTCCTCGATGGTCTCCGCCTTCTCCAGGAACGCAAGCAGTCTCTCCTGCTCCGTGCGCAGGGTGTTCCTGCGGCTCTCCATGTCCACATAGGACAGAGTCACGTCCTCCACGCTGTCATTGCGCCTGACCACATTGCCGATGTCGGACACGGTCTGCAGGAAGCTGTCCAGCTTTCCGTTTGGGACGCGGATGGTCAGGTTCGCGTAGCGGGAGGACACATAGCCGGAATAGCTGCTGCCGTTGTAGGTCTCCATGTTCTCTATGTACCCGCCCAGCTCCTCCACCTGTGTCTCAAGGGAGGACATCATCTGCTCGAATTCCTTCGTCTCCACCTCCAGGCCCACGGTCTGGATCAGCTTCCGGCCCTCCCGGACGCCTGCGCCCTGGCCGGTTCCCTCCTCCTGGGTTCCGCCGTCCGCGGTATCATAAGCCTCGTACTCCGCAGCCTCCTCCATGGAATACATGCCGCCGCCCGCGCCGTTCACGCCCGCTTCCTGGGCGCTGCCCTTGCTGTCCGTCGCCGCAAAAATGCCGCCGTCCGCTCCGCTGGACGAGCCGCAGGCGGAATATAGAATTGTAGTCAATATGCACGCCAATATGCACAGGAGCCGCGTTCCGGAAATCCTCTGGCCTGCCCTTCCGCTCCGAATCCTGCCGTCCCCGGTTCCATGCCTGCGGGCGCATCCGTTTGCTGCCGCCCCTTCCGCGCCACGTATCCTCTGGCCAATCCTTCTTTTTTCCATACCGTCCTCCCCTCTGCCCGCCTTGCGGGCGTGCAGCCCTGCGCCATGTTCTTTCCCCGCCTCCCGGCAGGCGCGGCCTCCCTCAGATGGCACTGTCCGAAGACAGCACGACCGGGGCGCTCTTGTCTGTCAGAAATGCCCCGGTCCTACGCTTCTGACAGCAGAAGCCATACCAGTACGGCTCCCACTGTCCTTATAGACGAAAAAACCTACGAAAGGTTCTCGATATTCATGAATTTATCCGCTTCTGCCTTAATCTTCTGTTCGCTGCCCACCACGCAGAGGAAATCGTCCTCCATGAAGGCCCTGATATAGGCCGCCAGGCCCCGGATGTCCTCCGCCGTCACATCGATGACCTCGTCCCGCTCCTTTTGGATCATTTCCATAGTGATGCCCCTCATATAGGCCTCTCTGGAGCGCCTGCCCTTGCCCGCCGCCGTCAGGGGCATGTCGAGCTGGCTGAAGGTGCCGATGATGTACTGGGTCAGCGTCCTCTCGTTGGCGTCATAAGCGCCGATGAAGTCCGCCGCCGCCTCGTACACGTCGATGGTCTGGCTCAGATTCGGGTCGCGGTAGGAGACGAAGAAACACTCTCCCGTCCTTCCAAAGGCGCACATGCATCCGTAAGCGCCGCCCTTGACCCGGATATTCGTCCACAGATACTCATATCCCATCATCACCTGCAGCACACGCAGCGCCCCCTTATAGGGCAGGCCCTTGTTCAGGAAATTGCCGGCCCGGCAGACATACTGCACCTGCCCGGCGGTCATGAAGCCCTCGTTCTTCCGGGACACCTCCGGAAGAAAGCTGCCCTTCTCCACCTCACAGGTGTACAGCTTCGCTTTCAGGGCGGCGATGGCGGGCTCCAGGCCCTCGAAGGCCTTCCTGTCCCCGGTAAAGTCCACCCGCAGGTTCTCCGGGCGGAAGATCATCCTGCACAACCCCTCCAGGCGCTTTGTCAGAAGCTCCCTGTTCGCCTCAAAGTCCTTCTCCAGCCCGGAAGTCAGCCGGTACTGTCCTATGCCCGTCAGTTCATCGTTCATGGCGTACCTGGCATCCCCGTAAGACAGGGCCCTGTTCAGGGCCACGCTATTCCCGGCCTCCAGCACATACTCCCGGTACCTGGAATTGTTCTCCGCCAGAATCTCCTTCAGCCGCTTGCCGTCCGAGAAATCGCTGGTCAGCATCAGCTCCTCCATCAGCTCCAGAGCCCTGGGCAGTTTGTCGTACAGCGCCTTGGTGTAGACCTCCAGGGTGAAGGTACACTGCTTAGGATTCTCCACTTTTCCGTAGCTGTTGTAGGTGACCCCAATTTCCCCGGTGGCCAGATTGATTTCATTGCTCAGCTCCCCATAGGTATAATGGGCGGTGTCCACATGGCAGAACACGTTCTGCAGGATACCGAGATAAGGGAAGTACTCCGCCGGGATGTCCTTCACCTCGAACATCAGCCGCAGATACCCGATGCCGTTGGTAAAGACCTCATGGTACAGCCCGGGGCACCCGGCCAGGCTCCTCTCCTCATTGATCAGGGGGGCAGCCTCCCGCTTCATGTCCTCCCTGTTCAGCAGAGGAATCTTCGCCAGGTTCTCCGGGGAATCCACGTCCTCCCGGAAGGCGTTCAGGGCGTCCATCATGCCGTGGATGCCTGTAATCTCCTCCTGGGACATCTTGGCTTTCATCTCCGCCAGGGCTCCTGCCAGCTTCTCCTCCTGCTCTCCGGCAAGGCCCTCCTTAGGCTCCAGGACTACCATGGACCCATGGGGGTTCTCCAGCAGGTACTTTTTCACCAGCTCCTCGAAATAGCCCTCCTCCGCCCTGGCCCGCAGCTTCGCGTAGGTCTCGTTGGCCTCGATGTGGAGGAAAGGGCCTTGGTCGTCATACACCCAGCTTCCCAGGGCCTGCAGGCCGTACATCAGCCCCTTGGGGAAGCTTCCGAAATCCGCCTCCCTGTAGCGGAATTCGAAATGGTTGATGGCCGCCAGCAGGGCCTTTTTGTCAAAACCCTTTTCTACTATTCCGGAAAGCGTCTCCCGGATTGTGGACTGGAACTCCTCCTCCTTAGACAGGGATGTGCCCTTTGCCACCACGCTGAAGTAGGGCTGCTTTAAGTCATTGTCATAGATGCTGAACACATCCTTACCGATTCCTTTGTCGATCAGCGCCTTCTTCAGGGGCGCTCCCGGCACGGTGCAGAGCACGAAATCCAGGACCTGGAAGGCCACATACAGCTCCCTGTCCAGGTTGTCGCCCACGGACTTGCACCATGCCAGATAGGTGTTCTCGTCCACGTCCTCGCCTTCGCTGATGGGGAACTGCCTCACCCTGCGCACCTGTCCTTCAAAGGGCTTCTGGCCCGTCACCTCAGAGTCCACCTTCAGGGCATCGAAGGCGGACAGGTAATGCTCGTCGATGTACTGCAGCTTCTCCGCCATGTCCATATTGCCGTAGAGGTAGATATAGCTGTTGGAGGGATGGTAATAGGTCCTGTGGAACTCCAAAAACTGCTCATAGGTCAGCTCCGGAATCGCTTTCGGGTCGCCGCCGGACTCAAAGGCATAGGTGGTGTCGGGATACAGAGCCGTGCTGATCTCCCGGTACAGCACGCTGTCCGGGGAGGAGAAGGCCCCCTTCATCTCGTTGTAGACTACGCCATTGTAGGAAAGCTTCCCCGCCTCGTCCAGCTCATAATGCCAGCCCTCCTGGCGGAAGATGGCCTCGTTTTCGTAGATATTGGGATAGAACACCGCGTCCAGATAGACATGCATCAGGTTCTGGAAATCCTTGTCATTGCAGCTTGCCACCGGGTACACCGTGCGGTCAGGATAGGTCATGGCGTTCAGGAAGGTGTTCAAAGATCCCTTGGCCAGCTCGATAAAGGGATCCTTGATGGGGAACTCCCTGGAGCCGCAGAGCACGGAATGCTCCAGGATATGGGCCACCCCGGTGGAATCCTTGGGCGTGGTGCGGAATCCGATGTAGAACACCTTGTTGTCGTCGTCATTGGACAGCAATGCCACCCTGGCCCCGGTCTTCTTATGCCGGCACAGATAGGCCATGCTGTCGATGTCCGCTATCTTCCTTTTCTCGATGACTTCATAGCTCGTTAACTCTTCTACTCTCATTTTTTGCTCCTCTTGTTTATTCTATACTGCTTAACGATTTCACTTGCCGTGAAACCAGACTGCATAACGCTGACTGGTTCATTCGCATGATTACATTAGGCAGTATTCAGCGTTATGCAGTATATATTTGCAGTCATACATCGTCACAATCCCAGCAGCGCCAGCTTGCTGACGCTCAGCTCCTGTATCACGTAGCCCTGCCGCTCCTTGTCGGCGGGCGGGACGCTGGCCAGCTCCTCCACCGTGAGCTGTTTCGTCACGTACCGCTTCTTCGGGACATGGGCTGTCCTCCCCCTGCTTCCCCCGAAGAAGGGTTTCTTTTCCTCGATGACGTTCACCTTCACCCGGGCCTTCATCTGCTTATAGACCTTCACCAGAAAGCTGTCCGGGGCCAGGTAGTACAGATGGGTCTCCAGGGTATCCTCCCTGTCCGCCTCGGGAAGGATGTACCGCTCCATGATCAGACGGAACTTAAAGCTGATCTCATCCTCGTCCAGCAGCTCCCGGAAAGTATACTTTGCCCCCACATAAAGCCTGGCGGTATCCTGCATGCTGTATTTATAGTCCTCGTATATCTTTTTCTCCATATTGTCTCCCGGCGGCGCCCACATCCCGCGCCCTGTCCCCGGACGGTCTCAGGCTTTGCTGTCCGTCTCGATGTCCTCTATCTTGAATCCGCTCAGGCGCATGGCGTCCCGGATGGCTTTCCCGGACAGCCCGGTCTCCTGGGAGAGCTCCTCAGGCGTCACCTTCCTGCGCAGCTCCTCCGAGAGCTGCCCCGCCTTATCCGCCACCCGGTTCACCCTGTCGGCGATTCTTTTGTCATTCTTCTCCTGGTGGGCCCGCTCCCGGATGCACTCCTCGCAGGCGTCCATGACGCGCCTGGCCAGCATGCCGCAGGCCTCCGAGGGCTTTCCGTCAAAGCTTCCCCCCGGGGCCTGTCCCGCCTGCGCCAGTATCTCCACGCCCACCGCCAAGGCCACGTTCCCCTCCCCGATCAGATCCTCCAGGGGCACGCCCTGGCCCGCGTAGAGCCTGGCGATGTCCGCCACCTCCCGCAGGAAGCTTTCCGTCAGCTGCTGCCTGGCCGCCCTGTCCCCGGCCATCACGGACATGGCGTAGGCCGTCCTCTGTCCGTCGCTGCAGACGGGGAGCCCTTCTATCTCGTCCAGGTACATCTGCAGATAGTCCCTCTCCTCCTCCGTCATAAAAGCGTCCTGGTCGCCGGGCTCTCCGATGCCCACATTGTGCTTCCTCAGATAGTCGAACACCATCTCCATCTGGGCTTCCCCCAGTTCCAGTCCGGCGAAGCTCTCCCTCACCTGCTCTTCCCTGATGCTGTTCCCCTGCTCCCTAGCAAGCCTGCGCACCTTCTCCAGCGTCTGCGCGAAAACGATCTCCTGATTCACTTTTTTTCGTTTCCTTTCATTTTGTTTTTCGAATTCACTTCACATGGGTATGGGTGAACAGATGCTCCTGGCAGTATTCGTAATTGCCATTGCATTTGGAGCAGAACCGGAATTCCAGATTGGGATCGTCGTCCTCGGTCTGGCCGCAGATGGCGCACTTATGCTTGGTCACCCTGGAGTTGCGCCGGATGTCCTGCTTGAACTCAGCCCTGCGCTTCATCTGCTTCGGAGACATGTGGATATGGCTCCTGGAGGTAAAGAAGAATATCACGAAGTTCAGCAGGGAGGACAGGATGACGATCCTGGTCACCAGGCCTCCCCGGAACAGGAAATCGTATGTCAGCACCAGGCCGTCCAGAATGCCCAGCCACTTCACCTTCACCGGGATGATGAACATCAGCAGCACCTGCACATCCGGGAACGTGGCCGCAAAGGCCAGGAAGATGGACATGTTGATATAGTAGGTGCTGAACAGGGCGGACACGATCAGGGAGGTGGCTGCAAGCCCTTCCCCGCCTCCGGAGAGGAAGAACTGGATGCCCAGCCACACGAAGCTGCCCAGGACAGTGAACAGCATGCCCGAGAACAGATAGACGTTATACCGATAAGTCCCCCAGGTCCGCTCCAAACTGGTGCCGATATTGTAATAGAACAGGAGCATGATGATCGTAAAGGGATCCAGCGAGGAGGGCGGCACGATGACCCAGGTGAAGATCCTCCAGATCTGGCCGTGGAGGACGGCGTAGGGATCCAGCGTCAGGTACAGCAGGAAATTGCCATTGACCATCTGGATGACATAGCCCACCACATAGCACAGGATCAGTATCAGGGAAAGGTTGCTGATGGCGTACTTTCCAAATCTCTTCTCAAAATTGCTCATCTCATTCACTCCTTGTGTCGAATAGCCTTGGGGCCCTGCGAATAGACTGGAAACAGGACTCCGGCAGCCCGCAGGATAATAGTATTCTACCATCCCCGCTTCCATAAGTAAACCAGACTTTTCCTATTTTTATATAAAAATCAGTATTTTAATAAACTTTTTACACGTCCATCTATTTGCATTTTGTGCCGCAGTGTACTATAATGTCTTAGAATGTCATGATATGTCAGCATTCTTTTACCAGTTTTGAGACTGGCTTATTTTCAGGAAGGATGATTTTGCATGGAATTTACTACAAAAACTGCCGCTCATTGCGATGCCGATGCACTTGTCGGCGATGCCGATGTATTTCTCGGCATTGATATAGGCTCCACCACGGTGAAGATCGCGATTCTGGACGAAGCGCACCGCATCCTGTTCTCAGACTATGAGCGCCATTTTGCCAATATCCGGGAGACCCTCTCCAGGCTCCTGGACAAAGCATATCAGCAGTTCGGCAACCTGACCCTGCATCCCATGATTACGGGAAGCGGCGGCCTGACCCTGGCAAATTGCCTGGAGGTGCCCTTCACCCAGGAGGTCATCGCCGTGTCCTCCGCCCTGCTGGAGCTTGCGCCCAGGACGGACGTGGCCATCGAGCTGGGCGGCGAGGACGCGAAGATCATATATTTCGAGGGCGGCAATGTGGAGCAGCGCATGAACGGCATCTGCGCCGGGGGCACCGGCTCCTTCATCGACCAGATGGCATCCCTGATCCAGACGGACGCCGCCGGGCTAAACGAATACGCCAAAAACTACAAGTCCCTCTACTCCATCGCCGCCCGCTGCGGCGTGTTCGCCAAGACGGACATCCAGCCCCTGATCAACGAGGGGGCCACAAAGGAGGACCTGGCCGCCTCCATCTTCCAGGCCGTGGTGAACCAGACCATCTCCGGCCTGGCCTGCGGCAAGCCCATCCGGGGATATGTGGCGTTCCTGGGCGGCCCGCTGCATTTCCTGTCGGAGCTCAAGGCGGCCTTCATCCGGACGCTGCATCTTGACGACAGGCACACCGTCAATACGGACAACTCCCATCTGTTCGCCGCCATAGGCTCCGCCCTGAACGCAAAGGAGGACGTCTCCTGCTCCATGGAGGAGATGCTGCGCAGGCTTTCCTCCGATATCAAGATGGAGTTCGAGGTAGAGCGCATGGAACCCCTTTTCGCCGACAGGGCCTCCTATGACGCTTTCAGGGAGCGCCACAGGAAAGCCCATGTGGGCACGGCCCGCCTGGCCGACTATAAAGGCAACGCGTTCCTGGGCATCGACGCCGGCTCCACCACCACCAAAATCGCTCTGGTGGGGGAGGACGGCTCCCTGCTCTATTCCTTCTACAGCAATAATGACGGCAGCCCTCTGAAGACCGCCATCCGCTCCCTGAAGGAGATCCATGAGCAGCTGCCGGAGGGCGTGCGCATCGTGCGCTCCTGCTCCACAGGCTACGGCGAGGCCCTGATGAAGGCCGCGTTCCTCCTGGACGACGGCGAGGTGGAGACCGTGGCCCATTACTATGCCGCCGCCTTCTTCAACCCCGATGTGGACTGCATCCTGGACATCGGGGGCCAGGACATGAAATGCATCAAGATCAAGGACCACGCGGTGGACAGCGTGCTGCTCAACGAGGCCTGCTCCTCGGGCTGCGGCTCCTTTATCGAGACCTTCGCCAAATCCCTGAACTACAGCGTGGAGGATTTCGCGGAGGCCGCCGTCTTCGCGGAGCATCCCATCGACCTGGGCACCCGCTGCACCGTGTTCATGAACTCCAGGGTGAAACAGGCCCAGAAGGAGGGCGCGGGGGTCCCGGACATCTCCGCGGGGCTGGCCTACTCCGTGATCAAGAACGCCCTGTTCAAGGTCATCAAGGTATCCGATGCCTCTGAGCTTGGGCGCAACATCGTCGTCCAGGGCGGCACCTTCTACAATGACGCCGTCCTGCGCAGCTTTGAGAAAATCGCGGACTGCCAGGCCATCCGGCCCGATATCGCGGGCATCATGGGCGCTTTCGGCGCGGCGCTGATCGCCAGGGAGCGCTTCGAGGAGGGCTACATGACCCATATGCTCTCCTACGAGAAGCTCTGCGCCCTGAAGTACGAGACCAGCATGGCGAAGTGCCGGGGCTGCACCAACAGCTGCCGCCTCACCATCAATAAATTCTCGGGAGGCCGTCAGTATATCTCCGGCAACCGCTGCGAGCGGGGCATCGGCGGACAGAAGAATGCCCACGATGTGCCCAATCTCTTCGACTACAAGTTAAAGCGCCTGTTCTCCTATGAGTCCCTGGCCCCGGACCAGGCTCCCAGGGGCACGGTGGGCATCCCCAGGGTGCTGAACATGTACGAGAACTATCCCTTCTGGCATACCTTTTTCACGAAGCTGGGATACCGGGTAGTCCTCTCCCCCAGCTCCAACCGCCAGATCTACGAGCTGGGCATCGAGTCCATCCCCAGCGAATCGGAGTGCTACCCCGCCAAGCTGGCCCACGGGCATGTGGAGTGGCTGATCAGGCAGAAGGTGGACTTCGTCTTCTACCCCGCCCTGTTCTATGAGCGGGACGAGGTGGAGGGGGCCACCAACCATTACAACTGCCCCATCGTCACCTCCTACTCCGAGAACATCAAGAACAATGTGGAGGCCATCGGAAACGGACAGGCAACGCTGCGCAATCCCTTCCTGTCCTTCCGGGACATCTCCACCGTCACGGAGGCCCTGACCAGGGAGTTCGCGGAGCTGCCCGCCAGGGAGGTGGCTGCCGCCGCGGCCGCCGGCTGGGAGGAGCTGGACCGCACCCGCATGGACATGAGGAAGAAGGGGGAGGAGACCATCGCCTGGCTTCAGGAGACCGGAAAGCGCGGTATCGTCCTGGCCGGACGCCCTTACCACATCGACCCGGAGATTAACCACGGCCTGCCGGAGATGATCGCCTCCTTCGACCTGGCGGTGCTGACGGAGGACTCCGTCTCCCACCTGGGCTGCCCGGAGAGGCCCCTGATCGTCTCGGATCAGTGGATGTACCACTCCAGGCTCTATGCCGCAGCCAGCTTCGTGCGGACGGTGGACTACCTGGACCTGATCCAGCTGAACTCCTTCGGCTGCGGCCTGGACGCGGTGACCACGGATCAGGTGAGCGACATCCTGACCGGCTCCGGCAAGATATACACCTGCCTGAAGATTGATGAGGTGAACAATCTGGGGGCCGCCAGGATCCGGGTGCGCTCCCTGCTCTCCGCCATCAAGGTGCGGGAGAAGAGCCATAAGGAGCGCACGCTCCACTCCTCCGCCATAGAGAAGGTGCCCTTCACCGAGCAGATGCGCAGGGACTACACCATCATCTGCCCCCAGATGTCCCCCATCCACTTCGAGATCATGCAGTCGGCCTTCAATGCTTGCGGCTACAATTTCGTAGTCCTGGACAACGACAACCGCCATTCCGTGGATGTGGGGCTGAAATATGTGAACAATGACGCCTGTTACCCCTCCCTGCTGGTGGTGGGGCAGATCATGGAGGCCCTGCAGTCGGGACGATACGACTTGCAGAAGACTGCCATCGTCATGAGCCAGACCGGAGGGGGCTGCCGGGCCACCAACTACGTGGGCTTCATCCGCAGGGCCCTGCAGAAGGCGGGCATGGAGCAGATTCCCGTGATTTCCCTGAACCTGGCAGGCATCGAGAGCAATCCCGGCTTCCACCTGAACGCCGACCTGCTGATACGCGCGGCTCTGGCCGCCCAGTTCGGCGACATCTTCATGCGCTGCGTATACCGGATGCGCCCCTATGAGGCAGTCCCTGGCAGCGTAGACGCTCTGCACAGGAAATGGGTAAAAAAAGTACAGGATTTCGTCTCCGCGAAGCATGTGAACCTGTTGGGCTTCGGCAGGATGTGCCGGAACATCATCCGGGAGTTCGACGCAGTCCCCATCCTGGACGTCAAAAAACCCCGGGTGGGCATCGTGGGGGAGATCCTGGTGAAGTTCTCCCCCGCGGGCAACAACCATCTGGTGGAGCTTCTGGAGAGCGAAGGGGCGGAGGCCATGGTGCCTGACCTGATGGACTTCATGCTCTACTGCTTCTACAACCAGATCTACAAGGCTGAGCATCTGGGCACCAGCAAAAAAACCGCCCGCGCCTGCGCCCTGGGCATCTGGGCCATCGAGCATGTGCTCCGGGGGAGCATGGTGAAGGAATTCCGGAAATCCAGGCACTTTACTCCTCCTTCGCCCATCCGGACAATCGCCTCCTACGCGGAGCCCATCGTCTCCATCGGCAACCAGACCGGAGAGGGATGGTTCCTCACCGGGGAGATGGTGGAGCTGATCCGCGAGGGCGTGCCCAACATCGTATGCACCCAGCCCTTCGGCTGCCTGCCCAACCATGTGGTGGGCAAGGGGGTCATCAAGGCCCTGCGCAAGCGCTATCCGGAGTCCAATATCGTGGCCATCGACTACGACCCCGGCGCCAGCGAAGTGAACCAGCTGAACCGGATCAAGCTGATGCTGTCCACGGCACAGAAGAACCTGAACACTAAAGCCGCGAATGCGCACGAGGGAACCTTTCGTGAGCGCACTTCCGAATGAAAGGTTCAACGATTTTATACTGCTTAACGATTTCACTTGCCGTGAAACCAGACTGCATAACGCTGA
>CAJUFO010000060.1 GCA_910585615.1 uncultured Acetatifactor sp.
GAGAAGCTGACCAAGGGGCTGGGCGCCGGGGCGAAGCCGGAGATCGGCGAGAAGGCCGCGGAGGAGAGCGCGGAGGAGATCACCGCCGCATTGAAGGGGTCAGACATGGTGTTCGTCACCTGCGGCATGGGAGGCGGCACGGGAACCGGCGCTGCCCCTGTGGTGGCCAAGCTGGCCAAGGACATGGGCATCCTCACGGTGGGAGTGGTGACCAAGCCCTTCCGCTTCGAGGCCAGGACCCGCATGGTGAACGCCTTAAGCGGCATCGAGCGCATCAAGGAGAATGTGGACACCTTGATTGTTATTCCCAACGACAAACTTTTACAGATCGTAGACAGACGCACTACCATGCCGGAGGCCTTGAAGAAAGCGGACGAAGTGCTGCAGCAGGCCGTACAGGGCATTACGGATTTGATCAATCTGCCCGCCATCATCAATCTGGACTTCGCTGACATCCAGACTGTCATGAAGGACAAGGGCATCGCGCACATCGGCATCGGGGAGGGCAAGGGCGACGACAAGGCCCTGTCGGCCGTGAAGATGGCTGTGGAGAGCCCTCTGTTGGAGACCACCATCAGCGGCGCCACGGACGTCATCCTCAACGTGTCCGGGGACATCTCGCTGCCGGATGCCAGCGATGCCGCGGATTTTGTCCAGAGCCTGACGGGAGAGGATGTGAACATCATCTTCGGCGCTATGTATGACGAGGCCAAAACAGACAGCTGTACTGTCACCGTAATCGCCACAGGGCTGGAAGAGGAGAACCCTGCCGTGCCCCAGTCCAGATTTGGTACCAGCAATATGTACAGGCAGCAGAATGCCCACTTGGGCTCTGGCGGGCTGAAGGGCCTGAACGTGCAGCCCGGACAGACGAATCCTATGCCCACGACTCCTGTACAGGGCATCCAGAAGCCTGTGGACATCCGCAGCTCCGTGGAGGAGAAGACATTGAAGATTCCTGATTTCCTACAGCGAAAATAGCAGGGTACATCATATTTGTGCCAGATAGCCGGGCGGACAAGCGCCCGGCTCTTTTTGTCGAAAAATTCTTGGGATTCTTCCCTCTGTTTGACAAAATCTTAAGTCCCATCCCTTTATAATGATTGTGAAAAGGATGATGCCGATGCACTATGAGCTATATATTGACAGCCTGTTCCTTCTCAATTTCATGATGAACCTGTTTCTCTGCCTCCTGGTGGACAGGAGCACCCTGCGCATCGCCTCTTTGTGGAGGCTGGCGGCAGGAGCGGCGGTGGGGGCGGCCTGTGCGCTTCTCCCCTTTCTGGGAGGCGGCCGGGCTGCTTTGAAGCTGGCGGTATGGACAGCCGTGGGTACGGCGGGAATGCTCTGTATCACCTTCCGTGTGAGGAGCCTGAGAATGTTCCTGAAGCTCCTGGAGCGGCTGCTGATGTGCTCCCTGGGGATGGGCGGAGCCATGCTGTTCCTGATCCGGCTCTTTCCGCGGATTCGGGAGGGCTTGGCGAGCGTCCCGGGAATCCTGGGGATGGGAGGGCTCTTCTTCCTGCTGTTCGCGCGCTTACGAGATAACCCGTATGCAGACGGCCAGAGCCTGTGCAGAGCCGTCCTGCGGAGAAAAGGAAGGAAGCTTGCGGTGACGGCCCTGATCGATTCGGGCAACAGCCTGTTCGAGCCAATCAGCGGGAAGCCAGTCTGCGTGGTGGGGAGAACGGTGTTCGAGGCACTGTGGGAGGGGGCGCAGGAGGGCTTCCGCGCCGTTCCCTATCACAGCATCGGGAAGAGCCGGGGCATCCTGCCGGCCTATCTGCTTGCGGAGCTTTGGGTAGAGACAGGGGGCATGGAGTATCGTTTTGCAGATGTGTACGTGGCTGTCAGCGATGAGGAGGTCTCAGGCGCGGCCAGTGCAGGCGCAGAGTCCGTGAATATGATAATCAATCCCAGGCTCTTTACGGAGAGGAAAAGGGGAGGCCGCGCGAAACGGCAGAATGAGAGGCGCTATGATACTGAAAGTCATGATACCGGGAAAGATGCAATTCAAGATGATTCACAGGGATAAGCTGTTCCTGCGGGGGGAAGGGGACATCCATTACATAGGCGGTGCCGAGGTGCTGCCGCCTCCGTTGGAGCTGGAGAAGGAGAGCCAGGTCATCGGCGACCTGGGGACGGAGTATGACGATGAGGCCAAGGCCATCTTAATCGAACACAATCTGCGGCTGGTGGTGTACATAGCCAAGAAATTCGACAATACGGGCGTAGGGGTGGAGGACCTGATCTCCATAGGCACCATCGGCCTGATCAAGTCCATCAACACCTTCAAGCCGGACAAGAACATCAAGCTGGCCACATATGCCTCCAGGTGCATCGAGAACGAGATTCTGATGTACCTGCGCAGGAACAACAAGACCAAGCTGGAAGTGTCCATAGACGAGCCGCTGAACGTGGACTGGGACGGGAACGAGCTGCTGCTCTCGGACATCCTGGGGACGGACGAAGACGTAATCTACCGGGACATCGAGAACGAGGTGGAGCGCAAGCTCCTCATGGCGGCCATCAGCAAGCTCTCTGAGCGGGAGAAGAGGATCATCAAGCTGCGCTTCGGGCTGGGCACCAGGGACGGCCAGGAGATGACCCAGAAGGAGGTGGCCTCTCTCCTGGGGATATCCCAGTCATACATATCCAGGCTGGAGAAAAAAATCATGCGCCAGCTGAAAAAAGAGATGAGCACGCATATTTAGGCTATGCAAACGGGATAAAATAGGGTAGAATAAATACAGGACAATAGAATCAGGTATAAAAATCAGGTATAAAAACATTGATACGACGAGATGATATATTATCGATAGAATATTTGAAGAAGACGGAGTTCACGGGCTGCCACCAGGGCATGCGCTACCGTCTGGAGGGCGTGGCCGGCGAGGAGGGGGAGAAACTCCTGCGCTGTACGGTATGGCCGGAGCCTTTCGCCTTTTTTAAGACACCTGAAGAGAAGAAGGAAACCGCTGCGTTTCCGTTTGGGGAGGACGGCGTTGCAGAGGCCATCTGTTGGATGAACGGGATGCTTTCCGAGAAGAAGGAAATATGGGAGAATGCGGGAGAGCGTTGGGATGAGAATCGATAGCCTCTTTCGCATAGGACTGTGACGGCCGGGCCTTCCGCATGAATAGCGGAGAATACAATATGTTCAAATATATATATAGGGATATGCTGTCCATGGTAAAGTTCTTTCCTTACGGCTTTGCTCTGGGGCTTTTGATGGCGACGCTTTTTTTATGGGCGGTGAACGGCGTGAGGAAGCGCAGGGGGAAGCTGCCCGCGGCCAAGCTGCCGGTGGCGGCATTCGTGATTTATCTGGCCCTGATGCTGGTCATCACGTTTCTGTCCAGGGAGGGCGGGGACAGCAAGGGAATCGACCTGGAGCTGTTCTCCACCTGGGGGATCAATGACAGGAACAATGCCTTTGTCATAGAGAATGTCCTGCTCTTCGTGCCCTATGGCTTTCTGGCGGGCTTTGCCTTCGGGCGGTATCGCAGGTTCCTGCCCTGTCTGGCGCTGGGGGCGCTGACGAGCCTGGGCATCGAGACGCTGCAGCTGATTACGGGGAGAGGGTTCTTCCAGATAGACGACATCTTGACCAATACGCTGGGAGCTGTCCTCGGATTTCTGCTCTACAGGCTTTTTAAGCTGTTCGGGAAAAGATAGTGGCAGAGAAGGGCTGCCCGGGGCGGTGGATGATTACAGAAATGTAGTTGAAGTTTTATGTAGCAGTGACCGCCTTATGCGGTCAGATAGCTGCGCATGGAGCGCAGGGCGTTCTTTTCCAGCCGGGAGACCTGGGCCTGGGAGATGCCGATGGCTTCCGCCACCTCCATCTGGGTCTTGCCCTCAAAAAAGCGCAGGGAGATGATTTCATGCTCCCGGGGGTTCAGGCGCTTCATGGCTTCGCTGAGGGAGAGATGTTCCACCCAGTTCTCTTCCTTATTTTTTTTGTCGCTGATCTGGTCCATCACATAAAGGGTATCGCCGCCGTCCGTGAGGATGGGCTCGTATAGGCTCATAGGGTTCTGGATGGCATCTAAGGCGTAGGCGATGTCCTCCTTGGAGATGCCGATTTCTGTGGCAATCTCCTCGATGGAGGGCTCTTTCAGGTTCTTCCTGGTCAGGGCATCCTTGGCGTAGATTGCCTTATAGGCGGTATCCTTCAGGGAGCGGGATACGCGCATGGCGCTGTTGTCCCGCAGGAACCTCCGGATTTCGCCGATGATCATGGGCACGGCATAGGTGGAGAACTTCACGTTCAGGGAGGTGTCGAAATTGTCGATGGCTTTGATTAGGCCGATGCAGCCGATCTGGAACAGGTCGTCCACGTTCTCGTTGCTGGAAGAGAAGCGCTTGATGACGCTTAAGACCAGCCGCAGGTTCCCTTCGATATAGGCTTCCCTGGCCCTTTCATCGCCCGCCTCGATCTGCTGGAAGAGGGCTTCCTTTTCCTCTGCCTTCAGCAATGGGAGTTTCGAGGTGTTCACCCCGCAGATTTCCACTTTTCCCTGTGTCATTTCCTTCCTCGTTTCTGCGCATGGGGCGCGTTGGATTATAGTGGTAGTATGTGCCCGGCGCGGAAAAATATTCATGTCCGCCGTTCTCATTTTCCCCATGTGCCGCATACATGTAATAGTAAGGATTTTTCCGTGAGGAGGGCTTCCTGTGCTCTATTCGGAACTGAAATGCAAGGATGTGATCAACATCAAGAACTGCAAAAAGCTGGGCAGGGTATGCGACCTGGAGTTCGACCCCTGCAGCGGCTGCATCTGCAAGATTATGGTGCCGGGGGGCAGCAGGGTGTTGGGATTCCTGAATTGTGAGCCAAACATCGTGATACCCTTTAAGGACATCAGACAGATAGGGCCGGACATTATTCTCGTTGACATTCCCTGCTGAATATGGTACGTTAAACGTAACAAAAGACGGGCACTATACACGAAGCATGGATTGGTATGTGCGCCGAAGCGCACAGGGGGTGTACAGATGAAATGTCCTTACTGTAATCGAGATAATACAAGGGTAATCGATTCCCGCCCGGCGGAAGAGAACAATTCTATCCGCCGCAGGCGGGCCTGCGATGAATGCGGGAAGCGTTTTACCACCTATGAGAAGATCGAGACTATCCCTCTGATCATCATCAAGAAGGATGAGAACAGAGAGGCTTACGACCGCGCCAAGATAGAGGGCGGTCTGCTGCGGGCCTGTCACAAGAGGCCTGTGAGCGCCCAGCAGATTACCCAGCTGGTGGATGCGGTGGAGAACGAGATCTTCAACAGGGAGGAAAAGGAAATCAGCAGCCAGGTCATAGGGGAGCTTCTGATGAACAAGCTCAAGGACCTGGATGCGGTGGCCTATGTGCGCTTTGCCTCCGTGTACCGGGAGTTCAAGGACGTAAATACCTTTATGGACGAGCTGAAGAAGATGCTCGAATAGGTTGGACTTGCACCAATCTGAGGGTTATTTTTTCTGTAGGAAGCGGTAGAGGCAGCCCAGGTAGAGTACGCCTAGGGTCAGCTGGCTGACCAAAAGCCCCCATAGAAAGCCCCTGACTCCTACCTGGGGGACGGCCAGGAAGACGAAGGCCAGGCGAACCAGCAGGCATACCACGTTCATGACGAAGGTGTGCCCGGCCAGGCCCAGCCCCTGCAGGATGCTGGAGAGGGTGGTGTCCAGGTAGAGGAAGGGGCAGATGAAGCCCAGGGTAGTGATGAAATATCCCGCCAGGGGGCTGTCGAACACATTGGTTCCGATCCATCCGCCGAACAGGACGAAAAAGCCCAGACATCCAAAGCCCATGAGGCCGCAGTATTTCACGGTGCGCACCGTGGCGCTCCGGACGGCGCCCATGTTCCCCAGGGCATAGTTCTCCGAGATAATCGGCAGCAGCAGCACGGCCACGGAGCTGGTCAGGGCATTGGGGAAATAGATGAAGGGCATGGCCATGCCGGTGAACACACCGTACACGCTTAGGGAGGTGGCGGTGTCATAGCCATAGAGCCGGAGCTTTGCGGGGATGGACACGGCCTCTACGCTCTGCAGAAGGTTCAGCACGATGCGGTTGGCAGTCAGCGGCAGGGCCATGGCCATGAGCTTCCCCCAGAGGGCGGAGCCGGACGGGCCCGAGAGGCGGGAGGGAACATGGAAAGGCTGCCGCCGCGAATCCCGGGGACGGCGAAAGGCGGGGATTCCGTCCGGCCAGATTGCGGCGATGGTCAGCAGCATGGAGGCGAATTCCCCCACGGTGAGTCCCAGGACGGCCACGCTGATGGACGGCGTCCTGCCTGCCGCCAGGATGCGGGAGGATACTATGTACACACAGCCCACCCGGGCGACCTGCTCCAGAAGCTGGGCCCCTGCCGGAACCCCGGCTTTTTTTATGCCGTAAAAGTAACCGTTGATGCAGGAATGCACGGCGCTCAATGGCACAGAGAAGGAAAGGATGCGCAGCATGGAAGCCGTGCGGGGCTCCTGCAAGAGGCTTGCGGAGACCTGGTCCGCGAAGAGGAACAGCACTGCGTTGCAGGCCAGGGACAATGGCAGGGAGACGAGAAGTCCCAGCACAAGGGGGCGCAGGGAGGGCTTTTTGCTGGTGGCTGCCTGCTCCGCCACCAGCTTGGAGATGGCGGTCTGGTATCCGGCGGCGGTGAGGGAGAAGGACAGGGAAAGCACCGGGCTTAAGAGCTGATAGATGCCCATTCCTTCCTCCCCGAACAGCCGGGAGAGATAGATGCGGTACAGGAAACCGATGATTCTGCTGACGATGCCTGTGGCGGTAAGGATAAAGGTGCCCACAATCAGGGGATGACGTTGCTTTGCTTTCATAATGAAGGGAGGAAACTTTCGTTTTTCCCATTATATTCCCCTTGGACAGTTGACAGAACAGACATGCGATGCTATACTGTCTATAAACCTATTAAAAAGGTATGAAATTAAAGGCCCTGTGAATCCTGCTGCCGGGAGCGGTAAAGCTGTATCCGGGCGGTTCATGCGGGACAGAAAGCGGAGAGGAACGTGAAATGATATATTTAGACAATGCGGCTACCACCAGGACGGCTCCCGAAGTGGTAGAGGCTATGATACCTTATTTTACGGAAATGTACGGTAACCCGAGCGCCATCTACTCCCTGGGCTCTGCCGGGAAAAAGGCCATTAACGAGGCCAGGAGGACCATTGCCGGGGCCGTGGGGGCGAAGCCGGAAGAAATCTATTTCACGGCAGGCGGGACGGAGGCGGACAACTGGGCCGTCAAGGCAGCGGCGGAGAGCCGCGGCGCGGAAGGGAAGCATATCATCACCACGAAGATAGAGCATCATGCGGTCCTGCACACCTGCGCATATCTGGAAAAAAAGGGCTATGAGGTGACCTATTTGGACGTGGACGGAGACGGTCTGGTGGATGTCAGGGCTTTGAAAGCGGCCATCCGGCCTGATACCATCCTGATCAGCGTCATGTTCGCCAACAATGAAATCGGCACCATAGAACCGATCCGGGAGATTGGAAGCCTTGCCAGAGAGCACGGCATCCTGTTCCATACGGACGCCGTGCAGGCCTTTGGGCAGATTCCCATCGATGTGGAGGAGATGAACATCGATATGCTCAGCGCCAGCGCCCATAAGCTGAACGGCCCCAAAGGCACGGGCATGCTCTATATCCGCTCCGATGTGAAAATCCGTTCCTTTGTGCACGGCGGGGCCCAGGAGAGGAACCGCAGGGCCGGCACGGAGAATGTTCCGGGCATCGTGGGCTTCGCCGCAGCCGTCCGGAGGGCACAGCGCATCATGGAGGAGAAAGCCCGGAAGGAAAGGGAGCTTCGGGATTATCTGATTGGGCGGATTGAAAGCGAGATTCCCTACTGCCGCCTGAACGGCCATCGCGAGAAGCGCCTCCCCGGCAACGCGAACATTTCCTTCCGTTTCATCGAGGGGGAATCCCTGCTGATCATGCTGGACATGAGGGGCGTATGCGCCTCCAGCGGCTCGGCCTGCACCTCCGGCTCGCTGGATCCTTCTCATGTGTTGCTGGCGATTGGCTTGAAGCACGAGGAGGCCCACGGGTCGCTCCGCATGACGCTTTCGGAGGAGAACACGAAGGAGGAGCTGGACCAGGTGGTGGGGCATCTGAAGGAAATCGTGCAGCGGCTGCGGGACATGTCGCCTCTGTATGAGGATTTCATGAAGTCCCGAAGGGACAGGACATAAGGAATTATGCAGTTCAGAAAGACATGAGGATGCGAAGCCTTTAAACGAATCGATATGGGGCGGCATCCATGGAAATCACAGGACGGACAGGAGGCTACAATGTACAGCGAAAAAGTGATGGATCATTTCCAGAATCCCAGGAACATGGGAGAGATAGAGGATGCCAGCGGCGTGGGGACTGTGGGGAACGCCAAATGCGGGGATATCATGCGGATATTCCTGGACATCGACGAGGACGGAATCATCAGGGAGGCCAGGTTCAAGACCTTTGGCTGTGGGGCTGCTGTGGCCACCAGTTCCATGGCAACGGAACTGGTGAAGGGCAGGACGGTGCAGGAGGCCCTGCAGGTGACCAATAAGGCGGTGATGGAGGCTCTGGACGGACTGCCGCCGGTGAAGGTGCATTGCTCTCTGCTTGCCGAGGAGGCCATCCACGCTGCGCTTTGGGACTATGCGCAGAAGCAGGGAGTCGTCATCCAAGGGCTGGAAAAGCCGAAGGCTGATATTCACGATGGGGATTCTGAATGAGAGCAGCCAAGGGACAGAAGGAAAACAAATGTTCGGTATAGCTATTTTCCCGGAATTGGTTTATCATAAGTATTGTGTTTTTATAGAGAGAAAACTGTACGGGAGTGTGTGGAAATGGATTTGAGGGAAAGGGACGGAAGCGGAAGCGGCATCAAGAACAGGCATCCGTGGGAGCTGAGCAGAACCAGGAAGGTGTTGGAGGTATTTGGGGAATATCTGGATAGGGGCCACAGGAAAAAAGGGAGGAATTATGTGAATGTAGGGGCAGGCGACCTGTTCTTCGACAAATTCCTTCTGAAAAGATATAGGAGAGATACGGCATATGCCGTGGATCTGGAGTACGATGAGACGGTTCCGGATTATCCGCGGATTCATAAAGCCCACTATCTGGAGGAGGTTCCGGATGGCATGGATTACGCGATCATGATGGATTCTCTGGAATACATGCCTGAGGACAGGGCGTATGTGAAGGCCCTGTGCGATAAGGTAAGGGACGGGGGATATCTTTTCTTCACATTGCCCTCAACGCCCGCGGTATTTTCGGAATACGACCACATCGTGAAGAATCTTCGCCGATATGACATGAAGAGTTTCAGGAGGCTGGCAGCGTCGATTCCAGGGCTGGAGGTGGTGGAGTGCCAGTATTTCTATACCTGTTTGTATCTGGTCCGGTATCTACAGGTGCATCTGCGATTGCCAATCGACAAAAAGAGAAAGGTGACTTCTCATTGGAAATTCTCGGAGCGGAATCTGATCACCCAGGGAATCGCAGGGGCGCTGAACATGGATTTCGCGCTGAACAGAACGCTGAATAAGATGGGAATCAGGCTGCCGGGGCTCTCCCTTCTGGTGGTATGCAGAAAAAACGGTTGTAGAAAAACTGCGTGAAATTTCCGGTTTTTTCTTGACGTGGCAGGAAACAATTGGTAGACTGAATATTGAATGTAAAAGAAGAGAGGGCCAGTACGGCTCTCTTCTACAGTAGATACGAGGAGATAATAGAATGGATAGATATCTGGAAATTGCGAACCGCTTCCAGCTGGACGGTGTGGCGGTGAGCGCGGTCAGCCATGGCGGAGGCCATATCAACGACACCTTTCTGGTAAAGACCACGGCAGGGGAGAAGTATTACATACTGCAGAGAATCAATACCGCTGTCTTCAAGAACGCGGAGGCCCTCATGGAGAACATCATCCTGGTGACGGACTTCCTGCGGGAGAAGATTGTCCGGGACGGCGGGGATCCCCAGAGGGAGACCATGAACGTGGTCCTGACCAAGGACGGCAAGACGCTGTACCAGGACGAGGAGGGCTGCTGGCGTGTCTATATGTTCATAGACGGAACAATGACTATGCAGACCTGCGAGAACGCGGAGCAGTTCTACCTGAGCGCCTGCGCCTTCGGACATTTCCAAAAGCTCTTGGCGGACTTCCCGGCAGATAAGCTCTGTGAGTCCATCCCTAATTTCCACAACACCAAGTCCCGTTACCTGGACTTCGAGGCGGCGGTGGAGAAGGATGTGTGCGGCAGAGCGGCTTCCGTAGCGGAGGAGATCGCCTTCGTGCGGGCCCATAAGGAGTTCGCGGCCACGCTGGTAGACATGCAGGAGAGCGGAGAGCTTCCCCTGCGGGTCACCCATAACGATACGAAGCTCAACAATGTACTGTTTGACGAAAAGACGGGAAAGCCTCTGGCGGTGGTGGACTTGGATACCGTGATGCCCGGGCTCTCCATCAATGACTTCGGAGACAGCATCCGCTTCGGCGCCACTTACGCGGCGGAGGATGAGCCGGATTTAGGCAAGGTCAATTTCGAGATCGACCTGTTCGACTGCTATACCAAAGGGTTCCTGGGAGAGTGCGGGTCGCTCCTCACGGAGAACGAAAAGAAAATGCTGCCGGTGGGGGCCATGATGATGACCTTCGAGTGTGGCATGCGCTTCCTCACGGATCACCTGAATGGGGACACCTATTTCAAGATTCATCGGGAGAACCACAATCTCGACCGCTGCCGCACCCAGTTCAAGCTGGTAAAGGA
This sequence comes from uncultured Acetatifactor sp., assembly GCA_910585615.1. Lineage (GTDB taxonomy): Bacteria > Bacillota > Clostridia > Lachnospirales > Lachnospiraceae > Acetatifactor. Next base: position 10,782 of record CAJUFO010000060.1, read on the forward strand.
CATGGAGGCGGCCAGGGAGCTGATGGACAAAGTGGTGAAGAAATATAGCTGATGTCTCTGTGCGGGCATGCGCAAGGGCCGTATCGGATTGCCGAAGAGGGCATCAGATACGGCCTTTGCCGTGGTTTGGGTCAGGACGGAAGCCGGAGGACAAAACGTGGAATGGGGCAGCGGGGCCCGTTACCAGAAGGAAAAGGATGCAAAAAACAGAGGACGATTGAAGATGGAAAAATGGTATGTGACAATGAAGAAGGCGGATTTCGACGGATGGGCCAGGAAATTCAACATCACTCCGGTGGTGGCCCGGATTCTGCGCAACCGGAATATGACCGGGGAAGAAGAGGTGAGGAAATTCCTGGGGGGGACGCTGGAGGACTGCTACTCCCCCTGGCTCTTGAAGGATATGGACAGGGCTGTGGAGGAGATTCTTGCGGCCATCGAATCGGATATCTCTATCCGCGTCATCGGAGACTATGACGTGGACGGCGTCTGCGCGTCCTATATCCTGACCAAGGGGCTGCAGATACTGGGGGCAAGGGCGGACACGGCCATCCCCCATCGCATCCACGACGGCTACGGGCTCAACGACCATCTGATAGAAATGGCCCGCCAGGACGGCGTTGGCATGATTGTGACCTGTGACAATGGCATCGCCGCCGCGCCCCAGATTGCGCTGGCCAATTCCTATGGTATCAAGGTCGTCGTCACGGATCACCATGAGGTGCCCTTCGTGACGGAAGACGGCACCCGCCGGGAGCTTGCGCCTCCGGCCCTGGCGGTGATCGACCCGAAGCAGGAGCGGTGCAGCTATCCCTTTCCCGGCATCTGCGGCGGCGTGGTAGCTTATAAGCTGATGACTGCTCTGGCGGAGAGGACGGGAAGCGCGGAGCTGAAGGACGTGCTGGAGGAGCTGCTGGAGTTCGCCGCCCTGTCCACAGTCTGCGATGTGATGGAGTTGAAGGACGAGAACCGAATCCTGGTGAAGGAGGGGTTGAACCGCCTGCGGCATACCCGCAACCAGGGAATCAGGGCCCTGACAGAGGTCAACGGCATCGATCCGGAGAAGCTGAGCGCCTATCACCTGGGCTTCGTGATCGGCCCCTGCCTCAACGCCACCGGTAGGCTGGACACCGCAAAGCGGGCCCTGGAGCTTCTCCAGAGCAAAAACAGGGTGGAGGCTATGACCGCGGCCAGGGAGCTGAAGGAGCTCAACGACAGCCGCAAGAATATGACCCTGCAGGGGGTGGAACAGGCGGAAAGATTCCTTGCGCAGCAGGGGATGGAAGGAGATAAGGTGCTGGTGATATACCTGCCTGAGGTCCACGAGAGCCTGGCGGGCATCATCGCCGGACGCATCCGGGAGAGCCACCACCACCCAGTCTTCATCCTGACCAAAGGGGAAGAAGGGGTCAAGGGCTCCGGCCGCTCCATAGAGGGCTACCACATGTACCAGGCCATGACGGAGGTGAAGCAGTATTTCACCAAGTTCGGAGGCCATGCCATGGCGGCGGGGCTTTCCATGCGGGAGGAGGACGTGGAGGCCTTTCGGCGGGACCTGAACCGGAACTGCAGGCTGGAGCCGGAGGACTTCATCCCTAAAGTGCATATCGATGTGCCCATGCCCATAGACTACGGGGACATGCGCCTGGCGGAGGAGCTGGAGCTGCTGGAGCCCTTCGGTGTAGGCAACCCCAGGCCGCTGTTCGCCCACAAGGACCTAATCTTCCTGACAGGGCACAAGATGGGCGCCAACCAGACCTGCGCCAGATACCAGGTGCGCACGGAAACCGGCGCCCGGTGCCAGGTCGTCTTTTTTGGCGACCTGGACAAGTTCGGCGCGTTCCTGGAGGAGAAGTTCGGCCCGGGGAGCGAGGCGGCGCTGTACGCAGGGAGGGGGAATTTCCCCGTGTCCGTGGCCTATCAGCTGGGAAAGAACACCTACCGGGGCAATACGGAACTGCAGTACGTTATGCAGCATTATTCGTGAGGATGCGTGAGGGAATTGGTGGGGACGCTGGTGGAATGCTGTAAAACTGCCCGCAAGACTGCCGTAAACCGCCATAAACCGCCCTGCGAAAAATGATTGCCGTATTCTGTTTTCTGTGCTATAATAGTGCGAATGTTTTGAAGCGAATGTTCTGAGACAGGATGCCCGCCCGGCAGACCGGGCCTGTGCCGGAGAGGTCCGGCGCGGGCTTCCCGATACGAAGGAGCGGGGGGAAGGGAAAAGGCGATGAAGGCTTTTTTGATTTTGGAAGACGGTACTGTGTTCGAAGGGGTTCATATCGGGGCCGAGAGGGAGGTCGTCAGTGAAATCGTGTTCAACACGTCCATGGCAGGCTATCTGGAAGTATTGACCGACCCGTCCTATGCGGGGCAGGCGGTATGCATGACCTATCCTTTGATTGGCAATTACGGCATCTGCAAGGATGACATGGAATCCCTGGGACCCTGGCTTGACGGATTGATCGTGCGGGAGCTTTCCCGCGTCTGCAGCAATTTCCGCTCCGATATGAGCATCCAACAATTCCTCGAAGACAACAATGTGCCGGGCATCTCCGGCATCGATACAAGAGCCCTGACGAAGCTTCTTCGGGAGAAGGGCACCATGAATGGCATGATTACCACGAAAGAATATCCGGATGTGGCGCAGATACTGCCCAGCCTAAAGGCCTACACAACGGGTAAGGTGGTGGAGAAGGTGAGCTGCAGGGAGAAATATGTGGTAAAGCCTACCCTCCGGCTGGAGGACAACGGCCCCTTATCCGGCGCCGCCAGGTTCGACAGGGAAGCCTATGAAAGGGGCGTCCGGGAGCCGCGGCCTACGCTGGTGAAGGAGCTGAACGGCGCAGGGCTTCGGGTGGCGCTTATGGATTTCGGGGCCAAGGCAAATATCATTCGCTGCCTGACGGAGAGGGGCTGCGAAGTGACGGTGTATCCGGCATGGACGACGGCGGAGGAGATTATCGCGGACGGGCCTGACGGCATCATGCTAAGCAACGGCCCCGGAGATCCTAAGGAATGTACCTCCATCATAAAGGAAATAAAAAAGCTCTACGACACGGAAATCCCCATCTTCGCCATCTGCCTGGGCCATCAGCTCATGGCCCTGGCCACCGGGGCGGATACTTATAAAATGAAATACGGCCACCGGGGCGGGAACCATCCCGTAAAAGACCTGGCCACCGGCAGAGTGTACATTTCTTCCCAGAATCACGGCTATGTGGTGGACATGGACAAGCTGGATTCCAAGGTGGCGGTGCCTGCTTTCGTCAATGTTAATGACGGCACTAACGAGGGCCTTTCCTACACCGGGAAAAACATCTTTACGGTGCAGTACCACCCGGAGGCCTGCCCAGGCCCCCAGGATTCCCGGTATCTGTTCGACAGGTTCATTCAAATGATACGACAGAGCGAAGCGAGGGAGGAGCATTTTGTGATACGACAGAGCGAAGCGGAAGAGGATACCTATTCCGCACAGAAATGCGGAGCAGACTCAAAATGCTGCAACGACAGGGAAGAAAAGATAGTCGAGAAAGGGGGTGCGCCCCATGCCTAAGAATCCCAATGTAAAAAGAGTAATGGTCATTGGCTCCGGCCCCATCGTCATCGGCCAGGCGGCGGAGTTCGACTACGCGGGCACCCAGGCCTGCCGCTCCCTGAAGGAGGAGGGCGTGGAGGTGATTTTGGTGAACTCCAATCCCGCCACCATCATGACAGACCGGGACATCGCGGACAAGGTGTACATCGAGCCCCTCACCGTCCAGGTGCTGGAGCAAATCATAGAGAAGGAGAAGCCGGACAGCATCCTGCCCACCCTGGGCGGCCAGGCGGGCCTGAATCTGGGGATGGAGCTGGAGGAATCCGGGTTCCTGAAGGCCCACGGCGTGACCCTTCTGGGAACCACCGCCGCCACTATCCGCAACGCCGAGGGGCGGCAGGAGTTCAAAGACCTGATGGAGCGCATCGGAGAGCCCTGCGCAGCTTCCAAGGTGGTGGAGACCGTGGAGGAGGGAGTGGAATTCGTGGGCTCCATCGGCTATCCCGTGGTGCTGCGCCCAGCCTACACCCTGGGAGGCTCCGGCGGCGGCATCGCCTACAACCAGGTGCAGCTGGAGGAAATTCTGGAGAATGGCCTGCGTCTCTCCCGGGTGGGCCAGGTGCTGGTAGAGCGCTGCATAGCGGGCTGGAAGGAAATCGAGTACGAGGTCATGCGGGACAGCGCGGGGAACTGCATCACGGTCTGCAACATGGAGAACATCGACCCGGTGGGCGTGCATACGGGAGACAGCGTCGTAGTCGCTCCCTCCCAGACCCTGGGCGACAAGGAATACCAGATGCTGCGCACCTCCGCCCTGAACATCATTAATGAACTGCAGATTACCGGAGGCTGCAACGTGCAGTTCGCCCTGCATCCCACCAGCTTTGAATACTGTGTCATCGAGGTGAACCCCAGGGTGAGCCGTTCCTCCGCCCTGGCCTCCAAGGCCACGGGCTACCCTATCGCCAAGGTGGCGGCCAAAATCGCGCTGGGCTATACTTTGGACGAGATCAGGAACGCCATCACCCGGAAGACCTACGCCAGCTTTGAGCCCGCCCTGGATTACTGCGTGGTGAAGATTCCCAGGCTTCCCTTCGATAAATTCATCACGGCCAAGCGCACGCTGACCACCCAGATGAAGGCCACTGGCGAGGTCATGGCAATCTGCGATAGCTTTGAGGGGGCCCTGATGAAGGCCATCCGCTCCCTGGAGCAGCATGTGGACTGTCTTCTGGACTATGATTTCAGCGGGCTGAGCGTGGATGAGCTGAAGTCCAGGCTGAAGGTGGTGGACGACAGGCGGATCTGGATGATTGCCGAGGCTGTCCGCAAGGGCGTCAGCTATGAGGAGATTCACGACATCACAATGATAGATGTCTGGTTCATTGATAAGATTGCAATCCTGGTGGAGATGGAGGAGGCCCTGCGGACACAGGAGCTGACTCCGGATCTGCTGCGTGAGGCCAAGCGGATAGAGTTCCCGGACAGTGTGATTGCAAGGCTCACCGGAAAAAGCCAGGCGGACATCCGGGCCATGCGCCATGAGAACAGCATCCGTGCGGTCTACAAAATGGTAGACACCTGCGCGGCGGAGTTCGCTGCGTCAACTCCCTATTACTATTCCGTATATGGCGGGGAGTGCGAAGCAAGTGCGGAGACTACGAACCATCGGAAGAAAGTCCTGGTCCTGGGCTCCGGCCCCATCCGCATCGGCCAGGGCATCGAGTTCGACTATTGCTCCGTGCATGCCACCTGGGCCTTCTCCAGGGCCGGGTACGAGACCATCATCATCAACAACAACCCGGAGACCGTGAGCACGGACTTCGACATCGCGGACAAGCTCTACTTCGAGCCGCTGACCCCGGAGGACGTGGGGGCCATCGTGGACATCGAGAAGCCGGACGGGGCAGTGGTGCAGTTCGGCGGCCAGACCGCCATCAAGCTCACGGAGAGCCTGATGAAGATGGGAGTGCCCATTTTGGGCACCAAAGCCGAGGATGTGGACGCCGCGGAGGACAGGGAGCTTTTCGACAAAATCCTGGAGGAGACGGGCATTCCCCGGGCGGCGGGCGGAACGGTGTACACCGCCGAGGAGGCCAAGGCCGTGGCGAACCGCCTGGGCTATCCCGTGCTGGTGCGGCCTTCCTATGTGCTGGGCGGCCAGGGCATGCAGATTGCCATTTCCGACCAGGAGATTGAGGAGTTCATGGCCATCATCAACCGCATCGCTCAGGACCACCCCATTTTGGTGGACAAATATCTCCAGGGCAAGGAAATTGAGGTGGACGCGGTCTGCGATGGCACGGACATCCTGATTCCCGGCATCATGGAGCATATCGAGCGCACGGGCGTGCACTCCGGGGACAGCATCTCCGTCTACCCCGCCCATACCATCGGGAAGCTGGTGAAGGACAAGATTGCGGAGTATACCAGGCGGCTGGCAAAGGCGCTGCATGTAAAGGGACTTATCAATATCCAGTTCATCGCCATTGGAGAAGACGTATACGTCATCGAGGTGAACCCACGCTCCTCCCGGACGGTGCCCTATATCAGCAAGGTGACGGGCATCCCCATCGTGAATCTGGCCACGGAGGTCATCCTGGGCAGGACCATAAAGCAGCTTGGCTACGAGCCTGGCCTGCAGCCGGAGGCCCAGTATTATGCCATCAAGATGCCGGTATTTTCCTTCGAGAAGATTCGCGGGGCGGAGATCAGCCTGGGGCCCGAGATGAAGTCCACGGGAGAGTGCCTGGGGATAGCGAAGGAGTTCCACGAAGCCCTCTATAAGGCGTTTTTAGGCGCAGGGGTGAACCTGCCCAGGCATAAGAACATGATCATCACGGTAAAGGATGCGGACAAGGGCGAGGCCATCGAAATCGGACGGCGCTTCGCGAAGCTGGGCTATACCATCTACGCCACCAGGAGCACTGCCGCGGCGCTGAACGAGGCGGGGGTCAAGGCCAGGAAGGTGAACAAGATTTCCCAGGAATCACCCACCGTCATGGACCTGATTCTGGGACACCGCATCGACCTGGTAATCGACACCCCCACCCAGGGGCGGGACAAGTCCCGGGACGGCTTCCTGATTCGCCGTACTGCCATAGAGACAGGGGTCAACTGCCTGACCTCCCTGGACACCGCCAGGGCCCTGGTGACCAGCCTGGAGAACGCGGGACGGGAGCTGACGCTGGTGGACGTGGCGCGGCTGTAGCGGCCAGGAAGCCCTTTGGAGGAGCAGGATTTATGAGGGGGTCATATGAGATGGAACAGGAGAGAAAGAAGGATGAATATGACCAATGAACCTAAAATACTGAAGAACAAGACGTTTCTGTACCTGACGGAATTCTTCGCGGGCATGTCCGTGATGGCCGTGGAGCTGGGGGCCAGCAGGCTTCTGGCCCCGTATTTCAGTTCGTCTCAGATCGTGTGGACGATCATCATCGGCACCATCATGATCGCCATGGCCCTGGGGAACATCTACGGCGGGCGCAGCGCGGACAAGAATCCGGATCCCGGGAAGCTCTACACAAGGATGCTGATAGCGGCGGTGTGGATTTCGGCCATTCCCGTGGTGGGGAAGTACATCATCCTGGGAATCTCGGCGCTGCTGATCTTCTCTGTGAGCTCGAATTTCCTGATTGTGGCTGCCTTTGCGGCCTGCATGGTGATATTCGTGTTTCCGCTGTTTTTACTGGGCACGGTGACGCCCTCCCTGGCCAAGTACTCCGTGGGCAATCTGGAGGAGAGCGGCAAGGTGGTGGGGACACTGGGGGCCTTCAACACCATCGGCAGCATCATCGGCACCTTTGTGCCCACCTTTGTGACGATTCCCTCTGTGGGGACTTCCGTCACCTTCCTGATTTTCGCCGGGATTCTGCTGGCGTTGGCTGTCGCTTATTTTATCAGCGCGGCGGGAAAGAAGGGGGTCTCTAAGCTGGGAAGGGCTGCTGCTGCCCTTCTGTGCTATCTGCTGTGCTGCGTTTTGGGGTATTCCGACAGCTTCGCCTTCTGGGAGACCAATCTGGCCTATGAGGGGGAGTCGGTCTACAATTATCTCCAGGTGAAGGAAAATGACAGGAGCGTCATACTTTCCACCAATGTGCTCTTCGGCGTCCAGTCCATCTATATGAAGGAGCAGGGGCTCACGGGCATGTACTATGATTACGCCATGGCCGCGCCGCTGATGGTGGAGGGAAAGTCGCCGGAGGACTGCAGGGTGTTGATCCTGGGCATGGGCACCGGCACCTATGCCACCCAGTGCAGGAAGTACTATGGGGACATGGAAATCGAGGGCGTGGAGATCGACGAGAAGATCACAGCCCTTTCCCGGGAGTATTTCCACCTGCCGGAGGACGTGCCCGTGACCACCTATGACGGAAGGGCTTTCCTGAATGCGGTGGAGGAGAAATATGACGTGATTATGGTGGACGCCTATCAGGACATCACCATTCCCTTCCAGATGTCCTCGGTGGAGTTCTTCACATTGGTGAAGGAGCATCTGGCGGAAAACGGCGTCATGGTTGTCAACATGAGCATGCGGGGCAGGGAGGAGGGCAATATCAACCAGTATCTGGCCGATACCATCTCCTCTGTGTTCAGCCAGGTCTATACGGCTGACGTGGCAGGCTCTACCAACAGAGAGCTGTTCGCGTCGGATAACGCGAAGATGCTGGCGAATCTGGAGGCCGGCAGAGAGCGGCTGCAGGATGGGGGCCTCTATGGAATGATGGAGAGGGCATCCCAGGGATTGGAGCGCTATGCGCCCGGGCAGTATGTGCTGACGGATGACAGGGCGCCGGTGGAGCTTTTGAGCATACAAGTGATCGACGACCTGATTGGGGACGAGGTGTCCTATTATAAGCGGATTTATGAGGAAGAGGGTATTCGGGGGCTGTTGGAGGCTTTTTAAGATAGGCTCAGGTTCTTGAAATCATCCCAATATAGCCTGTACCGGCAGGATTCTGTGGTTGTACTTATTCCGGAAGATTTTCAGGGGCTGCAGTTCTGCCCTCAGCTTTACATCCAGCAAATCGGACATGGCTAACAGCAGTTCCTCGTTGGTCATAATGATTCATCTTCTTAAAAATATCCTTACCCGGCCGTTCCCTGCCCCGGGTAAGGAGACTATAGGAAGCAAGTATAGCTTCCTATAGTTGGATGCGGCGCACAGGACGCGCCTTTTATCAGAAGCGAAGAGCATGCTTCTGATTGGACGAAAAATGTCAGCAGAAAGAGAATATTCCTTTAATCTTCGATGGCTGCCTTCCTGCTGTTGATTTTCCGGAAGATCTCCATATCCATCTTGGGCTTCCTGTCATAGGTATAGAGCCCGTTGACCTCCTGCTCCACATCGTAGAGCTGTGTATAGCAGAAGCCGAACATGTGGGGATTGTCCAGCAGGGCGTCCGTCAGGCCCCGATAGCGGGCGATGTATTCCTCCTCTGTCTTGGGCCCGTCCCCGTAGCCCCAGCTGTCCGCCAGGCTCCCTTCCACGTCCCATTTGATTCCGCCGTACTCGCTGATGAACACGGGAATGCCCGGCACAGGAGTCTGCCTGTCCGCCATGCGGTCCGTCAGGGGGCCTCCCTTTGCGAATTCCTCATAAGAGGCGGCGAACACGGCCGGATCCTGCTCATAGTCGTGCATGTCGTAGATATCCGTCACCACATGGTAGTTGCCGCTGGTGTCGATGCAGGGCCTGGTGGTGTCGAACAGCTTTGTCATCCGGTAGACCATGGCCAGCAGGTCATTGTCCTGCCTGCGCCCCTCGTAGTCCCAGGTCTCGTTGAAGGGGCACCAGCCTACGATGGCGGGATGGTTGAAGTCCCGGTCCAGGGCCTCCATCCACTCCGGCAGGAAGCATTTCAGACCGTCGGGCCTGCTGAGATCCAGCCCCCAGTTTCCCTGCTCCCCCCACACCAGATAACCCATCCGGTCGCAGTGATAGAGGAAACGCTCCTCGAATATCTTCTGGTGGAGCCTGGCGCCGTTGAAGCCGGCCTCCATGGAAAGCCGGATGTCCCGCTGCAGCGCTTGGTCGGAAGGGGCCGTGTAAATGCCGTCCGGATAGAAGCCCTGATCCAGCACCAGCCTCTGGAACACGGATTTGCCGTTGATCAGGACGCGCTCCCCCTCCAGACGGATCTCCCGCATGCCGAAATAGCTGCTTACGCTGTCCTCCCCGAAGGAGAGCTTCAGGTCGTAGAGGCGTCCGGCGCCGGTCTCCCAGAGATGCAGCTCGGAGAGGGGGATATCGAGGGTGGCGTTCCCGGCCGTTGCTTTTGCCTGGGCCTGTCCGCAGATTTTTCCTTCATAGGAGGCCTCCGCAGAGAGGATTCCCTCCCCCACGGTGACGGCGCGGACGGTGACGGAGCTCTCCGCGATATTGGGGTAATAGTATACTTTTTCGATATATGCCTTCGGCAGGAACTCCAGCCACACGGTCTGCCAGATCCCCGTGGTGCGGGTGTAGTCGCAGCCCTGGGAATGGAAGAGACCGCTCTGTTTCCCCTTGCACTGCCTGCCGCTGCGGGTGTCGTCCCTGGCGTAGAGGGTCAGGGTGTTCACGCCCTCTTTGGCGTATTTGGTGATGTCGAAGCTAAAGGACACATATCCGCCCCTGTGGGTTCCGGCCTCCTGACCGTTCACCCAGAGACGGCACTCGTAATCCACCGCCCCGAAGTGCAGGCGCACGCGTCCCTCCAATTGTTCTTTGGTCAGTTCCGCTTTTTTCTGATACCATACCGCCGGTATGAAATCCTTGTACCCGATGCCGCTCAGGTCGCTCTCCGGACAGAACGGGACCTGAATCTTCCTGTCCAGCCCGTCCCTTTCATAAAACCTGCGCTCCACGCCGCTGCAGCCGAAGTCAAAGGCGAAATCCCACTCGCCGTTGAGGTTCTGCCAGTTCTCCCGCTGCATCTGGGGCTTTGGATGCTCTGTTCTCGCCGCTTGTGCCATTGTAAGACCCTCCTGTCTTCCTTTCGTTTTCTGCATATGCTTCCAGCATATGTCCTGTCTGCCGTTTTCCGGGACAGATATAGTATAGTCGCATCCGGTCTCCTTTTCCATGGAAATTAGTTGCGTAAATGTACAAAATAGTGCTATAGCTATTCCATTTCGGGACCGGAGGATGTATAATAGGAGGAAAAGCAGATAAGGAACGCCGCCGGAACCAGGAGAGATACCATGCCAGACACACAGCCGGTCTTCAGACAGGGAAGAGGAGAAGAATATGCCGTCTATACAGGACAGGTATCGGCCAGCTTCGCGCCCGGCCTGGCGGGCATTACCTACCCTGACCCGCTGTATGAAATATACCGTCCCCGGGGGGATCATTATGTCTTTGAATATGTCATCTCCGGGACAGGCCATGTCCGTCAGGATGGGGAAAGCGTCACTGTGGCGGCGGGGGACGCCTACATCCTGCAGCCGGGAAGATGCCATCACTATTATTCGGACACGGAGGATCCCTGGACGAAGATATGGTTCAATGTGGGCGGGAGCCTGGTGAGGCATCTGCTTTCCGACTACCGGCTGGAGAATGTGCTGAAGATCCCGGCCTTCGCCGACAGCAGCCATCTCTTTGCCATTTTCCACGCCATAGAGAAGGAACCGGTCCGTTCAGGGGGTGAGCTGGCGCTGCTCCTGCACAGGCATGTCCAGGCCCTCTCCGGCTTTCTGGGCAGCGAAGCCTGCGGCCAGTCCCGGGCGCTTGCCATGAAGAATTTCATAGAACAGAACGCGTCGCGGCCCCTTACCATCGACGACATCGCGGGCTGCGTCCCACTGTCCCGCTCCAGGGCCATCCATCTTTTCCGGGAGGCCTATGGCATGACGCCTTATCGCTACTATCTGTCGCTGCGGCTTGCGCTTTCCCAGTCGCTGCTGGAGCGCACGGCCATGCCCATACAGGAGATCGCGAACCGCCTGGGTTTCATGGATTATCGCCATTTTTCCGGATTTTTCAGAAAAGAGACAGGCGTTTCGCCCTCCTGTTACAGGAAGGGGCATGGCAGACCGGCCGAGCCTGGCAGGGAGGATACGGGGAGCCTGTGAGATGCAGGGATGTGGAGGCGGCACTGCGGGATGGCAGGGGCAGGAAGCCGGGAAGATTTTTGAATAAAAGGGATAAATTTACATATACTTTCCACAGAACCGTAAATGTTCCGGCAGGGATTTCTCCCTCCGGGCCTGAAAAAAGCCTTGACGGCAGACTGAGAGGTAACTGATTTATGAAAGCTGAAGTATATCCTTTTGTGGCGCGTCCCCTGCCCTATGAATATGATGCGCTGGTTCCTGTGCTGGATGCGGAGACATTGACCTTCCATCATGACAAGCATTACAAGACCTATGTGGACAACCTGAACAGCGCGCTGTCGGATTATCCGGAGCTGCAGAAGAAAAGCCTGACGGAGCTGCTGACCGATATCAGCACGCTTCCGGGGGCCGTACAGACGGCGGTGCGCAATAACGGCGGCGGGGTCTATAATCACGAGCTGTATTTCGACTCCATGCGGGAGCCTGCGGGACAGGAGCCCGACGGAGCGCTGGCGGAGGCCATAGAGCGGGACTTCGGCTCCTACAGGCAGTGGAAGGAGCAGATGAAGCCGGCGGCGGTGAGTAAGTTCGGTTCCGGCTGGGCCTGGCTTGTGGCGGACAAGGACGGCAGGCTGTCCATCGTGCAGACATCCAACCAGGACGTGCCGGATCTGGAGGATTATGTGCCGATTCTGCTGGTGGATGTGTGGGAACATGCCTATTATCTCCAGTACCAGAACCGCAGGGCCGATTATGTGGAGAGCTGGTTCGGGCTGATTAACTGGCGCAAGGCCGGGAAGCGGTATGAGGACTGTGTGGGAGGAGCGAATTCCTGACCGGATGCCGGAAAAGGCCTTTCCGGCGGGAACAGACAGGCCTGGGACATTTGTGAGGGAAAACGGGATTGAAGAGAGGACGGAAGAGAAAGGACAACGGAGATGAACCAGGTGAACTATCAGAGAGAACTGGAGAAAATCATTGACGGATTGCAGGGTGCAGAGGGCTTTTCTGCGCCCTCGCTGTTCCTGCACAGTTGCTGTGCCCCCTGCAGCAGCTATGTGCTGGAGTATCTCAGGCGGTATTTCCGGATAACCGTGTTCTACTTCAATCCGAACATCTCCGATGTGTCGGAATACCAAAAGCGGGTGGAGGAACAGAAGCGGCTGATCGCGGCCTATAATGAGGAGAGGGGCGGGACGGCTACCGGAGGCGAAATGCCCAGGGAAAAAAGCCCGGTATATGAGGGCGAGAGCTTCCTCGGCCATCCGATTGACCTGGTGGAGGGGGACTATGAGCCCGGGCGCTTTTTTGAGATGGCGAAGGGGCTGGAGGGCTGCCCGGAGGGCGGGGAGCGGTGCTTCCGGTGCTTTGACCTGCGGCTGCGGGAGACGGCGGGACGGGGGGCGGAGGGCGGCTTCGACTATTTCGCCACCACGCTGACCATCAGCCCGTTGAAAAATGCGCGGAAAATCAATGAAATCGGACAAGCGCTGGCACAGGAATACGGGATTGCCTGGCTGCCCTCTGATTTCAAGAAAAGGGACGGCTATAAGCGCTCCGTCGAGCTGTCAGCCCGTTACGGCCTGTACCGGCAGGACTACTGTGGCTGTACATATTCCAAGGCTTCCCGGCAGGGCTGAAAGCAACGAAAAAGGGGAGCCGGCGGAGCATGGCTGTGGAGTGTCATGTGCGGGGGAGCGGTTGTGTCAGTCCAATATGGCCTATGCCGGCATGCAGGTCGTAAAACCGTTTATCTGTTGTGGGAGGGAAACGGGACACAGGCCATAGATGGATTCTTATGTAGGAAATGATTTGATGCAATCGTGACGATTGCCTGAAAATGCGAATGATGATTCAGGGAATATAGGGGGTCGGGCCTCTGTCCGTCAGGCCAGCTTCTGGAGCTTCTCGGAATGGTGGGTGACCACGGTCTTGAGCAGCTCCACATCCTCGAAGACGGAATCCATCTTGTCGGCGTAGGTCCTGTAGCGGTTGAACGTGTCGGAGTAACAGGATTCGATTGTGTCCAGCCGGGGCAGGATGATGTTCTCCTGGCAGAGCTTGATCTGACGGATTTCGTTCTGCATTATCAGCATATTGCTCTTTATGGAGGCGATTTCGCCTTTCATGCCTGCGATTTCGTTCTTAATGTCTGCGATTTCGCCTTTCATGCCTGCGATTTCGTTCCTAATGTCTGCGATTTCGCCTTTCATGCCTGCGATTTCGTTCCTAATGTCTGCGATTTCGCCCTTCATGCCCGCGATATCGCCCTTCATGCCCGCAATATCGTCCTTCATCGTCTGTAACTCATTTTTTATCGGTTGTAGTTCGGCTTTCAGCTTTTTGTCCAGCATGCCTGACAGAGCCAGCAGCAACTCATTGTCTGTCATAAAAATGCACCTCCTTTAAAATGATAGATACAGTCATCCAAAACGGAAACCAATCCGGCCGTTCCCTACCCCGGATGAGATTATTATAGCAGACGGAGGGCATAAAGTCACCCTTTATTTTCCGGGAATCGACAATTTTTTTAGGCCTGGCCCAAGGAAAAAATAATTGTCTATTTTTATGATATATGACATAATGGTGTCATAGTTTGCCTGCTATACTGAAAAAAGAGCGCAAGGGGTGTAAAGATGAAGATTGACCGACTTATGGGGCTTGTGGTCTATTTGCTGAAGCATGGCCGGACGTCCGCGCAGAAACTGGCCGAGGAGTTTGAGGTTTCTTCCAGGACAATCATGCGGGATTTAGAATCCCTGGATCAGGCGGGCATCCCGATTCAGGCCTTTTATGGGGTGGATGGAGGCTACCAGATTATGGACAGCTATGTACTGGAGAAGCAGGCTGTCACACGAAATGAGTATGACTGGCTTGTGACAGCTCTGAAAGGGATGGCCAGCGCGTACGCCAGCAAAAGCCTGGAGCGGGCGCTGGCGAAGATAGAGGGCCTGAACGAAAGGGGAAACAATGCGGTTTCCGTGGATCTGAGCGTGGCAGCGGAAGATGAGGAAATCAAGGGGCTGCTGAAGCTGCTGGAAGACGCAATCGGAAAAAAGCGCGTCGTCCGGTTTCTGTATACGAACAGCCATGAGGAACGGAAGGAGATGCAGGTGGAACCGGTCTGCCTCCAGTATAAATGGTATAACTAGTATCTGATCGGATATCACGAAAAGCATCAGGATTATTGCATGTTCAAGCTAATCCGCATGGAGGATTTGCGTGAAACAGATATCAGATATACGAGAGACCATGATGTTTCGGAGATAAAGTCCAGCGGCAGCAGGGAAAAAATCATGCATGTCAGGCTGTACGGAAAAGCGTGCGTGAGAGCGAAGTGCCGGGAATATCTGAATGGGCGGATTGTACAGGAATTTGAAAATGGTGATTTTATGTTTTGTTTCTCTGCACCGGAACATGAGACATTCTGGTATGGGGCGATTCTTTCTTTCGGAAATCATGTACGGATAATCGAACCGCCGGAACTGAAAGAGCGCATTTTTAAAACCTGTAGAGAGATTCAGGCGGAATATGGAAGTTCTTGAAAATATTATAAAAAAGGAGTGTAGGAGCATGAAAGAGATCAAAAGGTATGAAGTGAACGAGGAGTGGGCGCATTCCGGGATTGTCCAGGCGGGGGACTGTTGTTTCCTGAATTATTGTGTACGTAATATCGACGGCCCGATTGAGCAGCAAGTCAGGGAAGCTTTTGACGTGATGGAAGAGCGGCTGGCGCTGGTGGGGCTGACCATGGAACATGTGGTACAGATGAACTGCCTGTTCAAGAATATCTGGGATATCCCGGTGATGGAACAAGTGGTCAAAGAGAGGTTCCATGGCAAGTATCCCGCGCGCAAGTCCATTCAGACCGAGTTTGCTGATCCCGGCAATCTGCTGTTCCAGGTGGATGCCATTGCGTATTCAGGGAAATGATGGGAAGGTCAACGGCACTTTTCCCTGAAGCTGGCAGGCCGGTCATGAGGAAAAGGAGGCTATTTGCAATTTTTTGCATTTTCATGATGATTTTTTTGAAAAGATGTTTTATCATAGACATAGACAGCGCAGAGATCTGGTTCCGGTGAAAAAGCGTGACCCGGAGGAGCATGTGACCTGTCTGGCGGAATCCCTCACAGCATTTATCAATTCGCTGACCGAGGACGAGGATGACGGGGACGATTCGGAGGACGATGACTTCAACGAGGAATAGATTATTACAGGACGAAAATGAATACTATGGAGGGAACGCGGATGGAGCAAAGGATTCTTGAATTTATGCGGGAAAATGGCATTGCCGTTTTGGGGGCGTGGCGGACAATCTGGGCGGCGTCTGTCTGCGGGCGTACACCCAGTACGACGGCGAAGTGGACACCGACGAGGGAGAGGATCCGGAAGCCGCTGTCTCGGGGTGGTCCGATGTGGCAGATTACATGGATGAACATATGATTTGACTTCCCGCATAAAACCATTTAGACCGTGAATCACGACACGACCAATGAACTGTAATCTTAAGGATTTGTTTATGGAAATGCAAAAGGGGTTGTGGTAGAATCAATAAATGAAAAAAGGAAAAGGCGGTCTTGTGGGATATGATGAAAAGTGCGAAAAAACGTATAAAAATCACCTGTTCATGCGCAATAATGGTTTTGCTGTTTTGTTCTGCCTGCGGCAATGCAGAAATGCCGTTTACGGCGGCAGAGGAGAAGCAGGGAAGCAGCCAGGCGGG
>CAJUFO010000061.1 GCA_910585615.1 uncultured Acetatifactor sp.
GGAAAAGGTAACGTTTGTCTCACAGAAAAAGGTGCAAAGCACTCGCTCCATGCTTTACACCTTTTCTTCCTCTTTCGATTCCGCTTTTCTATCTCTTTTCAGCAACAGCCTGCTCAGCCGCCTGGCTTGCCCCACATACAGCCATTGCCTCTTTTATATCACAAGCATGGCATCGCCGAAGCTGAAGAACCGATACCGCTCCCGGACAGCCTCCTCATAGGCCGCCAGCACATGCTCCCTTCCCGCCAAGGCGGAGACCAGCATGATCAGCGTGGACTCCGGCAGATGGAAATTGGTGATCAGCGCGTCCAGCACCCGGAACCGGTAGCCAGGGTAGATGAAGATATCCGTATCCCCGCTGCCCGGATGCACCATGCCGCGCTCATCCGCCGCGCTCTCAATGGTCCGGCAACTGGTCGTCCCTACGCAGACGATTCGGCCCCCCTGGGCCTTTGTGTCGTTGATTAGATCCGCCGTCTCCCGGGACACCTGGTAATGCTCCGAATGCATATGGTGCTCCAGCACGTTCTCCTCCTTCACAGGCCGGAATGTCCCAAGCCCCACATGCAGGGTCACATAGGCCAGCTTAACCTCCTTCTCCTCCAGCCGACCCAGCAGCTCTTTGGTAAAATGCAGCCCCGCTGTAGGCGCGGCGGCAGAGCCTTCATGCTTTGCATAGACCGTCTGGTAGCGGTTCCTGTCCTGGAGCTTGTGGGTGATATAGGGCGGCAGGGGCATCTCCCCCAGCCTGTCCAGCACCTCTTCGAAGATTCCTTCGTAGTCGAACCGTACCAGCCGATTGCCCTCCTCCACGGTGTCCAGGATTTCAGCCTTCAGCAGGCCGTCCCCGAAGGTCAGCCTGGTGCCGGGGCGGCATTTCTTGCCGGGCCGCACCAGCGTCTCCCAGACATCGCCGCTTCTGCGCTTCAGCAGCAGCAGCTCCACATGGGCTCCGGTGCCCTCCCGCTCCCCAAGGAGCCTGGCCGGGATGACCTTGGTGTCGTTCAGCACCAGGCAGTCCCCGGGCCGCAGGAACTCCCCAATTTCCCGAAATCCATGATGGGAAACTGCCCCGGTGCGCTTGTCCAGCACCAGGAGCCTGGAGGAGGTCCGCTCCTCCAGGGGATCCTGGGCTATCAGCTCCTGGGGCAGTTCAAAATAATAGTCGGATTTCAGCATTACGCTGTCCATTACATCCCTGCCCCTTCCGCAAACACCATGTAACCGCGGTAGGTCTCGTATACGTCAGCCTTGCTGGTGGCCTCCCAGGGCGCATGCATGTTCAGCACCGCCACGCCGCTGTCGATCACGTTCATGCCATACTCCGCCAGGATGTACGCGATGGTCCCGCCGCCGCCTACGTCCACCTTGCCCAGCTCCGCAGTCTGGTACACGATGCCCTTCTCGTCCAGGATCCTGCGCAGATAGGCTATGTACTCCGCGTTGGCGTCGTTGGAGCCGCCCTTTCCGCGGGAGCCCGTGAATTTGTTGAAGACCATGCCCTTGCCCACGAAAGCGGCATTCTTCTTCTCGAAGCAGGACGCATAGGCGGGGTCGAAGCCTGCGCTGACATCGGAGGAGAGCATTGCGCTGCGGGCCAGGCATCTCCTGACGTTCAGCTCGCTGTACTCGCCCATAAGGTTCATCAGCTCCGCCACGGCGTTCTCAAAGAATCTGGACTGCATGCCCGTAGCGCCTACGGAGCCGATCTCCTCCTTGTCCACCAGGATGCAGCAAAGCGTCCTCTCCGTGGCCCCTACGTCCAGCATGGCCCGCATGGAAGTGAATGCGCAGACCCTGTCGTCCTGTCCGTAGCCCAGGATCATGCTGCGGTCAAAGCCCACTTCCCTGGTCTTGCCGGCAGGTACGATCTCCAGCTCCGCGGAGAGGAAGTCCTCCTCTTCCATGTCATAGGAGGCTTTCAGGATGTCAAGGATGCCTGCCTTGATGGCCTCCTTGGCCTTCTCCTTGGCCTCCTTGTTGTCCTCCTCTTTCTCCTCCCTGGTCAGGACGATGGGCTTGCTGCCGATGATCAGGTCCAGGGCCTCCCCCTCGATGACCTTGGAGGCTTTTTTCTCCATCTGCTCTCCCGCCAGGTGCACCAGCAGGTCGGATATGAAGAACACAGGATCGTCGTCATTCTCTCCAATGTTCATCTCGATCGTGGTGCCGTCCTTCTTCACCACCACGCCGTGGAGCGCCAGGGGCAGGGCCACCCACTGATACTTCTTGACGCCGCCGTAATAATGGGTATCCAGGTACGCGAAGCCGCCCTCCTCATACAGGGGGTTCTGCTTCACATCGATCCTGGGGCTGTCGATATGGGCGCCCAGAATGTTCATGCCCTCCGCCATGGGCTTCTCCCCGATCTGGAACATGGCGATGGACTTGTTCATGCATACGCTGTATACCTTGTCCCCTTTCTGGGGCTTCTTTCCATCCCGGATCAGGCTCTCCAGCTCCTGATAGCCCTCCGCCTCGATGGTGTTCACGATGGTATCGATGCACTCCCTCTCTGTCTTGCCGTTGTCCAGGAAGTCCCTGTACTCCCGGTTCAGGCTCTCCAGCTTCTCCAGCTGCGCCGCGTCATAAGTCTCCCACGTCACTTTTCTTTCCATTTTTCTTTCCTTTCCTGCCGGAAAATCTATTATCCGACATCTAAGACCATTCTATCATATTCCGTATCCTATGGAAACCCTCTCCGTCATTTTATTCTATCATGCCTGCCGCGTTCGGCTGCCACAGCCAGATCATCTAGCGACCTTGTCGAAATACGCCTTGATGTTCTTCTTGATCTCATCCGACTTCATGGACTTGGGCAGGTAGCCCGCAGGCTTCAGGGCCACCACGTTCCTGACGCTCTCCCTGTCCGTCCTGCCGGTGAGGAAGATGACGGGAGTACTGGCCAGTTCCTCCTCCGCCCGAATCATCTCCAGCACCTGCTTCCCGTCGCAGACAGGCATCTCGCAATCCAGCAGCACCAGGTCCGGTCTGTCCAGGGTCATGCTCCGGATGGCGGCCAGCCCGGACTTGGCCAGGCTCACCTCGTAGGTATCCTCCAGCAGCCTCTTCATGGCCTGCAGCATCACATCGGAGTCGTCCACCACCAGTATCTTCTTTTTCTTCTCCGCCTCATGGTTCTCCAGGTATTTCTTGATCTCGGCCATGGCGTTCTCCGCCCCGATGGACGTGGCTATCTCCTCCTCCAGCAGATGGGGGGCCATGACGCTGTAGGCGAAGTACCCCTCCTTCGCGGAAAACAGCAGGCTGCACTGGGGGTTATGCTTCTCGAAGGCCCTCTGGAACTGATCATAGTTCAGCAGATTCTCCTCCCTGATGTCAAACTGCTCGGCATTGGGGAAATGCGTCTTGATGCGCTCCACGAACTGTTTTGCCGCATACCTGGTGGCGTTCATCATCATCACGTCCACGCCGTCCGTCTCGGCCCCGATGAACTTCCCTACGGTATTGACGATTATCCTGTCTTCAAACACCAGGAAGAACTCCCATCTGTCCCCCCGGTCCGTGCCATAGACCAGCCGGTAGTAGATCCCCTTGCCGAACTTCTCTCCGTTGTAGCTCTCGCTGATGACCTTGGCCTCTATCTGGAACATCTCGTAGAGCAGCTCCGCCACGGTGTTCTTCATGGCGATCTGCTTTTCCTCCGGCAGCAGATTGCCCCACTTGCTCTCGGCCTTCCCCACGATTGCACGGTCTTCCGTCAATGTATGTCCGATGAGCCATCCGGCGCACACGCCCAGGAAATGCTTCACCGATTCCATGGAATAATAGCTCTCCGCCAGCTCCTTCTCGATCTCGGGAAGGGTCTTCTTGCGGAACGTGTCGTGGATCCGTCTATGTACGTCATATCCCTCATAACCTATGGACGCCATGTAGAGCTCTTCCTCCGCAAAATGCTTCATGGCATGCTCCTTGAAGTACTTGATGCCCTCCTGATAAGCCCACCGGCTCTTCTCGTCATTGCCGTCATAGGCAGAGAGCTTGTTCATGATCGCGAACAGCTTCCTGTGCTCCCTGTCGATAGACTCCACGCCGATATTGAATCTCTCCTGCCATACAAACTGATTTTTGCCCATATTGGCCTCCTTCGTTATGATATCTATTTATTTCGTATCAAGAAGCGCCCTGTTCACCGGCTGGAAATACCGGTTCAGATAAGCGCCTATCATGATGATATACATGCAGAAATACATCCACAGCAGCACGATGATGATAATGGAAAGGCTGCCGTAGATTCCATAGGTATTGCCATAGGTCACATAGTAGGAAAAAGCCCAGGAGAACACGCTCCATACCACCGCGGAGAAGACCGCCCCCGGTATCTGCTCCCGAAATTCCAGCTTCTTGTCCGGCACATAGGCGTACACCGCCGCGAACAGCACCGACAGCACCGCCCACACGAAAATGAACCTGAAATTCATGATAAAGGAGACCAGCTGCTGAAGCTGCGGGAAACGGTGCAGGGTCAATGTCACCAACTGGTCGCCGAACACCATGAGGAACAGGGACAATATGACCACGATCAGCATCACCACCGTATAAAAGGACGCTATCACACGCACCACGAAATAATTCCGCTTCTCCTCCACGCCGTTGATGGCGTTCAGCCCCCGCATCAGCGCCATGACTCCCTTGGACGCCGACCATATGGTGGCTATCAGGGCGACGGACAGCACCCCCGCCGATTTGTCATAGATATCCGATATCAGGCTCTCTGCCAGCCCGTCCACCTGATCCGGCGTCAGATCCGTCACCGCCTCCACCAGATTCTCCTCCGTCAGAGGGGTGTATGGGATGATCGTGCATATCATGATCAGCATGGGCACGATGGACAGGAAGAAGAAAAAGGCCGTGCTGGCGGCGAACGTGCTGATGTTCTGCTTTTTCATCTTATTTGAGAAATCCACCAGAATCACAATAAGGTTACGGCACATCGCACACTCCTACTCGTTTTCATATATATTCCGAATCGTACACCTGTCATAAAAATAGAGGAGGATCTCCTCCGCGGAGTACCCGCTTCCCGCCATGCTCCTGGCTCCGTTCTGGCTCATCCCCACGCCATGGCCGAACCCGCCGCCCGTCAAGGTATATCCTACCACATTTTGGCCCTCTTTGCTAGTCATTACGATAAAATATGCGCTGGGAAGCAGACTCATGCCCGCCATCTCGCTGCCGTCCTGCAGGATTACCGCAGCCGCGGCATCATTCAGCACATACCGGATGTAGTTTTCGGAAATGACCTTTATCTTCTGGCTGCCGGCCTCTATCACAAGCTCATCGGCAACGCCTCCGCTGCCCCGCTTCTCTATGTATATGTCCGTGATGTCGCCCAGGCTGTCGATGGCCTGGCTCACGTACTCCCCGTCCTTCCAGGTCAGGACAAGCCGGCTGTTGGCAGCGTACCTCTGCTGCAGCCGCTGCAGCATGCCGTCCTTATCCAGCGCCTCCACCTGACAGCTCCACCGATACCACCCTTCCGCCGCCTCAAAGTCATCCTCGTTCCGGCCGGATATGAACGCCGCAAAGGTGTCCTCGTCCCGCATCCTCTCCCCAAAGTCCGCCTCCCCCACGGGGCTTCCGGATGCCATGGCCGCCACGGCCTCCGTCATGGCCCTGCGGTTCAGGGGCCTGGCCTTCAGATAGGTCAGCGTAGGCGCGGCCTCCGTCTTCCACACATTCGCGTCGCTGCCCGCGCCGCAGGAGGTGGAATAGTAGAATGTCTCCGCCAGGCCGCCCCCTTCCGTGAACAGAAGCTTCCCGTAGGTCTCCTTCACGGCGGTGGTGGAGCCCTCCTGCTCACCCACGTTGTTGTACACCTGGTAGGAGGTGCTGTCGTCCACATGGGCCCCGTACTGGGGATAGCCCGCATGCTCCATCCGGCCGTAGGCATATGTCCTGGCGCAGATGGCCTGGGCGTTCAGCGCCTCCGCCGGATAGTCCGCCGGCATCTCGCTGGGCACCACGCCGTAGAGGTACTCCTCCAGCAGCACCTGGTTGATCGCCACGATCCCCTCCTCTGTCCGCAGTAGTTCCAACTGCCCCTTATAGGAGGGCACTCCCTGGACGCGATTGCAGTTTTTCAGGACAATCTTCCCCGTGAGCACATCCGGGACGATCTGTATGCGGTCCGCCGTGAAATAGCCGCTGCCGCTATCGAAGGTCAGCTCCTCCCAGGCCTGATGCTTCTCGCTCTGCCTCCCGTCATAGGGGCCATAGACCACCGTGTAGTCCGTATCGCAGGTCAACACCACCTGGTCGTGGAAGATTCCCCCGTAATCCGAAGTCTTTAACAGCACGCGGATGTATTCCATAGCCGCCTCCTTCGCCATGAGGATGCCGCAGACCTCTCCGCCCCCCATACAAAAATCCGTGAAATCATATCCGAAATGCAAATCATTCGCAGTGCACATCTCCAGGGTATCGTACAGGCGGTAGCCCTTATGGTCCTCCGCCAGAGGCAGCCAGCCGTAGCCCTCCACCTCAATCCTCTCCCCGTCTGTCCGGAGGACCCTGCCGTTGATCTTCTCCGTCCAGGCGCTGACCGCTGTGACGCTGCCGTCCGTCACCGTCATGTCCGCCACCTGCTCGCGCACGGACAGATCCGGCCAGACGGTCTCCCCATCCTCCGGATTTCCCCAGGGATATCGCTCCCGCGCGCCGTCCCGGAATACCGTCAGCCCCTCCTCGTCCGCCTCCATGATCCATACATTGGCGAAGGTCTCCACCACCGGCACATGGGGCTGGGGGCTCGGCACCGGCGGCTCCTCTCCTCTATGTATCAGCGCCAGGATCAGCCTGCCCAGCAGCAGGATTGCCAGAAGAAGCAGCCCCAGCAGACAGATAAACGCTTTCAGCTGCATCCGCTGGGACTTATCCAGCGAAGCTCCTTTGAACCATTTCCTTCCCTTCTTATTCCAGTTATCCAAGCATCCCTCTCCTGTCCCCCTGACTCCCTCCGGAGTAATATGCGCTCAAAAGAGCAGCCCCGGAAGGACTGCCCTCTTCTTCTGTATCAAAGGCCCAAAATGCCGCCCCCTGCTCTCTGACTCCTAGCAATGCTAGGTGGGTGACCGCAGCCAGCGCTTTTGCCTTCCCTTCCAATCCATGCTTACGCAAGTGAGGGCTTGACAGCCACCTGGCGATATAGGAATCCCGTTTAAAGTAATGTAGGTTCAAAATAAGCAGAAGTTATCGCACATCTCAGGCTGTACTTATTATATCAAAAAGCTCTGTGGAATACAACTAATTTTTTAACCAAAATCTTGAAAAATGATCACAGATTCACCAATGTTCGACACGGATGTTCACGGGCATATTTCCTACAGGCCCTTTTTCGCCCGCAGGCACTGGTTTCATGGCCAAGCAGCCCTGGCCCGATTACTCTGATACATTCAAAATATATCTGCCTTTAAGCAATTCTATCAATGCATCCTTTCCGTGAATCGACGCGTCGTTTTGCCCAATCGACGCATTTTCGGATGGAATCGATGCGCTTACAGTCGTTTTCGCAATCCGCACCCATCAATTTATACAATTTCTTTTCTGCCACTGCCATACGCCGAGGCGCTTTGGACAGAAAACTTTGTGTCAGCAGGAGTTTACGGACAGCCATTTTTTTGCTATGATATAGACATTATAAAAAAGGAGCATTGCAAGATGGTAAAAGTGTATTTTGAGCTTGAGGACAGCGATATTATTTCTACCTCGAAATATTTCAATAATTCTTACACGGAAGAGTGGCTTGACCAGTGGGCCGAAAGGGTAATCAGGGAAATCGACGGTTCCGAATTCATCTCCGAGGGTATGGTAAAAAGCCCGGTGCTCGGGCCAATCACGATACGGGAAATCAGCAGCGGGGCGAAAGCGCTGATCACAATGAATGCTGACGATTCCGTAATCAGCAATGCCAATAGCTGCGGAGATAACTGTGCCGCATTGTTAGCGGAGCTGAGCAGAAAAAAGGATTTTGCGATTTACCTGGCATACCCGATGAATTTTGAGGGATTGGAATTTGACATGTGCATTGCACGCGATGGCGCAATCTGCCACAACGCAGAGGAGTTTGAGAGGGAGTATCTGTTATGGAGACACAGCATGACATTTTAGTGCAGAACAAGAGGTCGGTTCAATTCAGGTTTACAATCAATAGAAAGTTTACGGTCATAAGGGGGGACAGCGCAACCGGAAAGACCACGTTGTTTCAGATGGTCAGCGATGCCAACATGTCCAGGGGCACAGGTGTGGCTGTGTCATGCGACGCCCCCGTGATTGCTCTGTATGAGACGGGATATCAGTATGAATTAAGTAATGAGAAGGGCAGAATCTACATTATCGATGAGGATTTTGCAAAGCTGAAAACGAAGGAATTTGCATCATTGGTTCTACGGTCGGATAATTGTTTCATCTTTATCACCAGAGAGTCCCTTCCGGCGATTCCATACAGCTACAAGGAAATCTACAAAATAAAGACATCAGGAAAGTTCCATACACTGGAGCGAATTTATCCTGACTTTGACGAGCTTATCGAAAAAGATGTGATGGTGACGGAAGATGAGGATGCAGGGCTTACGTATTACCAATATTACTTTGGCGATAAAGTAGTGACGAGCCACGGAAATAGCAATCTGTCGAAATTTGGTTCATGCGAAAGTCTGCTAATCGGCGATGGAAGCGCGATTGGTGCCTATATCCAGGATTTAGCGATAACGAAATCCGAGCTGTATCTGCCGGAATCTTTTGAGTGGAAATTATTGAATAATGGAATGTTCGCGAATGATGAAACGATAAGGGAATTGATAGAGCACCCTGAAAGGATGGTCGATACCAGTCAGGTCAGCACGGAAAGATACTGTGCCAATCTGCTTGCTGACAGGACAGCCAATACTCCGGCGCAGTACAGCAAGTCGAAGCTAAATGAATGTTATATAAAGCCATGCTGTTGTAAAGGCACGAAATGTGAATTTTTTACACGGGATAAAAAGCAAAAATAATCTATAAAATCCGCTTTTTTCATAAAAAGACTGCCGCGCCAGCGTTTCTAACGTCTGTGCGGCAGTCCTTCTTTTACATTTTTAACAGTTCCTTACAGGCTTGCAGCCTCGTCCACGATCTTCTTCAGAGCGGCCAGAGCCTCGTCAGGCAGCTTGTCGTAGCCTTCCTTCTTGGTAGCGAAGCCTTCCACAGCGTCCACACGGTTCTGCATGGCGCCCTGCAGGGCCTTCACATACTCCTTGTCGCCAAGGTCGGGCGTGAAGCCTTCCCAATCCATAATCTCGATATCCCCGAAAGGCCCCCACTGCTTGAAGCTGGCCTTCTTCTCCACGATGGACTCCAGGATGCCGAGGGTATCGGCGGGCTTCACCTTCTTGCCCATGAAGTCGCCGGTGTTGATGATGTAGCAGTCTACGTTCTTCTCCTCAACCAGCTTCTTGAACTTCTCGTAGTCGTTCACCAGAGGATAGGTCCTGAAGGGGTTGGCATAGGGAACGATGCGCAGGGCGTTCATGTCCGTGCCTGCAGCCACGCGCTCTGCGGTGGATGTCTTGGTGGCCAAAGTAGCGCCCATGACGGATGCCAGCGCAGCGCCCTTGAGCTTCACTACGGGCGGGATGGTGGGATCCTTCATGATCCAGAAGATGGCGTTCACGGGAGCGTCGATCTTGTCCACGCGGTTGGGGCTCCAGAGCTTGGACTTGATGGCGCGGCCGTTGCCGTTCCGGATGTCCTCGGTGACCAGCTGCACCTTGCCGTCCTCGTCCAGGGTAGCGGAGCAGTTCTGGGCGGTGAGCAGGAAGGTGTTGTCAGGGCAGCCTGTGGGATAATCGGCCGTCTTGTCGAAGTAGGTAGGCTCCAGGGCTACGGAAGAGCAGGTGTCGGTGTTGATGATGAAAGCATCGTCATGCAGCACCTTAATCTCGTACTTGCCGCCGTGCTTCGCATGGGTCAGGGTGGACTTGCCGGATCCTGACAGGCCGTATACGGAAGCAACGAACTTGCTGCCGTCAGCCAGCAGATACTCCTTCTGTCCGCCGTGGCAGGAAGCGTAGCCGTTCCTGTTGGCCAGGGCCCAGGCCATGGTCAATGTGCCCTTCTTGTGCTCGCCGAAGTACTTCATGCCCAGGATAGCGGCACAGTTCTGGTTGGTGTCGAAGTAGCACAGGGTCAGGTCGTCGCTCAAGCAGCTGTAGTCCACGTCGGGGCTGGGGGTAGGTGCCCACTGGGGATCGGAGAAGATATAGATATCCGGCTCCTTGCCGCCGCCGATGGGCTGGGACTCCTTGTACATGGCAACGTACTTGTCGGACATGTACTGGAAGTTCAGCATCCAGTTGTAGAGCAGGTTCTCCTCCCCTTCCGGAATCAACAGATGGGCCTTCGCCATGAACTCGGGATCCAGTCCGATGTAGCACTCCGCATGGTACAGGGTCTTCCAGCGGGTCTTGTAGATGGCGTCCATGACCACCTTGTCGAGCTTCACGGCATCCACGCCGGGCTCGCCCTTGATGCGGCGGGCCTGTGCATAACGGCCTGTCACGGCGCCGTCATTGAACAGCAGCACCTTCGCGTCTCTCTCCAGACCGATCTCCTCTGCACGGTGTACCGGCATATCGGTAACGATGGTACCGGGAGAATTCTTTGCCATCTCATATGCTTCCTTCAGGGTGTTCACCTTTACTACGTTGTTGCCGTAGAAAGCGCCCTCGATGATGGAACGTGTCTTGCTGAAACCGGGCTTGCCTGCCCCGATCTCAGAAATGGGGTAATACGCTTTTGTTGACATTGGTATCGTCCTCCTTAAAATGGTATTTCCTACTCTCCCGGCAGAGCCGGGAGGTGATTGGTTCCTTTATCCTTTTTATTATCTCAAAACTGGTTTCAAAAGTCAAGAAAGCGAAGTATATTTTATAACGATTTAATAAACCTGTCCGCTTATTCAGTTCTTCAGGAAGAATGTCCCGTCCGCCCGGGTCTCCCGCAGCAGCCATGCCTTCTCCTCATCGTCCATGTAGGGGGAGAGCTTCTCGTAGACCTCCCGCTGGTACTTGTACAGATAGGCCCTCTGGGTCTCGGTCATGTACTTCTCGTCGATGGCCTCCATGTCGATGGGGACCCAGGTGAGGGTCTCGAAGTGCATGAACTGGCCGTACTCGTTCTTCACGTCATTCTTCGCCACCATGACATTCTCGATTCGGATGCCGTGGCTGCCCTCCACATAGATGCCGGGCTCATTGGTGATGTCCATGCCCTCCTCGATCACAGCCTCCGGCCGCCCCTCCGCATACTGCCAGGAAAGCCCCTGCGGCCCCTCGTGCACGTTCAGGATATAGCCCACGCCGTGGCCGGTGCCGCACTTATAGTCCATGCCTATGTTCCACACGGGCTGGCGGGCCAGGATGTCCAGGTTCCGTCCCGTGCAGCCGTGGAGCCATCTGGCATTGGTCATCTGCAGCATCCCTGCCGCCACCACGGTATAATGCTGCCTGATTTCATCGGAGACGGGCCCCAGAACGATCGTCCTTGTCACGTCCGTGGTAGCCCCCAGATACTGCCCGCCGGAGTCCACCAGGAACAGCCCCTCCGGCTTCAGAACGGCAAAGCTCTCCGGTGTGGCCTCGTAGTGCATCATGGCCGCGTTGGCCTTGTAGCCGCCGATGGTGGGGAAGGACAGCCCCAGGCACTCGGGAATCTCCCTGCGGAACTCCTCCAGCTTGTCCGCGGCGGTGATCTCGGTAATCTCCATCTTTCCGATGTTCTTCTTCAGCCAGTAGATGAACCTGGTCAGGGCCAGGCTGTCCTTTAGGTACATTTTCTCCATGTTGGCCAGCTCCACGGGATTCTTGATGGCTTTCATGAGCTCCGTGGGGTTCTTCTTCTCCACCGGCTTCTGCTTCTGGGCCAGGGTCTTGTACAGTGCATAGCTGCAGTGGCGCACGTCCACCAAGGTCTTGCCCTTCGGGGAAAGGCCTCGCAGGAATTCCACTACATCTTCGTAATCTTCTACCTCTATGCCCTTTTTGTCCAGATATGCCCTCACCCCGTCGTCCAGCACGCTTTTCTGGATGAACAGCACGCTGCGCTCCTTCGTCAGATAGCCGTAGGACATGGCCACGGGATTGCACTCCACGTCGCAGCCCCTGATATTGAAGAGCCACATCAGGTCGTCCAGCTTGGTCAGGAGGAATGCGTCCGCGTTTTCCTTCTCCAGCTTCTCCATCACGTCGCCGCGCTTCTCCTCGAAGCTCCTGCCTGCCACCTGCTCGTCCAGAACGGTGACCTTGCCCGCCGGGAACGCCGGCCTGTCCGTCCAGATGTCCTCGGCCAGATCCTTTGCGTAGGCGATGGAAATCTGCTTGTCGGCCAGCTTCTCCTCGTATTCTTTGCCTGTCTGGGCTGAAATCACTCTGCCGTCGAAGCCCAGGGTCTGGCTCTTCTGCATGTTCTTCTGCAGGAATTCCGTGATGGTGGGGACGCCCTCCTCACGCATGCGGAACAGCTCTACCGTGGTGCCAGATAACTCCCGCTCCGCCTGGATGAAGTACCGTCCGTCCGTCCAAAGGCCCGCGCCCTCCTGCCACACCACCAGAGTGCCGTTGGAGCCTGTGAAACCGCAGAAGTACTCCCTCACCTTGAAATAGTCGTTCACGTACTCGGAATTGTGGAAGTCCGCCGTGGGAATCATGTAGTAGTCGATTCCCGCCTCCTTCATCGCTTTCCGCAGGGCAGCCAATCTGCCCTGGATGACTGTGTTCTCCATGTCTTTTTACCGCCTTTCTTTATCCTGTTTCTCTTCATTCCGGTCGAAAACAAACCTGTGTAACTACCATGATTATACTGCATAACGCTGAATGCCGCCTAATGTAATCATGCGAATGAACCAGTCAGCGTTATGCAGTCTGGTTTCACGGCAAGTGAAATCGTTAAGCAGTATAAATCGAGTATGCCAGGCAGAATCACTGCGGCTTTCAGCGACGCATTGCCTGCCAGCCTGAATCCTTCCCGAATCGGCATCGCCGCTATCTACCTGCCTCGTTGCCTCATTCCGCATGTTCTTTCTGTCGGTACAGGCCTACAGCCCTGGAGGTGCCTACCCGGTCGCAGCCCAGTCGGAGGAACATCTCCAGATCCTCCAGGGTGGAGACGCCGCCTGCCGCTTTGATTTTCACATCGGGGCCGATATGCTTTCTGAACAGCTCCACGTCCTCCTTTGCGGCCCCGCCTGTGCCGAAGCCAGTGGATGTCTTGATGTAGTCCGCCCCGGCGTTGGTGACGGCTCTGCACAGGGCAATCTTCTCTTCTTCCGTAAGGTAGCAGGTCTCTATGATGACCTTCAGCACATGCTCCCCGCAGGCCTCTTTCAGAGTGCGGATTTCCGTCTCTACCTTATCGAAATCCCCATTCTTCACATCGCCGATATTGACCACCATGTCGATTTCGCCGCAGCCTTCTTCCAGGGCCTTGCGGGTCTCCGCCAGCTTGGCTTCCGTGACGCTGTAGCCCAGCGGGAATCCTACTACCGTGCAGATATTGATTTGCTCTCCGTAGGTCTCATGGATCCGCTTCACATAGGAGGGCGGCACGCATACGCTGGCCGTGTGGTACTTCACCGCCTCGTCGCAGAGCTTCCTGATGTCCTCCCAGGTGGCGAAGGCCTTCAGCTGTGTGTGGTCAACTTTGCCCAGCATTTCTTCTATCGTCATTTCGTTCCTCCAAAATATACTGCATAACGCTGAATACTGCCTAATGCGATCATGCGATTGAACCGGTCAGCGTTATGCAGTCTGATTTCACGGCAAGTGAAATCGTTAAGCAGTATAGATTCCTGTATTATTGATATGTAATCAGCAGTTCTGTCCCTGTCCGGACCAGATTCGGATCGTGCCCTATGGCATCCCTGTTTTCCTCATAGAGAATTGTCCAGTCCGATCCCCTGCCAAGCTTCTCTTCGGCAATGTCCCACAGGCAGTCGCCGTCCTGCACGATATAGCGCTCCGGTGGGTCAGCCTCTCCCTGCTCCGCCTCTTCCATCCTGCGGCGTTTCAGCAAATCCGCCAGAGCATCGGCCCATTCCGCCAGTTCAGGATGGTTTTCAAGAACTTCAAGATACCGTCTCTCCACGTCCACCATCCTGCCCATGTACTCATCCGTCCAGGCGACCTGCGTGACCTCATCCTCCAGAGCCGCGGATTCCGAGCCGGTGCAATCCTCCCATCCGTTTTTTCCCTTGCAGAGCACATAGGTCGTGGCCCCCGGTATGGCGGCCTCCATGTCTTCCACGGCCATATCGTATTCCACCCAGACCAGCCAGCAGTCACCTGTCTCAAGATGATAAGCATCCGTCCGAATGATATCATACCGCTCCAAGCCGCATTCCTTTGCCCATTTCCCCAATGTCTTTTCCGCATAAGGGTTTTCCATGGCAATCAGAGTCCCGGCCCGCTCCCAGTCCCCCTCCGAGCACGCCTCATAATATTCTCTGAGCAGATTTTCCACTTCCGTCCGCTCCTGTTCATACCGATCCTGCGCCAAAGCGGGCTGATTGGGAGCCGTCAGGCCCAACAGAAACGCACAGCCTAAAAACAGGCATCTTTTCTTCACCGTTGCCTCCTGACTTCCGATTATACCGCAGACCGCCAGGATTTACAGCGGTGTCCCCGGGAAAGTACCTGGCTGGCGGTCTGCAGTCTGGGCGCACTGCAAATTCAACCGATGCGCAGTATATATTCCCAGGAACTCTTTCACCACATCCTTCATCTGCGCTGTCTCGCACTGCTTCTCGTGGAGGACAGGCGCGGTGCGGATTTCCTCCACCGCCCGGGGCACCTTCACGCCGGAGAGCCTCGCCAGCTCATCCACCAATTCGAAGTCGTCTTTCGCCCCGTCCGCTCTGCCGATGGCGCCCATGACGCTTCTGGTAAACTTATAGGGGCTGGCCGTAGAGGCGATGACGGCTTTTGCCATGTCGCCTGTCTCCTGCACGTATTTCCGGTACACCCCGGAGGCCACAGCCGTGTGGGTGTCGATGACATAGCCGCAGTCCTGGTAGAGCCTGCGGATTTCCGCCGCCGCTTCTTTTTCTGTGGCATAGTTCCCATAAAAGTCCGAAAGCGCCGCCTTCATGTCCTCCGTAATCTCATATCTTCCCTGTCCGCCAAGCGACTCCATGAACGCCCGGTTCCTGTCCGCGTCATTTCCGGCAGAGAGGTAGACCAGCCGCTCTAAGTTGCTGGAAATCAGGATGTCCATGGACGGGGAGCTGGTCAGCACGAACTCACGGTTCCTGTCGTAGTCCCCTGTGCGGAAGAAATCATAGAGCACCTTGTTCTCATTGGAAGCGCAGATCAGCTTCCCGATGGGCAGACCCATGTTCTTGGCATAGAACGCGGCAAGGATATTGCCGAAATTTCCTGTGGGCACCACCACGTTGATTGCCTCGCCCGCCGCAATCTTTCCCTCTCTCAACAGCGTACCGTAGGCATATACGTAATAACATATCTGAGGCACCAGTCTGCCGATATTGATGGAGTTCGCCGAGGAGAACTGGAAGCCCTTCCCCTCCATCTCCCTCGCCAGCTCCTTGTCTGCAAAAATCCGCTTCACGCCGGTCTGGGCGTCATCGAAATTGCCGTGGATGCCCACCACCAAAGTGTTCTCCCCCTTCTGGGTCACCATCTGCTTCTCCTGGATGGCGCTGACGCCGTCCTTGGGATAGAACACCACAATCCGCGTGCCCTCAACCCCCGCGAAGCCCGCCAGGGCCGCCTTGCCGGTATCCCCGGAGGTGGCGGTGAGGATGACAATCTCATTCTTCACATTGTTTTTCCGCGCCGCCGCGATCATCAGGTGGGGCAGGATGGACAGCGCCATGTCCTTAAAGGCGATGGTAGGGCCGTGGAACAGCTCCAGATAATACGCCCCTCCCGCCTCCCGCAGCGGCGCGATGCGCTCCGTATCGAATTTCCCGTCATAGGCTTTTTCGATGCAGCCCTTCAGCTCTTCTTCCGTAAAATCCGTCAGGTACAGCTTCATCACTTCTATGGCCACCTGACGATAGTCCATCTGCGCCAGCTCCTCCAGGCTCCTGTCCAGGGCCGGGATATGGTCCGGCACGAAGAGCCCCCCGTCCTCCGAAAGCCCCTGTAATATCGCCTGGGAGGCCTTTATCGAAATTCCCCTGCTGCGCGTGCTGTTATATAACACTTCCATAAGCTTTTGCCTGTCTAATCCTTTCCTTTTCTTCTGAAGCCTTTGCCTGTCCGTTCCTCTCTGCTTCCATCTGTTTCCATCGTTCCTAATACATACTGCTTAACAGTTAAAATTTCCGAGCAACCTGACTACATAACTGACTACATAACGCCAGCCATATACGTTTAGCCAGTGCAGTACAGTGAATTCTGGCGTTATGTAGTATAGCATTTTTTCCCGCTCATTTCCAGTCCTATCTGCACAAAATTTCAGACATGTGCAAAAAGCACCTGCCGTTCCTGACAGATGCTGTCCTTAGCGTATTGCCTGGCTTCCGCGGCTGGCTGCTTTCATGGAATATCTGTCTTGAGCCGTCACCGAAAGAACTCATGCCCCCCATGCACAAAGAGGTATGTAAGGTTCTCGTCGAACCACTTCATCTTCCCGCTGTCCGCGTACTTTCGGGCTGCGAAATACAGCGCGCCCTGGGAGATGTCCTCCCCCATCAGGGCCCGGCCCACGGCGCTAATCGTCTCCTCGCTGACCTTCACCCTGTAGAAGCTTCCGTTGGCCACCGGGGAGAACTGGGATATCCCCCGTTCCTTCTGCAGCACCACCCCTGTCACCGTATCCGGGAACAGCTCCGAGTCCATCCGATTCAGCACCACATTGGCCACCAGGAGCTTCCCGTCCTCGTCCTCGTTCCCGGCCTCCGCCTCCACGATGCGGAGCAGGGCGTCCAGTTCCTCGTCCGGCAGGTCATAGGCAAGTGTGTGCTCTATCATCCCATAGTCCACCACCCGCTGGCCGGACACCGCGATGTCCAGGATTCCAAGCCCCTTCTCCGGATTCCCGGGATCCTGCCTGGCCTCCAGGATTGCCCGCTCCTCCATGGCTTTGGCCTTTTCCTCCAGCTGTTCCAGCTCCAGCTTCAGCATCTGCACTGGCTCGGAGCATACTTGTATCTTGTCTATGCTCTTTACGCACAGGAAGCTGGCCATGAACAGAAAACTACCCGTCACCAGAAGACTCAACGCTCTCTTATACATCCCTTCAATCCCTTTCTCAAGTTGATATCGATTCTGAAATGCCTGTCCGATATATCAATATATGAGACAACTCCCATAAATAGATCTGTCATCCGGATATTTCAGGCTTTATTATAAAAAAGACTTGAGAAAGGGCCGGGAAGAAAGTCCTCCCGGCCGAATCTGAATCTATTTCTCCGCGTAATTGACAAAGCTGATGTTCATATCCACATATCCCGTGATGCCGTCCACGAAGCCCTCGTAGCTGTACTGCCACATGGAGAACCGGTACGGATAGTCCGGAATGTCCGCCGCCTGGGACAGCCACACATCATAGGCCGTCAGCTTCGACATGTCGATTTCCTTGATCAGCCACTCCTTGTTGCCGTAGAGCATGGTCTTGTAGCCCGCGGCGGCAATGGTGTCCATGAAGGCTTTCGCTATAGCGGTCTTTTCGTCCCTGGTCAGGATGTCCGTCCTGGCGGTGTCGTTCTCCACCCGCTCCATGTCATAGGCCACCGGATAGCTGACGGTGTACTCCCCCAGGTTCTCCAGCACCATGTTCGCCTCCTCTATGGCCTCGGCCTCTGAGATGGCCTGGGAGTAGAAATAGACTCCCACCTGAAGGCCCGCGTCCGTGGCCCGTTTGATGTTGTCCTGGAAATACTCGTCCAGAATCAATTGTCCCGTGCCATAGCCTCTCGCCCCCAGCCGGATCATGACAAAGTCTATCCCGGCCTTCTTCACCTTCACGAAATCCACATAATCCTGGAACTTGGAAATATCCACCCCGGTATAGGACACCTGCTTGCCGTTCTCATAATACTTCATCAGATCCGACTGGCACACCAGCTTCGTGAAATCATAGTCATGTTTGGGCAGGTAGGGGCTGATCAGGACCCACTCCTCCTTCCCGTCCGCATACTGCACCAGCGTGTGCTTACCGTCCGTGGACGGATCGTCCTCCGGCGCTGTCGTCTCCTCCGGCTCCTCCGTGGGCTGCGGCGTCTCCGTCTCCTCGGGATACATGTCCCAGAAGTCGAAATCATCCGGATGCAGCTCGCTTCCGCCCACCAGTTCGTCCGTCTCAGGGTATAAAATCACGGGGGACGCGGCCTCCTGTGCTGCCTGCACGGAATTTGCCTGCTGGGAGCCCCTGGATGCCGCACTGTTCTTCGGCTTCTGGTTCAGGAACAGCATGGCCACCAGAATCAGCGCCACAAAAGCGGTCACCGCCAGAATGGACATCACTACCGTGGGCGCCAGGCTGGAGCGATCGTCAAAATCCTCCGGCATCTTCACAGTCCTCGCCTCCTTTCTTCTTCAAAAACACGACTTCCTCCAAGAACATGTCCGGCTCCGCCGCTTCACGTTCTCGGCAGGATGCACTTCTTGGGGCATTTCTCCGCACAGGCTCCGCACCCGGTGCACTTCTCCTGATCGATCGCGGCATGGAAGTCCTTCACCTCCACCGCCTGGCTGGGGCAGTTCCTTGCGCACAGTCCACAGCCGATGCAGCCCACCTCGCAGGCCTTCATGGTCACGGGCCCCTTGTCCTTAGAGCTGCAGGCCACCACATATTTCGCGTCATAGGGAATCAGGGAAATCAGATGCTTTGGGCAGGCCTCCACGCACTTCCCGCAGGCCTTACACTTTTCCCTGTCCACCACTGCCACGCCGTTTACTACACGTATGGCATCAAAAGGGCAGGCCTTTACACAGGAGCCATAGCCCAGGCAGCCGCTGTTGCAGGATTTGGGCCCGCCGCCGGGCACGAAGCCCATCATCCGGCAGTCCTGCGCCCCATAGTAATCATAGTCCTGTTTGGACTTGTCGCAGTCCCCCATGCAGGCCACGAAGGCCACCTTTCTCTCCGAGGCCCCTGCCTCCACGCCCATGATGGCTGCGATTTTCTCCCCCACGGGGGCCCCGCCCACGGGACAGGCGTTCACGGGGGCCTCCCCCTTGGCTATGGCCGCGGCCAGGCCGCTGCAGCCCGCATAGCCGCAGCCTCCGCAGTTGTTACCCGGAAGCGCCGCCAGCACGGCCTCCTCTTTTTCATCTACCTCTACTCTGAACTTAATCCCCGCCGCCCCCAGGAAGAGCCCCACGAAGATACCTACCACGCCTACCACGGCAGTGGCGGTCAAAATACCAGTCACGCTCATCGCACGTCTCCTTATTCCAGTCCCGCATCAGTCTGCCCGGCACCCAGACACTCTCAGAGGACTTCCGGTCGCAGAGGACGCGTCCGTAATTCCTCTGCGGCACCGGGCCGACTGATGCTGTTTTTATTCTACAATAACCCCGAAAACCCACAGAAAGCAATGGCCATCAGCCCTGCCGTCAGCAGCACCGTAGGCATGCCCCGAAAGGACTTGGGGATGTCATTGTACTCCAGCTTCTCCCGGATCCCCGCCAGGATCACGATGGCGATGGTGAAGCCCACCGCCGTGGCGAAGCCGTTGACGATGCCAGTGAGGATCCCGTACTCCTTCTGCACATTGGTGATCGCCACGCCCAGCACCGCGCAGTTGGTGGTGATCAGGGGGAGATAGACCCCCAGCGCCTCATAGAGCGAGGGCATGGCCTTTTTCAGGAACATCTCCACGAACTGCACCAGCGCGGCGATGACCAGGATGAACACGATGGTCTCCAGGTATTCCACATGGAACTTCACCAGCACGAACCGGTAGATCACGCCCGCCACCGCGCTGGCCAGGGTGATGACGAAAATCACCGCCGCTCCCATGCCCGCCGCCGTGTTGGTCTTGCGGGACACGCCCAGGAAGGGACAGAGCCCCAGGAACTGGCTGAGCACCACATTGCTCACCAGAGAGGAGCCGATCAAAATGACAAGCAGCTCTTTCACGTTCTCCATTCCCATTTATCTCTCCTCCTTATCCGGCTCCGCAGCCTTTCTCGTCCCGTCCTCACCGTAGAAGCGCTTCGTGCAGCCCTTCTCGGAACAGTTCATGCAGTCCTCGCTGCACCCGGAACCAATCTTCTCATAGCTCTTTCCGGCCTTCTTCCGGACATCCTTGACGTAATTCTGCAGGGCCACCAAAGCGGCCAGCACGAAGAATGCCCCCGGCGCCTGCCCGAAGATGCGGATGGGCACAAAGGAATCCGGCATCAGCGCCAGGCCGAAGATCTCCCCGGCTCCCAAAAGCTCCCTCACCGCGCCGATGCAGGTCAGGGCAAAGGTGAATCCCAGCCCCATGCCGATCCCGTCGAACAGAGAAGGAATCGCAGGGTTCGAGTAGGCATAGCTCTCCGCCCGCCCCAGGATGATGCAGTTCACCACGATCAGCGGTATGTACACGCCCAGGGACTTGTTCAGGGCCGGGATATAGGCCTGCAGGAGCAGCTGCACCGCCGTCACGAAGGAGGCGATGATGACGATGAACGCCGGAATCCGCACCCGGTTCGGGATGATGCCCCGCAGCAGCGAGATGATCAGATTGCTCAGCGCCAATACTACCATAGTTGTAAGACCCATCCCCAGGCCGTTCATGGCCGAGGTGGTCACGGCCAATGTAGGACACATGCCCAGCATCAGCACAAAGGTGGGATTTTCTTTGACCAGGCCGTTGTAAAGCCTCTCACCTGCATTATTCATTCGAGGCACCTCCCTCCGTCAGAGCCTGCGCCGCCTTAAGCCCTCCGTTCACCGCGTTGGTGACGGCTTTCGTGGTTATGGTAGCGCCGGCGATGGCGTCTATCTCGTTTTCAGCCGATGCGCCTGTCTTGGTATAGGCGAAGCTGTCCACATTCTTCTCATGGAACTGGGGCACCAGCTCCTCCGGCGCCAGCATCCCCAGCCCCGGCGTCTCGGAAATCTCCAGGATGGAGATGTCATTCAGCACACCCTCGTTGGTGACCCCCAGGTACAGCACGATATTGCCGCCGTAGCCTTCGGTGGAGGTGGACTCCACCACCACGCCCAGGGGATTTCCGTCGCTGCCAAGGGCCCGGTAGACGCTGCCTATCTTTACCCCGTCAGCGCCGAGCTCCTGGCTCAGCGCCTCGTCCGGCTCATATTCCATCTCCTCGAAGGAGGCCGCTGTCTGGAACACGGCAGCACAGGCCTCCTGCACCGCCTTCTCCTGCTGGATGCGGATGCGGTCCCTGGTCAGTTCGTTGACCAGCCCCAGGACCAGCCCCGCTATCAGGGTTATGGCAAAAAGGATGCCCGCCTCTTTCAGCATCACGCTGACATCGCTCTTATTTTTCAAGACGTCTCCCTCCTTTCTGGTATCCGAAAGCAGTCGGCCTGGTGCATTTCTCGATCAGCGGCACCAGAAGATTGCCCAGGATGATGGCGTAGGAGACTCCCTCCGCGCCGGGGCCGAAGATACGGAAGATTCCTGTCAGCAGCCCCAGGACGATGCCGTACACATATTGTCCTTTTATCGTGATTGGCCTGGTCACATAGTCCGTGGCCATGAAGAACGCGCCCAGCATCAGGCCGCCGCCGGCCAGCTGCGCCGCCAGGTAGGCGGGATGGAAGCCGTGGCCTCCGAAAATCCCCGCAAAGAGGATGAATGTCACTATGTAGCTGCCGGGGATTCGAATGTCGATGACCCCGAACAGGATCAGGATGCACGCTCCCGCCAAAATGGCAATCACCGAGGTCTCGCCGATGGTGCCCGCGGTGCGCCCGATCACCATATCCAGCACATTCACCGCCTCTCCCGCCTTCAGCGCCGCCAGAGGCGTGGCGCCTGTGTAGCCGTCGCACTGGAAGGCCGTCATGGCAGTGGGGAAGGAGATCAGCAGGAAGCACCTGGCCGCCAGCGCCGGGTTCATGAAGTTCTGTCCCAGGCCGCCGAAGAGCATCTTCACCACCAGGATGGCGAAGACGCCGCCCAGTGCCGCCATCCACAGGGGGATGGTCACCGGGAGGTTCAGAGCCAACAGCAGCCCCGTCACCACCGCAGACAGATCCGTCACCGTCAGTTTCCCTTTATAGAGTCCGAAGAAGTATTCCGTCAGGATCGTACTGGCGACGGTCACCGCGATCACCGCCAGGGCCCTTGGCCCGAAGTTATAGATTCCAAAGCCTGTGGCGGGCATCAGGGCTATGATCACCGCCGCCATCAGCCCGTTCGTGGCCACTTTGGAACGAATATGAGGATTAGATGATACTTTGAACAATTCGCTCATGAGTTTTTCTCCTAGGTTTTATGTAGCTGTCTATTTTTTCTTTTTGGCCAGCAGAATCTTGCGCATGGACTTGATCTGCTGGGTCAGAGGCCGCTTGGCCGGGCAGATGAAGCTGCAGCAGCCGCACTCGCAGCACTCCATGCCGTAATTCGCCAGAAACGCCTCCTCGTCGAAGCGCTCCGCGTAATCCGCCAGCCTGCTGGGGATGACCCTGCCCGGGCAGACTTCCACGCAGCGCCCGCAGTTGATGCAGGGCCCCGGCTCCATGGCCGACACCTCATCCTTGGACAGCGCCAGCAGCGCCGTGGAGGTCTTGGTGGTGGGCACATTCAAGTCGAACATGCCGAATCCCATCATGGGGCCGCCGCAGATGATCTTCTCCGGCGTGCTCTTGAAGCCTCCCGCGGCCTCCAGCACCTGGCTGTAGCTGGTGCCTATCTTCACCCGGAAGTTCTGCGGAACCGCCACGGCATCCCCTGTGACGGTGACGATCCTCTCTATCAGGGGCCTCCCCTCCATCACTGCCCTGTACACCGCCACAATGGTATCCACATTGTTCACCACGCAGCCCACGTCCGCCGGGAGCATGGTGGAGTTGATCCGCCTGCCCGTAGTTGCGTAGATCAGCTGCCTCTCGCCGCCCTGGGGGTACTTTGTCTTCAGGGCCTTCACGGAAATCTTCGGGTCGTCCTTTACCAGGCCCCGGAGCAGGGAGACGCAGTCCGGCTTGTTGTCCTCCACCGCCAGGATGCCCGTGGCATTGGGAAACAGCTGCAGGGCGATCCGCAGGCCCCCCACCAGCTTCTCCGGCTCCTCCAGCATCCTGCGGTAGTCCGATGTCAGATAGGGCTCGCACTCCGCGCAGTTCGCGATCACATAGTCGATTTTCTCCGGCTCCTTGGGGGATAGCTTTACATGGGTGGGAAAGCCTGCCCCTCCCATGCCTACGATTCCGGCCTCCTTTATGATGTCCACGATTTCCTCACAGGACAGGCTCTTCGCGTCCTCACGGGGGCGGAATCCCACATCCTCATACTGGCCGTCATTCTCCACCACGATGCTCATGACCTGGTCCCCTGTGACTACGCGCCTGGCTTCCAGCGTCTTCACCGTGCCGGATACGGATGCGTAGATGGGCGCGGAGACGAATCCGCCGCTCTCGGCAATCTTCTGTCCCATGAGCACCCTGTCCCCTTTCGCCACAATCGGTTTGGCCGGGGCCCCGATATGCTGCGACAGAGGATACACCAGCTCATTCCCCGGCAGGACGTCCGCTATGGGCCTGTCCTTGGAGAGATCCTTTCCATCGTAGGGATGTATGCCTCCCACAAATGTCAACTTCGCCATGTTATCTTAAGTCCTTTCTCAAAATCTTGCTTCTATATTTTTATAGATACTTTAAATATACTATTTTTTTTCGGAAAATACTACTGGAATTTTAAAAAATGTGATATTATATACATGGAAAGATTAGGAACCGTTCAACGGTTCGGGACGGAGGCTGTCATGAGAATATCTGAGGAGACATTGGAGAACTTTACGATAACTTATCCGCTGGACAGGCTCGCGCCCCTGGAGCGCGTGCTTTTTCTCGACATCGAGACCACCGGCTTTACCGCCAAATCCTCCTATCTGTACCTCATCGGCTGCGCCTATTTCCTGGGAGGGAAATGGCACACCATACAGTGGATGGCACAGGCCTATGAACAGGAGGTGGACGTAATCAGGGCTTTCTTTGATTTTGCCAGGCCCTACCGCTATCTGATCCACTTTAACGGCAACAATTTCGACCTGCCCTTCATCACGCAGAAATGCGCCCAGCACGCCCTGCCCTGCAGCTTCGACAGGTTCCAGGGAATCGACATCTACCGCCGGGTGGTGCCCTACAAATACTTCCTCCGGCTCCCCAACTGCAAGCAGAAGACCTT
Source organism: uncultured Acetatifactor sp. (assembly GCA_910585615.1). Lineage (GTDB taxonomy): Bacteria > Bacillota > Clostridia > Lachnospirales > Lachnospiraceae > Acetatifactor. Next base: position 24,332 of record CAJUFO010000061.1, read on the forward strand.
CGAGCAGTTTCTGGAGGTGACCCGGAAGGATGTGTTCTCCGGCAGCGAGCTGATCGGCATCTACCACGACTATATCAAGAACCCCTCCGAATTCTCGGAGAACGCTTTGCTTCTGCACAATGCGGACGATCTGAAGGGAATGCTGGAAATCCTGAGCATGCTTGCCTATTACGACCTGTTCAACCAGCCTGTAAAGGCGCGCCGGGTCCAGGCCAATTCCTATAAGGACGTGAACGGCAACAGGCGCAAGGAACTGGTCATCCTCTTCCAGCCGGAGACGCCCCTGCCTAGACTCGTGTCCGCCAGCACGGGCGGCTGCTATTTCCGGGGGGACGGCATGGAATGCTCCCTGAAGATTCCGATTTTCGAGGAGGAACTGAAATATTTCTATTCCAATTATCAGGACTATTATTACCTTCCCACGGAGGATGTGGCGCTCCACAAATCCGTGGCCGGTTTCGTGGACAAGGCTTACCGGCTGCAGGCTTCCGCCGCCAATTGCTATACCCGCAAGGTGTCCAGCTATCTGCCCCAGTGGGATTTCGTGTTCTCGCCCTTTTTCAAGCGGGACTACAAGAGCCGGGAGCTCTTCTTTGAGCTGACTGACGAGCTGAAGAAGAACCGGCAGGCATTCTCCGTCTATGCCAGCCATGTGCTGAGCATGATGGCCTCCAGTTATTGAGTACGGAATATCCAATGCGAAACGGCAGCGGGAAAATTTCTTCTCCCGCTGCCGTTTCCGTGCAAGTGTATCATGATGCTTTCTGATAAAAGAAGGCATTCTTTCTGAAAAAGCCGATTTCTTTGTGGTTCATCATCTGTTCCGAAGCGCCTATGAAAAGCAGCCCGCCGTTTGCCAGGGAATCGTAGAATTTCCGGAATATCTGTTCCTTCACCTCCTCGGTGAAATAAATCATCACATTCCGGCAGACAATCAGATGGCATCCTATCGGATAGGCATCCTTCAGCAGGTTATGCTCCCTGAATTCCACCCGGGACTTGATTTCGTCCGAAATCTTGTATTCTGTGCCTGTCTTCCTGAAATATCTCCTCTTCAGATCCGCAGGTACGGACGCGATGCTTTTCTCCGGATACACGCCCTGCTTGGCCGTCTCGATGATCTGTCTGTCCAAATCCGTGGCATGCACCCTGATATTGGCCAAGGGCAGATGCCTGGACATGGCCATCACAAGAGAGTAAGGTTCATCCCCCGTGGAACAGGCGGCGCTCCATACCTTCAGAGTCTTGCCGAATCTCTGAATCAGTTCGGGAATCGCCTTTTCCTCCATCACCTTCCACTGGTCGATATCCCTGTAGAACTCCGATACATTGATGGTGATGTGGTTGACGAATTCCTCGAACATCCTCCTGTCTGTCCGGAGACAGAACACATATTTGTCATAGCCCTCTATCCTGTTCTTGGAAATCAGATTGTCGATCCGGCGCTTCATCTGGCTTTCCTTGTAACAGCTCAGGTTGATTCCTGTCAATGTCAGTACTTCTCTTTTGAAATACTCGTAATCAAATAGCATGGCAGTTACCATCCTGGGATTTATTGTCTGTCAGCCTTACTCTTCCGTCTGTGCCGAGATGACCGCCTCGATGTCAACGGGAACCACGTCCTGGTCGATCTGCGCAGCCGCTCCCATGGCCTTGATGCTCAGAGAAATCTTCCTGTCGGCTTCATTGAAGTCCACGATCTTCGCGGTCACTTCCTGGCCCACGCTCAGCACGTCGGAAGGCTTCTCCACATGCTCCCTGGAAATCTGGGATACGTGGAGCAGCGCGTCCACGCCGGGCTCCAATTCCACGAATGCGCCGAAATCGGTCATCCTGGCCACCCTGCCGTTCACCACATTGCCGATGGCATACTTGTCCGCAGCGTCCCTCCAGGGATTCTGATCCTCGAACTTCAGGGACAAAGCCACCTTGCTGCCGTTGATCTCCTTGATCAGCACGGTCAGCTTCTCTCCTACCTTGAAGACTTTCTTGGGATGCTCCACGCGGCCCCAGGACATCTCCGAGATATGGAGCAG
>CAJUFO010000062.1 GCA_910585615.1 uncultured Acetatifactor sp.
CTTTGTCTAAAGGCTGACAGAGAGTTGCCGGTTGGTGAGAGGCGCGAGAAGGACTTGGGGAACATACATCCCGGAGCAGCAGGGCTGAAAGGAGAGTAGGCTCTGCCGGTAGGCACCGATATCTGCCGGAGTATTGATGGATACTCGATGAGCCGCAGAGCGTGAGCGCTGCGGGAAGTAAGGTGGTAACACGAGCGCAGGCCCGTCCTTTCACAGGGGCGGGCTTTTTGTATTGCACGGATTCTAGTGCAATACTATCAATCACGGTTCCTGAAGCCCGGTGTACTTGAAGCATGCCGTTGGGTGAGGGACGGGCCGCGCAGCACAGAGCAAAGGAGAGAGGAAAATGACAGTATTCGACGAACTGAAAGCCAGAGGCCTCCTGGCCCAACTGACGGATGAAGAGGAGATCAAGGAACTGATCAACAACGGAAAGGCCACGTTCTACATCGGCTTCGACCCCACGGCGGACAGCCTGCACGTAGGGCATTTCATGGCGCTGTGCCTGATGAAGCGGCTGCAGATGGCGGGGAACAGACCCATCGCCCTGATTGGCGGCGGCACGGGCATGATCGGAGACCCCTCCGGCAGGAGCGACCTGCGCTCCATGATGACCACGGAGATGATCGACCACAACTGTGAATGCTTCCGGAGACAGATGAGCCGTTTCATCGAGTTCGGCGATTCTCAGGAGGATGGAAACCAGGGAAGCTCAAAGGCTCTCATGGTGAACAATGCCGACTGGCTCCGCGACCTGAACTATATCGAGTTCATCCGGGACATCGGCGTGCATTTCTCCGTGAACCGGATGCTGACGGCGGAGTGCTACAGGCAGCGCATGGAGAAGGGGCTCAGCTTCCTGGAGTTCAACTACATGATCATGCAGAGCTACGATTTCCTGAAGCTCTACGAGAATTACGGCTGCAACATGCAGTTCGGCGGAGACGACCAGTGGAGCAACATGCTGGGCGGCACGGAGCTGATCAGGCGCAAGCTTGGCAAGGACGCATACGCCATGACGATTACCCTTCTGCTGAATTCCGAAGGGAAGAAGATGGGCAAGACCCAGAAGGGAGCCGTGTGGCTTGACCCCAATAAGACATCGCCCTTCGAGTTCTATCAGTATTGGCGCAACGTATCCGACGCGGATGTGCTGAAATGCCTGCGGATGCTGACCTTCCTGCCCATCGAGCAGATCGACGAGATGGACAGATGGGAGGGCAGCCAGTTGAACCAGGCCAAGGAAATCCTGGCCTTCGAGCTGACCAAGATGGTGCACGGCGAGGAAGAGGCCCAGAAAGCCCAGGAGAGCGCCAGGGCGCTGTTCTCCGGCGGAGCCGGAAGCGGGGCGGACATGCCTGCCAGCCAACTGACCGAGAGCGACTTCCAGGACGGCGCAATCGATATCCTTGGCATCCTGGTGAAGTCCGGCCTGACCGCATCCCGCTCTGAGGCCAGGCGCGCAGTGGAGCAGGGCGGCGTCACGGTGGACGATGAGAAGATTGGCGACATCAAGACCCAGTACCGCCCGGAGCAGCTCGCGGGAGACGGGATTGTAGTCAGGAGGGGGAAGAAGAATTACAGGAGAGTGACGATGGGTTGAGAATGTATTGAAGGAAGTAACCTTTATCAAGACAATGATTATTACGAGAACCTTTTCGCCTCTTTCTCGTCTATATAGTCAGGAGCGACAGGCCATGTGAATCGGCGCCTGCCTCCGGTATGACGATGAAGGAGGGATATGATTCATGAGAAAATGGCATGAAAAAGTTACAGGGAAGACAGCGATATTGATTGCGGCCATCATGGCGATTTCCGCCACCGGCTGCGGCAGGTGGGACGTTGACAGGGCGCAGGATGGCAGCGCGGTTCAGGGGACAGCGAGCATAGGCAGCACAGATGCGGAAATGCCGCCGGAAGCGTCAGACAGCGCTACGGATGCTGCTGCGCTTCCCGCGACCGCTCACGGCGATGCCGGAACGGATGGAGGGAGTACAGAATCCACAGGCAGCGGGGAGGACAGGGAGATAGACGGCGAAGAGGACATCGCAAAAAACGACGGCGCTGTCGAAGCGGAAGCCGCCTGCGCCATCACGGATTTCGGCCTGCGCCTCCTGCAGCTTGGCATGGAGGAAGCTGCCGCCTCCACTTCCGGGAATGCGGCCTTCCAGCCCCAGTCCTCCCTGCCGAAATCTGTGCATGACGAAAATCTGAGCGACAGAAACGTGCTCCTATCCCCTTTGTCGGTGCTCCAGGCGCTGGCCATGACGGCGGGCGGCGCCCGGGGGGAGACCCTGCGGCAGATGGAGGAGGCCTTCGGGATATCGGTGTCAGAGCTGTCCTCGTATCTGGCGGATTACCGGAGGACGCTTCCGGCAGAGGATGAATATAAACTGAGCATGGCGAACGGCATCTGGTTGGCGGACGAAAGTTTTACCGTGGAGGCGGACTTTCTTGAGAGGAATGAGGAACTGTTTGAATGCACGGTTCACCGAGTGGATTTTGACGATTCCACGAGACAGGAAATCAATGCCTGGGTAAAGGACAATACGGACGGCATGATTGAAGAGATCCTGGACGAGATTCCCGAGGACGCCGTGATGTATCTGGTGAACGCCCTGGCCTTCGATGCCCGGTGGCAGGAGCGCTATCGCGAGGACCAGGTGCGGGAGCGGGACTTCACCATGGCAGACGGAAGCTCCCAGAAGGTGCAGATGATGTACTCCGAGGAGAGCCTGTACCTGGAGGACGCCCATGCCCAGGGCCTGATGAAATACTATGCGGACGGAAAATACGCCTTTGCGGCGCTGCTGCCGGAGGAGGGCATGACCCTGGAGGAGTATGCCGCCACCCTCACAGGAGAGAGGCTGCGGGAGATTCTGCGGAATCCCGTCAGCGCACAGGTGAGCGCGGCCATTCCCAGATTCCGCAGCGAGTACGGCGCTGACATGCGCGACATGCTCCGGGAGATGGGCATGAGTCAGGCCTTTGACGGGAATGCGGACTTCTCCGGAATCGGCAGTTCCCCGGAGGGGAATCTGTTCATCAGCCGGGTGCTGCACAAGACCTACATGGCCGTGGATGAGAACGGCACCAGGGCCGGAGCCGCCACGGCAGTGGAGATGAGGGCCGAGGGCGCCATGGAAGACATAAAGGTCGTACATCTGGACAGGCCGTTCCTGTACCTGATCATCGACTGCCGGGAGAGCCTGCCCATATTCATGGGAACCGTGGAGGCCGTGAGCGCACCCTGATCGATGACGGAATCATAATTTCAAAACCTCCTACATATACATCTAACAGTATATACAGGAGGTTTTTCTATGCAAAATGATTCCATAAACACCTACGACCTGTACAATGACATCAAAAACCGCACAGGGGGAGAGATATACATAGGAGTGCTGGGGCCGGTGCGCACCGGGAAATCCACTTTCATCAAACGCTTCATGGAGGAGATGGTGCTGCCCTACATGGAGGATGAGCACGCGAGGATCAGGGCCCAGGATGAGCTGCCCCAGAGTGCGGGGGGCAAGACCATCACGACCACGGAGCCCAAGTTCATCCCCAACGAAGCCGCCAGCGTAGTCTTGAGCGGGGAGATTCCGGTGTCCGTGCGTCTGATTGACTGCGTGGGCTACATGGTGGAGGGCGCGGCCGGGCACATGGAGGAGGACATGGAGCGCATGGTGAAGACGCCCTGGTTCGAATATGAGATTCCCTTTACCCAGGCGGCGGAGATCGGCACGGACAAGGTCATGAACGACCATTCCACCATAGGCCTGGTGATCACCACGGACGGCAGCTTCGGCGAGATTCCCAGGGAGAACTACCTGGAGGCGGAGGAGAGGACCATAATGGCTCTGAAAAGGCTGCGTAAGCCTTTCCTGGTGCTGGTGAACAGCCAGAAGCCCTATTCGGAGGACGCCAGGCGCATCGCCGGGGAAATCGGAGATAAATACGGTGTGGCCACAGTGACCGTGAACTGCGAGCAGCTGAAGAAAGAAGATATCCACATGCTGCTGGAGAATGTATTGTATGAATTCCCCATCTCCTCCATCGAATTCTATATGCCCAAATGGGTGGAGATGCTGCCCTGGGACAATCGCATGAAGCAGGACATCATAGGCCAGGTGGGAGCCATGATGAAGGACTATAGCACCATCCGGGACGTGAGATCTAAGCCCATAGAGCTGTCCAGCGAGTACATAAAGCGCTGCAAGACGGATGCCATCTGTCTGTCGGACGGCGTCATCCGCGTGACTCTGGACGCGGAGGAATCCTACTACTATGAGATGCTGACGGAGATGGTGGGGGAGACCATCACGGATGAGTACCAGCTGATCAGCAAGCTGAAAAGCTTTGCGGCCATGAAGCACGAATACACGAAAGTCCTGGACGCGGTGAACATGGTGCGGATTAAGGGCTACGGGGTGGTGACCCCGGACAAGGACGAGATTACACTGGAGAAGCCGGAGCTGATCAAGCATGGCAACAAGTTCGGCGTGAAGATAAAGGCATCCAGCCCCTCCATCCATATGATTCGGGCCAATATCGAGACGGAGATCGCGCCCATCGTGGGCACGGAAGAGCAGGCCAACGACCTGATCGGCTTCATCAACCAGGAGGACAAGGAGAGCGGCATCTGGAATACCAATATCTTCGGAAAGACGGTAGAACAGCTGGTAAATGACGGAATTACGGCAAAGGTGGCCGTCATCGGGGAGGAGAGCCAGTTGAAGCTCCAGGATACCATGCAGAAGATTGTCAATGACAGTAACGGCGGCATGGTGTGCATCATCATCTAAGACAGGGCTACAGGGCAGGGCTTCGGCTCTGCTCTTTTGCTTCCGCTATTCCGCATTTCGTTATTCCCGCGGGCAATGAGCCAAGCGGCCATGCTTGCACGGCCAGTTGGCTCATTGCTGCGAGGGTCAAATACCAAAGTGTCCGAAGGACACTTTCTGCTCTGCAGCGTTGCAAGCTTGATTTTGATGAAGAAATGAATTGCTTTTTTGTACATTCTTTAGTATAATAATTTTATTAATTTTTTCTAAAAAATGGAATCACGAAGAGGGGGACGGCCATGGGGCAGGTATATGAGAAGCTGATGCGGTGCTATGAGGATGTCAGGAAGCGGACGGACTTTGTCCCGAAAGTGGCTGTGGTGCTGGGATCCGGGCTGGGGGACTACGCGGAGAACGTCAGGGTGGAATATGAGCTTCCCTACAGCGGGATAGAGGGCTTCCCGGTATCTACGGTGCCGGGGCATGCCGGAAAGTTCATCTTTGGGTATATCGACCAGGTTCCTGTGGCCTGCATGAAGGGCAGGGTGCATTATTATGAGGGATATCCTGTCAGCGATGTGGTGCTGCCCGTCAGGCTCCTGAAGCTGATGGGGGCAGAGATTCTGTTCCTGACGAATGCGGCGGGCGGCGTGAACACTTCCTTCCATGCGGGAGACCTGATGCTGATCAAAGACCACATCTCCGCATTTGCCCCCAATCCCCTGATCGGCCCGAATATAGACGAGCTGGGCTCCCGCTTCCCGGACATGAGCGAGGTATATGACAGGGAGCTGCAGAAGCTGATCGCCGGAAAAGCGAAGGAGAACCATATCTATCTGCAGGAGGGCGTGTACGCCCAGATGACAGGGCCTTCTTACGAATCCCCTGCGGAGATCCGGATGCTGCGGGCTCTGGGCTGCGACGCGGTGGGGATGAGCACGGTGGTGGAGGCCATCGCCGCCAACCACATGGGCATGAAGATATGCGGCGTATCCTGCATCAGCAACCTGGCTGCCGGCATGTCGGAGAATCCGTTGAGCCATAAGGAGGTGCAGGAGGCGGCGGACATGGCCGCGCCCAACTTCAAGAGGCTGGTGACAGAGGCCGTGAAGGGCATGGCGGCTTTGGCATAGGCTCCGGCGGGCAGGATGACGGAGGGAAATAGAGGAAAACGGAAGGCGGCACAGGGTTCGGATGACCGGAGAGCGGGCGGGATGTATGGCCTGGGAAGACGGATACAGGAAGCCGCGCAGGATTTGGGACAGGAGATGCGGTAGATGGAAGCGGAATTTGACAGAGCGGATTTGGTGAGGACGGCATTGGAGGCAAGGGGCAGGGCATATACACCCTACTCCCATTATACGGTGGGCGCGGCGTTATTGACGGCGGAGGGTGACATCTATCAGGGAGGCAACATCGAGAACGCCTCCTACGGCGCCACCAACTGTGCGGAGCGGACTGCCATCTTCAAGGCGGTCAGCGAGGGCAGGCGGCGCTTCCGGGCCATCGCCATCGCCGGGGGCATGGAAGGGCAGGAGCCTGTGGACTACGCCTATCCCTGCGGCATCTGCAGGCAGGTCATGAAGGAGTTTGCAGGGGAGGATTTCCGGATCATCGTGGCGAAAAGCACCGCGGACTATAAGGTCTATATCCTGGAGGAGCTGCTGCCCCATGGATTCGGAGGGAACTCCATCCAGTGAATATCAAGATTGTAAAGCGTATGGCATATACTTGCATGCTACATGCGCTTCACATATATTTATTCTCTAATTCAAATCTACATAGGAGGGAGAAAACATGTTAGAGAAACTATTTAAGCTCAAGGAAAACGGCACGAGCGTGAAAGTCGAGGTCATGGCCGGTATCACCACCTTCATGACCATGGCGTACATCCTGGCCGTGAATCCGAACATCCTTTCCGCATCGGGAATGGATGCAAATGCAGTGCTTCTGGCAACGGCGCTGGCATCGTTCCTGGGAACCATATTGATGGCCCTTTTAGCCAACTATCCGTTTGCACTGGCCCCCGGAATGGGGCTCAACGCGTATTTTGCCTATACCGTGGTCCTGAATTACGGGTATCCCTGGCAGATTGCGTTGATGGCAGTGTTCGTGGAAGGATTGATATTCATCGTGCTTTCCGTGACGAATGTAAGGGAAGCCATCTTCAACGCCATTCCCATGACATTGAAATCCGCGGTGAGCGCCGGCATCGGCCTGTTCATTGCCTTCATTGGCCTCCAGAATGCCAAGATTGTGGTGAACAATGACTCCACGCTGGTTTCCTATCAGAATTTCAAAACGGATTTCAGCTCTGTGGGCATGGGAGCGCTGCTGGCCCTGATCGGAGTCCTGATCACAGGCTATCTCCTGATTAAAAAGGTAAAGGGCGGCATTCTGCTGGGCATCATCATCACATGGGTTCTGGGGATTGTGTGCGAGCTGATAGGCTTATATGTGCCGAATCCCGAGCTGGGCATGTATTCCGTGATTCCCACGGCGTTCGTTTCCTTTGACTTCTCGTCTCTCGGGAATACCTTCGGCCAGGTCTTCAAGGCGGATTTCGGGGCGCTGAAGAGCATTACGGAATTCATCGTGGTCATCTTCGCTTTCCTGTTCGTGGACATCTTCGACACCTTGGGGACGCTGATCGGCGTGTCCTCCAAGGCGAATATGCTGGACAAGGACGGCAAGCTTCCCAGGATCAAGGGAGCGCTCCTGGCAGATGCCATTGCCACCAGCGCGGGCGCAGTCCTTGGAACATCCACCACGACCACCTTTGTAGAGAGCGCTGCCGGCGTCACCGAGGGCGGCAGGACAGGCCTGACGGCGGTGGTGACCGGTCTGCTGTTCCTGCTTTCCGTGATTTTCTCGCCCCTGTTCCTCACGATTCCTTCTTTTGCCACCGCTCCTGCGCTTATCATCGTCGGATTTTACATGATAGCATCCGTGGCGAAAATCGACTGGGAGAACATGCTGGAAGCCATTCCCGCATTTTTGTGCATTCTCTCCATGCCTTTGATGTACAGCATATCGGAAGGAATCGCGGTGGGCGTGATTTCCTGGACGATTCTGCATCTTTGCACAGGCAAGACGAAGGGGAAGGTGAGCATCCTGATGTATGTCCTTACAGTACTGTTCATTCTGAAATATATTTTCCTGTAAGACAAGGTTCTGATGCTTTGTGTATGGCGGGCAGCCCTTGGGCTGCTCGTCTTTGGCAGAAGGGTGTAAGACATATATGGAGACTCTGGTTTTTATAGCCGCTATGGCTGTGTTCGTACTGGTCATCTTCGTGTCGGAGGGCGTGCGGACGAAAAGGGAAGAAAAGAAATTCATTGAGACCTTGTATCATGATTACAGCAAGCTCTCCGAGAAGGAATATGCCCTGGAACGGTTCGCAAGGATGGGGAGCTTTTTCGACAGACATCAGAAGAAAGGGCAGCTGGACGACATCACATGGAACGACCTTGGGATGGACGAATTATTCAAGCGGATGAACTATACCCTCTCCGCGTCAGGGGAGGAGTATTTGTACTATACATTGCGGACTTTGAGGCAGGAGGAGGGGGAACTGGCGCACCTGGAGGAGGCCGTCCGGTTCTTCGGGGAGCATCCGGAGACAAGGGTGCGCGTGCAGCTCGCCGCGAACCGCCTGGGGCATACCGGGAAATTCTCCCTCTATGACTATCTGGACAATCTGGACCTCCTGGGGGAGCGCTCCAGCAGGAAGCATCTTCTCATGGATTTGCTGTTCCTTCCGTTGATTGGGCTGTTATGGGTGAACTTTCCCCTGGCGGTTCTGGGGATTGTGGTTCTGATTGTATACAATATCCTGACTTATTTCAGGGAAAAGGGAGAGATTGATCCCTATATCGCCAGTTTTTCCTACATCATGCGGCTGATGCGCTGCTGCGAGGAGCTGGGGAGGCTCGACCTGCCTGTGTGCCGGGAGGAGTGGGCGCGGATGAGGCAGGCCAGGAAGCGGATGCAGGGCATGGCGCGGAATTCCTACTGGGTCATATCGCCTTTTCGGGGCAATTCCTCCGGGGATATCCTGGCGGTGGTGCTTGACTACATCCGTATGGTGTTCCATGTAGACCTGATCAAGTTCGACAGTATGCTGAACACTGTGCGGGGGCATATCGGGGATGTGGATGCCATGATTGAGACGGTGGGGTATGTGGAGACGGCCATCGCCATCTGGATTTTCCGGGAGTCCCTGGCGGAGGGAGAAACATCTGCGGCAGGGAAATCCGGGTGGGATTCGGAAGCCGGCGCGGAGGGGACTTTCGGAGAGAGCGCTTCGGAACAGGCGGGGGGTTTTCAGGCGGAGAATGCCCCGGCGGCAGGTTTGGCCAGAACAAAAGGGTGGTGCACGCCGGATTTTTCGGCGGAAGGGGGCCTAAGCCTGGAAGAGGGCTACCACCCCATGCTCAAGGCGCCTGTGAAGAACGGAATCGCCGCCCGGAAGGGCGTGCTGCTCACCGGCTCCAATGCCTCAGGCAAGTCCACCTTTCTGAAGATGGTGGCCCTGAACGCGATCCTGGCCCAGACGATTCATACCTGCACAGCGGACAGCTACCGCGCGCCCTTTTATCATGTATATTCCTCTATGGCGCTCCGGGACGACATGGAATCCGGGGAGAGCTATTATATCGTAGAGATAAAAGCGCTGAAACGTATCCTGGATGCCGCCATGGGGAACGTGCCAATCCTCTGCTTTGTGGACGAAGTGCTGCGGGGCACCAATACCATAGAGCGTATCGCGGCCTCTACCCAGATATTGAAGTCCCTGGGGCGCACAGGCATCCTCTGCTTTGCCGCCACTCATGACATTGAGCTCACGGAGCTCCTTCAGGGCGAGTTCGACAATTACCACTTCGAGGAGGACGTGGCGGAGGGGGACGTGGTGTTCAACTACAAGCTGAAGGAGGGGAAAGCCACCACGCGCAATGCCATCAAGCTGCTGGAGCTGATGGGGTATGACAGGGACGTCATAGAGAAGGCTTCTGCCCAGGCGGAACGCTTCGCGGCGGACGGCGTGTGGCAGGCGGTGTGAGGCTGCGGTGCCGCTGCGACGCGAATCAAGAATCCATCTTGACGCAGGCCTACAATATCTGGTATACTGTACTCATAAAAACACTACACAGAAAGGAAGTAATCAATCATGCTGGTCAGTTTTTTGAATTCATTCATGTCTTATCTGATGGTGATGCTTGTCATCGTGGTAGTTGCAGGAGTAGCCACTGCCATCGGCATCAACATGGCGAAAAAGAAAGCTGTGAAGGAAGCGGCCGTGGCTTCCATCAAGGGCGGCAATGAAGGGCATTCATAATGAAGAAGGGCATTCATAATGAATAGGTTCACCACCGTCCTTTGGGATGTGGACAATACGCTCCTGGACTTCGCGTACTCCCAGAGGATTTCCCTGGCGGAGTGCTTCCGGTCTATCGGCAGGGAAATGACGGAGGAGGAGCTTGCGCTGTATGCGCGAATCAATGATGACTACTGGAAGCGCCTCGAGCGGGGGGAAGTGACCAAGGAACAGCTGCTGACGGGACGCTTTCTTTTGCTGTTCGAAAAGCTGGGCATAGAGGGCGTGGATGTGGACGGCTTCGGGGCCAGATACCAGGAGGGGCTTGGAAGCCACTATTCCTTTCTGGACGATTCCCTGGCCATCTGCGAAAGCCTGCGGGGAAAAGTGAAGCAGTACGTCATTACCAACGGCGTCACGTCCACCCAGAGAAAGAAGCTGGAGCTGTCGGGGCTTTGGGATGTGATGGACGGCATCTTCATTTCCGAGGAAATCGGGTATCCGAAGCCCCACAGACAGTTCTTCGATTACTGCCTGGCTCATGTGGACGAGAGGGAAAAGTCCCGGATTTTGATTGTAGGGGACAGCCTGACCAGCGACATCAAGGGCGGGCTGCAGACGGGCATTCCCACATGCTGGTACCACAGAAGCGATGGCACTATGGACGAAGTGCTCGGGGCGGGCTGTAGGCCGGATTACATGATTAGAGATTTACATATGGTATATGACATTTTGGGCCTGCCGCAGTGACTGTTCGCTACGGCAGGATTTGTGTATGCGCAAGACCGCAATGGGAAGCCTGTTGCTGGCAGCGCGGCGAGCAGGGCATGCAGGGCAGGGCGTGAGAGTCGCCATGGCGGAGCGCCCTGCTTAAAGTGAGGAGGTGCAGAGAAGGTTCCTGAGGGAGTACGGCTATTCGGAGGAGGAGATTGGGGCGTACATTCCGGGGCCGGCGTATCTCCCTTGGTTCTTCATGCAGAATATGTCCGGATTCGGCGGCCCGCTGCCGGGGAAATGGTTCGAGCAGCGGGTGGAGCTGGCCAGAAGGATGCACGACCGGATGCAGGCTTTCGGAATCCGGCCCGTGCTGATGGGCTTCGCCGGGATGGTGCCGGGGGATTTCGGGGCAAAGCAGCCGGAGGCCTCCGTGATCGAGCAGGGGCTCTGGTGCGGATTCTCCCGTCCTGCCATGCTGCGGGTATGCGGCTCCGAGGGAAAGGACTGCTTTGGCCCGGCCGCGGATACCTTTTATGCCAAGCAGGAGGAGGTCTTCGGCCCTATCACCCATTATTACGCCGTGGATCCCTTCCACGAGGGCGGGAAGATGGGGGATATGGATCCTACCGCCGTCTACCACCGGGTCCAGCGCAAGATGCTGGAACACGACCCGCAGGCTGTCTGGCTCCTGATGCAGTGGCAGGGACAGATCACGGATGCAAAGCTCAGCGGCCTCTGCAGGCCAGAGCAGGCCCTGGTACTGGACCTCCAGGCGGACCGCAGGCCCTATCATGCAATGATGGAGCGCCATAAAGTCCCCTGGATTTGGAGCATGGTGCACAATTTCGGCGGCCGCATGGGCGTAGACGGCGATGTAGTCACTCTGGCCAGGGACATCCCCGCCGCCTGGCAGGGCAGCTCCTATATGAAGGGGATCGGCGCCGCGCCGGAGGCCTTCGACAGCGGCCCCGTCATGTACGACCTGCTCTTCGATATGGCTTGCGTACCACAATTTGATACAATGCACCCAAGCGTGAGTTTGGGTGCAAATTTTAACGATAGGAATTCCAGACATTTGGTCATTTGTGAAGGAAACAGGTTTTAAAAAGCAGTTGATTTTATTTTGAAATGTGCAAATTTACAGTAATGAAAAAAGAATATTGACATATTCGAAAATGTGTGATAATTTAATGCATAGAAGCTGACCGACAAGATGCACTCCATTGGGGTGATGAGTTGATAATCAGTGTTGAACATGGATTCATGCGAATAGCGCAGTATGATGTATCAGCGAACGGAAGTGGGATTTGCTGTGCATACGCACAGTTTTTTTATATCCTCTTGTCGGATAGTTTCTGAAACTAGAAAGACAAGGGGGTTTTTTTATGGATGGATGACTGCGAATTGGAATTATAAATTAAAGTTAATCAAAGTAAAGAGAGGAAAAACTATGAAGTATAGTAAAATTAAGAATAACAAAATCACAGCAATTTCTGCGTTAAAGCGTGGAAACTCGGCACCACAGTTAGTTGTGGTGGCACCTTCGGGCTCGGGAAAGAGTACACTAATCTATCTCCTGTTAAATCACAGGCTGATTCCATTTATGAAAATTGGAATAGGAGAAAAAAGCCAGACTACCATCATCCCCTGCGAGTTCATTTTTGACGAGCGTATCGAAGATGAGGGCAGCTTTGCTATCAAAATTGTAAAGAAAGACTATGCCTCCAAGAAGGTACATATGACAGTTTTGTCTATTCTCATGGATTTATTCGGCAAGAACGACTGTGATACCGAGGAAACGATGGACGCATTTGATGATAAGTTCGAGCAGATAATTGAGCCAGAGGGGGCTATGTACCATCTTGGCCAGATTAAGGACGAGTTGTCTATGGAAGAATTGAAAGAATCCCTTGTGCCGATTTTAGACTATATGGTGGATAATGATTTCAGAACAAAGGTGAGAAAACGGCGTGATGAGCTGAAGAGCAAGAAAGTGAAACTTGTCGAAGTCCGGGAACTTATTTTTGAAGAGATGTTCGAGGAGATGTCGGAAGAGATAAAGGGGGGCTATATCAGATGGCTTGATAACATTGGACTTGTCATCGAAGGGCGTCTGTGTGATTCCATAGGGGATGAGCTTTTTTCTGAAAACATGATACAGTATTCCCTGGACGGTGGAGATGACGGTAAGAAGATACTGTCCGTGTTATTTGACCCAAATGCACCATACAGCCTGCTAATCGACCATATTTCGGTAGCAAGTCGACCAAGGGGAGAACTGATAGAGATGGCGCAGGAGAAGCACAAAGGCTTACCGTTTAGATTCTGCATCCGGGATACAATGGGAATGACGCAGAAAGGGATAGAGGCTAAGGATGTAAGTGATGCACTCGAAATCGCATTGAATTGCAAGGTGGATACGATTCTTTTCCTTATGAGCCTAGAGGAAAGGGATGATACACTGACCGAGTGTTGTAAGGTATTGAGGGAGAAAAGAGAAGAACTTAAGAAAAAGAGCAATCTGGACACCACAGTTTATCTACTGTTCACAAAGGCTGACCGTATTGTGGAGAATCTTATTAATAAGAAGAACGAGGGAGGTCTGTATATCGACCAAACGACTTATGATAATAACATCAATGCCGTTATCGAGGATATAAAGGCTATGATGGACAAATATTCTGATATGATACCAAAGGAAGAGGTTGGCTGGCTCTCAATGAGGTATCTCAAAGACAGCTACATTTTAAAATCCCTTACGGATGAATCACTTAGACGCAATTTTGAGCCAGAGGGACTTTTTGAGAAGATTGTGGATTTCTCTATGAAGACGCTTAAGAGTACGCTTCCGAAAGGGGTAACGGATCCGCTATTTGTTACAGCTTTGGAGCCTGATATGCCAGCGGTTCAAGTTTCGGTGGATTCTATGAAAATTAGCGCAATAATTGATGAAATGCAGTATGCGCTCAGTGAGGATGTCAGCACAGTCAATGGTTATGTCATTACAGATAAGACACCTCGTCTGCATGGCCGCAGCGTTTATTGCTATTGGAATAATCTCATGGTTGGGTTGGGACATACAACGAGGGCATCTGTGTATGGAAATTTTTCAATCAATATGAAAGGGTTGCTTAAACGGATGCTTACAGCTTACATTGAGTCTTTCAAAACGCTGCATGATAATTGCGCAGTGACGTTTACGGCGGATAACCTTTCTGATGACGAACTGCTGAAAGCGGTGGAGTCTTTAACGAAAAACGATAACATTGAGGCTGGGATGAATCCTGCATTGGGTGACAGAAATATCGCTCTCCAACGACTCTATGAGTTCTATGTGAACTATTTTATGGACCCGGCTAGGTTTGCGCTGGTGGTAGAACGCGTTGCTTATGATATGTCTTATGGTAATCCTGAGTTGAAGCAGAAACTGACCGCTATCTACAATGGAACGCTGGGATATGATGGGGCAATGAGAAAGCTGCAATATTCATTCCAGGACTTCTTTGGAAGCGAGGACTTTCGGAGGATTTTGATTGAGGAATTGGACAGTGTGATGACGGATATGGTAAACAAGGCGTTTATCGTAATTTAAGGAGGACCACTATGAACGCAGCTATGGCTGTAATTCGTGCTGCTTAAAAATATTGGCACAAATAGAGACTTGAAAGTTCATGGAGAAAAACCGAATATGAGCGTCAGATAGATTGATATCTGGTAAGATCAATGGAGGCAGTGAGATTTCCAAAATGAAATCTTGCTACCTCTTTTTGGCACTATTTGGGTCGTTTTGCTTTATTTCCTTAAAGATGTTCACAAGAGTATTCGAAAAGTTTACGAGTGTTTCTGGGTTCCTTTGACTCTGTGGACAATTTACTGATCAATATTCAAAACCCCTATCATAAAAAATGTACCCCAACTCAGCCTTGAGTGTATTGCACCAAATTGTGGTACGCAATGCTATCGTTTTTATATTTACGGAAATCGCCCGAAAATCAAGACACCAGACCATCTTGAAACAATCCACAAATGGGCTATTTATTTCCCGCTAGCCCCTTTTTTCTTACCCTTCAATTATTCTCTTGAAAGAACTGATGGACGATATGTCTAAAATGAACTTGTTAGAAAATCGGAATCTCACAATTTCCAATCAGCAAAATACTCTGTGGTTGGTGGCTATGCAGTAAACATCGCAACAACGAAATTGATACAATGGAAAACCGCAGAAATGCGTGGAAATAAGCCTTTCCACGGATTCTGCGGTTTTATTTTTTGGTTTTTTGAGCCTTTTTTCTATTGCGGGAGCAGCTCCGTTTTTGGATTTTGCACCACTTTTTAACGATAGCAGGAATCGTTAAAAGGTATGAGTAGAGCATGGATAAAGCTTTGTGTTGGAAGTAGTTGCCGGGGATGCCGCTTATCTTCCAGATAGAGGAGTGGGGTAGAAAGGATCATTTTGGAGAAGCAGATAGCATAAAGGTGAAAGCTAAGTACTTGACATTTTTGGAGTATCTTTGTATAATTATTATTGACCCAAAGTCATTAACTAATATACAAAGGAGGATATTAGAAATTGGCACGACCAGTAAAGAAAATGCCCGAACAGTGGAAGAAAGAAATTTTAGAAGCAGCACAAAAATTGTTTATATCAAAAGGATATGAAGAGACATCAATTTCCGACATTATGGAGGTGGTAGGAGGGGCCAAGGGAATGTTTTACCGCTGTTTCCAAAGCAAGGAGGAAGTTATGCACGCTTTAGGCAATCAAATGTTTTTTAGCAATAATCCATTTGAAAAAGTCAAAAAGCGTACAGATTTAAATGGGCTACAAAAAATTAGAGAGCTGCTTATATTTAATCAATCAGATACAGAACGTAACCAAATAAATATACAAGCAATCTCTATTCTTAAAGATCCCCATATTTTAGCAGCGGCAGTTGAAGAAAATAAGCGAGTATTAACTCCTTTGTGGTTTGAGTTATTGGAGGAAGGTAAAAAAGACGGTTCTATCCAAACAGATTATGCCAAGGAACTTTCAGAACTTCTCCCGCTTATTAACTTTTGGCTTATGCCGTCAGTGTATCCTGCTACTGCTGAAGAAATTCGCCATAAATACCAATTTATTATAAAAGTCCTTTCTTTTATGGGCTTGCCGCTTATAGACGATGAAATGTCCGCTATTGCAGAAAAGTTTCTTGCTGATATTTCAACAAAAGAGGAGGAAAAACTATGACACAAAAATTATTTACCAAAAACTTTGTGCTTCTGATTTTAGGGCAAGTAGCTTCTTTGTTTGGTAACTTTATTTTAAAACTTGCATTATCTATGTATGTGTTGGAGGTAACCGGTTCGGCAGCTATATTTGCAGGGATATTATCCATAGCAACAGTTCCGACTATATTGTTATCACCATTTGGAGGTATTCTCTCTGATCGAGCAAATAGAAGAAATATCATGGTTGCATTAGACACATTATCCGGTATATCCGTTTTGGGTGCAGCGCTCTTGTTATCAGAAAGAAATGACCTTACAGTAATAAGTATCTTGCTTATAATACTGTCTATTTTGGGAGCTTTTGAAACGCCCAATGTACAGGCGTGTATCCCAACAATGCTAACTGGCGATAACATTATGAAAGGGAATGCTGTTGTAAATCAAGTGGCGTCCTTGTCCTATCTTATTGCACCAATAATCGGTAGTATATTATATTCCATGTTTGGTTTAAAACTGGTCATGTATGCAAGCATTGTCTGTTTCTTTATTACTGCTTTGTTTGAATGTTTTATAAAATTGAGTTATGAACGGTTACCAAACAGTCAGAATGTTTTTTCCATGATTAAGCAAGATTTTTCTTTGAGTATGCGATTCATTTTCAAGGAACAGTCTGACATTGTAAAAATGCTGTTATTAGCTTCTCTTTCAAGATTTTTTGTAATGGGCATTACTGTAGTTGGATTGCCATATATTGTACGCACCATTCTTAGATTAAACGCAAAGTATTATGGCGCTGCGGAAAGTGCATTAGCGGTTGCAACAATTATAGGAAGTATAGCTGCCGGCGTTCTTACCGGGAAATTGAAAACACATAAATTATCTTTAGTGCTTGCATCTTTGGGACTGTTTATTATTCCTACTGGTATAGCATTCCTTTTTCCGGTCAATACCGTCGTGATTTACATAATCAATGTAGTTTCATTCTGCGGTATGCAGATTGCCGTAAGTATTTTTTCAATTTTTGCCGTTTCCCTTATACAGCAAAAGACACCAAATCATTTGATTGGAAAAGTTATGGCATATACATCTACAATCACTTTATGTATTCAGCCAATAGGGCAGATAATATATGGTTTTTTGCTTGACGGACTTAGCGATATGATTTATTTTGTGCTAATTCCTACCGGCATAATTGTATGTGCTATTGGAATACTGGCAACTGATTTTTTTAGAAACATGGAAAAAAATCAGGAGGATACAGTATGTCAGTAAGGATAAACGGAAGTACAAGTCAGCATAGGAAATAGCTGATTTGCGGAGTAATTTAGCTGTAAATATATTGAGGAGCATGACGAAATTAGCAGCACAGGAAACATATGATTTTGAAAGAAGGTGGTGGCATCGGACGTATATTGATGATTGAGTTTGGCGAGCAGGATTCCCCGGCATTTGATGAGGTGATGGATGTCCTGAAACGCCACCCTGACTTTGATTACCAGCAGTTGAATGAAGATTCAGTGCTGTCAATACCAGGGCTTGAGATTTACCCGAACCGTAGGAAGATATACCGCGGCCGCAAGGAGATTAACCTTACGGTAAAGGAGTATGACCTTTTCTACCTTCTGGTGGTGAACCAGGGACACGTCCTCACTTATAACCAGATATACCAGAAAATATGGGGCGAAGATGCCCTCGGCAATGAAAGCAATACTATAAAGTGCCATATCCGGAACCTGCGGGATAAGCTGTATGCTGCCCTGCCGGATGCCGCTTTCACAATCCGGTGCGAGAGGGAGGTCGGATACTGTTTTGAACTGAACACTGAACAAAAACATACATAGCAGTGGTCTAAGAAAATTAGGTGGATTTAGTTGAGGCAGGGATGAAATAGCGTGGACTTATTCATCCCTGTCCTTTATTAGAGATTATGAGCGCATAAGCAACTCACGAATATAATCATACACTCGACTTGGTGCAGTTGCTTTTTGCGAATCATAAGCAAATTTTTCAGTTAGAGAATCTGGAGCGGGTAATATCATTGGTTCAAAAAGACTTTCTATCTTTTGGTTTTGCTCGTTTGTAAATCCCCAGGTTTGGCACAATTCCATAAATGAATCCTTGGCTGCTTCTGAAATAGTTAACTGGTCATTTTCATCTAATATTTTACTATAATATCCCAAACATGATCCTATTAGAAAAAGAATTCTTTGTCTTGGCGGTAAGTTATCTCCTACAGTTGACACAATTTTTTCTATTTCACAACACCAAAAATATTCATTGCTGTTTTTATGGCTTTGGAGTAATATTTCCCATGGTAAATCCCCATTTACAAATTGATAAACTGCCTGCAGAAATTCTGAAAATCTTTTTCGGGCAGATTGATTTTTTATCCATGTTTCCCCATCTTGTAGTAATTCACAAAATCTATTAGTTTCTCCACGGTCTCCAAGCAATAAAAAAATCAAATTTGAGAATTGTGTACCTATAAATGCAAGATTAAAGAGAGCGACAATATTTCCACATTCCAAATAAGACGAGTAATATTTTTCAAGCATATTTTGATTAGACAAAATAACCCCTTGGATTTCTTCCCAAAACCATAGTTCTATTTGAAATGATAAATTTTGACAAGTTAAGATGAAATTCTGTATATGAACATCACGGTTATATGATGTCATAAGATAAAATTTCTGTATGCACATATTAGTTTGTTGTTCAGCAGCATTTATATCTGCTTGCATTTTTTTTATCAATACAGAAGGTTTTGTTTCTCCAAAATAATTCTTACACTGTGCTACAACATATAAGTTGTGAACCCCTGGTAGAGGAGCAAATAAATCGATTCCATTTTGCGCTTGTCCATTACGACCATAAGATTGAAATCTTACACCATATTTGTTTTGCAGTATATCGCTGCATATCAATTCAAATTCTTCTGCTGATCTGCTTTTAGGTAGTTGGCTTAAATATGTACTTGGCATTTTTGAATACCTCCGCTTTTTTAAATGATTTCATTGTAGCATACAAATATCTTTTTTTCTACTGACTGTTGCATGAAAAGTTACGGTTTGTAATTGGATTTATAGATAAATACATTTTGATAATTTTTTACATATTCAGATTCTATGTGCCATTTTCCATTTCGGCATTGTCGCAACTTGCGTTTTTCTACACCGTTTCTACCTTTTCCCTACACTTGGTCTACCTTTGCATATTTTATAATCTTCCCCATTGACAAGCTGCCAGGGGAATGGCGGAGCTGTATGCTGTGCGTCCCCGGAAAGGGGATATCATGGATACGGCAAGGGCAGGGACGGGCTATACGTCTATCAATTTAGAAATACATTTTTTTCCAATACATACCGCATTCCATGAGGGGATTGCGGTATTTTTCTATTCGACACATTTCCGCTTAACGCTTGTCCAAAACCTAAAATATTCTTTTATTTTCAAGAAAAGCGCATCTGCCTTAAAGCGGATGCGCTTTTTCGTTGTCGGAAAAAGGCTGTTTCTGGCATTTCATCATGCCCGTGCACCGCCCCTCCGGTTCTGGATTATCAATTTTCAAAATTTCAGGACTGGAGGAAATCAAAGTGAAAATTAAATATGAATTTGCAGACGGGACGGTGTCGGAGGTCGAGGTGGAAGAATCCATCGGTGAAGTCATCATTGAGGACAGGCGCTTGGAGGACAACCTTTCCCGCAAGGAACGCTACCACTGCTATTCGCTGGATGCAGCGCAGTTCGAGGGTGCGGAATATGCCAGTGAAGAAACACCGGAAACGAAGATGGAACGTGAAATGGATACAGAGCGTATATCCCAGGCATTGGACGGGCTGTCGGAAGTGCAGCGCAGGAGGATTCTGATGCTTGCAGAAGGGAAGTCCGTCAACGAGATTGCGCGTAAGGAAGGCGTGCATCACAGCGTGGTTTCAGAAACGATATCCGCGGCCCGGAAAAAATTTAAAAAGTTTTTCTAAAAACACCCCGCCGAACACCCCTCAAAATCTCCGTATAGTGAAGGGCATGAAATCAGCCGCCCTTCGGAAATGGAGGAGATGGAAATGGAACACACATTGAGGATCAGTGTTTCAAAGGAGCCGGCATCCGGCGGGATCGTGAGCTGCCGCCATATCTCCGTGAGGGAGCGTTTCTTACGCTTCCTCCTTGGGGAGAAGCGGAGGGTGGCCATCATCGTTCCGGGCGATTCCGTCCGGGAGCTGGCAGTGAGTGAAGTCATGGAAGGAGGAAACGTACATGGGAAAAGTGAAGTTACTGCTTGATGTCATCGGGGACCTGCGCTCCCTTGCCGACAGCCTGCAGGCCGTTGCGGATGCGGTGGCGGACAATGATGCGGCGGAGGCAGAGCTGACGACCACAAAGGAGCCGGAGAAAGCGGGAAAGGCCGGGAAGGGTGCCACAAAGAATACGGCAAAGAAGGACGCGAAGCCTGTGGCAAAGCAGGAGCCGGAGGAGAAGCCGCTGACGCTGGAGGAAGTCCGCGCGGTGCTGGCGGAGAAGTCCCGCTCCGGACACACGGAGGAAGTGAGGGGGCTGCTTGCAAAGCATGGCGCAGATAAGCTGTCGGAGATCGACCCGGCGGAGTATGCGGCGCTGCTTGCGGAAGCGGAGGTGCTGTGATGGGGAGACACGCTTTATTGTCCGCATCCTCCAGCCACCGGTGGCTGGCCTGCCCGCCGTCTGCAAGGCTCTGTGAGAACTACGAGGATACGGGCAGCGAATACGCACAGCAGGGCACCGACGCCCACAGCCTGTGCGAACACAAGCTGAAGCTGTCCTTGGGCATGAAGACCGAAGACCCGACAGAGGGGCTTGCCTTCTACGATGAAGAGATGGAGGAATGTGCCTGCGGGTATGCGGAATATGTCCTCTCGCTGGTGGAGGAGGCAAAGCAGGAATGCAAAGACCCGGTTGTGCTGATCGAGCAGCGGCTGGACTTTTCCCGGTATGTGGAGGAAGGCTTCGGTACCGGCGACTGTGTCATTATCGCAGACGGGACGCTGTATATCATCGATTACAAGCACGGCAAGGGCGTGGAGGTTTCCGCCGAGGGGAACCCGCAGATGATGCTGTATGCCCTGGGTGCGCTGGAGCTGTTTGACGGCATCTATGATATTGACACCGTCCGCATGGCGATCTACCAGCCGCGCCGTGAGAATGTCAGCGTGTATGCAATGGCGAAAGATGACCTTCTCCAGTGGGCAATGGGCGAGCTTGCAGAAAAAGCAAAGCTGGCCTATGCCGGGGAGGGCGAGTTCTGTGCGGGCGAACACTGCCGGTTCTGCAAGGCGAAGGCAGTCTGTAGGAAACGGGCAGAGTACAACCTGGAGCTTGCGAAGTATGACTTTGAGATGCCCGCCACCCTGGAGGATGACGAGATCGCGGCAATCCTTGTGAAAGCGGATGAGCTGGCGGCATGGGCGGCGGATGTGAAGGAGTTTGCATTGCAGCAGGCGTTAAGCGGTGTGAAGTATGCCGGGTTCAAGGTTGTGGCCGGAAGGTCCAACCGGAAGTACACGGATGAGGATGCCGTTGCGGATACCGTGAAGAAGGCGGGCTTTGACCCGTATGAGCCAAAACTGCTCGGAATCACAGCCATGGAGAAACTGCTCGGCAAGAAGAAGTTTGCGGAGATTTTAAAGGGCCTTGTGGAGAAGCCGCAGGGCAAGCCTGCGTTAGTCCCGGAGAGCGACAAGCGGCCGGAGATGAACACGGCGCAGGAAGATTTCAAGGAAGATTAGTCAGGAGGAAAATCATATGTCAAACACAGCCAATAATCCAACGAAAGTGATCACCGGCCCCAACACCCGGTGGAGCTACTGCAACGCATGGGAAGCGAAGGCAATTAACGGGGGAACGCCGAAGTTCTCCGTGTCGCTCATCATCCCGAAGTCGGATAAGAAGACCATTGCCAGGATCGAGGAAGCAATCAAGGCGGCGTACCGCGAGGGCGAGGCGAAGCTGAAGGGGAATGGCAGGAGCGTCCCTGCGCTTTCCGTACTGAAGACCCCGCTGCGTGACGGGGATGTGGAGCGCCCGGATGATGAGGCTTATGCGGATTCCTATTTCGTCAATGCCAACAGCTCCACGGCTCCGGGAATCGTGGATGCGGACCGCCAGCCGATCCTTGACCATTCCGAGGTGTACAGCGGCGTGTACGGCAGGGCGAGCATCAATTTCTATGCTTTCAATTCCAACGGGAATAAGGGTATCGCCTGCGGGCTGAACAATTTACAGAAGATCCGTGACGGGGAGCCGCTGGGCGGCAGGTCCCGTGCGGAGGATGACTTTGCGGATGAGGACGAGGAGGATTTCCTGTCATAACCAGATAGAGAAAAGCACAGCCGCCGGGTGGCGGGGAGAGGGCGTCTGCCTTTTCCCTGCCGCCCTTAAGGCGGTGAAAGGAGCTGGTAGGATTGAAGTCTATAGAAATTGACATTGAGACGTACAGCGATGTGGATTTGTCCAAATGTGGCGTTTACAGATATTCTTCCTCGCCTAATTTTGAGATTCTGCTGTTTGGGTATAGCGTGGATGGCGGGGAAGTGCGGGTGGTTGATTTATGCCAGGGAGAAAACATCCCTGTGGAAATCCTGGCGGCGATCTCAGATGAGTCTGTCACCAAGTGGGCATTTAATGCCATGTTCGAGAGGGTGTGCCTGTCAAATTACCTTGGGGAATGGCTGGAGCCGGAATCGTGGAAATGCTCCATGGTCTGGTCTGCCACGCTTGGCCTTCCGCTGTCTTTGGAAAATGTGGGCGCGGTGCTTGGGCTGGAAAAGCAGAAGCTGTCGGAAGGGAAAGACCTGATCCGGTATTTCTGTGTCCCCTGCAAGCCGACCAAGGCGAACGGCGGCCGGACACGGAACCTGCCGGAGCATGACAGGGAGAAGTGGGGGCGGTTCAAAGCCTATAACCTGCGCGATGTGGAAGCAGAAATGCAGATACAGCAGAGGCTTGCCAAGTTCCCGGTTCCGGATTTTGTGTGGGAGGAATACTGGCAGGACCAGGAGATCAACGACCGGGGCATCGGGGTGGATATGGAGATGGTCGCGCAGGCAATCGCCATGGATGGCCGTTCCAAGTCGGAGCTGTCAGCCGCCATGCAGAAACTGACGGAACTGGAGAACCCCAATTCCGTGCAGCAGATGAAGCAGTGGCTTTCGGAGAACGGGATGGAGACGGATTCCCTTGATAAAAAGGCGGTGGCGGAACTGTTAAAGACTGCGCCGGAGCCTTTGGGGGAGGCACTTGCCCTGCGGCAGCAGCTTGCAAAGTCCTCGGTGAAGAAATACCAGGCGATGGAGAATGCGGTGTGCGCGGACAGACGTGCGCACGGGATGTTCCAGTTTTACGGAGCTAACAGGACCGGCCGGTATAGCGGCCGCATTATACAGTTGCAGAATCTGCCCCAGAACCATATCCCGGATCTGGCACAGGCGCGGGAACTTGTGAAAGCCGGGGATTACGATGCCCTTGCTATGCTCTATGAGGACATCCCGGATACGCTCTCACAGCTCATCCGCACGGCTTTCGTGCCGCAGGGCGGAAGGAAGTTCATCGTGGCGGACTTTTCCGCAATCGAGGCGAGGGTGATCGCATGGATCGCCGGGGAGCGGTGGCGGATCAAGGTGTTCGAGGGCGGCGGTGACATTTACTGTGCCTCGGCAAGCCAGATGTTCCATGTGCCTGTGGAAAAGCACGGCGTGAACGGGAATCTGCGGCAGAAAGGCAAGATAGCGGAACTGGCCCTCGGCTATGGCGGATCAGTCGGGGCATTGAAATCCATGGGCGCGCTGGAGATGGGGCTTGCGGAAGAAGAGCTGCAGCCGCTTGTGTCAGCATGGCGGGATTCCAACCCAAGCATCACGGAGTTCTGGTGGGCGGTCGACCGCGCAGTGAAGGAATGCATCAAAAAGAGGGTGCCAACGGAAACACACGGCATCCGCTTCAGCTATGAAAGCGGGATGCTGTTTATCACGCTTTTTTCCGGACGGCGGCTTGCGTATGTGAAGCCGCGCATTGGGGAGAACCGTTTCGGCGGGGAGTCCGTCACTTACATGGGCGTGGGCGGCACGAAGAAATGGGAGCGGCTGGAAAGCTATGGTCCCAAGTTTGTGGAGAACATCGTGCAGGCGGTCAGCCGGGATATCCTCTGCTATGCCATGCGGACTTTACGGAACTGTGCAATCGTCGCACACGTCCATGATGAGGTCATCATTGAGGCGGACAGGAGGATGTCCCTTCCTGCTGTATGTGAACAGATGGGAAGGACGCCGCCCTGGGCGAAAGGGCTGCTGCTCCGGGCAGATGGCTATGAATGCGATTTTTACCAGAAGGATTAGGCAGGGGGTGCATGATGGAACGGCTGCGGATTGAATACGGGACGGGATATATGGAGCTGAACATTGAGGCGTTCTTCCCCTGCAAGATGCCGGCGGCAAGGAAAGCCGCGAGGCTCATCAATTCATACTGCTCTGATGAAACGAGGGCGGAGCTGCTTTCGGAGCTGCGGGAGATGGCGGACGGGTACAAGGCCCTCTGCGTTATGTACAGAGAAATAGAGGAGGCGCTTCCTGCGGATACCCCGGAGCGGAGGCACTGGAGGGCGCAGTTCAACAAAACGGAAGTCCTCCGCAAAAGGATGGAGGGGAATATCAGATTGATCACAGGAGGCGGAAAGGAATGAGCAGGGCGGCAATGCAGGGGTGCAGGGCGCACAGTGACTGTTTCGCAAACAGGGGCGGCGTCTGCACCTGCTTGAAGGACAATGACTTTGGCGGGAGGGACTGCCCGTTTTACAAGCCTGCGGACACAGTCCGGGAAGGCCGGCGCAGGCAGAATGGAGGTATGGTTGATGGGAATCAGCAGATATAACAGCGAGGGATACAGCGACCCGACGAGCCATGCGGCGTTATCGGGAATCCAGAAGGAGGAAAAGGCGGCGAAGCGGGCATACCGGCCGCTTGTCTATATATGCTCCCCGTTTGCCGGGGACACGGAAGGCAACACGCAGAAAGCAAGGAGGTACAGCAGGTTTGCAGTGAAGAACGGCGCGATCCCGTTCGCCCCGCACCTGCTCTTTCCGCAGTTTTTGGATGACGGGAAGCCTGCGGAGCGGGCAATCGGCATGTTCGCAGGGCTGGTGCTTTTGGGGAAGTGTGAGCAGTTGTGGGTGTTCGGCGGCACCATATCCACGGGGATGGCGGCGGAGATTGAGAAGGCGGAAAAACGGGATATGCCGGTCCGCTATTTCACAGAAAATTGTGAGGAGGTTGGATTATCTTGAAAATGACATTTTACACGGCGAACTGCAGGGGGAACGCAAAGAACAGCTTATATCCCAACAGGCGCGTCATTGACAATGAGGATGACTGCATGGAGGTGGTGGCGTTCGACCATGTGTGCGCGGAATTCAAGGGCTGCCGCAGGAGCGGGGACAATTTCCTCTCCTGCGATGTGGACGTGATGGACTGCGACAATTCCCATTCCGACAATC
>CAJUFO010000063.1 GCA_910585615.1 uncultured Acetatifactor sp.
GGAAAAACACCTGATCTGCTGCACCTCTATAGTACGGCAGATTGGGAAACTTATATTTATACTTCAAAACATTTTTTTGATTTCAGCTGTAATAGATATAAGTTGGTTTTTCTTTGGAATTGAGAAGTTTCAGATTACGCTTGGCCGAAACTTAATTATTAAGTTGTTTTCATTGATTATGATTTTTATCTTTGTGAAGAAAGAGAATGATTTATGGAAATATACTTTGATTATGTCGGCTGGAATGTTGTTTAGCCAAGTCTATTTATGGTTTTTTATAAAAAAATATATTGATTTTAAGAGTATTAAATTAAAAAAGGTTTTAAGGCATTTCAAGCCTTGTGTCTTACTGTTCATACCAGTAGTTTCTTATAGTATATATAAAGTTATGGATAAAACTATGCTTGGAGCTATAGCAGGAACATTACAATTGGGGTATTATGAAAATGCTGAAAAAATACTCAATATACCAACAAGTCTGGTCGTAGCCTTAGGAACGGTTACGTTGCCTGCAATGTCTAAGATTATTTATGAAAAGAATAACTATCTAAAAAAAATATATGAAAACTTCAAAATAAGCTTTTGCTTTATTGTCCCAATGACATTTGGTATTATGGCTGTGAGCAAGGACTTCTCGATATTATATTTTGGAGAAAAATTTGCAGAAAGTGGAGAAATATTGTTTTTACTGGCACCTACGCTTCTATTGGATGCAATTTCTTGTGTCATCAGAACATGCTATTTAATTCCTCAAAATAAAGAACATATTTATATTAGGGCAACTATATTAGGGGCAATGTTGAACTTTTTTGTAAATAGCTTGTTGATTCCTGAATGGGGCTATTTCGGTGCGTGTATTGGAACTATTGCTGCAGTACTTAGCATGATGGCTGTACATGTATTTTACATAAGAAAAATTATTAGTATCCCTAAAATATTTAATATATTGTCGCCTTTTTTATTGAAAGCAGTCTCGATGCTAATAGTAATATTTTTGATTGGTAAAGTAATTCAAAGACGAGAATTGCGAGTACCTTTACAGATAGTGTTTGGGGTACTAAGCTATATCATGTTGAATCTCAAATTTTTGGTAACTGAGTTTTGGAGATATAAGAAGGAATAACTGGAATGAAAATTTCAGGTAATATATCTACATGACTTGGTAGCAAGACAATGATGAACTAGAAAATTCTTGATATATTTTGAATAAACAGTTCTGGGGACAGCATTTATGGGCAAGGGGATATTTTGTGGCAAGTAGTGGGAATGTGACGGATGAAGTAATCAGAGAGTACATCAAGAACCAGGATCTACAGGAGCGGAGTAACTCTGATAACTTCGAAATTGGAGAGAAGTAGTACAAAAGAAAAGAAATGGGATGCGCTTCTTCAAGGCTGCTTCAGCAGCCACCGAACCTACCGGCTTTAGCCGGTAGTGGTTCAGTTAAAAAACATAAGATTTCATACTAGATGGTCCGCATTGACGGAATATGACTTTGTTGAGAGTGAGACTAGCTATAGTGAATTAAAGGGCTATGTACCGATAGCAGACTATGGAGCGATGGAGTATTTAGCATTTACATCAACAGGAGATGTTCAAAGCCGACAGAAAACACATGAAGTAATGTGCGCATATCTTGATAGAATTGTAGAGCTTTGTAAATGTGAAGGAATTACATTGGTATTGGTTTCGTTGCCAGGAAACACTATGAATGATGCATATAATAATACGTTGGTATCATATGCTCAGGCGAATGGACTTGACTATTATAATATGTGTGAAAAGAAGCTATATGACTCTATAGGAGCGGCGCTTCCAAAAGAAAACTTGATTGGGCACGAGAATATTTGGGGTGCGGTAAAGATGTCGTAGTATGTCGGGAGATTGCTGAGTGCTACATATAATGTACCGGCAGTTGAAGACAGTCAGTATGAGTGTACAAGGGAGTTTTATGAACATATTATACTTATACATATAACAGATATGAATGCGTATTTACAGGCTATAAATGACAGACAATATACAGTTTTTATTGCAGCTAAGGAAGGCACAGCAACGAGCCTGACAGATAACGTTAAACAGAGTTTGGGGGGGCTGGGACTCCAGACAGATTTAAGTGGAAAAGCCGGGTGGAGTTATAGTGCTGTTATATCTCCTGAAAATGGTGTCTCTGAAATCCTAACAGAAGATAATCCGGCAAAGCTTTCTGGTAGCATCAGGAACAGGAATACTTTTTACAATGTGACCAGCTGTGGACGTCTTGCTGGGGAGACCAGTTCGATTACTATAGATGGTTCGGAGTATTGCAGAAATACGAGAGGGCTCAATTTTGTCATTTATGATAACTATCTTATGAAAGTGATTGACAGGGTAACGTTTGATACCTACTGGGAATGTAGGGCTGCACGAT
The DNA here is from genome assembly GCA_910585615.1 of uncultured Acetatifactor sp. Taxonomy (GTDB): domain Bacteria; phylum Bacillota; class Clostridia; order Lachnospirales; family Lachnospiraceae; genus Acetatifactor. Next base: position 2,411 of record CAJUFO010000063.1, read on the forward strand.
AGAGGTGGAACAGGATAGTGTTCAATCCCCCAAAATCTCTCAGGACAAGCTTTTAGAACAAAAATGAAGATGTAATGGTAAGAATGAGACAGCCAATGCCCCCGTTGGCTGTTTCCTTCTATGCCCACAGATGAGCTGCCAGACCCCACAAGTGCACTCCAGCCGAAAATTCCCGAAAATCCCCCAATCCCCCCAAAACCAGTTGTCTTTTCCCCGATTTTATGGTATACTTGCACAAGTTTTGATAAATAACTTACACTGGCATAGCAGCATATGCCATGAAGGAAAAACGGGAAAGCGTTGGGATGACAGATGGAGAGCAGAATTCGGGAAATATCCGCGATTCGGGTGACGATTGGGCGGGCGAAGCTGGCAAGGGACAGGAAAAGCGTCCTTAAGATATTCGAGGTGCTGGAGAAATGCCTCATTCCCTGCGAATGCATGGCAATCAACATCGACTGGCTTGCAATAGTGGTAAGGAAGACGGAGAGCGGAAAGATAGACGGCTTCATTGCCATGCTGAAGCAGGAGCTGGACGCGACTACAATCGACATTAACGGGGAAGTGCGGCTGCTCTACATAGAGCAGGGGCGTTTCAACACCCGGAGAATCGGCATAATTATCTCCAGCCTCTCCATACAGGACATAGATATCAACATGCAGCGCTATGTACGTTGCGAAGACAGGCTTGTAGTCGGCGTGGCGGTAGAGGAGGTGAGCAGGGCGCACCGGATCATAAGGGGGATTCTGGATGCCGATTATCATATTTGACTCCGCGCGCAGCGGGGATTGGAATCTGCGCACCAGCGTGTACCGCGCTTATAATCTATGCCCGGCCACATCCATATACGGTTCTGCGATACAAGATTACATGGAATAGAAGAATGCCTTGCAATTCTTGGAAGAGTCTATTATAATAGGAGATACAAAATATAGACAATAAATCTGACAGTGAACACAAGATATAGAGACGGCCGTATCCGTTGCATTTGCGGTGCGGCTTTCTGTATGCGGTGTGGCAATGAAGAGTGGCATTCATAATGAAGAAGAGCATTCATAATGAAGAATGGCATTCATTGAAGAAGAGCATTCATAAGGAGCGGAGAGCGTATGAGGATTCAGAAAAGAGACGGGCGCGTGGTGCCCTACGAAGAGGAGAAGATTGTAGCGGCCATCCAGAAGGCGAACAACGAGGTAGAGGAGCGGGACAGGGCTGACCAGGCCCTGGTGGACGAGATCCTCACGGCCGTGCAGGACGAGGGCAGGGAGCTGCAGGCGGTGGAGCATGTGCAGGACGTGATAGAGCAGCACTTAGTGCAGCACAATAAATACGTCCTCTCCAAGAAGTACATGGTGTACCGCTATCAGCGCAGCCTCCTGCGTAAGTCCAACACTACGGACGAGTCCATCCTGAAGCTGATCCGCAACGAGAACAAGGAGCTGGCGGAGGAGAACTCCAACAAGAACACCCGCCTGGCCTCCACCCAGCGGGATTATATCGCAGGGGAGGTGTCCCGGGACGTGACCAGGCGCATGCTCCTGCCGGAGCACATCTCCCTGGCCCACGATAACGGCGTGCTCCATTTCCATGACGCGGACTATTTCATCCAGCCCATCTTCAACTGCTGCCTGATCGATATCAAGGACATGCTGGACAATGGGACATCCATCAACGGAAAGATGATAGAGTCCCCCAAGAGCTTCCAGGTGGCCTGCACCGTCACCACCCAGATCATCGCGGCGGTGGCCAGCAACCAGTACGGCGGACAGTCCGTGAACATCAAGCACCTGGGGAAATATCTGCGCAAGAGCAAGGACAAGTTCACCGCCCAGCTGGACGAGGAGTTCGGGGACAGGCTGGACGCCGCGGACAAGGAGCGGATTGTGGAGCTGCGCCTCCAGGACGAGCTGCGCTCCGGCGTCCAGACCATCCAGTATCAGATCAACACCCTGATGACGACCAACGGACAGTCGCCTTTTGTGACTTTGTTCCTGCATATAGACGATGGGGACGAGTATGTGGAGGAGACCGTCCGGATTATCGTGGAGATTCTGAACCAGCGTCTGCAGGGGACGAAGAACGAAAAGGGAGTCTTCGTGACACCCGCGTTCCCCAAGCTGGTGTATGTGCTGGACGAGAACAATTGCTTAAAAGGCGGAAGGTACGACTATGTTACCCGCCTGGCGGCCAGATGCTCGGCCAAACGCATGTATCCGGACTATATTTCAGCCAAGAAGATGAGGGAGAATTACGAGGGCAATGTGTTCTCCTGCATGGGCTGCCGTTCCTTCCTGTCCCCCTGGAAGGACGAGGACGGGAATTACAAATGGGAGGGTAGGTTCAACCAGGGCGTGGTCAGCCTGAACCTCCCCCAAATCGGCATCGTCTCCGAGGGCAATGAGGAGATTTTCTGGAAGCGGCTGGACGAGCGGCTGGGCCTGTGCTACGAGGCGCTGATGTGCCGCCACAAGGCCCTGCTGGGCACGGTGTCCGACGTAAGCCCCATCCACTGGCAGTACGGGGCCATCGCCCGCCTGAAAAAGGGCGAAAAGATTGACAAGCTCCTGTACGGCGGCTATTCCACCATGTCCCTGGGCTACATCGGTCTCTATGAGCTGACCTGGCTCATGAAGGGCTGTAGCCATACCGATCCCAAGGGCAAAGAGTTCGCCCTGCGGGTCATGGACCATCTGAAGGAAGCGGCCGCCAGATGGCGGGAGGAGACAGGTATAGGCTTCAGCCTTTACGGCACTCCTGCGGAGACTTTGTGCTACCGGTTCGCCCGCATCGACAAGGAGAAGTACGGCGATATCCCCAATGTGACGGACAAGGGGTATTACACCAATTCCTACCATGTGGATGTCCGGGAGCCCATCGATGCGTTCACGAAGTTCCGCTTCGAGAGCGAGTTCCAGAACAAGTCTCTGGGCGGGGCCATCTCCTATGTGGAGGTGCCCAACCTTATCAATAACGTGGAGGCCGTGGAGGAAGTGATTCGCTTCATCTACGACAACATCCAGTACGGCGAGTTCAATACGAAATCGGACTACTGTCATGTCTGCGGTTTTGACGGGGAGATTCAGGTCAATGAGGACAATGAGTGGGAATGCCCCCAGTGCCACAATAAGGACCATTCCAAGATGAACGTCACCAGGCGTACCTGCGGATACCTGGGGGAGAACTTCTGGAACGCGGGCAAGACAAAGGAAATCAAATCGAGGGTGCTGCATCTATGAACTATGCGACGATCAAAAAGACAGACGTGGCCAACGGCCCGGGCATCCGGGTGTCCCTGTTCGTCAGCGGCTGTACCCACCGCTGCAAGGGATGCTTCAACAGCGAGGCCTGGGATTTTGGCTTTGGGCAGCGCTATACCCGGGAGACGGAAGAGGAGGTTCTGGAGGCGCTGGCTCCTGATTATATCCGGGGACTGAGCCTCCTGGGTGGGGAGCCCATGGAGCCGGAGAACCGAGGGACGGTGCTGTCGCTCCTGCAGACGGTGCGCCAGCGGTACCCGGGGAAGGATATCTGGTGTTATACGGGGTATCGCTATGAGGAGGATCTGCTGGCTTGGGCCAGGGAGGAGCGGGATGCATGTGCCTGCGGCGCGCAGAAGCGCCCGGAGGAGGAACACGGCGGGGCTGACAGCCAGGGCGGCGGGCCTGGAGCCGGGGAGGTGACGCAGCTTCTGTCTCTGATAGACGTACTGGTGGACGGCGAGTTCGTGGAGGAGCGGAAGAACCTCCGCCTGGCCTTCCGGGGCTCGGAGAACCAGCGGCTGATTGACCTGAAGGAATCGGGGCGGCAGGGCAGGACGGTGTGCCTGTGACTGCTCTCCGTGGAAAGGCTCGGACAGGGCGCCTAGCTGCTGCCCTCCCTCAGAGGGCCTTGGTCAGGAAAATTCCTTAGGATAAAAGACCGTGGGAAATCAGGCGGATGGTAAGCTGTATCATGTCCTCCATGGGCTCTTTTCGTCCGCCCTTGACCCATTGCCTGTAAATGCTCGTCAGGCAAGTGTTGATATAGATGTGCAGATAGAGCCGATTGTCGGCAGGATATCGGTCGTAGTCTTCGGCAAAGTAGGAAATGTCCCCGCTTTCAAGCTGTGTTTCGGCAATGGGGAAGTGCCCCTTGCTGTTCAAAATCTTCTCATCCAGCTTATCGGAGGACTCCGAGAATTCATAGCAGTTGCGTACTATTTTCTCCAGGTCGCGGGGAAATTTCGCGTCTTTCACCGGTTCCAGGAAGCGTTTCAGGGTGTCGGTCTGCACCCTGTGCAGCAGGTCGTCCATGGAAGCATAATGCAGGTAGAATGTCTTGCGGTTGATTTGGGCCCGCAGGGACAGCTCCTGTATGGTAATCTGCTGATAGTCCATCTCCGCCAGCATTTCCCGGAAATTCTTCTGTATCAAGGCCTCTGTTTTCTGATAGCGCAAATCATCCTGGGGCTTTCTCATAGAAACCTCCTTATCATTATCCTGTGTATCACGTATCTGTCTCTAATCCACATTTTTCAGAGAATGATGATTAAGTAACAGATTTTGACAATTGACCATTGTCGTATCAATCTGTCCTGAATTATAATACAATAATGAGGAATAAGCAATAAAATCTGAATAAAAAAGACACAGGCAAAAGAAAGAGAGGAAAAAACATGGGAAAAATCGAAAAAATTGAAAAACTGGCAGGCAAAGGCAAAGCGGAAAAGGTGTTGAAGTTTGTCGGCGACAAGGATAAGGAGGTCAGGCTGGCGGTGATTGCCGGTGTGGCAGGCATGATAGAAGATGAGGATGTCCGGAACACCGTAGTGGGGCTGACGGAAGACGCGGATCCGGATATCCGCAAAGCGGCCATAACGGCTCTGGGAAACGGCAGGGGAAGCTATGTGGAGACCAGGCTGAGATATGCCTTGACCCATGAAAAGGACGAGAAGGTGCTCCAGGCTGTGAGGGACGCGCTGGCAAAACAGAAATAATCGGGGGAGCGTCAGGTTTCCGGTCTGAAAGGAGCTGAGGCAAAGGGAGGACCCATGGTGCGGTTCGGCCCTTTGCCCCGGCTCCTTCTGCGTGGGATAGGATTTGTAAGCAAGCGATATTTTGAAGGCATGATTCGCCATGGCAGGATTCAGATTTTGTTGATTATAGCGTGTAATTATGGTAACATAATTATGGAAGAGAAGGAGGTGGATGCTATGGATGCACTTAGAAAAGAAGAAATCTATACGATAGAGGATATTTTTGCATTGCCTGATGGAGAACGTGCGGAGCTGATTGACGGCAAAATCTATTATATGGCGCCACCGACATGGAAGCATCAGCGTATTTCGGGATATCTGCATAATCAGATATATAATTATATTCGAAGCAATAATGGACAATGCGAGGTGCTGGCTGCTCCATTCGCCGTATTTTTAAAGGATGACGATATCAATTATTTGGAACCGGATATTTCGGTTATCTGTGATTTAGCCAAGCTAGACGACAGCGGATGCCATGGGGCGCCTGACTGGATTATCGAGATAGTGTCGCCGAGCAGCAAACCGAGGGACTATCTGACAAAGCTATTCCAATATCGTACCGCGGAAGTCAGGGAGTATTGGATTGTCGATCCGGACAAGAGGATGACGACAGTGTATTCGTTCGAAAAGGATACTGTAGAACAATATGCTTTTGGAGAGGATATACCTGTTGGGATATATGATGGCTTTTCGATATGTATCCGGTAAAATGTCCGCAGTTCCTGTTTTATACTGCATAACGCTGAATGCTGCCTAATGTAATCATGCGAATGAACCAGTCAGCGTTATGCAGTCTGGTTTCACGGCAAGTGAAATCGTTAAGCAGTATAAGATGCAGGAACTGCGAGATTTTTCATATATGCTATTCATGGCAGCTGGTCTATCAGACGGTTGAGCTGTATGAAGAATTCATCGGCTCCCACCAGCTTCAATTTGTCATAATAGTAGACCATGTCGTATGGGGAGATGAGGAGCGTCCGCCATTCCGTAGTGATGAGGCCGTCTTCGCCCGCTTTGTTTTCGGGATGGTATTCCACGAAGCTGTTCTCGGGGATGTCCAGCCGGATGGGGCTGGCTCCCTCAGGGCAGAGTGTCTCCCAGTCTGTGGTGACGATATAATCCCGGTCCGAGGTGACCTCGATCTGAGGATGATGGGGGTAAAGCGTGGTGTATCTGCCGTCCCTTGTCAGGTCGCCTCCGGCGTATTCTTCCCATATCTGTTTCTCCGGGGCTAAATCGCAGACGGGGATGACATAGCTGCGGCCCACCTTCAGGGAGAAGTAGGAGTCTATCAGATAGATGTCGTCCTCTATCAGCACGGAAGTGCCAGTCAGCGATTCGTCCCCATACCATACTTTGTCCACAGTGAGTTCATATACCACAGAGGAGGATTGGTTGTGGTAGACCTCCCTGGGGCCGAATTTGTCATTGTATGTGTCGTAGGTGTAGCGTTTGAGGTACATGTCCGTAATCCGCCCTTCCAGGATGGCGCTGCTCTCCGACAGCAGTTCTTCGCTGAAGGGCAGAACATCCGCGGTGGACTGGCTGGAGGCGGCATATTCCAACAGGATGTCAGGCATGACCTGTCCCTGGGGAAGGGGAAGGGAACTGTAGCTGATGGGGAGCATTCCGCTGTCCTCTTTGGATGCGGTTTCCTGGCCTGAGGCCGGGGGGACATTCGGGGCATCGCTGCCGTCAATCACGCGTTCCCCAGGGGCTGCCAGGCTTCCTCCACCGTCCGTCGTGCTGCCCGAGCCTGCCAGACCGCCGGAACCATGGGCATTAGAAGCGCCGCTGTCTGATACGGCGTAATAGACATCGGAATCGGACAAGGGCACCCCGGCACCGTCCGGATGCATGCCGCCGTTGCCATATATCGTGAGCCCCAACAGAGCCATGAGGCAGAGAGCCCCTCCCCCTGCCGCCGCCCGCATTGCGATATTGCGTCTGCGTTCCTTCGCCTTCTGATAAGCGTCCCTGCGCTCCAGCACAGCGTTCGCCACTTCCCTATAATTCTTCATATACAAAGCCCTCCTTTTCCAGCTCTGATTTCAGCGACTGCTTCGCCCGATAAACGAGATTTTCAATCTGCCGTCTGCTCTTATGCATGACTGCCGCGGCCTCCCCATTGTCGAAGCCCTCCAGATAGACCAGGTACAGGACCTGCCGGTACTCGGCCTTCAGCCTGCCCAGGGCCTGGTGCAGGAGGATCCGGCGCTCTGTGCGCAGATACGACTTCTCCAGGCTTTCCTCCTCCCCGGCCAGCCGCTCCAGCTCCTCCGCAGGCCTGGGGGAGAGCCTGGCGCTGTGCCGCAGATGGTCCATGGCCACATTGCGGCCGATGGCGTAGAGCCATGTCTTGAAAGCGCTCCTGCCCATGAACCTTGGCTTCCTGGTGGCCAGCTTCACAAAGGTCTCCTCCATCAGCTCCTCCGCGGTGGAGATGTCCTGTGTAAAGCCGTTCAGGTACAGAATCAGCCCGTCCTTGTAATCTCTGATAATCTCGACGATACCTTCATCATCACCATCAAGGAAACGGCGGTAGCTACTGGCACCGTTGTCCATTGATTTCTCCCCCTTTCTGTCTGTTAGACGGATATGCGCGGGAATTCTCTCAGTATAAACAGGAAATTTATAACAAGGTTCTTTCCTACTGTTCAGGATTCTGAATTAATGATATACTATATATGTGAAAGGGGGAAGGAAATAATGGCAAATGTTTTTGATACAGCAAGATATATTCTGGAACAATGCGGTTCTATGTCAACAATGAAGCTCCAGAAGCTGTGCTATTATGCCCGGGCATGGACGCTTGTTTGGGATGATGCCCCTTTATTTGAGGAAGACTTTCAGGCATGGGCAAATGGACTGGTATGCCCGAACTGTTTTTTAAGACACAGGGTAAGTACTCTGTAAGCGCCAGTGATGAAACTGGTGGCGAGGGAGACTTATCTGATACTCAAAAAGATACCATTGATAAAGTGATAGAACACTATGGCAGCCACGATGCCCAGTGGCTTAGCCAGTTGACGCACATGGAGAATCCTTGGATTAAGGCGAGAGAAGGTGTTCCGGCAGGTTTGGGATGTAATAATATGATTGCAAAAGAAAGCATGGCATTATACTATGGAGGCCTCTAAAAGAAAAAAAGGAAGTAAAGCAAAGAGAATTATACATAGTATGGTTTGACTTTCGATGCACGAGAGCTTCCACGGTATGGTAGCAGGCATCGTGCTTTGAAAAATCTCGCAGTTCTTGTTTTATTGCACAAGAACTGCGAGATTTTTATATACAAAAAATATCGTCATACCACAAAGAAGTAGTATAAAAATATATACGGGGTTGTGCAAAAGACGGCAGCTTCTGCTTGGATAATAGAAAATTCTGAGATTATTGATTCGGTTGATTATCTTCGTCTTCATTAATAAATTCTATGACATCCGTTACATTACATTTCAAAATTTTGCACAGCTGGTTGATTGTATTCGTGGAGACGCTGTTGCCTTTTTGAATCGAGTAGTACGTAGCCCTTGAAAAGCCAAGTTTTTCCAGCCGGTAGGAAGTTATTTTCTTTCGTTTCATTGTCTCAAACAATGGCGCATAGCTTATCACAGTAAAAAACTCCTTTGCTGCTACTTTTCACGGGGTGGGGAGAGCATAATTGATACTTGTGCAAAACGCTGAAATTAAAAAATATTTACCCACTTCGAAGCGACTGATTTTGAGGAAATGTGGATATCCATCCGATTCCTCAGGACAGCCGCTTTTCTCTTTGCCAAATCCGGCTGAAATCACCTGGCATCTTCTGCTTCCGGTCCATCTGGACGGTTCTTTGTCTAAGGTTCTGCCTGGTAATATCTACCAAAACACAAAGTTATCCACATTCGCTTTTTCCTCCATTTTCTGCTATAGTAGACCCATGGAGGGATATGGAATGAAGCACGAGAATCCTGAAACGAAGCTCATCCGGGAACAGAACCAATACATCCGGATTCTGGAGGAACAGCTGGATGGGTGCAAAGAACAGCTCAAGGCCCAGGAGCTCCTGATCGAGGAGCAGGACAAGGCGCTGGCCCTGTTTGCGGAAGCATTCCGCGAAGAAGGGGAGTAAAGGCAGGGAGGGACAGGGAGCATGAATGACAGGGAATACTTCCAGGCAACTTCATTATCCTATGAGCTGCAGGCCGCACGCCGGGAGCTCGCGGGCTTCCGGTCAGGGGAGGCCTGCCAGAAGCTGCGAGCGGATTACGAAAGGAGCATCCGGGAGAAGGACCTGGCCATCAAAAAGCTTCAGGAAGAGAGGGACGGACTCTCCTTTTCCCGCAGGAAGATTACGAAGCAGTGGATGGACGTGCAGGAGGATGTACGGAAAGAGCATGAAAAAGAGATGGCGAGGCTCAAGAAGGTCATTGCGGAGCTCCTGGACATGGTGGCGAGCCTGAAGAACCAGAACAGCGGACTGGACGAAAAAAGGAAGAAGGCGCTCTCCGATTATTATGAGGCCGCGGTGAAGCTGGAGGAGGCGCAGGGCTTCATCGTGAAGCTCACGGCCCAGGTGAACCATAACTATGAGAACTCCTCCCTGCCCTCATCCAAATGCATCGACCACAAGAAAATCACGAACAACAGGGAGAGGACCGGGAAGAAGCCAGGCGCACAGGCAGGGCATCCCCACCATCCGTGCAGGCCCATGGAGCCGGGGCAGATCATAGAGATAGCGGCGGAGGAAAAGCGTAATCGACCATTTGGCAACGGATGCTAAGAACAACCTTTATCAATCCATAAAGGAAATCTTCAAAAGGCCAAGGCCAGTCAGGCCAAAACTAGAAAATATAGAACTTTCCAATACGGCACTGCCTGCGTGAAAGGTAGGAAGAGGGGCTCATGAGAGCCCCTTGTCATCATGCCTTATTTCCCCACCCCATGAAAAGTAACAGAACATGTGTTTGCATATATCTGACAAGACGATTTTGGAAGAGCGATTGCGAAAATCCCCGTTCCATGCTATACTGAAATGCAGGAAAAGGCCTTACGGGAAAGAGAGGGAACGATAATGGCTGTAAACGAATCGGCAGAGAACTATCTGGAGACCATCCTGATATTGAGCAAGAAGCGCCCTGTAGTCCGCTCCGTGGACATAGCGGAGGAGCTGAACTTCAAGAAGCCCAGCGTCAGCGTGGCCATGAAAAACCTGCGGGAGAAGGGGCATATCACCGTGGACAAGTCCGGCTTCATCACCCTGACGCCCTCCGGCAGGGAAATCGCGGAGATGATTTATGAGCGCCATCAGCTGCTCTCGGCCTGGCTGATGCAGTTGGGCGTGCCGGAGGAGACGGCGGTGGAGGATGCCTGCAGGATTGAGCATGTCATCAGCAGGGAGAGTTTTCAGGCAATCAAGGCCCATGTGGGGGGCGGGAACATTTCAGGGGAGTGACGAAAGTCATTCCTTTTTACATATTAGGTTAACCATATAGATAAGCAAACCACATGGGAAACCAGTTCAGAAAATCGAGCCTTCAAATGGCAAGTCTGCCGCAGCCGCACATCTGTTTTTTCCTGCTGTATGAAAAATCTTAATTTTCGGCTATGGAATCTTAAAATATAAATATTGCCGAAAAATATGCTTAAAATTATAATAAAACTATGATTTTCCGCAGAATTTCGAGTCGGCCGACGAGGAATGAGAAGAGGACTGCATAAAATTCTTATGGAGGTATGCATATTGAAAAATGGCAAAATGTAAGAAGAAGGACATAAAGATAAAAAAATACTGGCCGCTGTTCACGCTCCTGCTGCCGGCGCTGATTTATACCATCATCTTCTGCTACGGGCCGATGTATGGAATCATCATAGCATTTAAGGATTTCAAGCCCAAGCTCGGGTACTGGGGCAGCGCCTGGGTGGGGCTGGATCATTTCAAGCGGTTCCTGTCATACCCTGACTTTTGGAAGATGATCGGCAACACCCTGTCCATCTCCCTGTATTCCCTGGCCACGTTCCCCTGTGCCATCATCCTGGCGCTGCTGCTGAACGAGGTAAGGAACCTTCGCTTCAAAAAGACGGTACAGATGGTCACCTATGCGCCGTATTTCCTTTCCACTGTGGTGATGTGTGGGCTGATTACGATGATGGTGGGCAGAGAGGGGCTGCTGGGACGCCTGTATGAGGTGCTTACAGGACAGAGCGAGAACCTATTGACCATACCACGGTATTTCAGCAGCATTTACGTCTGGTCGGGGGTCTGGCAGTCTACGGGATGGGGGACTATCATTTACATAGCCGCGCTGTCCGGCGTGCCCGGAGAGCTGGTAGAGGCTGCGAAAATAGACGGGGCAGGACGGCTGAGGATAATCAGGCATATCAATATCCCATGCATCATGCCTACGATTGTGATCACCTTTATCATGAGCACCGGGAGCATCCTTTCCGTGGGATTTGAGAAGATATTCCTGCTGCAGAACGATCTGAACATGCAGGCCTCCAATGTCCTTTCCACGTACACGTACCAGGTGGGGCTCATAGGCGGGCAGTTCAGCTATTCCACTGCAATCGGGCTGTTCAATACGGTGGTGAACGTCATCATGCTCTTGTTGGCCAACGCCGTATGCAAGAAGGTTTCCGGAACGGGAATCTGGTAGGAGGCTCCATGAAAACAAAGAAAAAGACGAGTTTGTTTGATGTATGCAATACGCTGATTATGCTGGCTGTGCTGTTCCTTGCAGCCTACCCGCTGTATTACACGGTGATAGCGTCCCTGTCGGATCCCAATGCCGTCGCCAGCGGGGAGGTGGTATGGGCTCCGGTCAATGTCACGATGGACGCGTACAAACAGGTGCTCGCATACAAGCCCATCTGGACCGGCTATGTGAATTCGCTGTACTATACCGTGATGGGGACCCTGTTCAACCTCTTTTTGACGATTCCCGCGGCCTACGCGCTGAGCAAGAAGTACCTGCCGTTCAGGAGCGGCGTCATGACAGTGTTCTTCATCACGATGTACTTTGGCGGCGGGCTGGTTCCCACCTATTTGCTGGTGAAGGGCATGGGGCTGTTGAACTCCAGAACCGTAATGGTCATCATGGGCGGGCTGAGCGTCTATAACCTGATTGTCTCCAGAGTGTATTTCAGCACCAGTATATCGGACACGCTGTACGAGGCCGCGGATATCGATGGGGCAGGGGAGTACAGGAAATTCTTCTCCATAGCGCTCCCGCTGGCGAAGCCTATCATAGCCGTCATGGTCCTGTACTACGCTGTGGGACATTGGAACGGGTATTTCGATGCCCTGATCTACATTTCCGACAAGGCCCTGGAGCCGCTGCAGCTGGCGCTGCGGAAGGTATTGATTCTGAACCAGAACGCGCTGAATGAGGAAGTGCTGAAAAGCAGCAAGCTGAATGCGGAGGCCCTGATGGAAAGCGTGAAGCGTGCCAGGGCGGCATACACGATGAAGTATGCGATGGTATTTATCGGAAGTTTCCCTCTATTGGTCACGTATCCTTTCGTACAGAAATATTTCGTGAAGGGCGTCATGATAGGGGCAGTAAAAGAGTAGAAGGATGAGAAAGGATAACAATATGAAGAAAATCACCAGAACACTGATCGCGACAGGAATGTGCGCATGCCTGCTGGCAGGCTGCGGAGGGACAGGCGGCGCGCCCGAATCCGGGCAGGAGCCTTCCGGGGACGGCGCTTCGGCATCTTTCCAGGGAGAAGGGACGGAGTGCGTCCCGGAAGGCCTGACACGATCGGAGCGGAGCGTGTGTTCATCGACACCAGATACCTGAAGGCCATCGGCATGGGGGAAGCGCCGAAGACTCTGGACGGGTTCGTGGACATGTGCCGGGCGTTCAAAGAGCTGGATTCTGCGGATTTGGGCGTGGATGAGTTCTATCCGATTCTGTCCACGGCGACCCTGGAGGATTACCTGATGACAGCCTTTGGATGGACAGGAGGCGCAGTGGATCCGGTCTGGGACGAGGCGGAACAGGCTATCGTGGTGCCCTGCCTGCAGGAAAAATACGGCGAGTACATTAAGCTGATGAACACGCTCTACACGGAAGGGCTTCTCCATCCTGATTACTATACCATGGACGAGACGGAGGAGCGCGCCCTCATGGCGGAGCGCAAATGCGGCGTACAGGCCGATTACGCGCCCTACCTCTCCCTGGAGACGGGCTGGGAGGATTTCATCGCCGCCTCCCCGCTCACCAGTCAGTGGTGCAGCACGCCGGTCTCCGTAAAGCTGCCTGTATATGAAGACAGCTATATACTGATATCTGCGGACACCGAATACCCGGAACTGTGCATGAGGCTGCTGGATTACATCTATACGCCTGAGGGTTCCGTATATGCCGAGAAAGGCCCTGCGGAGGGCAGTCCGGATACCCTGGGCATCGTGGGTGGCTTCGTCCTGACCCAGGATCAGTCCGATGTGGAGTACAAGGAAGTGCTTTCCGGCGAATATGAGTCTACTTATGCGTATGCCTGCAATAAGCTCAGGATTTCCTCCCGTATCAACGCCAACCGGAATTACGGGGAGCTGCATGCCAGGGAGATGCTGGGCGTGGAGGATCCTCAGCCCAGAGAGCTGAACCTTGCCGACCCTGACGACCACTATTGCTACCAGATTTATACAGCACAGAACCAGTATTTGGTGGATCCGCTTCCGACGCCCTATATGACAGGGGAGCAGAGCATAAGGTATACGGATTTGAGGACTGTAATAAACGATTATGTGAAGGCGGAGACGGCGAAATTCGTGGTGGGGCAGAGGCCTATCGAAGAGCTGGATCAGTTCTTCGAAGAGCTGAAAGGCATGAACAGCGAGGAATATCTGGCGCTGTGTCAGGAAATCTATGCGAACTATACAAGATAACGCGATTTGTGACAAATGGAAATGGGGGCGCTTCTGTGCCCCCTGAAAGATTGCCGGAGTGTCTTTGTGAAGAAAATAAAATTGATAGGACTGCGCTCAAAAGTATATAAGGGCTTTCTGGTCTCCACATTCGGGCTGGTGCTGCTGGCGTTGAATCTAATCATGATTCTGTCTTTTCGGCATGTGGCGGAAAACATGCGGGAGGAAGAGATTCGTGTGCTCAGGAACAAGCTGTACACTGTGGCGGAGGATATGGACAACCAGATGGGCGCGATGACCAATATCGTCATGAAAATCGTGTTCAGGAAGGAGTTCCGTCCGGATTATATCCTGGAGGAGAGGTATCATGCGGTGGAGGCGGTGGAGCAGCTGAAGGGATATTCCGATTTTTCCGATATTTCCAGGGAATATTTCATCAAATACGCATCCATCGACAAGCTTTTCACCTCCGCAGGAACCACTATAGCGCCGGAGATTTATTTTTCCACAAAACAGGGGATGAAGGACAGCGACAGCATCCTGGAGCTGCTGGAAGGGCTCTGCCAGGAGACGCGGCAGGGGCTTTTTCTGTACAGGGAAGAAGGTAAGGTCGTCTTATTGTATCCATTGCAGGTATATAGTTCAGGGAAGTACAAAATGAAGGGAGTGGTGGGGTTTTTCGTCACCGCTTCCGATATTACAGAGAGAGCCAACCGGATTGCAGGCAGCATCCATGGCGATATGAGCATGTTCTATGGAGACTTCTGCATTATGGGCAGCCAGGAGGATAAGGAGGGCAGCGACTTCGGGCTGACATCCAGACCTGGCGGCGTTTCGGTCTATATCAGGACGGATATGGGAAACTATTTTTCCTGGAGCAATGTCTTTTCCGTGAAGGAGGCCATAGCCCTGGTCTGGATTGTGGTCCTATTGCTTGGCCTGACCTGTATGGCGGCATGGTGGAACTATCTGCCTTTTCGGAAGATGGCCATGAAGTACGCGGCTATGCTGGAGGATGCCCGCCTGGACTGGAACGACATCGATACCCTGATAGAATTTCTGCTGCATGAGAAGGAGAACAACAGCAAGCTGGTGGAAGAGCAGTACAGGATGCTCCGGGAGCAGGCCATCCATCTGATCGTTTCGGGGGGATATTCACAGCGGCTGCAGAAGCGCCTGACATTGCTCAACATCAATCTGAACTTCTCCGTATTCGGAATCATACGAACCAGCTTCCAGAAGGAGCAGATAACAGAGAGCTCCAGGGAGGAGCTGTGCCGGAATATTGAAGAGCTGTCGGAAAAGGGGTACTGCCTGTATTCCTACTGGGACGGCGATAAGACGCTGCAGATTCTGGCAGCAGTGGAAGAGGAATATGAGCTGGCGGAGACTGTGGAGCTGCTGCAGTCCCTTTTTGAGGCTATTGGACTGACGGCGGACGTGGAACTGGGCGCTGCCTGCCATGAGCTGGAGAACCTGCACCTCCTGGGGCAGAAGCGGGACACGGAGAGGGGGAAGGATTCTGAGTCTGCCAGGGTCGTGGAGGAGAGGACCGACACAAAGAAGGGCAATGCAAAACAGAAAAGCAGCATCAGGGAAGTGGTGGCGTACATCGAGGCCCATTGTACGGACTATGACCTGTCGCTGGACATGATAGCCAGCCAGGTCCGCGCCGTGAAAAAAGGCAATCCTGACGCGATGCTGGCCTGCAACAATGCGGAGCTGATTCGGCCGGAGTGCTGGGGGGAGGCAGGGAAGCCGCAGATGAAGAAATGGTTCGCGAAGGAGGACTTCATCACAGGGGAGCTGACGGATTTCGTCTTCGTGCCGGACGCGGCCTTCGTGGACGGTGCCAGGGCTCATTTCCTGATTCCCCTGGGGACGGACGAATATAATGTGGGCTGGCGCAGCCATGGCGTGAAGCGCAGCCCCGGGCATGTGAAGGACTATGTGCGGAAGGTCCATGAAGCAGGGGGCGTGGTCACCATAGACATCTATGTTGACCGATACGGTCATTTTGACGAAGACCAGATGGCGGTGCTCAGGGGGATATGATTCCAAAATAATGAGAATATTTTGTTTGCTGTTTTGAGACGTCCATAGTATAATGAAGCTGTGCTCCGTCAGTGCGGGTGCCAATGGCTGGCAAAAGCAATCATAAAAATCAAAAACCAGGAGGACAGATTATTGCACATTAGAAAAAAATCATGCTTAGGACTCGTATTGACAGGAATGCTTCTTTTGACCGGCTGTTCCATCGGAATCGGGAAGAAGGCCATACTGACTTATGACGGATCTTTGGAACTGGAACTGGGGAAGACCAAGATAGCAGAGGTCGTGGAAGCGGGATTCACAGATAAATATTCTCATGATGGGAAAGCCCAGATTGACGGCAGCTCATGGGAGAATTTCTATGCCATGAAGGGCGATGTCACTTATGGAACCATGTATGCCGCCAATAAGGGCTCACAAAAAGTCGCTTTTGAAGATGGGAAGGTATTCCGTGTCGTGATTGATTATCAAGATCCGGACTATGCCACAGGGGAGATCCTGATAAACGGCGTGAATTATGAGGGATATACCAGAGACCAGATTAAGGAAGCCATGAACGGCGCGGAGATGACTTTGGACAGCGAGACTTATCTGGACTTTGAGGACGGCAAATTCGAGTATACGTTTCATTTTGAGGACGGCTCGGAGACTGTGTGCAGCATCAGCATAGATGACGGTACGGACTGGGAGTTGGTTATCAGATAAGGAGTTTTCTGAAAAATCATTGCCGTATCATTTTATGCTGCTTAACGATTTCACTTGCCGTGAAACCAGACTGCATAACGCTGACCGGTTCAATCGCATGATTACTTAAGCAGCATTCAGCGTTAAGCAGTATAGATAATAGACGAAAAGATGCCGAATCCCATGACGGGCGTGGACGAGCCTGAAATGGCCACGGTGAAAGAGAGGGAGATCAATCATGAAAACGTATCTGAGAGATTTTTTCGAGGAATTCTCGTATCCGGAGGAGGCACGGGCCGCCTTTGAGCAGGCCTATGACATAATTGCGGCAGACGCCGCATTGGAGAGCGGATTCCAGGCGCTCCTGCAATCCTACGCCAGCGACAAAAACATGGACTACGACCAGGCCTTCAAAAAGATGGCGGAGATATCCTCCGGAGCAGGCATCCATGAATACACGGGGAATTTCCTGATGCTGGCCTGTTTCTCGAAGACCCTGCGTGAGTATTACGGCCGGGAGGGGATAGACGGGCAGATATGGCACACCTCCATGTGCGACCTGAAATGGAAGCTGGACGAGTGCAGATGCGTATACGGCATCTGGGGCACCTTTGTGCCGGGATGGTACGGGGGATTCTTCAATATGACGCGCTTCGGCTTTCAGAAGCTGCAGTTCGAAATCGTCCCTTTCCGCTACCATTACGAGAAGGACGGCATCACCCTGAATCCGGAGAGCCGCGTCCTGAACACCCATATTCCCCGTACAGGAGGGCGGCTTGACCCGGAGAGCGTGCGCAGATCCTATGAGCTGGGAGCCGCGTTCTTCAAAGAGAGATTCCAGGTAGATCCTGTGGCCTTCGTATGCCACTCCTGGCTGCTGTTCCCCCGCAACAAGGAGGTGCTCTCGCCGGATTCCAACCTGTACTCCTTCATCTCCGGCTTCGATATCCTGGACGTGGAGGAGGCCGACGACTATTCGGAGGTCTGGCGGCTGTTCGATGTAAACTACGAGGGGGATGTGGACAAGCTCCCCCAGGACACATCCTTCCGCCGCGCCTATGCGGACTGGATCCGGAAGGGGGAAAAGATAGGGTGCGCCTACGGCGTACATATGCTATAGGGGAACGCGTTCCGCCCTTTATCTGCCGGAATTACGGCAGATAGGGGCGGGATTTTTTTCGGGGAAATTCTGCCCGGGAGAACTTTGCTCAGGAATATTTTGGATAGATTTCCAAATTGGTTATTGACAACATACAGAAGTTAGCATATACTAATGCGTAGATGGGTGAGAACCATTCTCAAAAAGGGGGTGGAAGCCCGTCCACAACAGATTCAGAGATAAGGAGGAGGCAAATATGCCGTTGTCAATGGCCCATGCGGGGGAGCGCAATGTGATCAAAAAGGTAGGCGGCAGGGAGGAGACCAGGAAATTCCTGGAGGACCTGGGCTTTGTAGTGGGAGGGGCGGTGACCGTCATCTCTGAGACAGGGGGGAATATCATCGTCAATATCAAGGAATCCAGGGTGGCCATCGGTAAGGACATGGCGAACAGGATCATGATTGGAACAGGAGGAGCACAGCAGTGAGTACATTGAGGGATACTGCCTGCGGGCAGACTGTGAAGGTGAAGAGGCTCTCGGGAGAGGGGCCGGTGAAGAGGCGCATCATGGACATGGGGATTACGAAGGGCGTGGATGTCTTTGTGAGAAAGGTGGCCCCCTTCGGAGACCCGATTGAAGTGACGGTCAGGGGCTATGAGCTGTCCCTGCGCAAGGCGGATGCAGAAATGATAGAGGTGGAGTGATTCCGGTTCATGCTGCATCATTTTTTATGACGAATGGTTAGTTAAGGCTAATAAAAATTAGTAGGAGGAAACACCGAGATGGCAATCAAAATCGCGCTGGCAGGGAATCCGAACTGCGGCAAGACTACATTATTCAATGCATTGACCGGCTCCAATCAGTTCGTGGGCAACTGGCCGGGGGTGACGGTGGAGAAGAAGGAGGGGCGGCTGAAGAAATCCTTTATACCCGGAAGCGAGGAGGAGATCATCATCATGGACCTGCCGGGCATATACTCCCTGTCGCCTTACACCCTTGAGGAGGTGGTGGCCAGGAATTATCTGATTAATGACAGGCCCGACGCAATCATCAATATCGTGGACGGCACCAATATCGAGAGGAACCTGTATCTGTCCACCCAGATCACGGAGCTGGGCATCCCTGTGGTCATGGCGGTGAACATGATGGATGTGGTGGAGAAAGCGGGAGACAGGATACATACCGATAGGCTGGCCAAGAGGCTGGGATGCGAGGTGACAGAAATCTCTGCTCTGAAAGGGACAGGGCTGGAGGCGGTCGTGAAGAAGGTGGTAACCGCAGCCAAGAGAAAAGCGGCGGCGGCCCCCATGCATGAATTTGCCCGGAACGTGGAGGCGGCCATCAAAGCCGTGGAAGAGAAGCTGGGAGGCAGCGTGCCGGAAGGACAGAAGCGCTTCTTCGCCATCAAGCTCCTGGAGAGGGATGACAAGATTGGTGTGATGATGAAGAGCGTCCCGGACGTGTCCGCACAGATTAAGGAGCTGGAGGATGCCTTTGAGGACGACACGGAGAGCATCATCACCAATGAGCGGTACGAGTACATTTCTTCCATAATAAATGAGTGCCTGACCAGAAAGGAAAAAGGCAGGATGTCCGTCTCCGACCGAATCGACCGCATCGTCACCAATAGATGGGCGGCGCTGCCGATTTTCGCTGCGGTGATGTTCCTGGTGTACTACATCTCCGTCACCACAGTGGGCACCATTGCCACCGACTGGGCCAACGATGGCGTGTTCGGAGATGGGTGGCATCTGCTGGGCATAGGGGGCGGGGCTTACCAGGAGGCCTGCGGCACCTATGCGCAGGATATCTTGTTCACGGATGAGGTGAGGTCTGTGGTGGCGGCTGCGGCCAAAGCCGGCGTGGTGGGCGCAGAGGATCTGCTGGGGGCCGTGGAGGAGGCTGATTTCGGCGGCTTTGAGGAGGCCTATGGGTCTTATGGGGCGGCCTTGGCAGCCGGGGGCTTCGACCTCTCCGGGACAGTGGATCCCCTGCTGGAGGAAGCGCCGGATCCGGCGGACTATGGCGTGTGGGTGCCTGGCATCCCGGTATTGGTGGAGAGTGGGCTGGAGGCAGTGGGCTGCTCCGGATGGCTGATGAGCCTGATCCTGGACGGCATCATCGGCGGCGTGGGGGCCGTGCTGGGCTTCGTGCCCCAGATGCTGGTGCTGTTCCTCTTCCTGGCGTTTTTGGAGGCCTGCGGCTACATGGCCCGGGTGGCTTTCATCATGGACAGGATTTTCCGCAGGTTCGGCCTTTCCGGCAAATCCTTCATCCCCATGCTGATCGGCAGCGGCTGCGGCGTGCCCGGCATCATGGCCTCCCGCACCATCGAGAATGACAGGGACCGCAAGATGACCATCATGACCACCACTTTCATCCCCTGCGGAGCCAAGCTGCCAATCATCGCTTTGATCTCCACGGCCCTCTTCGGCGGCTCGGGCCTGGTGGCGGTGAGCGCGTACTTCCTGGGGGTGGCTGCCATCGTCATTTCCGGTATCATCCTAAAGAAGACGAAAATGTTCGCGGGCGACCCTGCGCCCTTCGTCATGGAGCTGCCCGCCTACCACTGGCCTACGGTGGGGAATGTGCTGCGGAGCATGTGGGAGAGGGGCTGGTCCTTCATAAAGAAGGCGGGTACCATCATCCTGCTCTCCTCCATGGTCATCTGGGCGGGTTCCTGCTTCGGCATGGTGGATGGGAGATTCGGCTTCAGTACGGAGCTGGAGCTGGCGGACAGTGTATTGGGCATGCTCGGCAACGGCATCAAGTGGATTTTCCGGCCTCTGGGCTTTGACGATGCCACGGCCACTATCGCCACCATCATGGGATTGGTGGCAAAGGAGGAAGTGGTGGGCGTGTTCGGCGTGCTGGACTTCGTCAGCATGACCAAGGTGGCGGCGTATTCCTTCCTGGCCTTCAACCTGCTGTGCGCCCCCTGCTTCGCGGCTATCGGCGCGATCAGGAGGGAGATGAACAGCGCCAGGTGGACCTGGTTCGCCATCGGGTATCAGTGCGGGTTCGCCTATGTGGTATCCCTGATCATCTACCAGCTGGGAAGCTTCTTTGGCGGCCAGGGGAGCCCTTTGGGGGCAGCGGTGGCGGCAGCCCTTGTGGCGGTCCTGGTGTGGCTGCTGGTGCGCCCCTATCGGGAGAGCGATACCCTGAGGGCGGACCTGGGGAAGCCCGCCAAGCGGAAAGCGTCATGATTTTCCCGGAGAGCATGGAGGCTTGGCCTGATTGAGGCGGGCTGACATACAATCCTTCATACTGTCAGGCGCAGGCTGCGGAGGCCGGGGAAGCGGCTTCCGCAGCCCCTTTCTGTCCAGGTGCTGGCATGGTACAATGTGGATACACGGAACAGGTAGAATGTCCTCGTTGACAGTGAGGCCGCGGAAAGGGGCAGCCACGGAAAAGGACTGGGGTTATCTATGGGAAGCGTGAACGGCATGGGCAGGCAGAGGAGGAGAAAGCATAAAATCATTGCGCTGGCTTGTATCCTGGCAGTATTGGCCGCAGGATGCGGCGCGGCAGAAGGGGAAGAGGACACAGGGCAGGATATGGGGATAAGCCCTGTGGGGCTGGACAGCCCGGGAACGGAGGAAGGCCGGGAAAACAGGGAAGAACAGGACGGTGGCAGCATCACCTGGCAGTCGGCCTCTTTTCAGTTGGAGAAGCCCTATACGCAGATATTGGCTGCGGACGGCATCTTGTACGGCTGCCTGACCGACAATGGCCAGATGCTGCTGGACGTCATCGGGAAGGACAGTCTGGCCCTGGAGAAGACCGTTCCCCTGCCAGGCATCGACCCGTATTCGAGGATAGCGGCTGACCGGGAGGGATACGTGTACTATCTGGAGACGGGGGAGGGAGGCGCTGCCCTCTGCAGAATCGACCCCGGAGGGGAGGCATCCGATTCTCGAAGGATAGAGCTGAAAGACAGCCAGGGCGTGGAGAATATGCGCCTGAAGGCTGTCCTGGCAGACGAGAGGGGATATGTCTACGCCTGGTGCGGATTGTACATTCCCAGCACGGAGCAGATGGACGGCGTGGAGGCTGAGGTATGGCGGGAGGCAGACCGCGTCTACGTGATGAACCGGGAGTGGAAGACCTGTTTTTATGAAGAAATCCTGGATGTATCAGGGGTACAGGTGCTGTGTTTCCAGATTGGCCCGGAGGGCGCTCCTTTCTTCCTTCTGAAGGATCAGACGGAGATCTGCGTACAGGAGATCGATGTGGACAGCCGACAGGCAAGGGAGAGGGTGAGCCTGGGTAGCGCTTTTGACTGCTTTGACATGGAGGATGCCAACTTTCCCGAGCATATGGCCTACACAGGCAGCGGCTGGGCGTACTGCAAGAACGGCGCCCTCCTGGAATTTTGGCAGGATACACAGGAAAAGACGCAGATTCTGAACCTGGCGTCCGCTGGGCTCCTGTCCGAGGACATTCTATTCCTGGCCAAAAGCGAAGACGGGATTGAAATCATCTGCAGGGACACAGAAAATCTGGAGTATATCGTTTTCGCGCAGGGCGTATCGGACAAAAAGACCGTGACCTTAGGGGTGGCATTCAGCGCCCAGGACCTGGAGCGGGCGGTAGCGGCGTTCAACCGGGACAGCGCCGGAGAGGAGGTGGACGCTGTCCGGAAGCTGGTGGAGGAGGCAGAGAACCGTTTCGAATACCATCCGGAGATCCAGAACATCATCAACGAGGAGGCGCAGGGGTATCTCTCGGGGCAGGTGGACCTGGACAGGACAGTGGAGAAGATTCAGGATCGGGCAAGCCTGCTGTTGCAGGAAGCACAGTAGGGAAATCCATACTTCGGATACATTGCCCATAAAAGCGGGGCATCGGCCATCCAACGGCCGGTGCCCTGTTTTGTCTGTAAATATGGGATAAATGCCGGATTTCGAAGGAAGACCGCATGAAAAGGTTGCATGAAAACAAAAATAGGGGGTGGTAGAAAAGCGAAAACTGGAGTAAAATAGAAAAGAATGTTTCAAAATATTGGATAACGGAGGGCGCCATGAGACTGTTGAATCTGTTAGAGGGGATAAGCTGGGAATGCCTCCAGGGGAAGCGTTCCATGGAAGAAGAGCATTCCATGGAAGAAGAGCATTCCATGGAAGAAGAGCAT
>CAJUFO010000064.1 GCA_910585615.1 uncultured Acetatifactor sp.
AAGTAACTTCCACAGTATCTGTATTGAGGGGTGGATTTTATTTTGGCAAATAAGACGTGCATGAAAAAAATCAGATATGAAAAAATTTTTGTTGCATTTTCTGCATTTTGTGCTATACTTAAATGCATGGGGCATTAGCGCAGTTGGGAGCGCGCAACATTCGCATTGTTGAGGCCGTGGGTTCGAATCCCATATGCTCCATTAAAATACGGAGTTCCGAACTCAGTGAGATTTCATCTGAAGAGTTCGGAGGCTTCGTTTTTTATTGCTCTCTTTTGCACAGCTCCGCACCAATGTATAAAAATCCGTTCTAAGACGGGCGGCCTGCCGCATAGAATGATTTGGAATCCGCCTGTGCAGGCTTGCTATTGGAAGGACGTGGAGATTTGAATCAGAAACTGGAGGAGCTGCTGCAGCTGGCTCTGCAGACACCGGAGGAGACCAGGGCTCGGACGGAGGAGCTGAACGTGGGCTTCAACACCGACGCCCGTACATGGGAGCTAATCGTGAAGTACCATGGCAGCCTGGATGTCCTGAAAACCCTGGGCATAGAGGTGGAATACTTGATTGCCGGCTATGCGGTGCTGACGGTTCCAGAACAGCTGGTGGACAGCGTCGTGGAGCTGGAACAGATAGAATATGTGGAAAAGCCCAAACGGTATTTCTACGATATAGAGATGCCGACGGATAATTCCTGCATCGCTCAGGTTACCCTTCGCTCCCCCAACCTCTCCGGATCCGGTGTGCTGGTGGCAATCCTGGACAGTGGAATCGATTACCGATTGCCGGAATTCCGTAAGGCAGACGGCAGCACAAGGCTTCGCTACCTCTGGGATCAGACGCTGCTGCCCATGGAATCCGTTGAAGGAGATGCCGCCAGCCTGCCGCGCCGCCCTCCGATGGGTTACCGTCTGGGCGTAGAGTTCGATTCCGGGCAGATTGACCGGGCCCTGGCGGCCCCTACCACACAGCAGCAGTTTGAGCTGCTGCCCAGCGTGGATGCCAGCGGCCACGGGACGGCCGTAGCGGGAATCGCCGTCGGCGACAGCGAGGCATATCAGGGCGTAGCGCCGGAGGCCGATATTCTGGTAGTCAAGCTGGGAACGCCGGATGCAAACTCTTTTCCCAGAACCACAGAAATCATGCGTGCGGTGACTTATTCCATCCATAAGGCCCAGGAGCTTCAGATGCCCTTGGTCATCAATCTGAGCTTCGGCAACACTTATGGGGCACATGACGGCAGCTCCCTGATAGAGCGGTTCCTGGACAATGCGGCGGAAATCGGGCGCACTGTCATCTGCGTGGGAAGCGGCAACGAAGGGAACAGCGGAGGGCATCTGGCTGGGAGCCTTTTACAGGAAAACAACGTCGCCAGTGTCGGCGGCAGGCCGGGGCCAGGAACTGCGGCCCCTAGCGGGGACGGCGTTCCCAGCCGCATCGGCCCCATCGCCAGGCCCGTGTCCGTGGAGCTGGCGGTGGCGGACTATGAGCGCACCCTGAATGTACAGCTCTGGAAAAATTACTGCGACACCTACCGCATCTTCCTGCGCTCTCCGGGAGGCCAGGAGACACAGCTGCCCCGCATGGTCAACGGCGGAAAGTACACGCTGCGCCTGGAGCAGACGGAAATCATGATCTATTTTGGGGAGCCCGCCCCTTACGCTGTGGCGGAGGAGATTTATTTCGAGATGCTGCCCTTAGGACAGAACTATATCAACAGCGGCGTATGGACGATTCGCCTGGAGCCTCTGCAGGTAGTGACTGGGCGGTACTATTTCTATCTGCCCTCCGCCGCAGTGCGGGCGGCGGGTACCGGCTTCTACCATTCCACGCCGGAGGTGACCCTGACCATCCCCTCCACTGCGGCCAAGGTAATCTCCGTGGGCGCCTATGACAGCACCTACGAAGCCTACGCGGACTTCTCGGGGCGGGGCTACGCGGATGCCAACCGGACAATCGGAGTGGTGGCCGCGGGGCTGGCCAAGCCGGACCTGGCAGCGCCGGGGGTAGGCATCCTCGCCCCGGACATCTACGGGGGCCATACGCCCATGACAGGCACATCCTTTGCCACGCCCATCGTATCCGGAAGCTGCGCGCTGCTGATGGAATGGGGTATCGTGCGGGGAAACGACGTGTTCCTCTATGGGGAAAAGGTAAAGGCCTATCTGCGTGCCGGGGCCAGAGCGCTCCGCGGGGAGAACGAATATCCCAACAGCAGGGTGGGCTGGGGAGGCCTCTGCGTCAGCTCCAGCCTGCCGGATTGAAAGGGCAGCCGCACGTCCGTCTGCCCTTTCACATGGATAATCTACCGAACTTATGAAAGGCGGCTGTGCCGTGTGCCCTCAGACTATCCCCATCATCTTCCCAACCCAGTAAACCGCACCCAGCACCCAGCTGGTAAAGATCCCGTACAGAATCACCGGCCCTGCGATAGTGAAAATCTTGCACCCAATCCCGAAGACCTGCCCCTCCGCCTTGTACTCAATGGCCGGGGCCGCCACGGAATTCGCGAAGCCTGTGATGGGCACCAGGGCCCCGGCGCCGCCCCATTTGGCAATCTTTTGGAATAGCCCAAAGCCTGTCAGGAGCACCGACAAAAGCACCAGGAGCAGAGAGCACCAGCTCCCCGCCGACTGCTTGTCCAGCCCTAAGTCCTCTGCGTAATTCAGGATAAACTGCCCGATGCAGCAGATGATGCCTCCCGTGATGAACGCGTGCAGCATCTGCTGCCAGAGGTTGTGGGTAGGCGTCACTGCCTTGACATACTGTTCATATTCTTTCTGCTGTTGTTTCTTTTCATTGCCCGTCGCTTTCTCTTCCATGGTCTTCCTCCTCTTACCTCCAGTATGCACAGCCGACGTGAAATCTATTCCACCTCTTTCCCCTCCCGCCCCGCGGTGGAGATGAGGGCCTTGTCCACATCCTCCTCGTAATTGCGCATGGCCACCTCTATGGGCGTGGGATCCTTGGTGAGCCGCCTGCCGCCCACATGGTTGAAGAACAGGATGATTCCCGCCGCAAGGCCCAGGGAGTAGGACACCTCCAGCGTGTTCAGCCCCTGGGGCTCCCTGTCCATCACCATCCGATAGATTTCCGTGAACACATCGTTGATGCCCACGTCATTGTGGTACGCCATGATGGTAAAGGCGGTGCCGAAGAAGCTTACCAGGCACACCAGAGCGCATTTCGCCCACTGTTGCCAGCCCTTGTGCCTGTCCACGTCGACCTGCTCCACCAGCACGTCCGGTTCCCCCACGATCTGCACGCTGATTCCCGGACAGGTCTCCTCCATAAGCTTCACCAGATGGAGGGAGCTGATGACGCATCTCCTGGCGTCCCCGCTGCCGAAATGGTGCACCTTCAGCGCTTTCAGCTTGGCGGAGATGACAGAGTCCATACAGCGAAGCGCGGCCATGTCCGACAAAAAGACATCCTCCGACTGCACCTCCACATTCCTCTCACATTTCAAATATACTGTCGCATTTGCCATATAGCATCTCTCTTTCTCCGCTTCAGCGACACAGGCAGCAGAAGCGTATTTTTCAGACTTAGACAGTCCGATGTAGCTCTGTCAGAAAGTAGAGCAGCGAGCCGCATATCTTCCCCGCCGCCATGCTGATGATAGCCAGACCCAGCCCATGCCGGAACGAGATGCGCCGCGTCAGGATAGGGATGCTGTCCAGCATCTCCGCGATGGCCAGCGCCAGGCACCCCACGAACATCCCCGCAAACAGGCCGAACACCGCCTGGAACGCGGTTCCCGCCCCGTCCAGCAAGTTGACATACTGGGGACATCGCTGCTGCCACCAGGCATGGAACCGGCAATACCTGGAAAAGACGCTGAGCACGCAGCCCGTCAGCGTACCGAATATCACCATCTCCTCATATATGGTCACATACTCCGCCGTATGGGTCTTCCCCGCGAACCTCGGCACCAGCCCCACCGCCGCCAGCACCGTGAACACCCCTGCCGCCGCCAGCAGCCCATAACTTCCCCCGATTAAAATCAGAAAAAAATTCCGCATCATCCAATCAGCTTTCCTTTCAGGTTTCCTGATTATTATGATGCGGAATTGCCAAAATTATTCTTTTATCTCAAATCACTCTTCCCAAAACGGCGCAAAGCTGATGTTCAGATCCACCTCCGTCTGGATGCCCTGCACCCTCCCTGACTGGGAATACTGCCATATCTTAAAGTCATAGGGATAATAGAAATCCTCCCTGTACGCCGCGAACCATTTGTCATACCCCTCCAGCGCTCCCAGCTCCAGCATCATGATGCCCATCTCCGTATTGTAGTAGAGCATGGGCCTCTGCCCCGCGCTCTCCACAGTCCGGCAGAACAGCCCGGCCAGCCTGGTCCGCTCCTCTATGGAGATGGCGTTCATCCGGCCCTCGGATTCCGTGACCTTTTCCACATCGAACACGATGGGGCATTCCAGGCTGTAGGGAGCGCTTTTCTCCAGCACCAGATTGGCCTCCTCCACCACCTCCTCTTCGGTGATGGCCTGGCTGTAGATATAGGCTCCCACCTTGATGCCCGCTGCCTGGGCCCCCTGTACATTGGCGTCGAAATTCGCGTCCTCCACCAGCTTCCCGGTGCCGTACCCTCTGTAGGCCGCCCGGATGAAGGCGAATTCCACCCCGTCCTGGGCCACCAGGTTCCAGTCGATGTCCCCCTGATGCTCCGATACATCGATTCCTTTGTGGGAGATGACCTGGCCGTCCTGCAGATACTGATACTCTCCCGTCTCCAGGATATTTAAGCCCGCGTCCTCCCGGCCATGCTGCTTCAGGCTGTAGTCAATGGGGACCACATGGTACTGTCCGCCGCTGTATACGATCATATCATCCGGATACAGCGGCCGCAGGGCCTCCACCACCGAGTCCCCGTCATTGAGCCTGGTGCGGATGTCCTCCAGCACTTCCGAGGCCGCCTGCTGCCTTGCGTTGGCCACCTGGACCTCCACCTCCTCCGGAGAAAGCCCCACAGAGCCTGACAGCACACCCACCACGTTCCCGTCGGCATCCACCACATTCCCGTCGGCGTCAATGCTGACGTCCAGCACATCTGTGCCGGAAGCGGCCGTGTCCCCCTTCACCCGCTCCCTGATCCAGGCATAGATGGAGACCACCGAGAACATCACCGCCACCATCACCACCAGGCACGCCAACATGGCAGTAATCCGGCGGCGCACCCCCCTTCCCAGGCGTCTCCTCCCTGCCCTGCCTCTGATCATATTCCTATCGTCCATCCTGTCCTTCATGCCCATCCTTTCCCTCCGCAGCAATCCTTCTATACACTTATAGTAAACGAATTGCCGCCGGATGAAAAGGGCTTTTTTGCGATTTCATAAAATTTACAGTATCTTATACTGCTTAACGATTTGACCTGCCGCGACAACAGACTACATAACGTTGACTGGTTCAGTCGCATAATTACACTGGGCAGTATTCAGCGTTATGCAGCATAAGCTTAGCGGACCTTCTCCCGCAGCTTCAATAGGATCCGCTTCTCCATGCGGCTGACCTGCACCTGGCTGACGCCCAGCCTGGCGGCGATTTCCGTCTGGGTCTTGTCCTGGAAATACCTCATGTAGATCAGATTCCTGTCCTTTGGCTCCAGGCTGTCCAGGAGCTGCCCCAGCAGCATATGGTTCAGAATCTCCTCCTTCTCCACATCCTCCCCGCTGCAGCCGCCTGCCACGCTGCTGCCCACGCCGCCATCGCCTCCCCGCACCACCTTGTCCACCAGATAGACCTCGCTGCCATCGTCCTGGTAGACCGCGGCGTAGATGGACTCCACCGAGGTGTCGGCTTCCATGGCCAGCACCACATCCTCCACGGACAGTCCCGTCTCCTGCGCGATTTCCCGCACCGTGGGCTCCCTGCTTTCCCTTCCCTGAAGCTTCTGCCTGGCCAGCCTCACCTTCAGCCCGTTCTCCTTGATGGTCCTGGACACCTTCACCGGCCCGTCGTCCCGCAGGAACCGCTTGATCTCCCCGGTAATCATGGGCACCGCATAGGTGGAGAATTTCAGCCCCAGCTTCAGGTCGAACTTGTCGATGGCCTTCATGAGTCCTATGGCGCCTACCTGGAAGAGATCCTCCAAATCATGTCCCCTGCCCGCGAACCGCCTCACGATATGGCGCACCAACCCCAGATTGCTCTCTATCAGTACCTCTCTTGCCTCGTTTTCTCCCGCCTGTGACCTGGCAATCAGCACTGATGTTCTATCCATCCGCCCACTCCTATTTTCTTGATCATGCGGACTTTTGTCCCCTGGCCCGGAGCGCTCTCCACCTCCAGGTCGTCCATGAAAGCCTCCATGAACGCGAAGCCCATGCCTGAGCGCTCCAGCTCCGGCTTCGTGGTGTACAGGGGCTCCATGGCCTGTTCCACGTCCACAATCCCTTTCCCGCTGTCGATGACTTCTATATGTAGGATATTCTTCTCCAGCGCGCAGCACAGCCTTACCTTGCCCGGGTTCGCCTCCTCTCTCCCCCGGAGCCCGGATTCCTCCTGTCCGCCGGGCCTCCCGTAGCCATGCAGATTCTCGTAGCCGTGTATGATGGAATTGGTCACCGCCTCAGACACGGCTGTCTTGATATCCGCCATCTCCTCCAGCGTGGGATTCAGATGGGCGATGAAAGCCGCCACCGCCACCCTGGCGAACCCTTCGTTGGCCGATATGGCGTCAAAGATAATCTCCATTTCATTCCTCATGATTCCAGTACCTCCACTATTTTATTCAATCCTGACAGCCTGAAGATCCGCTCTATCTGCCTGTCCAAATGAATGGCGTAGACCCGTCCCCCAAAGCAGGATATCTTGCGGTAGCGCCCCATGATGATGCCTATCCCGGAAGAGTCCATGAACTTCGTCCTCCCGAAGTCGAATACCACATCGCGCACCTCCTTCCTGACCAGATACCTGTCCGCGCACTCGCAGATGAATCCCGCACCGTGATGGTCGATCTCCTCCGGCAGCTGAATCAGAAGGCAGTTGTCGATGACCTGAAAATCCTCTGTAGTGACCTGTCCCATACCTTACATCCTTCCTTTCCGCATCGTTTTTCCGTACAAATATATTTGTATAAAGGCATCCATATAAAGCGAACAAAAAAGAACCCGTATCGTCTACAGGTTCTCTTCTTTCGTACTTCTCACCTTAAGCACCGATGCCGCCCGGAAAATCTTCCCACGCTTAACCGGCGTTCAGATTATCTTTGCGGTACTTGGCCAGCCTGGCATTCTCAGTGTCAGGGAACAGTTCTATCACCTTGTCATAGGTGGTGATGGCGTTTGCCGTATCGCCGCTGGAGCGGTATGCCTCTCCCAGATGATAAAGCGCGTCAGCATTGGCAGCATCGTACTTCACCGCCTTGCTCAGGGTCTCCAACGCCTCCTCGTAGCGGCCGGTGTAATACTGCTGATAGCCCTCGTCATAATACTCCTTGGAGAGCTCTGGCCCAATGGAGGAGGCCATTGACTGGTACAGTCGCTGGAAGCTGTCAGACATGGAGGCCATGTCCACTTCCCCGGCCAGCTCCTCCAGCTTGTCTGCCGCCACATACATATCCGTGGTCTCCAGGTATTCCGCCGCTATCTGGATCAGGCTCTCCGTGGTCTCTATGGTTCCGCCTGCCCCCGCATAGCCCTCAATCTCCGTGCGGAGGTTCTGGACATTTCCGCTCAGGCTCTCTATCTGGCCCTCCAGCTCCTGGATGCGGGCCGTCTTCGCGTCTGATTCGCTGCTTATCTTGGTAATCGTCTGCTGCTCCTCATTCCTGACCCGCGACTGGGCCGCCGGCACCACCAGGAAATACATGGCCGCTATGCCGATGATAAGGCCGATGATCATATTCAGCACGGTGGCGAAGCCGCCGCCCCGCTTAGGTTCCTTGACGTTCAGGGGCTGGATGATGACCTCATTCTCGCTCTGGTACCTGACAGCCTCATCCTTCTTCCGTCTCCTTACCCCCTCTTCCGGCATCAGAGCCTGCTCCACCTCTTTCATGTAGCGCAGGGTCTGGAGATTGTTCTTGTCAATCTCCAGGCATTTGCGAAGCTCCCGCTCCGCGCGCTCCCATTCCTCCTGCTCCATATACAACAATGCCAGCAGCTGATGGGCCCGTATGAACCTGGGATTCAGGGACAGCACCTTCCTCAGTTGAATCACCGCCAGGTCCTTGCTGTCCTGACTGCACAGGGCCAATGCCCTGTTGTATTTCTTAATTGTCTGATTGATAGCATCCAGCCTGCCGGAGTTGGACCGTATCCTATCGATGTACTCGTCCGCGATATTCTTATCCGGAGACATGTTCTTGCTGATGACCCATTCCCTGAGGGCGGATGCCGCATCCCCCATCTCAAAGTACACCAGCCCCAGGAGATTCCGAGCCTTGATATTGTTCTTGTTGAACCGCAGGCCCTGGCGAAGGCTGGCGGCAGCGCCGCTCAAATCCCTGACCCCTGCCTTTTCCAGGCCCTCATTATAATACATGTTGGAGACATGCAGCACTTTCTTATACAGGGAGACGTCGGCTCCGCAGGAAGTGCAGAAGTCATGCTCCGACAGGCGGCGACCGCAATTATAACAAAACATCATTGTCCTTTTTCATACTCCTATTCCAATTCGCTCTCAGTCTCCGTTATCTTCTTGATCAGCAGATCGGCTATATCCGACAGATCTTGGCTGTAAATGGCCTCCTCCACGTCTTCCACCTCAAGGCTGGGATGGAATTTTTTCAGCTCATCCTCAAAATTTATCATGCTTCAAGCAACTCCTTAATCTCACCGACTAAATACAGGCTTCCCGCCACATAAACGCGCTCCTGCTCCTCCCGATTCTGGCACAGTCTGCGGAAAGCCGTCCCCACATCCTCGCAGGCCTCCCAGGCACAGTCCGGATATCCGCCGAACAGCGCCGCAAGCTCCTCCACCTCCAGCGCCCGGCTGCTGTGCATACGGGTCAGGCAGATTCTCTGGAACAGACCGCTGCGGACCACCTCCTGCACCATGCGTCCGTAGTCCTTATCCCTGACCACGCCGAACAGCAGGCTCCTCCTGCCCGGATGCCCGTCCCCGGCCACCGTCTCCAGAAAGGCCCGGATACCGTCCTCATTGTGGGCGCCGTCCACATAGACCTCCGGAAGCACCTCCTCCATGCGCCCCGCCCAGAAGCAGTCCGCCACGCCCTGCCTGACCTGCTCCGGCGCGATGATTCTGCCAGCCTCCAGCACCTCAATGGCCCGGAAGGCCAGCGCGCAGTTCTCCATCTGATAAGCGGCGATGGTGCGGAGCGTAAGCGGAATATATCTATCATACAGATTACGCACGCAAAAATCAATGGTTTTTCTCTTAAAATTTGAAAAACAATAGTCATCTTCCGACACGGAGTACGCGGATATTCCAAGCTCCCGGGCGCGCCCCCAAAAAACCCGGCTGGTCTCCTCGCAGGTATCCCACCACACCGCCGGCACGCCGGCGCGGAGAATGCCCGCTTTTTCATAGGCGATTTTTTCCAGGGTATCCCCCAGCACCCTCACATGATCCAGACCGATGTGCGTGATTACGGTCAGTTCCTTCCGTCCAACCGCGTTCGTAGCATCCAGCCTGCCGCCCACGCCTGTCTCCAGGATGCAGAAATCCGGCTTTTCCTCCGCGAAGGCCACCATGGCCATGAAGAAGAGATATTCGAAATAGGTTGGATGGTAGGCTCCCTCCGCCCCGCGTCCCAAAGCGTCCCAGTCCAGCAGCCCATAGACATGGAGGAACGCCCGCAGGAAATCCTCCTCCGAAATCATTCTGCCGTCTATCGCGAACCGCTCCCGGATGCACACCAGATGGGGAGAGGTGAACAGTGCCACCCTGTATCCCCCGGCCTGCAGAATGCTGCGCAGATAAGCGCATACAGAGCCCTTTCCGTTGGTTCCAGCCACATGGACGATCCGCATGCCCTGATCCGGGTCGCCCAGCCGATGGAGGAAGTCCCTGGTCTGCTCTATTGTGTGTTTTGAGGTAAAGCGCGGCACCTCCTCGATATATGCCGCCGCCTGCTCAAAAGTCGTAATCTCCTGTCTGTCCAAAACGGCACGCCTCCCCGCATCCTCAGGCAGCTTTTCTGCCCTCCTCTATATCGACGACCCTTCTGCCCTTCATATGCTTTCCCGCCATGGCCATTATCTGGCTCACGGCCAGCCGATAGCCATAGGTCGCATACGGAAACATCATGACATAATAAGGGAAAATGTATCTGGCCTTGGCCTCATAGATAATGCTGAAGAAAAATCCTCCGATTATCGTCACGGCCAGCACATGCTGCAGAATCGGGCTGTCCTTCTTCACAGCCAGCAGAAAATAGCACAGCATTCCCACATACATGATGAACTGCCATCTGTCGCACACATGCAGCGCTTTGAAGTAGTCCTCTCCATACAGCCTGGCCGCCAGGGAATCCGGGGCAGGCCCATCCTCCGATTCCGGACTCTCCGCATTGAAGTACAGCGCCTGATACAGCGGCTCGTTCCACTGGGACAGCAGCTTTCCCTTGAAAAAATGAACCGCGTATCCCCAGTCGTCCGCAAAGGCCCTCAGCCTCTTCTTTAAATCCCTTTTTGCGATTGCGGACACGGCCTCCCTGCTGCCCGCCGCCTCGCCATAGAAGACCTCTTTCGGATAATTATTGTACCACCCATATGCCCCATAGTTTTCCATCATCCCCATGGTCACCCAGGCAATGATGGGAATCCCTCCGTCGTTCTCATAGCCGGAACGGATTTCGTATATTTTCCAGACAGCCTCATAGGAGCCGTAGCAGAGCACTGCCCCCAGCAGAAACGCCAGCACAATTCTCATATCCCTGTGCAGCAGGGCATGCAGCAGCACGGTAAGGCCTACCGCCACCAGCAGAATCAGGGAATTCTTCCGCACCAGCAGGGCGAGCATCAGCGCCAGCGCCATCAGCACCAGGTGCCGGTTCCTCCGCTCCGCCAGATAGCGCAGCAGCGCCCACTCCACCAACAGCGCAAAGAAAATGCTGGGAATGTCCCCATACACCCATGGCGTATAGAAAATCAGGGGGAGGCAGCCGAGCATCAGAATATTGTAGCCCACAATAGCTGCCGTGCTCCCGGTAATCTCAGAGAGGATACGGTACCCCAGATAGATGCTGCCCAAGGCGAAGAACAGATTCAGCATCTCCACAGCATGGTAATTGTAGGTGCCCACCACTCGAAACAAGAGCTCATAAATCGCCGTCAGGCCCATCTGGTGGGGATGCATGCTATGGTAGCCTCCTGTGCTCAGGAAATCATAGTTCCCTTCTATGAAATAGGAGGCTCCTCCATAGATGAATGCCGGATCCCCCACGGGTATATGGGCGGAGGATCCAATCCACCACATCCCGGCCACCGTGAACCAAACCAACGTCAAAACCAGAGAGCAGCGGCAGAGGATATACTGCAGCCCTCTGTCTACGTACCTCTCCACCAACAGCAGCACCGCCATAATGCCTGCCGCCACCGCAAGCCCCAAAATGTTCCCGCTCCTGGAATCCAGCACATCCACAGACAGCTCCCTGCCGCCGGGCAGCATATACTGGGTGTACCGGAAGGAATACCTGGCCAGGCATAAAAATATCACGCAGCCCACGATGCGCACTACCAGGTTCCCCAAAGC
Organism: uncultured Acetatifactor sp.; assembly: GCA_910585615.1. GTDB lineage: Bacteria > Bacillota > Clostridia > Lachnospirales > Lachnospiraceae > Acetatifactor. Next base: position 11,682 of record CAJUFO010000064.1, read on the forward strand.
ATACAGATTCCTGACTGCCCTCTCTTTATCCCACCCCATATCTTTTGTCCCCCATCCCTCAAAAGCTTTGGATATTCCCCATATCCGTAACTATTGCAGCTGTGAAAGCCGCAGCTCCACCTGCTCCATCATCTGGGTGTATTTGGCCAGCTTCTCCCGCTCCTGGGCTATCTTTTCCTCCGGGGCCTTGGACAGGAACCGCTCGTTGGAGAGCATGCCGTTCACCCGGGCCAGCTCCCCCTCCAGCCTCTTTTTCTCTTTCTGCAGGCGCTCCCTCTCCTGGGCCACGTCCACCAGCTCCGCGAAGGGAATATACAGCGTGGCACCGGGAATCACCACCGACACCGCGTCCTTGGCAATCTCCTCCGCCCGTATGCTGACGGCCTGGCCGCCTTCCGTAATCGCTTTTGCCTCCTCTCCTGTCTTTAAGACCATCTTCACCTCATTGGCATAGGCCAGGGAAGCGAAGAACAGCCTGCCCTCCGTGAAGGTGCGGATGATGTCCTCCTTCTCGCTGACCACGTAGATAGTGGTCCTGCGGCTGGGCGGCACGTTGCTGTCGTTGCGGATATTGCGCACGGCCCGCACGGCCTGCTTGATGATCTCGATGTCCTTCTCCTCCCCGGGGAAGCTTCTCTCCTGGCGATGCTCCGGCCATCTGCTGATGACGATGGATTCCTCCATGGAAGACGCTGCCCCCGCATCGGCAGTTTCCACGGAATGCCCCTCTTCCATTTCCCGCAGGGTGCAGAAAATCTCTTCCGTGATGAAAGGCATATAGGGATGCAGGAGCTTTAAGGCATCCGTCAGCACTGTCTTCAAGGTCCACAGCGCCGCGTTCTGGCTGGCCGCGTCGTCCGTATTGTACAGACGCGGCTTTACCATCTCGATGTACCAGTCGCAGAATTCGTCCCAGATGAAATCATAGACCTTCTGTACGGCGATGCCCAGCTCATAGTTCTCCATATTGGCGGTGACATCCTTTATCAGGGTGTTCAGCTTGGACAGTATCCATCTGTCCACAGGCTGCAGGGCCTGCGCCGGAGCCTCCGTCACCGTTTTCCCGTTCATGTTCATCATGATGAACCGTGAGGCGTTCCACACCTTGTTGGCGAAATTCCGGCTATTTTCCATCCTTTCATAGTAGAATCTCATGTCGTTGCCCGGGGCGTTTCCCGTAATTAGGGTCAGCCGCAGGGCATCCGCGCCGTACTGGTCAATCAGCTCCAGGGGGTCTATGCCGTTGCCCAGGGATTTGGAGAACTTCCGCCCCTGGCTGTCCCGCATCAGGCCGTGGAAGAGCACGGTGTGGAAGGGCTTCGCGCCCATCTGCTCAAAACCGGAGAAAATCATCCGGATGACCCAGAAGAAGATGATGTCATAACCCGTCACCAGCACGTCCGTGGGATAGAAATACTTTAAGTCCTCGGTCTCATCCGGCCAGCCCAGGGTCTCGAAGGGCCACAGCGCCGAGGAGAACCAGGTGTCCAGCACGTCCGGATCCTGGGTCAGATGCGTGCAGCCGCATTTCGGGCAGGCCTGGGGCGCAGTTCTGGCCACCACCACTTCCCCGCACCCGTCGCAGTAGTAGGCGGGAATCCTGTGGCCCCACCAGAGCTGTCTGCTGATGCACCAGTCGCGGATATTGTCCGTCCAGTTGAAATAGGTCTTCTCCATGCGCTCCGGAATCAGCCTGATCTCGCCTGTCTTCACAGCCTCCACTGCGGGCTTTATCAGCTCGTCCATCTTCACGAACCACTGCTCCTTCACAAGTGGCTCCACAGTGGTCTTGCAGCGCTCGTGGGTACCTACGTTATGGGAATAATCCTCTATCTTTACTAAAAGCCCAAGGCTCTCCAGCTCCTCCACGATAGCCTTCCTGGCCGCATATCGGTCCATCCCTGCGAACTTCCCGCCGTTCTCGTTGATGGTAGCATCATCGTTCATCACGTTGATCACGGGCAGGTCATGGCGCTTGCCCACCTCGAAGTCGTTGGGGTCATGGGCAGGGGTGATCTTCACCACGCCCGTCCCGAACTCCCTGTCCACATAGGTGTCCGTGACCACGGGAATCACCCGGTCCATCAAAGGGAGCATCACGCTCTTTCCGATAAGGTGGGCGTACCGCTCATCCTCCGGGTGGATGGCCACCGCCGTATCGCCCAGCATGGTCTCCGGACGGGTGGTGGCAAAGGTCAGGAATTCCGTGTCGCTGGGGGTTCCGTCCTCCCGCATCACAGGGTACTTGATATGCCACAGATGTCCCGCCTGCTCCTGGTACTCCACCTCCGCGTCGGAGATAGAGGTATTGCATACCGGACACCAGTTGATGATGCGCCTGCCCTTGTAGATATAGCCCTTCTCATGCATCTTCACGAAGACTTCCGTCACGGCCCGGTTGCAGCCCTCGTCCATGGTGAAGCGCTCCCTGTCCCAGTCGCAGGAGGAGCCCATCTTCTTCAATTGGTCAACGATGCGGCCGCCGTACTCCCGCTTCCAGTCCCAGGCACGCTCTAAAAACTTCTCCCGGCCCAGGTCGTACTTGTCGATGCCCTCCTCCTTCAGCTTCTCGATGATCTTCACCTCCGTGGAGATGGCGGCGTGGTCCGTGCCCGGCTGCCAGAGGGTGTTGTAGCCCTGCATGCGCTTGAAGCGGATCAGGATGTCCTGCATGGTGTTGTCCAGGGCATGGCCCATGTGGAGCTGTCCGGTGATGTTTGGCGGGGGGATGACGATGGTGAAGGGTTTCCTGTCGTAATCCACCTCCGCATGGAAGTATCTCTTGTCCAGCCATTTTTGGTATAATCTGTCCTCCAGCCCTTTGGGGTCGTAGGTCTTTGCCAGTTCTTTGGAATGCTTTTCTTCCTTGGAATGCTTTTCTTCCATGGAATGCTTTTCTTCCATAGAACGCTCTTCTTTGCTCATAAGCTTCTCCTTTCTGCATTGCGGCACCGTCCCGCCTGCGCCTTCCCTGCCCGTCCGGCAGCGCAATCTCCTGAAAGCAAAAAAGCCCTCTGCCGACTCTCATCAGCAAAGGGCGTCATCGACGCGGTACCACCTTTGTTCACAGCGGGACGCTCTCCGCATCCGCACTGCCTCAAGTGACTTCTACTAAAGTCCTATCCTGTAACGGGGATAATTCGGAAAACCCTACTTTCGCACGTCCTTCAGTACATTTTCAGGCTCCCGGCTTGGAAGCTACCTTCCGCATCCCTTCCTTTAAGCCGCCTCGCAGCATCCGTCCCCGGATGGCGGCCCTCTCTGGCAAGGGGCAATGCGTACTCCTCTTCGTCATCGCCTTTTTCGTTTCTATTGCATTGGAATGCTTCTCTTCTGGAATGCTCTTCTTCCATACTATAAGCTATCCGGCAGGTTTTGTCAAGAATATTTGCGATAAAAATTTATCAAAAATCTATCAATGGTATACGATTGCCAGGCCTCCGGCCAGCAGCAGGGCCACGGATGCATGCCGCTTCCAGGTCAGGCTCAGATAGCCCCCGAATTCCCGGAGCAGGGCGTTCAGGGTGAAATACCATTTCGTCTTCGCGCCATACCCCACGCACTTCATCCCCTGCCGCCTGGCCAGGAGCAGGGCCCGGAACACATGGTAGGCCGTGGTGACCAAAATGACCCTGGGCTTCTCCCCGCTCATCAGCTCCCTGGAGAACAGCAGGTTCTCCTCCGTGGACCTGGACCTTCCCTCGACTATAATTTTGTCTTTATCTATACCCTTTTGAACCGCGTAGTCCGCCATGGCCCGGCCCTCCGCCAGATCTTCCCCGGGCCCCTGACCGCCGGACATGATCAGCAGCGCTTTTGGGTTCCAGGACAGCAACTCTATCCCCTTGTCGATCCGGGCTGCCAGCAGCGGCGTCACCCTTGTTCCAATCAGGCCTGCCCCTAACACAACGATGTAGTCGGCTCTCCGCCTCTTTCTCAGATGAATCAGGTTCAGCACAGCAGAAAGGGAATATGTGGCCAGCAGGGTAAGAAGGTAGAACGCCAGCAGGCTGATGAGGATATACAGCCTTGTCCCGAGGATGCTCCTGCCCAACCTGCCCATGGCGGGCCAGACGGCCAGGTAGCCGAAGAGCAGGATGGAGAACGCCATGGACAGCATGTTCGCCGGCTTCCTCCCCTCATGTCGGATGACCTTGAGCCCCTCCACAAAGAACGTGACGATCAGGATAATGGGGAGCGCAGCCACGCACAGCAGAGCCAGGATGCACAGTATGATGAGGATCCATGTCAAAACGATGTGGGACGACAACCATGCCCCATACCTGGCCAGCACGAAGAGCATGGCGATGCCCAGACAGGCCATCATCCAGAAAAAGGAGACGCCGCTCCACAGCGACCTGGGCTCCCGCACCATAATCCCCGCAAAGAAGCAAAACGATACCACGAACAAAATCATTGCAATCTGCCACATACCCAACTGCCCCCTCCTCTGGTTTTGCTGGACTATCTGTTTCCCGACAGCCCTATTATACCATATGTCATCTCATAAAACCTTACAATCCGGTGACATTTTGATAACAATTTTGTAGCACCGCGGCAATCCGGCAGCCTGTCGCTCCGGCAGACTGGTCTGGTAAAAAAGTCCTGTTCTGGCTCTTTCATACAGACCACTTTTCCGCTACACTGTCATTGACACAGTGAGGCCACACAAATATAAGTCATAAGGAGATAAATGAGATGAACAGGAAACAGGAAAAAGAATCGGGAAAAGCAGAGAAGCAGAAAAGCTACGGCCTGCTGATGATCGGGGCCGTCCTATTGATTGCGGGCATCCTCTTTTCCGTATACGCCTACAACACCAGCTACCGGGAATCCACCGTCACAGGCGCGCAGCTGTCCGAGGTCAAGGCCCAGATTGGCGCCGTAAAGGAGGGGACGCAGGAAGGGGACTTAGAGGCCCTCACCGCCCAGTCAGAGCAGCTCTCCGCCGAGAAGCTGTCGCTGGAGCGTCCCTATTCCTACGGCCTGACGCTTGTATTCTTCGCCATCCTGCTGACGGCCAGGGGAATCTACAATGCGGCCATCGGCAGACGCAGGGCCCGGCAGGCGGATGTAAAGCGCCTTGCCCAGGCGGGGCTGCTGGCGGCCCTTTGCTACATCGGCTTCGCCTTCTTCAAAATCGACATCCCCGTAGGGCCCGAGAAGACCGCCTTCCATTTCGGCAATGTGTTCTGCGTGCTGGCGGCCCTGCTGCTGGGCGGCTACTGGGGCGGCCTGGCCGGGGCGGTGGGCATGACCATCGCCGACCTGACCACCTCCTATGTGACCAGCGCGCCCAAGACCTTCTTCCTGAAGCTGTGCATCGGGCTGATCGTAGGGCTGGTGGCACACGGAATCTGTCATCTGAACCAGGCCCGGGACGGCAGGAAGGTGGCCATGGCCACGGTTGCCGCCGCCTTCTGCGGCATGGCCTTCAATGTGGTGGCCGACCCTCTGGTGGGGTATTTCTATAAATCATACCTGCTGGGCGTGCCCCAGGACATCGCGTCGGCGCTGGCGAAGATCGCCACCCTGACCACAGGGGTGAACGCCGTCGTGGCGGTAATCGCGGCCTCCGTCTTCTATCTGGCCCTGCGGCCGGCGCTGCGGAAGTCCGGGCTGTCCGTGGAAATCTGAGTGCTGAACGAACCCTCGAAAAAGCCTGCAGAGAGGCATATCCGCTCTGCAGGCTTTTTTGCAAACTTTTTTATCTTCACTCCATGAACCGCATGTCGATGTATCCCATGGAACATTCCAGCTTTACCTCCCTGGACGCGCCGTTGTCGATCTTCTTCTCCTGGCCAAGGCCCGCATACTCCCATTCCCCCAGGTTGATGGCGCCCATGGCGCATTCCAGCTCATAGTTGAAGTCGCTCTCCCGGCCCCGCACCGTCATGTCCACGCTGCCCATGGAGCAGTTCACATCGGCGCCGCGCCTGATATCCGCCTCGGTCACCACGAACGCCCCCATGCCTACCTCCACTTCCAGCTCATCTGCCTCCAGGGTGCCCAGGTCGATGCTGCCCACTCCCACGCTGACCTCCAGATTCGAAACCTCCGCCCTGTCGTACACGGTGATCTGGCCCGCGCCCACCTCCAGCGACGCGCTGTCGGCGTACAGCGTCCCGAAGTCCATCTCCCCGGCCCCCAGCTCCATCTCTACCTCATGGAACCGATAGTCCCTGGGCAGATACAGGGTGATCCGGCAGTCCCACGCGTCCGAGGGCAGCTTGCTGGTGGATTTCACATACAGGGTATCGCCGTCCACATAGCCCTGGAACTTATAGGCATCCTCCGCCTCCAGGTACAGGTTCCCGTCCGGGGAATCCGCTGTCTGGAGCCAGCAGCCTCCTATGTCGATGTCCAGGTTCCTGATGTCCTTCCCGGGGCAGAACCTCTCCACATCTCCATTGAAGACATGCTTATCGCTGGAAAACTCTACCTCGTGGTCATCTTCAGGCCAATCCATGTCGTCGTATCGGCCTTCATCATAGCTGTAGTCCATGGCACTGTCCGCGACTTCGTCTACGGTGTCGGTCGAGCCGTCAAAGTGCAGGTCCATCATATCCAGGATCCAGCCTCCCAGGCCATGCCTGCCCCAGCTCCTGACGCTGTCGGAATCTATCCGCACCTTTCCCTTCGTGGCCTGCTCCACTGCCCGGGCGATGGCCATGTCCCCTGCAATCCTGCCGCCCACCACCGCCAGCACCATCCCTGTTACCCAAAATATCAATGCTGTGATCGCACAGCCTTTCATGAATCTCTTCATTATTATATCCAGTCCTTTCCGCCGCGGCTGCCGCCAGCCTCAGCTCCCGCGAATCCATCCTATCTGCCGGCCAGCGCCAGGCATTTGCGCTTCACAAAGCCGAACAAGCCAAAAATCCCCCGGAAGATGGCGGGCGTGACGATTCCTGCCATGGCCACAGTCAGCATCATCAGCAGTATGCCGAAACACCCCACCAGCAGGCCCGCCCCTACCAGGGCTATCCCCACCCATGGATTGATGATCAGGCAGAGGATGCCTACCACCACCAGCACCAGGAATAGGATCAGCAGGGCGAGCGCGCCCACGCCGAGACCAAGCATGGTGCCGAACCACCCCAGCAGCAGCCCTAAAATCCCCATGAACACGCCGCCGTACACCGGGAATCCGAATACCAGCACTGTAATCAGCAGGGCGATGGCCCAGGCGGGCATGCTTTCCTTCCTCTCCTTTTCAGGCTTCTCCCCGAACCACCCGGCAGTGTCATGGCTCCACCTGTAGGCGTCCTCCTCCGGCGGGGCGCTTTCGGCGCTCCGCCCGTATCCCTCAAAGGGGTTCCAGCCAGCCCCATTGGACTCTGTCCGGGCCTGTGCGCCGCCCGGGCCGCCTCCGCCGTCCCGGGCAGCTCCGGCGGGCTCCCCGGCAGCCCTGTCCTCCCGGCCCGCGGCGAATTTCCCGCGGCCGTCACCGGCGGCGGCCGTGCGTCCGGCATCCGCCTCCTCCCCGGCGTCCGCTTCCCCGCCCGGCTCGCTCTGGCCGTACTCCATCAGCGCCCGGTCGGAGGCCTTTGCCTTGCCCGCGGGCTTCTTCCCATAGCCGCTGTCCAGGAGGTCGCGCTTGATGTTCTCCGCCACCCGGGCCGGGTTGCCCAGCGCCTCTATGACCTCCTGCTCGTTCTCCGCCCCGGCGTCATCGAAGTAGTCATTGTAATACTGAATCGCCTCCTCCCGCTCCGTGGGTGCGATGCCCGTGAGCAGGCTTTCCAGTTGTTTCATAAAATCTGCTCTGTTCATAGTCCTATCCTTCCCTCAAATAATCCCGTAATTTTGTCAGCATACCTCCGCCATTCGCTCTCGTACAGATGCAGCTGCGCCCAGCCCCTGCTGGTTACCTTATAATAGCGCCTGTTCCTGCCCGCGCATTCCATGTCATAGATTTCCAGGCATTCATCCTTCTGCAGCCTCCGCAGCACAGGATAAAGCGTGGATTCCGACAGCTCGATAACCCGCCTGACCTCCTGGGTGATCTTGTACCCGTAGGTCCCCTCCGGCTCCTTGGACACAACGGCCAGCACGATGGCATCCAAAAGCGCTGCGCCTGTGTTAAATACCATTCAATCCGCTCCTTACCTTCTGTAACATTATACTGCTATACAATATTATATGGCGTATAATATTAGCTGATGCCTATACTATACGCCATATAATATCATATGTCAACACTATTTTTCCGTTTTCCGCCAACTTTTTCACTGGCTTTTTTATTGACCGGTTCAGTTCTGTTTTTCGGCTTTTTCGAGGCATTTTTGTGGATAACTTGATCCAAATGTCATTTTATGGAAGCCTCATCCCCAAAAAATCCACAAAATCCACAGAGTTATCCACATTTACACATCTGTCATTTTTGAGACACCGCATGTCATTTCCACATTTCCCCTCTGGCGGCGCTCCTCCCTCCACAGGCCCCGGGCCGGATACTGCGGATGCCACGAGCCCTCACAGCCACTCGTTCCAGAAGCGTTCCACCCGCTTCGCGACCTCATTGACCGTCACGGTCTCGAACCGCTCCCACTCCCTGGGGAAGAGCCTGCGGTAGGCGGGCGCAAGGAAGCGCTCGTCCAACAGGGCGATGATGCCCACGTCCTCCGCGGTGCGGATGACCCGCCCGGCAGCCTGTAGCACCTTGTTCATGCCGGGATACCGGTAGGCGTAGTCGAAGCCGTTCTCCTGACCGGCGTCGAAGCAGGACTTCAGAATCTCCTTCTCCTGGGAGACCTGGGGCAGGCCGGTGCCTATGATGATGGCCCCGATCAAGCTGTCGCGCTTTAGGTCGATGCCCTCGGCGAATATCCCGCCCAGCACGCAGAAGCCTATGAGGACACGGTCGGGCCCTTCCGCCGCACCAGGGGCAACCCCTGGAGATTCGACAGGGGCAACCCCTGGAGATTCGACAGGGGCAACCCCTGAAAATTCGACAGGGGCGGCGCGGAAGCAGTCCAGGAAGGCCTCCCTGTCCGCCTCGCTCATGGACTCGCTCTGGAGGATGCACTCCCTGTCCTCTCCCCCGAAGTTATCCACATACTTCCCGTAGATAATCCGCAGGAAGGCGTAGGAGGGGCAGAAGACCATGTAGTTGCCGTGGCGGTTCCTGACAATCTCCTCGATGTAGCGGGCGATGCACTCATATTCCTCCTCGGAGCGCCTGGTGTACTTGCTGGTCACATCCCCCGCGATGAACAGCCCCCGCCTGTCCGGCTGGAATACGGACCTGGCGTAGACCTCATAGTCCTCCGGCTCCCCGCCCAGCAGCTTCTTGTAGTACTGGATGGGCAGCAGGGTGGCGGAGAACAGAATCGTGCTGCGCCCCCGCTGCATGCAGCTTCTCAGGTTCCTGCCCGGGTTCACGCACAAAAGCTTCAGGAAGAAGCTGCCGTCATCGCATAGCTGGGTGTATTTCACATAGTTCTCGTCCAGCAGGTCATAGACGGTAAAGAAATGGCTCACCGCGAAGTAGAATTCCAGCAGCCGCTCCCGGACGGGCAGCTCCCCCTCCTCCTGCTCTGACAGATAGTCCTCCATGACGGTGCGGAGCCGCATCAGGCTCTCCGTGAACGCCTCTATGCTCTCCACCACGCAATAGTCCTCGCACCAGCGCTTCAGGGTCAGGAGCTCCCGGTTGCATTTCTCCAGATGGTACACCAGCTTCTCGCCGTATCCCTGCCTGGCCAGGGCGCTCCTGGCCCCACAGCCCCCGCCCGGATTCCCGTAGGCACCATCCCCGCAGGCGGTCTCCGGCAGACCAGAATCGTCACCGGAGGCTTCGTCACATCCTCCTACTTCCAAACCGTCCAAAAAATCTGACACATCTGTCGAAACAAGTGTCATATTTAAGTCCATCTGGCCGGAAACCTCAGTGTTTTTGCTCCTTTTCCGCTTCCTTTCCTTTTGTGACATAAGTGTCTTTTTCAATTCTCTGGTCAGCTCCAGGAACGCCTCCTTGTACAGGACGGCGCTGTACATCTCCCTGCCCCGTTCCAGCAGGTTGTGAGCCTCATCAATCAGGAAGATGTAATTCCCCGCCGTCCCCTCCCCGAAGAAGCGCTTCAGGTACACATGGGGGTCAAAGAGGTAATTGTAGTCACAGATGACGGCATCGGCGAAGAGGCTGGCGTCCAGGCACATCTCAAAAGGACAGACCATGTGCCTGGCTGCATAGGCCTCGATGGTCCCTCTGTCGAAGCGCTCCTCCCGGTTCAGCATGTCGAACACGGCATCGTTCACCCTGTCGTAATGTCCCTTTGCATAGGGACAAAAGTCCGGGTTGCACTCGGTCTCCTCCATGAAGCAGATTTTCTCCTTGGCGGTGAGGATGACGCTCTTCAGCCGCAGCCCCTTGCCCCGCAGGATGTCTATGGCCTCCTCCGCCACTGTCCTGGTGATGGTCTTGGCAGTCAGGTAGAAGAGCTTCTCCCCCATCCCCTGCCCCATGGCCTGGACGGCCGGGTAGACGGTGGAGATGGTCTTGCCCACTCCCGTGGGGGCTTCCAGGAAGAGTTTCTTCTTATGATAAATCGTCCTGTACACATGGGACGCCAGTTCCCTCTGCCCCTCCCTGTAGGGGAAGGGGAACTCCAGCCCCCGGATGGAATCCCCGCGGATGCCCCGCCACTTCCAGGAATAGTCCGACCATTTCCGGTAGGAGGCCAGCACTCCATGGAACCATTCCGCCAGGCTGTCAAAGCCGTATTCCTCGTGGAAATACCGGATCTCCCCGGAGGGCATATGGCAATAGGTCAGACGCACGCAGATTTCCTCCAGCCCCTGGCACGAACCGTACAGATAGGCATAGCACTTGGCCTGGGCCACATGCAGCGGCAGGGGTGCTCTCAGCCTGGCGATGTCGCGGTAGGTTCCCTTGATCTCATCGATGGTGACCTTGCCGTCCTTGCGGATAATGCCGTCCGCCCGCCCCTCCACGCTGAGCATGTAGCCATCGGCGGGAAACGTCATCTTCAGCGGCACCTCAGCCTGGTATTCTGCCCCCATCCGCCGTTGAATCATGCGGTGGATACGCCCTCCCTCCTGCATGGCGTTCTCCGGCGATATGTGGCGGCGGTTGTCGATGTCCCCGTGGCGCAGGATGAATTCCACCAGCCTGCGCACGGATATGCGCACCTCCTCCAGGGGTTCCGTTCCTTCGGGTAAGGCCGGCTCTTTCGTCATGTACGGCTCTTGGGGCGAACCTGTCTCTTTCGTCATATCCGGCTCTTGGGTCAAACCTGTCTCTTTTGTCATATCCGGCTCTTGAGTCAAACCTGTCTCTTTTGTCATATCCGGCTCTTGGGTCAAACCTGTCTCTTTTGTCATATCCGGCTCTTGGGTCAAGTCTCCCTCCCAGGTCAGGGCCTCCTGTCCAATCAGATTCGGCCCTCTGCAGACTATACTTATGTCCTCCATTTTTCCTGCCCTTTCCTCTCCCATCACCCTGCCCCCTATATGTGTCCTTGCTTCTCCCAATAATACTTACTCGCGTCACTAAGGAATTGTCAAAAAATTATTTTTGACAATTCCTGCAAATTGCTTCGCAATTAGCCGGAACCAGAAATAACTCTTGAAGAGTTATTTCTGGACGGTTCCTAAAATCTGCCATGTCACCCGACTCACGAACGGAAAGCCACATGAATCGACTGCAAACCTGACCTCTTGCGAACATATGCACATGGCTGACTACATTTGTCGAACTATATAAACGGCATTTAATTCTTGCCAGCTACATAGCACAGCCGGTCATGCCGTTTATCCGGTTTTTGGCAAAATCTAATCGCTACATATATAAACTGTATAACAATTGGACGCTTCTGCAATACCAGGCAGAAAGCGGTAAATGTATACGTTTATAAGTATAGCACAAAACTCCCCGCTCAGATAGCACCGAATCTATCTGACGCGGGGAGCCCTTTTGCATGTTGTCACTGGAACTCCACCATATATTCCCGGAACCGCAAAGGCAGCATGCCTCTCTGGAGCTTCCGGTTCTCCCGTCCCTCTACGGTTATGGTATGGCAGAACTGCCGGAAAAGCTCCTGGTACTCCCGTTCCCTGTCCGAGTAACGAAGGTTCTGCGGCCTGTCCGCTTCCTCCCCCCGAAGCAGATACCATGGTTTCCTGGCCGGATGTATCCCGAACAGATTCCGCTTCTCGTCATAGATGACGAAGTTCTCTATGGGCAGCCTGTCGGCGAAATGGGGCATCAGGAAGGCGACTACGTCGTTCTTCGGCCCTATTCTGGAAAACAGCATGCCGTTTTCCAGCTCCTGGAATCTTAAGAACTGCAATTGGTGGCCCACTTCCGTGGATACGCCCCGGGCCAGCGCGAAGGCCCTGTGCACCCAAACGTCCGCCAGATTGTCGAAGAGATGCCCCTGGCGGCTCTTCCCCCGCAGCCCCTGTACCACGGTGCGGTAGATTGCCTGCGCTTTCCCCTCGTCCTCCGAGGCCAGAGCCATGGCCAGCCGCTCACAGTCCTCCCTGCCGAAGCGCCGCTCCAGGGTCCCCATGACCTTGCGGGTCTTCTCCTCGTCCGCCGTCACGGGAATATCCTCCGCAAACAGTAGGGGATCGTCCGTGAGGCTGAGGAACGTGTCATCGTGATTCCGCTTCTCCTCATACGCCTGGTAGATTGCCGTGAAGACGCTCTCCAGGGTGTCCTCGCATCTGTATACAATCATGGGCATTTCCTTTCTCCCTCTTTTTCTCCTTTAAGCCTCGTTCAACTGCCGCCTTGCAGGACTGTCCCCTCACAACTGCCCCACCGCCGCCTGCTGCCGTTCTATGACCGTCACAGGGCGGGTGAATTCAACATCGTCGAACAGCGACAACTGCTTATAGCTCATGCCGTCGCTGCCGAACCGCACCCTGTCCTTCTCGGTGGTAAGGTTGCGCACGATGTAATCCTCCTCTATCTTCACAGGGTACATCATCCTGCCGCTGCAGGTGATGAAATACAGCGCCCGCTTCAGCACCACCCCAATCTTCTTTAAATCCGGAAAATTCAGGCTGCCGCTCCTGCGGGCCGCCACAATCCGCTGGGCACTCTTCACTCCTACGCCGGGCACCCGCAGCAGCTCCTCCAAGGGAGCGCGGTTGATTTCCACCGGAAAGCGCTCCAGATGGCGCACCGCCCAATCCTCCTTGGGATCCAGCATCACATTGAAGTACGGACGCTTCTCGTCCAGCAGCTCCTCCGCCCGGAAGCCGTAGAACCGCAGCAGCCAGTCCGCC
>CAJUFO010000065.1 GCA_910585615.1 uncultured Acetatifactor sp.
AAGGCAAACTTCAAAACCATCGCAGGAGAGTCCGCTGCAGGATTGCCTGTTGGAGCAGACCCGCTGCGGTGGAGGGGCCGAAGGAGGCAATTGCCGGCCCGGGAGCCGGATTTGATAACTGACAGTGATGAAGAATAAGAAGATAAATTTAACAGGAAATCGGCAGAGGGCAGCCCTTGTCCTCTCGTTTCTGATTCCTTCCATGGTCATGCTGGCATTGTTCGTGGTGAACCGGATTTATCCCTTTGGGGACCGGAGCTTCCTGTTTTCCGATATGTACCACCAATACATGCCTTTTTTCAGTGAGCTGCTCCACAAGGTGAGGGGAGGGGAGAATCTGAGCTTCTCCTTCAATGTGGGGATAGGCTCTAATTTTCTTGCGCTTTTTGTATATTACCTGGCAAGTCCCTTCCACATATTTTCCCTGCTGGTGCCGGAGAGCTACCTGATGGAATTCATGAGTTACCTGATCGTGCTCAAGATTGGGTTGGCAGGGCTGACCTCTTATCTCTATCTCAGGAGGCGTTCCAGGTTGTCCGGGGCAGGCAAAGGGGAGGCTCTGTCCGCCGGTTCCGGAGCGGGAGGGGAAATGGGCGCGCTGTTCTTCTCCTGTTTCTACGCGCTGTCCGGCTTCATGGCCGCCTACAACTACAATATCATGTGGGTGGACTGCGTGGTATTGCTGCCTTTGATCGTCCTGGGGCTGGAACGGCTGGTGCGGGAGGGACGCTGCGGGCTGTACTGCGTCACATTGGCCCTGTCCATCTACACGAATTATTACATCTCCATCATGATCTGCATCTTCCTGGTGCTATACTTCGGGCTGCTCCTGGTGACGGAGAGGCGCGGCATGAGGGACATCTGCAGGCGGGACGTCCCTCGCTTTGCCCTGTACTCCCTTCTGGCGGGAGGCATGGCGGCAATGCTGCTGGTCCCCGAGGTCTGCGCCATCCTGCGGACGGATTTCGGGGACATGGACTTCCCGGAGAAGATAGAGTCCTATTTTTCCATCCTGGATATGCTGGCCAGGCACTGCGTGTGCGTCTATACGGAGCGGGGGCTGGACCACTGGCCCAATATCTACTGCGGCAGTGCGGTGCTGCTGATGATACCGTTGTACCTGATGAACAGGCGAATCTCCATCCGGGAGAAATTCTGCCGCATGGGGCTGGCCGGGTTCCTGCTGCTTAGCTTCGGCACCAATATGCTGGACTTCATCTGGCATGGCCTGAACTATCCGGATTCCCTGCCGGCCAGACAGTCCTTTGTCTATATTTTCCTGGTGCTGACCATGTGCCATGACGCGTACCAGCATGTGCGGGAGCTGGAGGGGCAGCAGATTCTGTACGGATATCTGTGGGCGGCGGGCTTTTTCCTGTTCTGCGAGAAGTTCGTGGACCATGAGGACTTCGAGTGGGGCGTGAAGCTGCTGACCCTTGCTTTCGTCAGCCTTTACGCGGTGCTCCTCTACCTGTACCGGACCAAAGAGGACGGCACGCTGCACAGAGGGCTGGCCGTAATGGCGCTGACGATCGTGGTGGCGGAATGCACCATCAATACTTATGTCACCAGCCTGGGCACGGTGAGCCGCAGCGCCTACCTGGGGCAGCAGGAGGACTATAAGGCGCTGTACCAGGAGACGAAGGGCCGGGAAGAGGGGTTCTATCGGCTGGAGAAGTTCACCAGGAAGACGAAGAACGACGGAACCCTCACAGGCTACCCCACGGCCAGCCTGTTCTCCTCCACGCTGAACTCCCAGGTCATGGACATGTACGAAAGGCTGGGCATGCGCCACAGCAAGGTGTACTACGGTTTTGACGGTGCCACGGCGCTCACCTCCGCCATGCTGAACGTGGCATACATGTTCGGGGAGTCGGCGGACTATGAGAACGGCCTTTACACCCTGATCGGGCACAGCGGGGACATTTTCCTCTATCAGTGCAATGCCGCGCTGCCCTTCGGCTATGTGGCCCCTGTGGGATACGATTTGCCGGAGGGGTATGAGGACCAGGGGCTGAAGCTCCAGAACCAGATGGTGAATGACCTGGGAGTGGAGGGGGTTCTGTTCCGGAAGGAGGAGGGCGAGCAGCGGGGGGACAATGTGGAATTCACTCCTCAGGAGGGCGGGTACTATTACGCCATCCTCACGGCCTCCGGCACGGGCAAGATGGACTGCATCGGCGGCAGCACGGTGGAGGAGAAGTACAAAGACCTGAAGGACGGGTCGATTCTGTACCTGGGATATCTGGAAAAGGAACAGACCGTCACCCTGACCAATGGGGATGAGGATGACGAGACGCCGAAGGTCCAGGCGGATATCTACCGGATGGACCAGGCGGTGCTGTGGGAGGCCTTGGAGCTGCTGTCGGCCCGGCATATGGAGGATGTGGAGTGGAAGAACGACACCCTGACAGGCAGCCTTGAGCTTGCGGAAGCGGGGCGGGTAATCCTCTCCGTGCCTTATGAGGCCGGGTGGCAGGTGAGGGTGAACGGGGAGGAGGCCCGGGGGGAGCTGTTCGGCGGCTGCCTCATGGCCTTCGACTTAGAGCCGGGGGAGTACCGCTTCGAGATGAAGTACGTGCCGGAGGGCTCCGGCGCAGGAATCATGGTGAGCATCATGAGCATCGCGGCATTCTGCGGGATTACGGCATTGCGCAGGCGGCGGGGAAGACCGCAGAAACCTGTGGAGACGGAGCGGAATGACCGGGCGGCTTGCGGGGCAGAGGCGAAAGAGGGCACAGGCAGGGAGGACACATAAGAGCGGCAGGAGAAAAAGGGGCCCGGAGCGCGAGGGCCGCAGAGCGCCGGGGCCATGAGAGGAAGGGTTCTTCACGAGGGATCAATCCCCCCCAAGGGGAATGATAATAGGAGGAGAAAAGAAAAAGAAATGAAGACAAAAGTGGAAAATGCGGTAATGGACACCGCGAAAAGAACAGCCATGGTCCTGGTGGCGGCAGTCATCACGGCCGTGAACCTGAAGACCTTTGTGCGTACGGGGGGACTGATTCCCGGGGGGTTCACGGGACTGACCAGGCTCCTGCAGGAGATCTGCGACATGGTGTGGGGGTTCGAGCCTCCCTTCTCCGTCATCAACCTGACCCTGAACGTGGTTCCCGCCGTGGTCAGCTACAAGTTCATCGGAAAGAAGTTCACCATGTATTCCTGCCTGATGATCGTGGTATCCGGCCTGATCACTGACCTGATCCCCAGCTACGCGGTGACCACGGACACGTTGCTGGTAGCGGTGTTCGGCGGACTGTTCAACGCGGTGGCCATAGGCATCTGCCTGGCGGCGGGGGCCACGGCGGGGGGCACGGACTTCATCGCCATTTTCCTGTCCGAGAAGATGGACATCGATTCCTGGAACTATATCTTTGCCGGAAACGTGGTGATACTGTGCATCGCAGGAGCGCTGTTCGGCTGGGAGAAGGCGCTTTACTCCATCATTTTCCAGTTCACATCCACCCAGGTGCTGCACACCCTCCACAGGCGCTACCAGAAGCAGACGCTGCTGATTGTGACGAAGAAGCCGGAGGAGGTCTATGAAGTGATCAAAGAGATGACCAATCACGACGCCACGCTGATCAAGGGGGAGGGCTGCTACATGAAGCAGGAGTGCAACATCCTCTACTCCGTGGTAGGCCGGGACGAGGTGCGCAAGGTCCTGAACCGTGTGCGGGAGACGGATCCCACGGCCTTCGTGAACATGATCCGCACGGAGAACCTGTCGGGGCGGTTCTACCAGAGGCCTAACGACTGAGGGACGACAGAGCGGATTGATGCCGCGGCAGCAGGGAATTTGGAATGGGATTCCCTGCCGCTGCGGCATTTTTTTTGCTTTTTCGCTATCCTTGTCAGAGGCTGTTGACATTGTAGACAGTCTATGGTACTATATGTTTACAATGTAGACACCAAAGCGGATTCAGAAAAGGACAGAGGCGGGCTCCTGCAGCGGGAAGGCAGGACATCTGCCAAAAGAAAGGCGAATTGCATGAAGGCACTGAGCGAAGCGGAATGGAATATCATGGAGAGCCTGTGGGAGGAGTGCCCGAAGGTGGGCAGCAGAATCGTGGCGGACATGGCGGGCCGGGTAGGGTGGAGCCGGAGCACCACGCTGACCATGCTGAAGCGGATGACGGAAAAGGGGCTGATCGCCTGCGAGGACAATGGGCGCATGCGGGTCTATGCGCCGTTAGTGGAGCGGGAGGCTGCCGTGAAGAAGGAGACGGACAATTTCCTGAAAAGGGTCTACAACGGCAGCGCCAGCATGCTGGTGAGCAGCTTCATCAAGAGACAGAGGCTGTCTGCCGAGGAGCTTTCGGAGCTGCGGCAGATTTTGGATAAGGCAGAGGAAGAGCACAATGGTTGAGTGGATGATTTCTTCAAGTGTATTGATCGTGCTTGTGACGGCCATGCGGTATTTCTTCCGGGGGAAGTTGCCTATGCGGGCCTGGTATGGCCTTTGGCTGGTGGTGGCCCTGCGGCTGCTGGTGCCGGTGTCCTTTGCGGAGAGCGGGCTGAGCATACTGAATCTCTTCACTTTCGCGGACAGCGCCCGGGAGCGGGAGGCTTTGGCAGGGCTGCCGGAGGGTCAGGACGTACGGGGCCAGGCTGCCGAATCAGGGGATCAGGCGGGAACGGGCTTGCCGGAAACCGGGCTGCGAAAGGAAGGTACCGGGACAGGTCAATCCGGTAAGACGGAGGGCCAGGACGGGGCATCGGAGGAGACGGACATTGCGGCGGATGCTCTGGCCGCTCCAGGCCGGGTACAGGAGCCGACGACAGGCTCCAGGCCCTACCGGGAGGCACCGCGGGCTTCGGAGGGCGGTTCCGGGGAAGGCACAGGCGCCGGGAGTCAGGGAACCGGACATCTCTCCCCGGTCTGGCAGGCATTCCTGTCCGGACATTCCCCGCTGTGGTATATATGGCTCCTGGGAGCGGCGGTATGCGCAGGCTGCGTCCTGATATGCAACGGGAGGTACCGCAAAAGGGTGCGCATATCCCGGAAGCGCTATGAGACGGCCGGGGTGGGCAGGCTTCCGGTCTATGTATCTCCGGTGGTGGAGAATCCATGCATGTTCGGGCTGCTCCATCCGGCGGTATACCTGAGCAAAGAGGCGGCGCAGAGGCCGGAGGCGTTGCGGTACGTGCTGTGCCATGAGAACGTCCACTACAGCCATCGCGATAACCTGTGGGTAGTGGTGCGGGCGGCATGCCTGTGCCTCCACTGGTACAATCCCCTGGTGTGGATCGCCGCGGCCCTGTCCGAGCAGGATGGCGAGCTGGCCTGTGACGAGAGGACGCTGGAGCTCCTGGGCCAGGAGGAGCGAATCCGCTACGGCAGGGCGCTGCTGGATTTCAGTGCCCAGGGCAGCCCTTGGCAGAGAGGCTGGAAGCTTTCCACCGCTATGTCCAGCGGGAAGAAGCTGCTGAAGGAGCGGCTGCTGGTCATCGTTGCGCAGCCCCGCAGGCATGCGGGGGCCCTGGCGGGAGTCATGCTCCTGACGGCGCTCTGTACGGCAGTCACCTTCACCGGCAGGGTCAGCGGCCAGGAGACGGAGGAGGATGCCGCCCGGGAGGAGATGAAGGACACGGCTCCGGGGGATGCGGCCTTTGTCCGCACAGGGAGCGGAAAGGTCAGCGTCCTCGCTGCGGACGGTGCCGAGAGCACGGCCATCGTACCCGTGAACCTGGGAGAGGGGAAGGAAGAGATGCCCGGAGAAGAACATCTCCTGAAAATCATCGGCCAGGCTGTTCCAGGCAGCGGCCAGTATCGAATCGACCAGATTGCGCTGAACAGGGTTCAGGGAAGGAGGGAGGAGCCCCTGCAGACCATCCGTCCGGAGGACGTTAGGGTTCTGTATACCAGGGCTTTAGAGGATATCCGGGGCGGCGCAGGGCAGATGTATTCTTTCACATCGGAGGAGGAGCCCCTGTACGCCAAGCCCCTGTACAGGGCGGAGGATCTGCCCGCCCATGAGCTGGGAAAGTTCCTGGCGGACGAGAACGGGCAGATTTATGCAGATGCGCTGGACGGAGGGCTGGTGGTGACGGATCTGAACTTTGACGGTTATGAAGATTTTTATCTCCAGGGTGGGACGGGGACTGTCAATATTCCGTATTATTGTTACCTGTGGAATCCTCAGGGGGAAAGGTTCGAACCCGGCTATATGATTCCCAATGTGGAGGTGGATTCGGAGGCACAGCTGATAAAGAGCG
This sequence comes from uncultured Acetatifactor sp., assembly GCA_910585615.1. Taxonomy (GTDB): domain Bacteria; phylum Bacillota; class Clostridia; order Lachnospirales; family Lachnospiraceae; genus Acetatifactor. The sequence goes on from CAJUFO010000065.1 coordinate 6,220, forward strand.
CTACCGATGATGGCAACGGGCAGCATTCTGTGAAATATTACCGTTTTGACGAGGCGAATATCCTGCACATGGTGCGGTACGTGGAGGAGAACCAGTCCCCGGACGCGGTCTTCCCCACGCTGGACCTGACCTACTGTGAGCCGTACTATGCACTGCCCGCGGTGGACGAATGGGATTACGGCACCCGCTACGGCGGCGCGCTGACGGAGCGGTTCGTCTACTGGGCGAAGGAGGCGCTGACGGAGCTGTACGAGTGGAGCGGTACGAAGATAGACAAGGCATGCTTCACGGTAAACCACTTTGGAGACTTTTGCTTCGCAAACACGCCGGAAGAACTACAATCGTCTTTGATATACTATAACCGTGTGTATGGAGAGGATGCCGGGTTCGAGAGCTGCGTGAAACAGATGGGCGTGGCTACGGAGCGGACGGTGTGGTTCTCCCCTGTGATACAGTGGAACAAGCCGGAGAACCTGGACGAGATGACGGATCATGAACTGGCGGAATGGTATTTCGAGAGGGCCCCGCTGGCGGAGGGCGAGAAGCTGGTCAGCGTGGAGGGAATCGGTGAAGGAATAGGCTACGATACCTATAGCATCCTGAACATCCTGGCGGAATCGGGGAATTTCTATCAGATATATTTGAATGGAGCCACCAGGGAGATGAGCGCCATGTATGGCCCATATGAGGAACGGCCGGACTGAGCGTGAAGGAATTTTTCAAGCTTTAAGCGGAGGAATGCCCAAAGCGTGGACATTTTTCCGGTTGGCGGCGGGTTGTTGATTGTGGCCCGTTAGGCGGGCGGGAGGAAGATATGAAGAAAGCATTGTGTAAATGGGCGGCGCTTTGCCTTGCGGCGGCCATGCTGGGAGGCTGCGGCAGTGACGGCACAGGGAACGGGCTGGAGGACATGGGAGTCTCACTGACCGATGGACCGGGCGGAAACGCGGACGGGCAGGACAGCTCCCAGGCTCCGGCGGAAGACGGCAGCGGCGGGACGGCGGAGGGCGGAGGAGACATCGGAAAAGATGCGGGAAAGGATGCCTCGTCCCAGGCCCTGCCGCCTGAGAAGAAGGCCATGTATGAGGCCTATGTGAAGGTTCTGGAGGACATCTATTTCGACCAGAAATTCCCGGACGGCATGGATCACGGCCTTCAGCCGGCCAGTGCCGACATCACCGAAAATATGTTCGCGGTATACGACATCGATGCCGATGGCAGGGAAGAATTGATTGTCTTTTATACCACCACCTATACAGCCGGGATGGTGGAGATCATATATGACTACGACAGCGGCGCGGGAGACGTGCGGGAGGAGTTCCTGGTATACCCGATGCTGACCTATTATGACAATGGCATAGTGGAGGTGGAGGCATCCCACAATCAGGGCTTGGCCAGCGATGGCGGCGCTGACGGGAATTTCTGGCCTTACAGCCTGTACCGCTATGACCCTGAGACGGATGCTTATGTATCGCTGGCCAGCGTGGACGCCTGGAGCAGGGGCTTCCGGGAGGAGGACTATGACGGGAACCCCTTCCCCCAGGAGGTGGACGCAGACGGGGACGGCGTGGTGTACTATGTGGCCACAGAGGGAAATGAACCGGAGGCCCCTATGGACGGTGCGGAATACGACCAGTGGCGGGATTCCTGCCTGAAAGGGGCGAAACCCATACAGGTTCCTTACGTAAACCTGACGACGGACAATATCTATGCCGTAATAAATGGAAGCGCTGTGGGTGGCGGTGCTGATGGAGATGCCACGGACAGCGGTGCAGAATCTGGCAGCACCGGCGGCTCGGAGGTTCTGGCCGGGGGGCAGATTTTGGACCAGTCCTTCCCTGTGACGCTGGACGGCTGGGGAGGGGTGACTTTCGCGCCCTTTGCGCCGGGAGACTTCATGGAGGATGAAAACGGCCATGTCTGCTTCGGGGATGTGCGCTTCGCCCTGTTCCAGGACGGGAAGACGGTCGCTGTCCTGCCTGGCGAGAACGAGGAGAACATATTCTACGGCCAGCAGTTCGAGGAGGTGCTGGCCGTAGCCTTCCAGGACTACAATGAGGATGGCAGGACGGACATCCTGGTGATTCTGGAATACGCCGGGGTGCAGGGGGCGAACATAGACGTGCCGTTTCGCATGGTGCGGGCCTATGCCCAGGAGGAGGGAAGCAAAGACTTTTATCTGGACAGGCCGGTATCGGAGTATCTGGGCTCCTATGCCGACAGCATGGAACAGATATATGAGGGACTGGATACTTACGCCGGAATCTATGCCGTGGCCACGGACAAGTCCGCCTGGGAGGTGGAGCGGTTCGCCAGGAAGGTGAAGCGGCAGATCCTGGCCAGGGATTTCCGGGGCCTGTGTGAGGAGATTGCCTTTCCGATTACTGTAGACGGCACAGTATATCAGGATCGGGAGGCCTTTTTGGGGGCGGATTTCATTCAGAATCCGAATCCGGCCTTTCTGGACGCGCTGCAAAAGGAGCCCTGCGGGAACATGTTCGCGAATTATCAGGGCATAGCCATGGGAGAGGGGAAGGTATGGATTGGAGAGATCCTGGACGACAACCTGGTCTCCCAGGGGCTTAAGGTGTATGGCATGAATGGATTGTCAGTGGACTGAAGAATATTTTAGGGCTTGTTTGTTTTGCCGCTTCGTTATACAATAGCCATGTAAAATAATCAAAGACAGGACAAGGACGGATATGGATAGAAGGAAGCGGTGGAACAGGGATATATGGATGAGGAGCATATTGGCTTTCCTGGGGACTTACGGGGGCTGCTATCTGGGCAGCATAGCCGGGATTTATCGCGCGGCGTTTTCCATTATGGGCGCGCCGCTGATGCTATTGATGCTTTGGCTGCTGGCCCGGACCCGGAAACGGCTTGAGGAGATAGAGGATAAGAAGCGGCTTGGACGCAGAGTCAGATATGGGGCCGTTGTGAGCTTTCTGTTTTCTATTACCATGATTGCGGGCTACCAGCTCCAGAACTTCGGCATGACCGGACTGGGAGTAAAGGGGAAGGTCTTGATTCTGCTGCGCAGCGCATGCCTGGCCATAGCCGTGTTTCCTTTTACGGACATTCTGTTTTGCGCCGTTGAGAAGATTCCCGTTCACAGGACAAAGCAGAAGCGGCAGGGCAGCTGGAAAGCCTGGAAGGTGTTCTGTCTCAGCGCGGCGCTCATTTTCCTATGCCTGATTCCTGTATGGCTGGCATACTATCCGATTATCATGTCTTATGACTTCCACAGACAGATAGGTGAGGCTGCGAAGGGCTTCGCGTGGTTCTGGCCTTATCAGCCCATCGCCCACACATGGCTCATCTGGCTCTTCCTCCAGGTGGGGCATCTTTTGGGGAATCTGCAGACAGGAATGGCATGTATGGCTCTATTCCAGATGCTTGTCTACTCGCTGGCGACGGGCTATGCCTGTGCCTTCCTGTACCGTATTCTGGGGAAGCGCTGGACGGTAGTGGCAGGGATCCTGTTCTTTGGGGTATTTCCCCTGAATTCGGTTATGGTACTGTGCACCACAAAGGATGTTCTGTTCGGAACGCTTTTTTTGCTCTTCGTCCTGTTATTGGCGGAACGGGTGTTCTTCTGTCAGGGGAGGAAGGCGCTTGTCATGGACGGCCTGCTGGTGCTGGAGGGCTGTCTGATGATGCAGCTTCGGAATAACTGCATCTATGCTGTGGCGGTCTTTGGCATCGTCTGGCTGCTTTCTGCCCCGAAAAAAGAGAAGCTGCATGTGCTCCTGCTCTGCGTCCTGCTGGTGGCGGGAGGGAAGGGGACAGGAATGGCCATAAAGGCAGCAATAGGCACGCAGCTGGGGACCGCAAAGGTGGAAATGTACAGCGTTCCCATCCAGCAGTTTACGAGAGTGGGGCATTATCATGGGGAGGAGCTTGATGGAATGACACGGGAAATGCTGGAGTCCTATGTCCCTGAGGAATGCTGGCAGGAGTATAACCCGCCGATTTCAGACGCGCCAAAAGGGGTGGTGGCAGTGACGACATTTCAGGAGAACTGGGACGGCCATATGGGACAGATGCTGGCGGACTGGTTCCGATTGGGCATCCGGTATCCAAATGATTATATCGACGCGTTCCTGGAGCTGACGAGGGGGTATTGGTTCCTGGACGACAGGTCCTATGCGGAATGCCTCGGCTACGGGACGGAGGGAAGGATGGGGACGATTTATACTTATAATGTGTCCACCATGGAAGACGGCACGGAAATACCCCATGAATCGAAGTTCCCATGGCTGGAGGAGCAGCTGGAGAAAATCGTCAGCGGGAATGCCTATTACAACTGGCCGATTCTGTCGATCCTGTTCAAAAGCGCCTTCTATGTCTGGGGACTTTTGATGGTATGGATCGCATTCCTGTTCCGGCGCCAGAAGAAGCAGGCCATACTCTGTCTGTTTCCGCTGCTGTATATGGGAACGCTGTTTCTGGGGCCTGTGGTGCAGATCAGATATGTCTTTCCGGCCATGCTTGTGCTGCCGGTGATGGCGTGCCTGCTGCTGGAGCAGGAAGACTCCATGCCGGCATCAGAAGTTGACCTGGCGGACTGATAATTCTTCAGGAGAAGAGGAGCTGTCTGCTGACTTGCTTTCATGCCTATCCTTCAGCGCTTTACAGGCACCTTGGCCACTGAAAAGGATTCAGAAATCTACGAGGCAATGAAAGTAAGATATATGGAACTGAAGGTCATATTGACGGCTTCAGGAATCAACCTGGCGGAAATTGACAGAATCAAGGAATAAGTCCTACAACTGAATAGCAGCCACAAAACAAAGGTGTAAAGTCTTTAGTGAGTCATTAAAATGATTCAGAGCTTTACATCTTTTTTAGTGCAGACAGGAGTGGCGAACTGATGTTCTGATTGCCTCTTTGATTCCCTTTTGGCGAAAGGAAAAGAAGTAGGCTCCACGAAGCCATTAAAATCAAGGCCTTTCGGGCAACAAAAAATGGAAGCAGGGGAGCTCGAACCCCTGGAGAAAATGCCGAAAATGCAGTAAAATCAAGGGTTCTGGAGATTTTGGCTTGATTCCCTTTGATTACCAAAGTATTTTGCTATTCGTTGGCTCCAAAGGATAAATTTTTAGGAGAAAGGAGATAATGAAAGCCCGCATATGGGCATCACAGCGCGCCACAGGGGCATCTCATGTGCGGACTACACGGCAACTTAAAACCACAATTTCATTACGACACAAAATTATTACTACACAAAAACCAAAGGAGGAGACGTAAAGATTATGTATGGCAGAGTGACGAGGTATTTCCAGGACAGGGGATATGGATTCGTCCTAGGAGAGGACAGGGAGACATATTACATCTACCGCTCCAATCTACGCGGGGAGCACATAGTTGCAATGATAAAATCCAATTTTTCACTATCTGTCATATGTCTGTACCTCCCAATGAAATATGTATACCACATTCAGGATGCAAAGTCTATTGAATTGTCATGGTGCTTTGGTTATTGGGTATGGGAATATTGTGTACCCTAAATATAGTGATTTCAATATACAACATACCAATGTTTAGGGTATATAATAAACCCATCGATCAAACAACACAACGAACACTAACCAATCAACAATAACCACAACGAAAGGAGCCGCTCCCATCAGTACCAAAAGCGCCTTGATAACTGAATAAAGGCTTTACACCATGCCGAAGGGCTGATATAATGGAATCACCAGATACACGTAGGCGGCACTTTGGAAAGTGGGTGATTATATGACTGAAAAAGAGATTATCCAAAAGAACATTGAGGAATTTTCCAGATTGCAGACATATATGTTAGCGACTGAAAAGGACTCAAATGGATACAAGCTTATGAAAGATCGCTATATAGAATTGAAAGTCATCTTAAATGCTTTTGGCATAAATCTTTCAGAAATCGACAAAATCAAGGAATGAGTCCTACAACTGAATAGCAGCCACGGAACAAAGGTGTAAAGTCTTTATTGGATCATCAAGATGATTCAGGGCTTTGCACCTTTTATGGTGCAGGGAATGGAGCGTTCCCGCTGGCAAAGGCGGGAGGTAGCCAAGAGCTAAATATCAATCAAGGAGGTGGCAAGGATGCAGAAGCAGACACTGGCAATCGCAGTGGAAACGAAGGACGGCATAGTCCAGAGGATTGGAAGGAGCGCCATATTTACCCCTAAGCCTAATTTAGGCGGAGGATGTATCAAGTGGTATGCGGACAGGCCCAAAGAGAAAAAGGGGGAGTCCAGGCAGGGCGGATGGTTCCATCATGTGATGTTCAATTCCCACGCGCCCTTTTCAACAGGCCGTTGAATACTAAGAGACACTTTATAAGGAAGGAGTTGATACGATGGCAAGAAGTGGGCTGGCAATATTGGAGCCGTATTGTGAAAATGACATGCGTCTGCTTAAGAGTATATCCAATTCAATATTCAGGTGGTTCAATGAGCCGATTACAAAGGCTGACTATGACGATTTCTATTCCCTCGCTAACGAAACGCTATGGAAAGCATACAATGCCTACAATCCCGATATGGGAGTCAGCTGTCGGACGGCGAATTGAGGGAGACGCAAACCGCGAATTATTTTTCCAACCTTTATCCCATTGACTGCGCAGTGCTGTCTGTGAATGCATGATCCTGCCGAAAATGCGACGCACTGTTGTCAGCATGAATCTCCTCCTGAAAATTAAAAGGCCATGGATCCCATCACGAGACCCACAGCCCATATGAAGCATTCAGTTTTTCAGCTGCCTGGAAGCCAGGGCAGGAAGATGGACAAGTCCGGCGGCAACAGTCACCGCATCCACCTTCCGCATCAGGGAGCCGATCTTTCCTTTATTCCAGAAGATATCGGAGAGCTCGCAGCCTATATCGTGGTTGGGGATGCACCTACGGAATATTCAAATATGCCAAGGAAAAAGGGTACATATCATGGAGCATATCGCAGACCGTGAACGACATGGAACTTCCTAGAAAGGCGTTTTGTAAAGTGATAAAAGAAGATGATGAGGAAGTGTTCAACGATGACGAAATGGCGAAACGCCTGAAATACCTTACGGAAAAGCCGGACATTCTGAATTTGGGGATTATTCTGATGTTCTGCAAGGTGTACGTGTGGGCGAACTGGTTGCCATTAAATGGGGCGATGTCATAGGAAATTCTGTAAAAATCCGGAGGACGGAGATATCGTATAGGGACAGTAATGGCAAGAATATATATGAAATCAGAGATTATCCCAAAACCGAAGCGGGAATCAGGACAGTGTTCGTGCCTGATGAATTTTCCAGTACCTTAAGGAGGTTGAAGCTGCTGAGTGGCACCCAGGAATATGTGTTCTGGGAAGACGGGCAGAACATAAAAGCAATGCGGGTCAGAAAACGGCTGTACTATATCTGCAAGAAGCTGGGCATAAAGAAGAAGTCTCCCCATAAACTTAGGAAGACATACATCTCAATCCTTTTGGACAATGGAGTGGACAAGAGGCTTGTTCAGAATGTCGCCGGACATGCGCAGATTTCCACAAGCGAAAGGAACTACCATCGCAATAGGAAGTCTGACCAGAGGAAAGAAGAGATACTGAGCAGCATACCGGAATTCAGAAGTGCCAAACTGATGTTCTGATTACCTTTTGGCGAAAGGAAAGGAGACAGACCCCGCAAAGCCAGTAAAATCAAGGTTTCCCGGGCAACAAAAATGGAAGCAAGGGGGCTCGAACCCCTGACCTTTCGCGTGTGAGGCGAACGCTCATCCCGGCTGAGCTATGCTTCCATGTCCTCTATTGTACCACGCTTTCCGAAAAATGCAAGAGGAAAATTTCATTTCCTGCAAATTTTTGTATTTTTCGCCATGGTATTTTGTATTGACGCTTTTGCTTTGCCCCAAATGCCTGCCCAGCCTATGGCGGAGAGGGGCATCGACAGGAGGATGTAGGGGTAGATATAGCGGGAATTGGCCTCCCACAAAAGGCTGAACAGGACGCCTCCTAAAAAGAAAATCAGGAGCATGTTTTCGTCCGTGTATTTTTTTCGCGCCGGACCCACACAGTATAAAAACAGGCCGCAATAGTTCAGGAACTGGAACACGGACAGAAAGGATAGAAGGAATCCGTCCTCCAGCGCTAGCAGACATCCTGTGATGCCGCGGCTTTCCCCATCCGTCGCTATGAGGAAATTGGTATTGTAGAAAGGATCGTTCCACTGCGTGCACAGCTTCCGCTTATAGAAGCTGACTCCGTAGACCGGATCCTCCAGAAAGAGGGACAGCTTTGCCTGTATGTCCCGGACGGCTGTCTGGGAGGCGGCATCCCTGTCACAGTCTGCGGAATAATAGAGCGGGACGCAGTAATTGGAAAACCAGCCGGGATTGCTGGAATCTTCGGACATGCCCATGGCAATCCACATGGAGGCAGGCAGGCCGCCGTCTATGCTGTGTCCGCTGACCTGTTGATAATACAGTTCAATGCCTTTCGTCACGCCGCATGGCAGCAGCAGGACAAGGAGCGCCGCTATGAGCATGGCGGGACGCCTGCTGCGCAGCCCGCGAAAGAGCATGGCTATGCACATAGCAAGTATCCCAATCAGGCAGTTTTTGCGGAAAATCAGGCTCATGCACATGGAGAGCGCCATGAACAGAAAGCGCTGCCGTTTCCCGTCCTTTCCATATCGGAGATAGTGCAGAAAGGCGAGGGACAGGAAAAAGAGCCCCGGCACGTCTCCGTACACCCAGCAGTTCAGCAAAAACAGCGGAAGCTGGAAGAGAAAAAGCAGGCTTCCCGCCAGACGCAGGGCGTTGTCCATGGTCAATTCATTCAGGATACGGCACAGCATGAAGACGAGCCCCCCAATCCAGAGGCAGTTGAGGGCCTGCACCGCCGCGAAGTTTTCATTGCCGAAAATACGGAAAAGAATCTGCAGATATGCCACGAAGCCCAGCTGTTGAGGGTACATGTCCAGATACCCGCCTTTGGTCAGGTTGACGTAATTGCCCTGATTGAACAGAGAGGCGGCGCTGTATACCTGCACCTGGTCGTTTATGGGGGTGCGCTGACCGCCCAGAAAAATCAGACAGGAAAAGAGAACCGCCGTCAGCGCGATGCCAATCTGGAAACCCTGGAGCATTCTGTCGCCGATTCTCGCCCGCAGGCGGAAAATGCCCGCAAAGAAGGCAAACAACAGGAGGATTCCCGCCAAATGATAAGAGGGGTTGTCCCATATCTGGTAAATCGGCACGCCGTTCTCGATTTCTCCCCAGGCTTCTCTGCCGCATCTTTGCGTGAACAAAAATGACATTATCGTCATAAAAAACAAAAAAGCAGAAACGCATAAAATCAGAAGGAGATTACAGATTTTATCGATTTTCTGCGCTGTATTCAGGCGTTTCATACTTCCAGATGGATGGATGCCCATGGTTTCCAAGCTCCTTTAGGCCGTTTTTCTTTAAGGACATTTTACTCGTCTGAGAAGAAAAAGACAAGTGCTTTTTCTCTGGAGATTTGAGGCGATATCTGGTATACTTAGGTTCATCAATATTATTCAAGGAGGGCTTGCCATGAAAGTGACGGTATGGAATGAAAATCTCCATGAGAAGATGGAGGCGCGGGTGACAGAGCTGTATCCGGGAGGGCTCCACGAGTACATAGCCGGATTCCTGCGCAATGAGGAGACGCAGGTGCGGACGGCCACGCTGGACGATCCGGAGTGCGGGCTGACGGAAGAGGTGCTGGCGGATACGGATGTGCTGGTATGGTGGGGCCATATGGTTCATGACAGGGTGCCTGACGAGGTGGTAGACCGGGTACAGAGGCATATCCTGTCAGGCATGGGGCTAGTGGTGCTCCACTCAGGCCATCATTCTAAGATTTTCCGCAGGATGCTGGGAACCACCTGCAACCTGAAATGGAGGGACGGTGCCAGGGAGCGGATCTGGACTGTGAAGCCCAACCATCCGATTGCGAAAGGGATACCGGAGACCTTCTCGCTGGAATGCGAAGAAATGTACGGAGAACCGTTCGACATCGCAGACCCCCAGGAGACGGTCTTCATGGGATGGTTCAACGGCGGCGAGGTGTTCCGCAGCGGATGTACCTGGGTTCGGGGGAACGGGAGAATCTTCTATTTCCAGCCGGGGCATGAGACAAACATGTCCTTCCAGAATGAACATGTGAGGCAGATTATCAGGAATGCCGTGCAGTGGGCCTGCCCCATCCGCAGGGTGGAGCTGGACTGCCCTCATTTCGAGGCGCTGGAAAAGGCGTGACGCAAAAATTACCCTTTTTCTAGCTTTTTTCTTCTTGTCTTTCGTGCCCTGCGCAGGTAAGGTAGAACAGAAGACTGTTTTCGGGCAAAGCAGGCGCGGGAGCGCCGAAGATTCGGGCAGGGGAGAAGGGCATGAAGATACTGATAGCGGATGATGAGGATTACACCAGGGAGGGTCTGCTGGAGGAGATCGACTGGGAGGAATTCGGGATAGACGAAATCATGCAGGCGGTGAACGGAGAGGAAGCGCTGAAGATCGTGAAGTGGTTCCGGCCCCATATCGTGATTTCGGATATCCGCATGCCGAAAATGGACGGGATCGCTTTCGCCGAGGAGCTGCTGGGCCTGGCGCCGGAGAGCAAGATCATCTTCATCAGCGGCTACATGGAAACGGAATATCTCAAAAGCGCCATCAGGCTGTCCGTCATCGACTTTATCGAAAAGCCCATCGATGTGGACCAGGTCAGGAAAGCCCTGGGGCGGGCCGTGGAGGAAGTCCTCCGGGAGAGGCGCACCAGGGAGGCGGACGAGAGCAACCGGGAATTCCGCCAGCAGAAGCTCTTCGAGCTGCTGACCCGCAGGGACAGCGACTGGAGGACGGCGGAGCGGCTGGCCCGGGAGGTGGATTTCCCGCTGAACGGAAGATATGTGTGCCTGGGGGTGCAGTTCCCCAGAGCCGGACAGACCGCCGGGGAGGAGCTGGAGCAGCTCCTGGACATGGTGCTCCAGGCGGAGGGGAGGGCCATAGGTATATGGCAGGAGCCGTCCGCCTTTGAGGCCGTCATCGCGTGTCAGGACAGGAACCGCTACCGCCTGGGCCCCTTCTACCAGAGGGTGCTGGACAGATGGCCGGACTGTAAGGTGGCAGTGGGCATGGAGGTGGAAGACTACAAGAACATCTTCAATAGCTGCAAGACGGCCCGGGCCGCCATGAACTGCGCGTTCTACCAGCCGGACAGGAGGCTGTTCGAGATAGACGAGACCATCCTGCAGAAGCGGTTCATGGAGCCGGGCATCTACGGGGCCTTTCTGCGGGTCCTGCCCGAGGGCTCCAGGAAGCTATCGGAGTGGTTCCGCAGCCTCTTCGGAGATTTGTTCGCCAGAAAATATTATCAGAAGGAGCAGGTGTATACCCTGATGGTCTCCCTGCTGACGGCGGTGTTCCGCCAATATCCCTCCAGCTACGACTGCGTGCCCTGGGTAGGCGGGGAGGAGCAGCTGCAGGCCGCGGTGCTTAATATGGACAGCCTGAAGGAAATCCAGGATTTCACGGACACCGTGCTGGGGTGCGTGCAGGACAGGGAGGAGGAGCTGTCCGGGTTCGGCAGGGTGATCCGGGGCGTGCTGGACTATATCGCTGCCCATTACGGGGAGGAGGATTTGAGCACCGCCCGGATCGCGGAGGCCTTCCATTTCTCCCCGGCCTATCTGAACGTGCTGTTCAAGCAGGAGATGAAGGTGACCCTGAAGCAGTACCTGAGCGGCTACCGGCTGGAGAAGGCCAAAAAGCTGCTGGAGCAGGATTATATGAAGATAACGGAGATTGCCGAGAAGTGCGGCTATGCCAATGCCAACTATTTTTCCAAGGTGTTCCGGGAGGGCACGGGTATGACGCCGCTGGAGTACCGGAGCGCACGCAGTGAAGAGTAGAGGATGTCTGGGGTGATGGATATGGGAAAAGTCAGGGAGTGGTTCCGGAACGCGTCCCTGCGGGGGAAGATTCTCCTGCTGATCGTGCTGGGGGGCATCCTGCCGGTGGGCATCGTGATGGCGGTGTCCTTCGCCACGGTGAGGATCCAGACAGAGGAGCGGCTGATCTACGCGCTGAACCAGGGCTACAGCCAGGTGTACCAGACGGTGGGGGACAAGCTGTCCAGGCTCCACAACATCTCCACCCTGTTCGCGGTGAACGACATGGCCAGCCCGGTGCTTCGGTTCGACGACAAGGAGATGGACGTGGCGGAGCAGCTGATGCTGTTCGAGAACATCAATTCCTATGCCTACGGCCTGGAGATGACCATGGATTCCAGCAACATCGTCTTCTACATCGAAGACAGCTACCTGGTGGTCAATGCCCAGAGCAGCCGGTACCGCCCTATTACGGATGCCTACGGCTCCCAGTGGTACCAGAGCCTGCGGGAGAACAACGGGCGTCCCGTCTGGGTGCTCTTGGACGAAAGCGAAAAGGGCGGCTCCTACGCGGCCATCGCCAGGGAGCTGTGGAACCCGGATGACTACAGCCAGACCGTGGGAATCCTGGCCATCCTGATGGAGCGGAAGAATCTGGAAAACATGCTGCAGAACGCCTACGAGGAGCAGGAGCTGTACCTGGAGACGGCGGACGGCACCCTCCTGGCCTCCAACCTGCCGGAGGAGGCTCTGCACAGGCTGTCGGTGTCCCAGCGGAACGTGGACGACAGGGAATTCGGCAGCATCACGCTTGGAGGGGAGCCCTGCTATGCCAGGAGCTGCCGCATCGACGGCTCCAATGTGTACCTGGTGTCCGTCATCCCCAGGCGGGCCGTGCAGGAGGGCACGAATGTACTGAACGGCGGCATGGGCATCGTGTTCCTGGGGGTGAGCCTGCTGGTGGTGATGGTGATGGCCACCATGGCAAAGTCCATCACCGGCCGCCTGAAGCTCCTGAAGGAGCAGATGCTGCGGATCCAGGAGGGGAACATCTGCAAGATGGAAGAGGGCCCCTCCCGGGACGAAATCGGCCAGCTCATCGGCAATTACAATGTGATGGTGGACCAGGTGGAGGCGCTTCTGCGGGAGCAGTACACCCTGGGCCAGGAGAAGGTGGAGGCGGAGCTGAAGGCCCTCCAGTCCCAGATTAATCCCCACTTCCTCTACAATACCCTGGACATGATTAACTGGATGTCCCAGAAGAAAGAGTCCGAGAACATCCGCAGCGTGGTCCAGGCCATGTCCCGGTTCTACCGGCTCACCCTGAGCAAGGGCAGGGACATCGTGTCCATCCGGGACGAGGTGGAGATGTGCGAGGCCTACATGGAAATCCAGAAGCGCCGGTACAGGGGGCGCATCTGTTACGAGGTGGAGGTGGACGGGGATATCCTGGACAGCCTGATTCCGAAAATCACCCTGCAGCCCTTCCTGGAGAATGCCATCATCCACGGCATCAATGAAAAGGCGGACGGCCGGGGGATGGTGATCCTGAACGGGTGGATGGAGGACGGCCGGATTACCTTGAGCGTCACTGACGACGGGGAGGGGATGACCCAGGAGGACAAGAAGAAGTCCCACCAGGGCAGCCATTACGGCCTGTCCAACATCGAGCACAGGCTGGAGCTGTTCTTCGGGGAGAGCATCCCGGTGCAGGTGGAGAGCTCGCCGGGAATCGGCACCTGCGTGATTATCAACATCCCCATCAGGACAGAGGCGGAAGAGGCGGTGGAGCATGAGAAGTGACAGGAAGAGACAAAGGTGCGCAAAGAGGGGGTTCGCGGAGGAGTGTCTTTTGGCCGGGAACAGCGCCGGGGAGGGCGCATTCGGACGGCGGCGTGCCGACAGAGGCTGCGGAAAGCGGAAGGCGGTTGCTCTGCTGTGCGGGATTTCCCTGCTTTTGGGCGGCTGTGGCAGGGGGACGGAAGAAGGGGAGAGCGGGGAGGCTGTCCAGCCCATCGTCAATTTCCGCGCCATCACCCTGGGCAACATGCCGGAGGAGGGGATGGACGAGATCTACAGGCAGCTGGACGCCCTGACCATCCCGGAGCTGAACTGCACCCTGCGTTTCGAATTCATTCCCTGGGGAAACGAAAGGCGGCAGTTGAACATCGTGACCGCCTCCGGGGAGTATGACTTCATTCCCGGGGGCGTATTCTCCGACTACAGGACGCTAGTCTATAAGAACGCATTCCTGGATATGAACGACTACCTGGACGCGGTTCCGGCCCTGAAGGAGCACTACGCCTTTTACGATGCCAATGCCCTGAAAAAATGTGAGATTAACGGAGGGCTTTATGGACTTCCCCAATTCGGACAGGGCGGAATCGTCAGCGCAGGGGAGGGGTTTTTCTACAGAGAGGATCTGCGCAGGGAATGGGGCCTGGAGGAGGTTTGCGACCTGGAAACCATGGAGGCCTATCTCTACCAGGCAAAGCAGGACGAGCGGTATCGGGATGCACCTTTGGTCACGGATAACCGGGTGTGGAGCAGTCTGTGGCTCTTGCTCACAAAGGGGAAATATTTGGAGCTGAACAGCAGCCTGGAGACGCCCCTGGTGGTGGTGGAGGCAGCAAATCCCTATAAGGCGCTGAACCGTACGGAGACGCCGGAATTCAAGGAGGTACTGGCCTATATCTGGAAATGGAAGCGGGACGGAATCCTGGACTCCGATATGCTGTCAAGATCCGACAATGAGGGTGAGCTGGGTAAAACGTTGATTCTGGAGGATAAGAAACCCTGTGAGACCAACAATCCCATCTGGTCCCTGAACAACCATTGGATTCCGGCTTTGTATGAGAAGAATCCCGAATGGGAATTCAACTTTTTTCCTTATCTGAATCAGTTCGATACCTACCATGTAGGCTCCCTTGCAGGTGCTTCTGTGATTTCCATCTCAGCGAAGACAACGGAGCCGGAACTGGCCATGGAGCTGTTGGAAAAAATCCATACGGATGCGCGATACTATTCTCTGGTGGCATACGGAGCAGAGGGTGAAAATTATAACCTTGTGGACGGAAAAATCGGTTTTGATGGAATCAGCTCCCAGAACCGCTTTGGCTGGACAGCCGTTACGGACGACACAATGGGCTATGAAGGGATTCCCGTGAACAAGAAGTGGGATGAAGAAGTATATCATGCGCTTCCTGACTGGAGCAAGGAGACAGGGAAGACGGTGGAGGACGATCCACTGGACGGATTTTCGTTTGTGCTGTCTGGAAAGGAACAGGCTGCGGTAGAGCGGGTATGGCTCCAATATTTCCAGCCGCTGGTGTGCGGATACGGGGAGGACTACCTGGAGGCTCTTGAGGAAGCCAACCAGCGCTTGTACGGGGCAGGTTTTGAACAATATCTGGAGGCGATTCAGGAACAGCTGACGGACTATGCGGCACAGCTTCCTGGCGCTGGAGACGTTGCGCCTGTGGCGCTGACGGACTGAGGAGTGAGGACATGAACTTATTTAGCTTGAATTCTCCCTTTGCGCGGGGGATAAATAAACTGGTGATGATGCTGTATGTGGGGATATTGTGGTTCCTGTGCAGCCTTCCCATCCTCACCATGGGGGCCGCCACGGCCGCCCTTTACGAGGTGCTGTTTCAGGCGGTGAAGGATCAGGAGGGCTACATCGCCCGCCGTTTCTTCCAGGCGTTCCGCGGGAACCTGAAGCAGGGGCTGCAGCTGGGGATTCCCCTGGTGCTGGCGCAGGTCGTATTCGCGTTCGACTTTTTCTATTACAGCCTGTTCTGGGGGGAGGGGTACCAGGTGCAGACCATCGTGTTCGCGGTATTGTCCCTCCTGGTGCTGACAGTGTTCCCCTTTGTGTTCGCGGCCATGGCGAAGTTCGGGAATACGGCCTCCGGGCATTTCCGGATGGCCGTGACGATTATGCTCCGCTGCCCGGGCTGGACGGCGGCGGTTCTGGCCATACAGGCGCTGACGGTGTTCCTGATTTGGTTCTTCGTCTATTTCCCGGCCCTGTTCATCATGGGAATCTCCGGGTATCTGGAGGCCGTCATATTTGACCATGTCTTCCAGGGGCTGATCGACAGGGGGATCATTGGCGTGGCGGAGGGAGCGGTACTCAACTCTTTGGGAGTCAATCTGACGGATATTGATGAGCTGAAAGAATAAAAAATGTAATCGGGCCATGGGGCCGGAAGCAGGAATGCATCCGGCCCCATGGCCTTTTTCTGTGGTCATTACGGGCACATCTTCAAAAATTACCCTGTTTCTAGCTTTTTTCCTATATGTTTTCGGATTTCCGCATCTTAAAATAGACTTAACAAACCAAAACAGTCTCAGAACTAAAATTCAAGGAGGGGACACAGTGAAAAAGACGAAGACACAAGCTGACCGGCCCTACAAAGAGCATCTGGGCTTTGCGGGCGGGCTACAGGAGCTGTGGAAGCACAAGCTGTTGTATCTCATGACGCTTCCCACCATTATCTGGGTATTGATCTTCTGCTATTATCCCATGTACGGCGTGCTGATCGCGTTCAAGGACTTCAATTACAAGGACGGCATCTGGGGCAGCCCCTGGGTGGGACTGAAGAACTTCCAGTTCCTGTTCAACTACAAGGGCGTGGGCAAAATCTTCTTCAACACCATTTTCCTGAACGTGCTGTTCATCGCCACGGGTACTGTCATGTCCATCATCCTGGCATTGGTGTTCGTGGAGATTAAGAAGAAGGTCTACAACAAAGTAGTGCAGACCATCGCTATCTTCCCCCACTTCGTCTCCTGGACGGTGGTGGCCATGTTCATGAGCGGCATCATCGGCGGCAGCGGCATCCTGACCAAATGGATCGTGGACAACGGAGGGACAGACCCGGCGTTCTACACCAATCCGGGCTGGTGGCCGTTGATTCTGGTGCTTTTGAAGCTCTGGCAGGGAGCGGGGT
This sequence comes from uncultured Acetatifactor sp., assembly GCA_910585615.1. Taxonomy (GTDB): domain Bacteria; phylum Bacillota; class Clostridia; order Lachnospirales; family Lachnospiraceae; genus Acetatifactor. The sequence goes on from CAJUFO010000065.1 coordinate 23,062, forward strand.
ACGGTACCATCGTGTACGTGGCGGCCATCACGGGCTTCGACCAGGAGATGTACGAGGCGGCCAGGGTGGACGGCGCCACCAGGTTCCAGCAGATCACCAAAATCACCCTGCCCCTCTTAAAGACCACTGCCATCATGCTGACCATCATGAGCGTGGGCAAGATCTTCAACGGCGATTTCGGCATGATTTACGCGCTGGTGGGCGACAATGCAGCCCTGTATTCCACCACGGATGTCATCGACACCTTTGTGTACCGGGCGCTGCGGCAGCTGAACAACCTGGGGATGAGCACGGCCACCAGCTTCTTCCAGTCCATTGTAGGCCTGGTGCTGGTATTCGCCACCAACTTCATCACCAAAAAAGTAGAGCCGGATGCGGCAATCTTCTAAGTGTGCAAAGATTTTCTAAGGCTGTAAAGTACACAGCCTAAGAAAATCTATACTGCAGACCGCCAGGATTTACAGCGGTGTCTCCGGGGAAGTACCTGGCTGGCGGTCTGCAGTCGGGTCGCACTGCAAATTCAACCGGTGTGCAGTATAAGTTGCACACAGAAGAATCGCAAAGCGAACAGAGTTCACTTTGGGATGCGATTCTTCCGGTTTTGTAATTTATAAGAGAAGGAAGGAAATGATATGGGAAAAACAAGAATCCAGGGAACCACCATCAAAAAGTCCGGCGGCGAGAAGGTGTTCGAGGTGGTGGTATACGCCATAGCCACGCTGTTCTGCATCTACTGCCTCTTCCCCTTTGCCATCATTCTGGGGAGCAGCTTTGAGACGGAAGCCAATTTTGCTATATACGGTTTTCCGATTATCCCCAAGGACTTCACCATACAGGCCTATCAGGTGGTGCTGGGGGACGCGCAGATTTTCCGGGCCTACGGGGTGACCATCTTTACGACGGTGGCGGGGACCATCTTCAGCATGTTCCTGACCATCACCATGGCCTATCCTCTGTCCCTGAAGAAGGTGAAGTTCCGCAACGTGATTACGTTCTTCGTATACTTCACCATGCTGTTCGGGGGCGGGCTGGTGCCTACATACCTTTTGATTACCAAGAACCTGGGACTGAAGGACAATCTATTCGTGCTGATCATCCCCGTGGCCTTCGGGGCCTGGAACATGTTCCTGATGCGGAACTTCTTCAACGGGATTCCCCATGAGCTGTCGGAATCGGCCTACATGGACGGTGCCAATGACTTCCAGATTCTGTGGAAGATCATCCTTCCGGTGTCCGTGCCGGGCATCGCCACATTGAGCCTGTTCTACGCCCTGGGCTACTGGAACCAGTGGTTCAACGCCATGCTGTACCTGGACGACAGCAAGCTCTTCCCCCTGCAGTACCTGCTAATGCGGATGCTGCGCAACGCGGACGCCATGAAGGAGATGGCCAGGAGCACGGGCGTAGCGGCGGGGGAGATTCCCACCAACTCCCTGCGGATGGCCACCACGGTGGTAGCCATCGGGCCTATCATCTTCCTGTACCCTTATGTACAGAAGTACTTTACCAGCGGGCTTACTGTCGGGGCGATCAAAGGGTGACGGAAAAAAGTTATTTCTCTCTGCCCGCACCTGGGCACGCGGCCTGGGGACGGCAGAGATGCAAATAAAAACAGTATGTGCCCGCACATACGGAACTAAAAACAGCATACGCGCGCCCAGTGCCCCAGAGGATTTACGGACGCATCATTAAGCGGCCGGAAATCCTCTGCCATGCCTGGGTACAGGGCGCGTGTATGCGGAACTCAAATAAGGAGGAAAATAAGTTTGAAACTTAGACGTGGAGGATAGCCGCAAAAAAGCGTATAGCAAAC